>NZ_JASIUF010000014.1:0-255709 GCF_030363895.1 Paenibacillus sp. S-12
CGGGGTGAACACAATGTGGTATTTGCACATCCACTTCGTGTGAGCTAGACTATAGTTCTTGTTTGCCATCTAAGACCGTTCCTTTCATTGAGCCTGAACATCTCAATTTTATCGGGATGGTCTTGTTGGTCAAACCCTCGATCCCTCCACCCGCATAGCGGGTGGTTTTTTGTTTCGTGCGGTTCACGCACTCAACGGGCTAAAGCCCATAACAAAGAGCAGACCGATCAACGGTCTGCTCCTTACTATCGATGCGTATGACTGAACCCGTCCTACAACACCTTCTTTAGTTTTTTCACATAGTTTGCTCGGATGAACAAGAAATAGAGTACCTGTATAACGAAGAATGTACCGAGCACAAGTACGATTTCCTTCAAAATAGAGATTTGCGGGAACAAATTTTGCAGCGTGTTCAATGCCACAGCTCCATGAAGGACAGCTACGATGATCGGAACAAAGAACAACAGGCCAATTTGAGTGGATACAATTTTTGACAATTCCCCTTCTGTCAAGCCGAGCTTCGAAATGGCACGATACTGAATAATGTCGTGATCCAAATCCGAGAACAAGCGAAAGTACAGGAAGCTGCCTGCCGCCACGAAAAATACGATGCCAACGAACAAGCCTGTCAGCAAAATCTGTCCCATGCCCTGATTCATTTCCGTCATCGCAAGTGCTCTCGAACTGAATCGGTAGTTGGCACCAGCCTGATCCGCATTCAATTGCTTTTCCAATTGCTCGGACAGTTTCTTCGTACTTTGCCAATTATCCATAATGTAAATATGGTTTGTCATATCTGTCTTAGAAGCAGGCAGCACCTTGAAATCTTCATCCGATATCACAAGCACATGATGTGCAGTCATGTATTGGCGAACATCCCTGCTCATCTGAGGCACATCTGCCAATTGAAGCTTGCTACCATTGCTCAGGGTCAAGGTCTGCCCCTTCGACCAGTCCGTCTTTCCTCGGTTATACCCGAAGTCATCCATCTTGAATTGCAGCAATATCGCGCTTCCTGCATCTACAGCAATCTTATCCTCCGAGATTCGATTATAATCAGATACTGGTATCGCATTAAAAGAGTATCTATCCTTCAGCTTCGCATCCTTATTATGAATGACAAAAGAGTCGTAACTAATATTTTCCTTCTTCAGCCCTGCTTCAATGTAGGCAATATGTTTCTGCTCCTGCTTATCGCCAGTTGTCGATTCATAGGATAATGGCGGCATAGAGCCGGCTACACTTTCCGTCAACATCGCCTTGAACCCGACAAGCGTGCCGATCGCTGTAAACGCTACTGTTGAAATAATCGCGACCAAGAAGAACATTCGCGCATTGTCCTTCATCCGGTAGGCCAGATCGGACAGTGTCAGCATATTTGTACCGCGGCGATACAGCTTCTTGTTCTTCTTCAGCTTGTGAATGATGTATACACTGAGCTGTGTGAACAAGAAGTAGGTGCCAATCGATACGAGAATGACAACTGGCAGCAAGGCCAGCATAACAAGGGCGCCGCGTACGACAAAAGCTATCGCATAACCGATCAGCAGCAGCATGGCAGCCAAAATAGCCAGCCATACCGACGCCTTCGGCTCGGGTTTTGGCTTCGTCGAGGCTTTCAATAGGTCAATAAGTGAGCTTGTTCGCAAGATTGTCGCCGTAAAGAATGAGATTGCAAGGAACAACAGTATAAAAGCCACAAATGTAAACCAAATCGCCTTTGTTGGCAAGTAAAACGATAACGAATGCTCCAAATACAACATGGACGAACCGAGCATAAGCATCCCTTTGGACATAATCAATCCTGCTGCTATACCGGTTACAGTCGAGGCAAATCCAATGATCGTATTTTCTAGAAATACGAGACGCTTCAACTGCATATTGGACATTCCCTGCATGATGCATACACCGAATTCTTTCTTCCGTGTCTTCAAGAAGACGCTCATCGAATAGAGGATGAAGAAAAACGTAAAGACGTAAATAATATACTGGGCAACCTGCATCCCTGTTTGTGCGCCTTTTCCGAATCCCCCACTCTCTGCCAAATTCAATTCTGGATGGAAAGCCAGCATTGAATACACGAAAAAGATCATAACAGAGAAAGCACTGCTTATAAAATAACCGGCATACAGCCGCGCGTTGCGAATAACGTTTTTAAACGCGAACTGACGAAAGTTCATCTTCCGCGCCTCCTATTGCCGACAACACATTCATAATTTCCTGGAAGAACACTTGTCGTTGATCATGCTTGTGCAGCTCCTGGTACAGCGAGCCGTCCTTGATAAAGATCACGCGATCACAGTAGCTGGCAGCGAATGTATCATGTGTAACCATCATCATCGTCGTGCCGTCCTCTTTATTGATCTTCTCCATCATTTCGAGAACGTCCTTAGCTGACTTCGAATCCAAATTCCCTGTCGGTTCATCCGCAAGCAGCAACTGCGGATGATGGATCATCGCACGAGCGATTGCCGTCCGCTGGCATTGTCCCCCAGAGATTTCGTACGTGCGCTTGTCCAAAATTTGCTTGATGCCCAGCTTCTCCGCTATCGCTTGCACACGCTGCTCCTGCTCCTTAATGCTCACATTTTCCAATGTTAACGGGAACACGATATTTTCCTTCACCGTCAAAGTTTGCAATAGGTTGAAATCCTGAAACACGAATCCGAGCTGACGGCGGCGGAACAATGCCAGCTTGCGCTTATTTAAGGCGTGAGCATTACTCCCACCGATCAATACTTCTCCAGATGTGGGCTTGTCGATTGTCGATACTACGTTCAAAAATGTCGTTTTCCCGCTCCCTGACGGCCCCATGATGCCAACAAATTCGCCTTCTCGAATGGTCAGGTTCAAATTAGATAAGGCTTTATAGGAAACTTTACCTTCATATACTTTAGAAACATTTTTAACCTCTAACACAGTCTCACACGCTCCTTGTCATTTCGATATCTTTACTGTACTGCGAATTAGTAAATGCAACCATTGTTGTTGCTTACATTTTCCTTTCATTTTTGTCATGTTCACCAGAGCTGCTGTGCTATTGAATCAAAAAAAGAGAGCAAGCCATAATACGGCCTGCCCCCAATAACGATTTACTGCGATATTCCTTCGTCATTACAATACTTTTTTCAGCTTTCTTACATAGTTTGCTCGGATGAATAAGAAGTACACGACCTGAATGATAAAGAACGTACCTAATACGAGTATGATTTCTTTCAAAATCGATACGTTCGGGAACAAGTTCTGCAACGTATTCAGTGCAACTGCTCCATGGACGATAGCTACAATGATCGGAACAAAGAACAGAAGTCCGATTTGTGTCGTAACAACCTTGGATAGTTCCCCTTCAGTCAATCCCAGCTTCGAAATTGCCCGGTACTGGATAAGATCGTTATCCAAATCCGAGAATAGGCGGAAGTACAGGAAGCTGCCTGCTGATACGAAGAACACGACTCCGACAAATAAGCCAGTCAGCAATATTTGTCCCATCCCTTGATTGAGTTCTGACATCGATGTCGCTCTGGATTGGAAGCGGAAATCTTGCTGCTTTTCAGTTTGGAACTGCTTTTCCAGGTCTGCTGACAATGCCTTTGTCGCCTGCCAGTTTTCCATGTTAAAGATATAATGTGTTTCGTCGAACTTCGCAAGCGGGATTGCCTTAAAGTCCTCATCTGACAGTACCAGCACTTCTCCGCCCGACACATATTGTCTCACCTCGTCGGTCATCTCAAGTGAGTCAACAAGCTTCAACTTACCTGTCTGCTTCACTGTCAAGGACTGCCCCTTCGACCAATTTGAAGTGGAACTCATATTGCCAAAATCATTGCTTATCGTTGCCAGCATGAATCCTTCACCCTGACCGAGCTGAATGCGCTCTTTAGCGAATGAATTGTATTCCGTTGCACCAATCACCTTTATAATTGATCCGTCTTTGAATTCTGCTGTTTTACTATGAATGATGTAGGCATCATACTTGATGTTTTCTTTCTTGAGTGCTGATTCAATCATAGCTACATGTTTCTGCTCTTGATTATTGCTCATTGTATTCGATTCATACGACATAGGCGGCATCAGGTCTGCCACACTATTTGTCAGCATTGCCTTGAAGCCAACGAGTGTACCAATAGCTGTAAAAGCTACCGTGGAAATAATCGCGACGAGGAAGAACATCCGTGCATTGTCCTTCATCCGATAGGCCAAGTCCGACAATGTCAGCATATTTGTGTTTCTGCGGTACAGCTTCTGCTTCTTTTTCAGCCTATGAATGATGAATACGCTTAGCTGCGTGAATAAGAAATAAGTGCCTACTGAGACTAGAACGACGACAGGCAGCATGGCGAATAAGACCTGTTCCCCACGGACTACGAACGCAGTTCCATAGCCGCCCAAGATGCATAGTGCTGCAAATATCGCGAGCCCCGCATTAGCCTTAGGCTCTGGCTTCGGCTTCGTCGAAGCTTTCAGCAGGTCAATCAAGGAACTTGTACGCAATATGGTAGCCGTAAATAATGAAATCGCAATAAACAATGCCATGAAAGCTGCGAACGTGAACCACAACGCCGTCGTTGGGAAATAGAATGACAATGGATCATCCAAATACAACAGCAATGAACCCAGCATGAGCATTCCCTTAGACATGACTAGTCCAGTCAATATACCTGCAACGGTTGAAGCAAATCCAATAATGATATTTTCTACAAATACGAGGCGCTTCAACTGCATATCAGACATCCCCTGCATGATGCAGACACCGAACTCTTTCTTTCGAGTCTTCAGGAAGACGCTCATTGAATACAGGATAAAGAAGAAGGAAAATACATAAATGATATACTGCGCGACTTCCATCCCTGCTTGCGCGCCCCTGCCATACTTGCCGCTGCCAGCCATATTCAATTCCGGGTGAAAAGCCAGCATCGAATAGACGAAGAAAATCATGACGGAGAACGCACAGCTTATGAAATAACCGGCATACAGCCGTTTGTTCCGAAAAACGTTCTTAAACGCGAACTGACGAAAGTTCATCTTCCGCTCCCCCCAATGCCGACAATACATTCATAATCTCTTGGAAGAATACTTGTCGTTGATCGTGTTTGTGCAGCTCTTGGTACAGCGTACCATCCTTGATGAAAATGACACGGTCGCAATAGCTCGCTGCAAACGCATCATGGGTTACCATCATCATTGTGGTGCCATCTTCCTTGTTGATTTTCTCCATCATTTCAAGCACGTCCTTGGCTGATTTGGAATCCAAATTACCAGTCGGCTCGTCCGCAAGCAGCAGCTTAGGTTGATGAATAATCGCTCTTGCGATCGCAGTGCGCTGACACTGACCGCCAGATATTTCGTAGGTGCGCTTGTCCAAAATATGACCAATACCTAGCTTATCTGCGATACCCTTAACACGCTGCTCTTGCTCCTTAATGCTCACATTCTCCAGCGTAAGGGGGAACACGATATTTTCCTTTACCGTTAATGTTTGCAGCAGGTTGAAATCCTGAAATACGAATCCGAGTTCCCGACGGCGGAACAAGGCAAGCTTGCGCTTATTAAGAGCATGCGCATTACTGCCGCCAATCAACACTTCTCCCGACGATGGCTTGTCAATCGTGGACACGACATTCAGGAATGTGGTCTTCCCGCTCCCAGAAGGCCCCATGATGCCGACGAATTCGCCATTTCCTATCGATAAATTCAAATTTGAAAGCGCCTTGTAGGACACTTTTCCTTCATATATTTTGGATACATTTCTGACTTCCAACATCGATTCGAATTACACTCCTTCGTAAACCTTTTCTGTACAACATACTTTACCTGTTACGATGAAATGTAACCATTGTTATGCCTTACAATTTCCTTTCATTTTTGTCATGTAGACCATTTTAATAAATCACATCTCCTAGTCAAATAAAAAAGGATCCTCGCATGACAGTATGCAAAGAATCCTTTTATATCGACAACTAGCTTACAGTCTACTTAATGATGATCCCCTTTTCTTCGTCCAAATGCAAAGCCCCCAAAGCCGCCTACAATTGCTATGTAAAATCCGAAATCATACCACCAGCCTGTATTATTCATTTCGTAAACACGAATTCCGTCTTTGAACAATCCAATAATAAGCGAGATCGGTGCGATCCATCCATGCCATATTCCCCAGAAGAAGCCTGCAGGTGACTGCTCTGAGTACGAGCCGTCTCCAGGCACGCATCCGCTTAGCATAACTGACATCATAACAAATACTGTACATAAGAGAAGAAATCGTTTGGAATGTTTCATTTGAATGACACACCTCCTCTTTTAGGATTACTCTCACTTGTAACATGGAAATCAAAATCTAGGTGTCGAAATTCTCTTGTCCACTTTTCAATACGACGCATTACATCATTATGGTATGAATATCGAGGTTAATACTTACTTTTCCTATCATCATTATATATGGCTTGATAGCGTACATTTTGACGAATATAGCCGCCCCGCGGCTCTTGCCGAATTCTAGAGCCTTCTCTAGGGAACCAAAATTTCATTGCCTTTTTAGCCTCGTTATGATATATTAGTTCTTCTCTTTCCATATTTTGAGGTTTCGATCAAGGAAGTGGAAAAGAGCATACAATCCTTTCTTAGGAGGTAACTGAAGGTGAGCGACACGTTTCAAAGTGCCTTTCAAGAAGAGCAACACCGTCTGAAAGACACGCTCGACATCATCGAGCAACAATACGAAAAGGTTCATCATGTAGTCCCTTATACAGGGCACGACTTCACACTGCAAGTATTAGAGGACAATCGCAAACAGCAGGAAGAACGCTTGGCTCAAGCTCGCAAAGAGCCTTATTTCGGTAGAATCGATTTCGAAGAAAATGGCAAGAACGAAGCGCTTAAGCTGTATATCGGCAAACGTGGAGTTCATCGCAGTGCAGAAGTCGAGAATGAAGCGTACCCGCTCGTGATTGACTGGAGAGCACCAATAGCGAGCTTATTCTATTCCTTCTCCGGCGGAACCGCTCCGGTATCTTATGATTCATTAGACGGCCCTATCGAGGGCATCGTACATCTCAAGCGCAACCTGGCAGTACGCAGCCAACAATTGCAAAGAGTCGTAGACACCTATAATCGTTCTGAAGGCGACAGTCATGTCACAGACGAATTTCTCGTCTACCGATTAGGAGAGAACAAGGACAATCGACTGCGCGATATCGTATCTACGATTCAAGCGGAGCAGGATCGAATCATTCGCGCTCCCAAGAATACTGCATTGTTCATACAAGGGGTCGCTGGTAGTGGTAAGACGACCGTAGCCCTGCACCGCCTTGCTTATTTGCTTTATCAATATCAGGAGCAGATTCGTGCTGAGAAGATGATGATTTTTGCGCCGAACCGCATGTTCCTGAACTATATATCCGATGTCCTGCCTGAACTGGGTGTCGGCAACATCCAGCAGCAGACGTTCCCTGACTGGGCCTTGGCCGTGATGGATATGCAGTTATCGGTTACGCTCGCATCACCAATGGAACAGGTTGAAACATGGTACGGCTCCTTGGATTCACGTCCTGTATTAAGTGACCAAGTGTCTGGCCGATTCAAAGGCTCTCTTGCCTTCCTCACTCATATTGAGCAACTGATGAAGGAGTCCGAACAGCATGCGGTTCCTACCATCGACTTTTCACCTTGGGACGGAAATGTCCTTCCATATGCAACCATATACAGCTGGTTCCATGAAGAATATCGCTCCTATGAACCGGCGAAGCGCAAAGAACGAGTAATGGCGCGCATTCAGCGCTGGATTCAGATGGAGCTAAAGCGAGAACATTCCAAGACGATACTGAAGGATAAGAAGAAGCTGTCTACGCAGCGTCTCAAGGCCTACATGAAAAAATGGCCTGCTTTGGATACGTGGCTCATGTATCGTTCCCTATTCGACCCAAAAGCTAAGGACAGTGAGACTGCTTCTAACAGCTTCGTTATTCCAGAACCTGTACGTAAAGAGACGTTCGCATATCTAAAGAAAAATACTGTACGTCATGAAGATCTGGCAGCGCTGCTTTATCTGCATATCCTTCTGCATGGAATTCCATCGGAATACCGGTACGACCATATCGTCATCGACGAGGCTCAAGACTTCTCACCGTTACAGATTGCGGTACTGGATCGCTTCGCCAAGAACCACTCTTTCACTATACTAGGCGACCTCTCACAGGGGATTCACGCCTATGCCGGGATACATGATTGGTCAGAGATGAGGGAGCTGTTCGAAGCGGAAGCCACAGATTACTTCGCTTTAACACGCAGTTACCGCTCGACGATGGAAATCATTCGGTTCGCGAATGTCATCCTAGAACGCGGTGTCGGAACAGATATGCTGGCCGTTCCTGTATTCCGCAGCGGGCAGAAGGTGCGTATCGTCAGCAGTAAGGCCGACGAAAGAGCAAAGCAGTTGAAGCAAATGATCGCAGACTTCCAGAACAGCGGGCATAATACGATTGCGTTATTAACCCGAACAGCAGAAGAAGCAAGGGAGCTGCACGTCGTGCTACAAGCTGAAGCCGAAGGAGATCTGAAGCAGCGAATCCACCTGATTGATGGAAATGAGCAGCAGTATGAGGGTGGAATATCCGTTCTTCCCGTTTACTTGTCCAAAGGCTTGGAATTCGATGCTGTTCTGGTCATTGACGTCGATGAGCAGCGCTACCCGAGCAGCTTGCTTGATGCGAAGCTGCTGTATGTTGGCTGCACACGCGCCCTGCACGAGTTGTGGATTCTTCATGAACCGACGGCTAAGCTATCGCCGCTCGTATGCACGGATGACGAAGATACGGTCGACTATATTCCTTAATGAAACGCAGCACATTCACCTATACAAAGGACATTCTTTAGCGAATTCTATTTCCTTGAAGAATGTCCTTTGTTCGCGCATTCATCCAGAACATTCGTTCCCCATTTGACAGCACTTGCACTTCACATCGAAGTAAAGAATTATAAATGCACTTGCTTATATTGGAGCACGCAAGTAGTTCCCTCATTAGGTCGGCTATAATACGATATCGTTCCGTTCATCGATTTTACTAAACTGATAACGACCATGAGCCCAAGACCCGTCCCCTTCTCCTTCGTCGTATAGAAAGGCATCCCGATTCGCTTGATTTGGTAGTTGCTCATGCCGACCCCGGTGTCTTTAATATGAATGTGCACACCTTCATTATCCGACCAGGTGGTAACCTTCAGCACTCCTCCATCCGGCATGGACTCGACTGCATTTTTCATGATGTTGAGCAGCGACTGCTGAAATTTCTTCGATTCTCCCATAATGTACATCGGTTTTTGCGATAGATGCTGGACGACCATCTCGACCTTGGACAACAAGCATAGCGGAGATACCATTGGTACAACCGTATCTATTTCTTCCTGCACATGTAAGGGACGTACGGTTTCCACTGTCGGTTTCGCGTAATTCAAATAGTCAGTAATGATTGAATTGGCTTGTTCAATGCCGGAAGCTGCATAATTTCGATACGTTTGAATTTGCTCTGCTGTCAAATTTTTACGATTCATAAGCTGCAGAAAGCCTTGCGCAGTTGTAAGCGGATTGCGAATCTCATGTGAAATTGAAGCGGCAAGCTGCCCAATAACTTGATATTTTTCAGCACGAAACAGTTCTTCCCGCATTCGTTCTTGATTTTTAACATGATGATAAATACAGCTTACATACATGGATGACAGATAGGTTCCGATAATTGCGATCACCAGTTCTGACTGCTGAACAGCACTCCAATTATCGAAGAATATGAAATAGCCAACCAAATATACCGTCAGCAGGAGAAGCGACATCAGGAAAATTTTAAAGTATGTACTTTGCAGCACCTGCTTGTAGTGCAGAATAATTCCAGTTACGAGCAGCAATGTAGAGCCGACGAATGTAGGCATGATGTACATTTGCAAAAAAAGCAATGTGCAAAAGTTAAATGCCAGCCATGTAAATAGTCCGGGCAATAGCCCTTCGAACAGAGCCGCCAGCGCAAGGGACACAGGGGTTAAATGAATACCGTACAACAATGGATCGATATCTTCATAAGCAATATAAAAATACGTTAATACAAATAAAATACAGATAAATAGCAATTTGCGACGGTAATGGGCGAACATGAACTTTGGGGTGATGATTAGGAATATTAGACTTGCACTCATAATGTACAGCAACCCTTTGAATTCATGCGCCAATATGGAATGGATCACACCTCACTATTCCTTTCCCTAACGATTCTGTGCCTTGTACACGATGTTTGTTAGTTAGCCAATGATTTTTCCGTTCCACGGCAGTCCTTTACGGAATCGGGAGCGGTCATTGGAGCGCCATGCCGATAGCAGTGGATAATCATACATATCCCATATTTTGCAAAGTGGGGCATCTATCGAAGAACGTTCAATGATGCAGTTCACTGCTCTTCTTGCTGCCTCATTCGCCCCTTCCATCGTAGCCAAGTCTGTATTGGTACGAACATAGTCCGAAGCAAGGAACAGATTAGGAATTGCGGTATATGCATTCGGCCGCAGGTTCCAGGTATGCACATGATTAACGAGAAGCGGCTCCATGTTGATCACTTCATGTGGATTCGGGAATTGAATATCTTCATCAAGATACCAATGCACAATCATATCATCTCTCAATACCGTTTGTCCTTGATTCAAGCTTCGCTTCAATTGCTCCCATACTTCTATCTTAATTTGTTCGCTTGTACAGTACATTGCGGGCTTCCCATATACAATCCCCGGAGTTTTCCAGTCCGACACATCGATCGAGATAATCCCTGCCACATCTCCATTGCCGAAGCCTTCCATCGGAAAATGCGGCCAAAATTGAGCTTGCGAAACAGAAGTCAGTGCCCATGGACTATCCATATAAATGACATGACCATGAATGATAGGGACATCCTCTTTTAAATAGAACTGTACGCCGTTCATCCATTCGACGTTTTTTGCAAGCTCAGGCAGTCTTCCCAGCAGCGGATCACCCTCGATAAGATCCTCTGTAATGAGTTCCGCCATCACCTCAACCGGCAGTGCTGCTATATAATAATCTGCAGTTACAATATGCGACCGTTCCTCTTCCTTGATAGTCACACCCTGGATTCGCCCATTCTTGCAATGAATATGCTCCACCTTCGCCTTACAATGATAATCGACTCCCCCTTGTCTCAAGTAAGTGAGCCACGGGTTGATCCATACATCATTGGTCGGCCCATTCAATAAGCGATCAGCGCTCCCTCCTGGCAGCACCATATCAAGCATTACTGTTGCGGCAACTGTACCAACCGTACAGGCATTCGCTTCCTTCGCCCGTGCCGCCACCAATATGCGAGTAAGACCTGTGAAGATGTTCCTGAATTCTGCAGATTGCTTCTCCGCCTGAAGGAAATCCCACCATGCTACGCGCTGATATTCCAGAAGCCGCCGTTCATCACAGCTTGTGAGCACCTGCCACAGACAGTTGACATAACGATCTACGTCCTTCTCGCTTAGGCCTAGCTTGTTATCGAATAATGATTTTAGCAGTGTGCGCCAACCGCGTATAGACTGCGGGAATTCGGTCAGAAAAGGCAGCATTGGACGAGTAAAGAAGGCAAGCCCCAAATTCGTTCCTTCAATGAGATTGTCAAATACCGTGGAACGTTCCGTGCTGTTTGGGTGCTGATAGGGAATGCGTTTCATGGTGTCGGTAACATGCTTGTAAAATTTCGGGAAGAACCGAAATCCATGTTCTCCTGGCAAATCAGGACGCCCATTCGTTCCCGTATTAGGCACCGGCATGCTGCGCGCCTTCCCTCCAGGAATCGTTCTCCATTCATACACAGAGACACGAAATCCACGTTCCATTAATTCATGTGCTGCGCTCATGCCAGCGATACCGCCGCCGAGCACAACCACACTTGGGCGATCTTTCCCCACCATAAAAAATTGAGCACTCCTATTCCATTTGATGATTGGAAAAATAAACTATTTTCATATTACTATAAATCGACTGTTTGCAACACCTCTCTGCGCAGATCTACAAAAAAACAGAGCGTTTTCAATTCCAACTCAACTCTATTTCGAATAGCAACAATTGCAAGGAACAACAAAAATACCTGCCCTTTCTTTCGAAGAGCAGGGATATCGTCCGTTGTCCTTTACTAGAGAAAGAACGGTTCATTTTTCATAAATATGGGTAATGAAACACATGTCGAACGCAAGTACATACCGTTAAAGTATTTGTACAACCCAGGAGATCCACGCAGCAGCTGGATAGAACAGAAGCTGAGCTACAATTGTTCCTATTACTCTTGAAAACATCAGGAGTGCGAATATTTTTCCTAGTCGATTTCGTTCTTTTGCATCGCCCATTGCGCGATCGGTAAGCATTGCCATTTGCGGATCGACAAAGATCGTGAGTATGATCGTAGCTAGTCCATTAATAAGACCGGAAGATTGGGAAGCAGCCGTACTATATTCGGGATTGAGCGCTGATGCGTAAAGTGCAGCAAGAACACCTATCGTATAAATGCTGGTGACCAGGCAGTTCAATAACAGCAATCGCTTCGGGATACCCAGAATTCGCAGCGAGCGAAGCATTCTCCAGGTCGGTGTTCGAAGATGATGCTTTACATGTCGGAGCTGATCAAGAGATACCGAGGTAATTAATTTCGGAATAGAGCCTGAGACTTCTAAATGACGTATGACTCTCGTTGCAATCATAACAGCAGTTGGGAATAAGAGCATCGCGAGTAGTGTTCCTGCAGTGGAAGCGCCAATCACGATTCGAAATTGACCTTCCAAATCAAATTCCGGATTCTGCTTCGCATAGTCAATCATTTTCCCTGTCATAGGGCCTTGAAGCAAGTTCGAAGTACGAGATACGAGGACAATAATACCGGTTAAGGATAGAGCAACCGCAAGCCTGCCTGTACGCACGCCTGCGTATCGCACCGCATAGGACAGTGTCTCAAATAAATGGATAAGTAAAGTAAGCAAGGAGATGATGATGATTTTATCCAACGTGAACTCCCCCAGATTAAGATCAATGTGATTGGTACTAACTTCGAAGGAATGTTTTTTATTTTCTCATGCAGTTCCCGTACTTGTCCAGCTCCAAAAAAGAGTTTTGATATGTTGCAACTTTTTTGTTACAAAATCGTTATATCTGTTAAAGGGGGTTTTCCGGTTCTCATGAATAATGTAACTCGCAAATGGAATTATAGCCTATCCATTCTAATAGGTTGTCTATTTATATCAACCATTCTCATCAGTTCAGGCATCGCATATGCAGGCGAGCTGACCTCACATATGCCTCACAAGCCGTCAATCCCGGCCGTACGTGTGGTAGATATGGATGGAAACGCCTTAACCCATGAAGGCCTTATCGAGAATGGAATGACTTACATCCCTGTTAAGGATTTAAGCGTACAATTGAATTTGAAGGTACGATGGGAGGCATTCAGCCACACCGTATATATTGAAGGCGATAAATCCGATATCACATGGAGCTCGCTCACGGACAAAATGAAGGTAAATGGCAAGGATACCGTCCTTACGACATATCCCAAAATTATAAACAACAAAACCTACATTCCTCTCCGTCTGCTGCAGAACGTATTCGACTATCACTTTGGTTGGGACAGCAAAACCAAAACTGTCACCCTGCTAAACAATTGGTAGCGTATCAAAAGGACGGACACAGAATAAAACTAATCGAGCTTGAATCATAAAAGAGCATTGCTGGTTAATACCTTTTGATAACCTGTACTGCTCTTTTTATGTTTTTTATATTTTAATTCAACACAGCTTTGTTGATAATAGAGAACAAGAGGACATCCTCATAGCGTCCTTTTGCCAATATATGCTTGCGCAGCATCCCCTCTTGCTCCATCCCGCATTTCTCCAACACACGTATAGAAGCATAATTATTTGGAAAACAGCGAGCCTCGATCCGGACAAGCTTCATCTTCGAAAATCCATAACGAATGACCTCATCCACAACTTCTGTCATGATGCCCTGACCCCAATATGTTTTTGATAGGGCGTAGCCGATTTCAGCGCGCGCATGGTTCTGATTCCAATATCCGAAGCCGCATGTGCCGATAAGCCGCTCAGACTGCTTGTCATATATGCCCCACGGTGCAATTTCTCCGTGATGATATCGTTGACTAATCAAGTTCAGAAAGCGCTGAGAATCTTCGATCGTCTGATGAGCGGGCCAGGTTGCAAACCGGGAAATCTCCTCATCGGATGCATACTTGAACATATCCTCAGCATCGTGAAATGTCATCTCCTTCATTCGTGTGCGAGGTGTGCTAAGAACCGGAACTGGAAAGAATAGTTCTGTCTTGCGCATAAGTATCTCCCTCCTATTGATGGATTCCATCTACACAAAATCATGCCATATTCACCCATAGTTGTCTAACAGCCAACAATTTGATATACCCTTATTATCGCAAATAAAAACAGCCCGCACGCTGCATGAGCGGACGAGCTGCTATTTCTTCTAACGCGCAAAATATAACCAATTCATTAATACAAAATTACAAGATAGAAATTAGCCACGAAGCTTGCCAATAAAGGAGCTGCCAAATTGTCTGCACTGTTCCTTCTCATCCGACTTCGGCGTCAACTCTACTTTTAAGCCATCCAGTATGACCTCACAACCACGTTCACGCAACTTATCAATCAGAATATCAACCGCAGCACCGTATTGAGCGTAGGAAGAGTCACATGAACCAAACACAGCCGCTTTCTTTCCTGTCAGATCAACATCATCCATTTCCTCGAAGAAATCAAGGAACTCATCGGGAAGCTCACCATCGCCCCACGTATACGCGCCAAGCAATATCCCATCGTAGTCCGCCATTTCAGATGCATAAGCATCCATGACTTCCTTCATCGTAAGAGACTCATCTGTGCTTTTCACACCTTCTGCAACAGCCTCTGCCATCTCCTCCGTATTTCCTGTCATACTCGCATAAACAAGCAATGTGCTCATGTATATAGCCCTCCAAAAAAGTTTTATGTACATACTTGTGATATTGATAATCATTATCATTATAGTGGGTGCTGTCTCATTTCGCAAGCTACAATCTTCTGCCAAATAAAAAAAGGACAGGGTCTCTGATACGAGCTCCTCATCCTCAATTGCATCTAAAAACAAATATCTCCAACCTCACGATACGATAACGATTATTGCTTAATTGGTATCTCCCATATACACATTTTTTGCGCTTCCATCTTGCAGTTTCGGTATCAATTGCGCAGGATAGACCCGAATTTGATCTAACGCTGACAACGCAACCCATTCTACACCAACTTGATGCTCGTCTGGATTCGTTCCTTGCATGGATACTTCCGCTTCCAGCGGAGCAGCAATGTCAGCATGGAAATAAAATTCTACTTGATGAACATGCGCATCCCATTCTGCAAACTGATGATTTTTTCCTATGTATTCCCGTACAAAAGCAAGATCATACACACGGATATTGCACCCTATTTCTTCCACGCACTCCCGCTTCAATGCTTCACTCAGTTGCTCTCCATGCTCTTGACCACCTCCAGGGAACAAGTAGAAAAAGCCTTCATGATCCTTATTTTTCGTAAGTAGCACTTTTTCATCTTGAATAATGATCGCTTTTGCTGAATTTCGTATTGGCAACATGCTTCTCCCTCCTTGATACAAGCGTATTCCGATACTACATTGTACCTTAGTACACATTCTGTCAATGCGGTATATGTTACGAATTTGATAAATTTTTTATAAAATTGATACAAAAAAGGAAGACGAAATTCGAGTGCTATGATAGTATATGCTACAAACCAGGTGTCAATTATCTCCTCTGACCTGCATCTGTGTATGATTGGCGTATGGTGCAAATGATAATTTCCATTGAGAGGGGAACTGTACACGCATGAAACGTAGATCCATGATGCTTATGTTGACGCTTTTGCTGGCAATAAGCGCGTTTGTAAGCGCTTGCGGAAGCAGCAGCACTCCTGCCCCTGAGTCCAAGCCAAGCGAAACTCAGAATTCTGGAGACAGTGGGACAGGCGAGAAAAAAGAAGAAAACAAGGACGAGGCACTCGCTGCGGATCAGACCTTCCGCTTCAACCTGAAGAGCGAACCTCCTTCTCTTGATCCAGGAACGTCTCAGGACACGACTTCGTTCCAAATATTGAGCCACATTTATGAGGGGCTCACACGAATGGACGAACACGGAAAAGCCATTCCGGGCATTGCAGAAAAATGGGAGGAAGATGCAGCGAAGAAGAAGTATACCTTCCATCTCCGCAAAGACGCCAAATGGTCGAACGGCGACCCTGTTACTGCGAAAGATTTTGAAAAATCATGGAAACGCGTGCTTGATCCGACGATGCAGCCGGCTCCGCCATATGCTTATCAGCTGTATTACATCAAAGGCGCAGAAGATTACCACAAAAAGAAATCCACAGATCCGAATAGCGTAGCCGTTAAAGCACTTGACGAATACACGTTGGAAGTTGAATTGACAACACCAACTGCTTACTTCTTAAGCTTGCTTTCCTTCCAATCCTACTTCCCCGTCCACACAGACGATCGCAATTCAAAATGGGCTTCTGAAGCGAACACAATCATTTCCAATGGCCCATTCAAAATTTCTGACTGGAAGCACCAAAACTCGCTCGAGCTTGTTAAAAACGAAAATTACTATGCAAAAGATGAAATCAAATTCACAAAAGTTCAAATGACGATGGTAGAAGATCCTGCTACAGAAGTGAGCATGTATGAAACAGGAGCACTCGAAATAGCTGGCCAGCCAACAGGTGAAATTCCTGTTGACCAAATTGCGATGCTGAAGGAATCGAAGCCAGATGAGCTTCATATTAAAGGCTATGCTTCCACGTACTATTACCTGTTCAACAATAAGCAAAAGCCATTCGACAATGTCAATATCCGCAAGGCACTTGCCATGGCTATCGATCGTAAGCAAATCGTTGACAAAGTCACGCTTGCTGGTCAAACGCCTGCATTCGGTATAGTTGCTAAAGGTATTGCTGGGTTAGACGCTGAATATCGCAATGAAACAGATGACAGTGCGTACTTCAAGGAAGATGCCGCAGAAGCAAAGACTCTGCTTGCAAAAGGCTTAAAAGAGTCCGGCCTGACCGAAATGCCTGAATTCACGCTCGCCCACAATACGAATGAAATGCATAAGAAAGTTGCTATAGCTATCGCGAATATGTGGAAAAACACGCTTGGTATCAAAGTAAAGGTTGAAAACCAGGAGTGGGGCGTATTCCTGAAAAACCGTACAGCATTGAACTATCAAGTAGCTCGCGCCGGCTGGACAACCGACTATAATGATCCTATGTCATTTATCGATCTGTATATGACAGGCAGCGGCAACAACGATATCGGATACAGCAATCCTGAATTCGATAAACTGGTGAAGGATGCGAAGGCTTCCACAGATCCAAAAGCTCGAATGGAATTGATGAAGCAGGCTGAGAAGAAGCTGATTGCAGAGGATATGGCCATCATGCCGATTTTCTATTATACAAGCGTTCAATTGCAGAAGCCGTATGTTAAGAATGTATTTATCGACTACCAAGGACAAATGAACTTCACTCGCGGCCATCTGGCAGAACACTAATGAATCTATCATGTCAATGAGCATGTAAATAGTCGGGGTGCATATGCGGACTTCGTTCATATGTATCCCGACTTTACCATTATCGGTTGAAATTATTCTTCAGGAGGCTGGTGGAATGTGATTCGCTATGTCCTTACCAAGCTAATGTATCTCATTATATCCCTATGGGTTCTGGCTACGCTCACCTTTTTGTTGATGAAGGCAGTACCAGGCGATCCTTTTATGTCGGAAAAAGCAGTCCCGCCAGAGATTCGGGCTCGGCTGCTCGAACAATATGGACTCGATAAACCCGTTTACGAGCAATATTTTGTGTATTTGAACAAGTTGGCGCATGGCGATCTTGGTATCTCTATGAAAATGCAGGATCGTGAGGTTATCCAGGCCATTCGCGATTCCTTCCCCTATTCACTTAAGCTTGGCATTTGCGCATTAATTGTGGCCGTCATCATTGGAATTGGACTTGGAATTGCTGCATCGATGCGGCACCGTAAATTAATTGACACCTTTTCTATGGTGCTTGCCGTTATTGGCGTGTCCGTTCCGAGCTTTGTTCTTGCCTCATTTATGCAATATGTGCTCGGCGTGAAGCTTAAGCTTCTGCCTGTCTTTGGTCTGAGTGGGCCGCTTACCTATATTATGCCAACCATTGCATTATCCGCTCTGCCTATTGCCTTCATCGCCAGATTGACCCGCTCCAGTATGCTGGAAGTTCTGCATTCCGATTATATTAAGACCGCCAAGTCCAAGGGACTGACTGCCGGAGTCATCGTACGCCGACATATTCTTCGTAACGGCATATTGCCAGTCGTCACTTATCTTGGGCCGCTCACTGCAGGTGTCGTGACCGGGTCATTTATCATCGAGCACATTTTTGGAATCGGAGGACTTGGCAAAGTATTCGTAATCAGTATTACGAACCGTGATTATTCTCTTATTATGGGCATCACCATGTTCTATGGCGTTATATTGATGCTGGCTCGTTTCCTTACTGACTTGGCATACGGTTTTATTGATCCTCGCATTAAGCTTGTCAAAGGAAAGGAGAAAGCGGCATGATTACATACAATAAACAAAATCCATTGCAGCAGACCTCTATCAAGCCTGAGCAATTCAAAAAAGCGAACATCGACGAACATGCGGCGGAGGCGATTGAACGTGAAAGTATTTCCGCCTGGCGCGACTCATGGCTTCGATTACGCAGCAATTGGGCCGCGATGACAGGTCTCGTTATTCTTGTTCTTCTCATTATTATGGCTGTCATTGGACCAATGTTAACTTCATATGACTACGAGACGAATTACTTAGACAAAACAAACTTGCCACCTTCCTCAGAGCATTGGTTCGGCACGGACGATCTCGGCCGCGACATGTTCGCCCGTACATGGATGGGGGCACGAATTTCGCTCATCGTCGGTTTTTCGGCTGCCTGCATCAACCTCATTATTGGCGTTATTTATGGCGGTATTATGGGGTATGTTGGCGGCAAACTTGATGACTTCATGAACAAAGCATCCGAAATTATATTTACACTTCCTGATCTTCTTGTAGCGATTCTGCTTGTTGTTGTTTTTGAGCCAAGTCTTGGCGTTATTATTCTTGCATTATGCTTCACCGGATGGATCAATATGGCCTGGATTGTACGCGGGCAAATGATGCAGCTCAAAAATCAAGAGTTCGTCCTTGCCTCCCGTTCCCTTGGGGCATCTGGAGCTCGGATCTTGTTCCGTCATTTGATTCCCAATTCACTCGGCCCAATCATCGTAACACTCACGCTAGCAATTCCTGTCTCTATCTTTGGCGAAGCAGTTCTTAGCTTCCTTGGGCTTGGCGTACAATCCCCTGCTGCTTCGTGGGGAACGATGATTAGCGATGCATTGAAGGCGATGACCGTATATCCTTGGCGTATTGCATTTCCTGCATTCTTCATCAGCTTAACGATGCTTGCATTCAACATGTTCGGCGACGGACTGCGTGATGCACTCGATCCGAAAATGAAAAAGTAGACGAGGAGGATGACGAATATGAAGCCATTATTGGAAATCAACGACCTTCACGTCTCTTTCCACGTTCGCGGCGGCGAGGTGAAGGCAGTACGCGGCGTCAATTTTCATGTAAATCAAGGCGAGGCTGTGGCCATCGTAGGCGAATCTGGATGCGGCAAGAGTGTAACGGCACAGTCGATATTGCGTCTGCTGCCAAGCCCACCTAGCAAGGTCAAGCAGGGCGAAATTCGTTTCAAAGGCAATAATCTGCTAAAGCTGAAAGAACGAGAGATGCAATCAATTCGCGGCAAAGACATCGGCATGATTTTCCAGGATCCGATGACTTCACTCAATCCAACGATGACGATTGGCCGGCAAATTACGGAGGTATTAACGAAGCATCAGAAAATGAGCTCTGCACAGGCAAAGACGCGTGCTATCGAGATGCTGTCCATGGTCGGAATTCCGAATCCCGCTTCCCGTTTCCAGCAGTATCCGCATGAGTTCTCGGGCGGAATGCGCCAGCGCGCCATGATTGCAATCGCACTTGCTTGTAACCCATCCCTGCTTATCGCCGACGAACCGACAACGGCGCTTGACGTGACAATACAGGCACAAATTTTGCGCGTCATGAAGCAACTGCAGCAGGAAATGGGGACATCGATTATTTTAATCACTCATGATCTGGGTATCGTAGCTGATTTATGCGACCGTGTCATTGTTATGTATGCAGGAAAAATCGTTGAGACCGGGACGAAATGGGATATTTTCAAAAATCCACAGCATCCATATACAAAAGGATTGCTGCGTTCGTTGCCTCGACTTGATCAGAAGAAGGATGAGCCTCTTATCCCGATCTATGGAACTCCGCCAGATTTGATTAAGCCGCCTGCCGGATGCGGGTTTTGCGCACGCTGCAATGATGTAATGGAGATCTGCATGAGCTCTGATCCAGAGAAAACGAATGTAAGTGATTCGCATCAGGCGAACTGCTGGCTTCTGCATCCACTGGCACAGGAGGTGGCAAGATGAGCAGAGAAACATTATTAGAGGTACAAGGACTGAAGAAGTACTTTCATTTGGGCCGCGGCAATGTTCTGAAAGCAGTGAACGATGTAAGCTTCACCATTCATAAGGGTGAAACACTCGGTATGGTTGGGGAGTCTGGCTGTGGGAAGTCTACAGTTGGACGAACTGTTTTACGTCTTTACGAACCGACAGGCGGTCGTACAATCTACAATGGGACCAATATTTATAGTCTGAAGCGCAAGCAGATGGCGGCCATGCGCCGTGAGATGCAGATGATCTTCCAGGATCCGTACGCTTCACTTAATCCGCGCCTCACAATCTCTGATATTATCGGAGAGGCAATTGAAATTCATAAGCTTGCATCTAGCCGTGCCGAGAAGAAGAAGCGAATCGAGGAGCTTCTTGACCTTGTCGGCTTGAATCCTGATCATGCTACACGTTATCCGCATGAATTTTCTGGAGGGCAGCGTCAGCGCATCGGTATTGCCCGTGCACTTGCCGTTGATCCCAAGCTCATTATTTGTGATGAACCGATTTCAGCGCTGGATGTATCCATTCAGGCCCAAGTCGTCAACCTGCTGAAGGATCTGCAGACTAGATTCGGGCTCACCTATTTATTCATTGCCCATGATTTATCCATGGTCAAGCATATTAGCGATCGTGTTGCCGTCATGTATTTGGGCAAAATGGTTGAGCTGACGGACAGCAACACGCTCTACTCAGAGCCGCTTCATCCTTACACACAAGCGCTCATGTCAGCCATTCCTGTGCCCGATCCTGATATCGAAGCTCAGAAGGAACGGATTGTATTAAGCGGTGAACTGCCAAGCCCGATTAACCCGCCAAGCGGGTGCCATTTCCGTACTAGATGCCCTGCAGCAACAGAACGATGTGCCGCTGCAGTCCCTGAATTCCGCGAAGCGAAGCCAGGACATTTTGTGGCCTGCCATCTGGTATAAGCGCTGATCCTATACCCCGCAACAATATAAAAAAGGCAAAGTAGAGAATTCGGATGGGTGTCCCCCTTCTTTCTCCGCTTTGCCTCTTTTTCTTTTTACACCTGAAACTTAATCGAATTTCACTAATAAGGAATGGTGACATACAGTCTGCAAGTCGCGATAAATTTGATTAATAGTTGCATCCTCCATTACTGCATGAATGCCCAAGTATGGGAAGATTGCATTTGCAGAAGATAAGGCAGCTTGTCCAGCCTCCTTACAGCGCTGCGACACATCCTGTATATCTGATTCTGATAGCTGTTGGCCACCAATGTGCCGGCTCCACGATTGCTCAATGGCCTGATAGAATACATTTGCAGCTTCCGTCAGAATATCGTTCTGAGCGCTAATTTTATCCATAACATACACATATCGATTCACAGTAGCATTCATCCAAACGTTACGGTTTCGTTCCGCAATATCTCGCGCCTCATCGAGGAAGTGCTTGGCAACACCGATGCTTACGGCAGCAAAAGACGCTTCTGCAAACGGCAAGAACGGATAGTCATATATCGGATCATCATAGAGCCCATTTGGCTCCATGATGCTAAAGGTTCGTTCATCAGGAACAAATAGATCGTGCACTACAATCGAATGACTTTCCGTAGCCTTCAATCCAAATGCATTCCAATCTTTCACGATCTCGACTTGATCCGGCCGAAATACGAACG
Source organism: Paenibacillus sp. S-12 (assembly GCF_030363895.1). NCBI lineage: Bacteria > Bacillati > Bacillota > Bacilli > Caryophanales > Paenibacillaceae > Paenibacillus > Paenibacillus sp. S-12. Next base: position 22,317 of record NZ_JASIUF010000014.1, read on the forward strand.
ACCGAATAACCGGCTCTGCTGCCGTATCCTTTATAGCGCTCGCAGCATTACGCTCTTCCACCACGCAGTTGGCTGTAAATACGGTCGCATAGGTCGAGCCGCTGCAGAACTTCCAGCACCCATTCACCCGATATCCTCCATTCACCTTCTCAGCCGTACCGCTTGGATGCCCCGAACCAGCTACAACTGCATCCTTCCTCATATAAGCTTCCTTCGCTACCTCTAGCTTCATAAATGGGGCAAAGAAGCCTCCGCCAGAACCAATCGTGACCAGCCAGCCGAAGCTGCCATTAATCCATGACGTATGCTCGAACCATTGCAACGCTTCTGGAAGCGATGTCATATTCCCCTGTAATTCAGAGGGAATGAACAGTTTGAACAATCCCCGGTCGTATATCCATTGCAACAGTTGTTCCGGCAATTTGCCTTCTCGCTCAATGGCCATCGCCTGTCTCCGAATGCTTCGAATTTCCTCATCCGTAAATCGATTCATATGCAGCACGCTCCCACTCTTCTCAACGTAAGGATATATCTATATATCCATTATAGTACACGTTTACAAGAGCAAACGAAGTCGTATCATATCCACACAGGGAATTCCGTTCTCTTCGATTGGTTCATCATAATGGATGACGAAGAAATCGGTATCAATTCCGCAAATTCGAAAGCCGCATTTTTGATATAGGCCTAGCTGGGACAGGCTGGAGTTCCCTGTACCGACCTCCATCACTCGATAACCCAGCTCGCGTGCACTTTGAATGGCATGCAAAACGAGCTGCTTGCCATAGCCGCGTCCATGCCATGCTTCATATACAGCCACATTGACAAGCTCAAGTGTATGTGGGCGCGTCGGCAGAAGCAGCACAGCTCCGATAACCTCTCCATCAATTGTAAGGGTATATCCAATGCTGTGATCTAGGTATTGATTAACGGCAGCCTCCTCGGGATCTGCCAGTAGTAGCAGTTCTAACGGAATATCTTGCGTTTTCGATGCTGTAATGTGAACTTTCAACACATTTGTCCTCCTCTTTACCATACACTCTCACCTATCAAACTTTATGAACCAACACGACTCACTCATTTACTTTCAAATGACAAGCTTACACCATCTGACCATACTCCTCGGCATATGCGCCATGTTGTAAATAATGCTTGTATAAATGAAAAAACACCCGAATTCCACCGTAGAAGTTAGGGTCATGCTCACTCTTGCGAATTAAATATACCGTTTCCTCAATAGAAGGAACTAGCCCTTTCTGGCACATTCGCTCATACTCCACAAAATCGACTTCAAACAGTCCTTGTTTTTCGCATGCCTCTGTACCGTAGGCATACAATGCTGTCGATCCTTCCAATTGTCTCAATTGATAGTGAATGGTTGATATCAAAGCCTATCACCTGCTTTTGATTAGAAATAAGATAAGAAAGAACTCGGCTTAAGTGCCTAGAAATAAAGGATTAGTATTAAGAACTCAATAAGTAACGACTGATTATGAAATCGATAACTGCGCCCATTCCATAGCGATTTCTGTGTGAGTTTCGCCACCTATCTCAATATCATCCTCACCAACGATTACGGCTCCCGTACGGCGATAAAATTGAAGGGCGCTATTCCCCTTCAGCACCCACGCCAGCATGCTTATATATCCGCATAACTTCATATATCGCATAACATGAGATATGAGCATTTTCCCGATTCCTTGACATTGTACCGACGACAATAAATAAAGCGCATATAATTCCGAGCGATTCGGGAACTGCTCGCTTCGGCTAGGCCCTCCCATGGCAAATCCAATAATTTCACCAGACTTTTGTTGGACAACAAAGATACATTTATCTGCTGTCAATTGTGAAATCGCATGCTCCCACATCGTCTGTCTCGCTTGTACAGATAAGCCTGATAGATAGGTATCGGATACAATCCCTTGGTAGGTTGTGCGCCAACTGTCAACATGAACACGCGCAATACCAGGTGCATCACCTGCAATCGCCTTCCGAATGTGCAATCGAATCCCCTCCATATTAAACAACTGCCCAGGATCACTACGGCTCAAGCAGAATAAAATATTCAAAATCAGGCGCCTGCCTGCCAAGTACAAGTCCTATCGCACTCAAGAAACGCGGTGCAACACGCTTCGATTTGCTGGAACAGCATACAGCGGATGTGCAAATGTAAACGGCATGTCGCTATCTTCGATCCTTAGCAACCGACTTTTTCATCGCATAAAGATCCTCTTCAATGCCAGCCATGCGCTGTTCAATCATTGTGCGAGCATCCTCTATTGCCTGATTGTACAAGTAAGGTTCGAATATTTGCAGCAAATAATCAACAAGCTCCTCTGCCTCAAACATTCCAAGAGATTCTCCCCGCTCATTTTCGAAATATTGCTTCAAATCCTCAATCCATTTTTCCTTCTGCTCTCTAGGCAGCTTTCTTACATTCATGTTGTCCCTCCTGCCAAGCATGTCATGCTTGTTTACCATACTACCTATATATTGCCTATAAGTTCAACAGGCAATGAGTTGAAATAGTCCATCTTCTCATCAATAAAATCGTCGCCTGAATCTATGCTGCCGACAATTTGTAAATCGTGGAGGCATAGGGCCATCAGCCACAATTGACGCGCTGCAACAAATAGGGGAACCGCTCGAATATCGTCTGCGCTTAACGGACGTATGGACTGATACCCTTCTAGGAATGCATTCCACAGTAAGGACAATTTTCTGAATCGCGGTTCAAGCGCACTTCTCGTGCCAAGCGGAATTCAGCTATATCATAGGCCCTTTAGCCGTATCCACATAGGTCAAAGTCATAGTGCGTATATGTAACGCGCTGAACTGTCCCTATGCTATAATTTTCTGCTATCCATGTCCTGAGTGCTTGCTCACATAAAGTTGAATAAACGACTGGAAACAATACAAGCCCCACCCTTTCCTTTATCGCACATGGAAATTATTGTATTCATGTCCCTACTCTCTAACTTTCTACTTGTGCAACGTGAACGTGAGTTGAGCAACGTAAAACTGAGATTGTGAGCGATTACATCAATTAAAGAAAGGGAATCTCCACCATCTAACGTGGTACATTGTTTAGACGCTTTAACTGTGGAAAAAGTTTCAACTTGTGAAATATAAGGGCTGGAGCACTCCCTGAAATAAAACAAAGAAGACTGATTCTCAGTCTTCTTATCATTTCTCTAGCAATTGCAGCATCATTATATAATCATCTTTGCTGCGCCCTATCAACGAGTGCTCTTTCACCTCATGAAAGAGTCGTGATGCCTCGTTCACTGCAATACGATATTGATCATGGGATATCCGTCCCCATTCTAATGCCTCTTCTAATTCATCCTCGTCCAGCAAAAAAACATGTCCCGTCGGCAGCAGAACAACGTCCAAGTATAAATCGACAAAATACGGTATGCCGCGTTCATCCAGTGCAAACGGCTCACAAATATCTACATACCACTGGACAACCTGTCCCCGTTCATTAAATACCGTAGTTATCGAATAATGCTCATCCAAAGGGAAATATTGCATCCAACAATATCCTACATCAACTAGCTTTAATCTCTTTCCATCCATAGTTACGACAAGCGGCTGCCTTACCGAATTGATTTTAATAAGGGAGATGTATCCTGTAAAATCTGAAGAATCGACTTGAGTAAGCGCGAACTGCTTGGACAAGATCCGTTTCCAATCGTAGCGATCTGCATGTTTTCTCTTCATGTTGCAACCTTTCTCAGCTCAATTGTCTTCCCCATGTTGTATGCTGATATTTCTCTAGGCTTCTAATATGTTCAAAAAGGAAGACACAGCTTCAATTTATCTATGCTACGATTATACCTTACGAATGAGCATACAGCATCGTTATCTTGTCTCAATCCAACATTTTTTTGCCAACTTACCAGATAATATCAAGGAATGAGGCATCATCCCCTAGCCATTCACCATTCGTATGCTCAAGTTTGCGACGCATCTGCTCATCCTTCGGTGGCTCTTGCCTGTCATCCAGATCCGAAAAACCATCCGTATACACCAACAGCCGAGATGGAATTCGACCTTCCGCCTGCTGCTGCCAAGTACATGCTCGCCCGCCAATCAAACCGCGAGCAGCTGACCAACGCTGTCTGGTCGAGTTTGACCCTCCGAGAAACTCGCCGCTCTCCTGTCCGTGCTGCCATAAGCGAAGCCTTACATCTCCATGCCAAGCTAGCCAAATGCGATGGTACGGATGTATGCCATTAAAGACGTCAACCCGACCACAAATGAACATCGTTTCACTGCCAATCCTTTTTTTATCCTCAAGCACATCTCGCAGCAGCAATGGAAGATCCGATGGAACCGTTAAGCGCGACATCTGTTCGGCGGCACATTCACGTAAAGAATGAAGATATTCATGGAAAGAAGCTTCATTCCGCTCTGCATGGCCAGTAGCAGAAATCCAATTCAGGAGATGAGTTCCTAGAAAGTGCGCGGCAAAATCTCCCCGATAGCTCAAGCTAACTCCATCACACATGATAAAGCTGAGCGCATTTTCATCAATGCGAAAAGCTAAAAAATCTTGATTATTCTCTTTATAAAGCGCCGTTTCACCCGCTTTAGCGTAGGCGAAACGGCAGCGAAAAGGCGATTGCACAATCGTCGTTAAAGGCTGATCCACCTGCTGGTTAGATGTAAAGTGATAGGATGTCAGACTCATGCGGATTCACCTTGCCTTTCCCTCACATTCCAAGCTGTATATGTATTGAGGAACTTTGAACTTCTTTTGTTGCGTGCCGGATTACATTCCGACTTCTATGTATCATCTAGGCAAGGGCTGCCGTTAGTTTCAAAAGCGATTAACGAACAGGGGTAGCGGCAGACATTTGGAAGCCAATCGACACTAGTTCCGGACAATTGCCTGGCAGCATCATGTAGGCACCTTGAGCAAGATGATAATCCGCCTCCACCAACATTTCGCGATAACTTTCCGGCAAGACCGATGACATGCTGCGAAGCTTCTGCGCATGCTCATCCGTTAGCACCGTATCATGCAATATCCCTTTCCACCGTCGCGGCTCCTCAATCGGTGTATCCAGCATATAATCCGTTATAAAAATATTTTCAATAAGAACATTTCCATCCGGAACGCCCATCTGCATAATTCGTTTTGCGATAGGCGCCGGATCATCGCCTGTAGCAACTCCATCTGTCATATGACAGATGAGAGGAGCCGGGCAATCCTGCATATAAGGCAGCTCTGCCTCCAGCAATCTTTCCGCTTGCAGAAATGCCTTGGCCGCATCCGAAAAGCGAACCGGAGTCAAATCCGGCAATGCTCCCATACTTGCAATCTCATCAATTCCTTTAATTCCATTCAATACATCATACACATCATCACTGTATGCTAAGATGGCTATCCGATAGCGAGGTGTCAGCCTATGGCCTTTCGTTGAACGGAACACCATCTGACGAATAGCCTGAGATAATGCGTCATACACCACATCAATACGCCTTTTTCCAGCCATCGTCATGTTCATAGAGGCACTAATATCTATTAAATATATGAGAAGTGCAGGTGTTCGCTGTGAAGCCTGTATCGTGTAGTTCATTCGTCCAGTTCACCTCATATCGTGTATTCATAACACTCTATGTTCCGAATTAAATATCCGGTATTTTATAGCTTGTATCTTGCAAGAATTTATATATATGTGCTGCTCTTGTTCCGACTTTCCCGACATTCTTGAAAAAATTTGGATCCTTTTCGTAACGCTCTACGAACTCTAAGGCATAGGTTTTTGCATTTTTCATATTGTCCTGCTTGATCGCATTATATGTTTTATTGTAGGATGCTATCAGCAGAACAACATCTCGGTTGCGAACCTTCTTAAGCTCAGCAGCCTTCTTCGCAGCCTGTTCTGCTTCCAGCCGCTTACGTTCCTGTTGACGTCCCTGTTCACGTGCCTGTTCGATACGGAGCTGTTCGTCCCGCTGCTTCTTCCATGCTAGATACTTCTCATATTGCATTTGCTGATCATACTTGGCTTGGAGACGTTTGCGTTCTGCCGCCTTCTCAGCTGCTTCCTTCTTCTTCTGTGCTTCCAACTGCTTCGCACGCTGTGCTTCCGCTTTTCGCTTTTGCTCCTCCTGCTTGCGCTGTTCCTCCTCACGCAGCCGTTTAGCTTCCTCTTGCTTCTGTTGCTCTTCCTTTTGCTTCCGTTCCTCTTCCGCCTTCAACTGCTGATTCTGCATTTCTAGCTGCTTCGCATCGAGAAGCGCCTGCTCTTCCGCCGCCTTCGTAGCAGCATTTGCATTCATCATGCTTGCCACAACGGCACCGCATCCAATGATCAATACCGCTGAAGCGATACAAATGATAGAAATCGCACGTTTACTAAACTTCCCCTTACTTCCTGACTTTTGTTGCACTTCCGCAGCAAGCTTATGCTCTAAGTCAGCGATGGCAGCAGTCAATTCGATTTGCATGGGGCTTCCGTCCACAACAAAATGATGAGCGGAACGATATACTTCCAACGCACCTTGCAACTGACTGCGCCCTTCCAGCTCTCTGGCTTGGCGGAATAATCGATTCACGATATCAGGATCTGCTTCATCACATGCAGAAGCAGCAGCTATTTCGTCTTTTTCCGTTTGTACAGCAAAATGTACTGCGTTTTCCGAGTCGGCTATCATCGGTTTTGAATGTTCAGAATTCGATAGAGCATCCTTACCTTCCTTATGTTGAACATGAAGCGGAGCATCAATCGCCATCTGTTTCTCTTCATCAATTCCATTAAGAACAACCAGCCACTCGCCGAAGGTCGGACAGCTGCTTAAATCTTGGCTTTCCCAAGCGCGGGTCAGCAGCTCCGCGACTTTATTCCCATAGAGCTCCTGCAATTCACGCTTCAATACCTCGTACCGATCACATGATGTTTGCATCTCACGCTGATCGAAATAGCTTTCTCCCCATGATTTCTGCACAATTTGCGCAGACGACCATCCCAGCATTTCTGCCAGCAGGATACTGCCCGCGAACCGATCCGCATAAGCGCTCCACATGCCGCTTAGAAGCGTTCGATGTGCAGCATATCCTGGAGAACCACTGAATAGGACGTCTGGACGATCCAGCTTGGGACTGTACAACTGCTCTACATCAACCAATTGTATCGGTGAGGCATTCGCGCTCTGCTTAACTTCCGAGAAAAAAGGAAGCATGATGTTCGGCGCAGACAAATCACAATGTGCTAACCCCCTCTGCTCCATACCAGAGCATATACGAGCCAGGGATTTGGCCATGAGCAAGCTCTGCTGGCGTGTCAGCATTTTGCGTTCTGCGACGATATCCAACCAAGTAGGACCATAAATCCACGGCATTGCCACTGCATATAGCAAGTCCGTATGTTTGTGGATCAGTCCTCCGTTTTTCTCAGGGGTTAATACGCTCCGACTGCACACCTTTAACCCTGTCAACTCACTATAGGACTCTAGCAGCTCGGACTGATATACCATAGAAGGGACACGATACTTCGGGTTGAATACTTTTAACGCCTTCGCCTCTGCAGCATTTCCTTGGGGTGGGAGAAGCTGATAGATGACACCTTGTCTGCCTGCCTGCGCGTAGACGAGTCCAGGAGCTGCCGGATGTTCTCCGAACCGATATTCTGTATCGTGAATAATGATCGTATCTCCTGGTTGTGGCTGAAATGACATTGTTTCCTATCCTCCCGGATGATCTTCGATATGATGTAAGAAAAACCGGGAGTATTTCCAACGCCCGGCTTCCTCTTCGTATTTAATATTAAGAGATAAATAATTACCGCTGTTCGTCGACAGTGCGAAACTTCTGTGCGATCGCCTTCAGCTCTTCACTAATCGTATTTAGAGTCTGTACGAATGATTGCATCTGCTTGCTTGCCTCCTGGAATTCCTGGAAGAAGCGCTGCTTCGTCATCCCTTCCCATTGACCCTCCATGCCTTGGATCGACTGAGTAAGAGACGCTACGATTTGTTGGCTCTGGTCTCCACCTTGCTTAAATTGATTTGCTACTTGATCAACCTGTTCCGGTGTAATTAATATGCGGCCTGCCATGATGATTCCTCCCTTTGGTAGACAATTGAATGAAAAGTAAATATTTCAAATCTATCTGCCCACAATTGTACATGAATTCTACCGCCCTATTAAAAGAGTCTCCGGTCCCAAATCTATAAAGAGGACTCTGGAGCCAACGGCACACGTTGGAGAACAAGCTGAAACTGCTCTTCTTCTTCATTGGTATAGCCAACATGAGCAATCACTTCTATATCTTCATGATTGAACAAGTAAGAGTAATTCTCGTCAATATATCCCTCTGGATACACAACGCCCAAATAATCGAACAACCGATTCGTAGTCACCTGAAGCTGCTTGCGGCCGTAAATCACTAATTTCTTACTTCCTTCACGCAGCAGCACTACAGAGCCGAGCGGAAGCAATTCATTCTCTTCCTTCGCAACATGTTGTTGCCCGACTTGATTCTCCATCATTCATCCTTCCCTTTCTACTCCTGCATTCCTAAACCTTTGTGTAATTTCAGAACTGATGCGTTGAGCTTATATTAAAAACAATACACACATATAGGGTCGGGTGCTGTTCCGAAAAACCTGTCCAGCATCATTGTTGTATAGTGCTTATGTCACAAATTAAAACCGTCTGTTAAACCTATTGGAGCATCAGCTAGGAAGCAACTTGCCTGCACTGGCACTTCCGAACATATTGGTTACCTTGTTTACAACTTTGCCGGCTGCCTTTGTCGCACCGCTTTTCACCGCTTTAACCCCTTCCTGAACAGCTTCAGTAGCTGTTTTCGTTCCACTTGTAACGGTATCAGACACAGTATCCACTACAGTATCTACGGCATCCACCGCATGGGTCTTGATCGATTTGCCATTAATCGTGACCTCTGTAACCATGGAGATCGCTGCTCCAGTCGCAAGGCCTACTCCTGCACCAACAATTGTGCCTGCAACAGGAACGACTGATCCGACCCAAGCGCCCACTGCTGCGCTTGCTGCCATCGTGCCGACTCCAATCGAGCCATTTACGACTGCACTAGCTGCAGCACGACTTGGGCCTCCTTTGTCATAATCAGTCATAACTGCCGTTCCTGTATCATATGCCAGCCCTGCATATCCAAGCTTCGCACTCCAGCCTTTAATGGATAGCGACTCTTTCGCTGCAACTGCCGGATCTACGAATTTCCATACATTCGTATGATTCGCTGCATTAGATGCCGCATATCTCGTTCCCTGTATCCCCTCAGACAGCGCGAACTTGGATCTCGCCCCACTGATGGTCGCATAGCCATCTCCACGCACATTGACATTGAACCCGCTCTTCGCCATATTCATCATGCGATAACCATCTTTCCCATAACCATACATTTCAGGAACCGTAGGCTTCCAGTTCCATCCTGATCCCTTATCCTCTTGCTTACCAATTGCTCGCACAACCGCATTCGGATTCGATATGGCTCCTACCTGAGTCCCTACAGCAGGGATAATTAACGATGCCCCCCCAATCCCGATCGTTGAATATAGTGACGCCGCCGAACCGATCTGGTAAGCTTGACCCAGTATCGGGTGCGCTTGCTGATCAGCCGTTTGGAACTGATCAGCCTTGGATTGAAGCTGCTTGCTTAATTCGTACAAAAGCGTATGTATTTGAGCAGATAACCGTGCAGCCTGCTGCCATTTCTCTTCGACAGCAGTCTTAATAGATGCCTCCCACTCTATTGATTGAAGAGACCGTTCCAATGACGATTGAATAGCTTCCAATTGCTCCGCTGTTGCCTGCAGCTGACGGCTCCCCTCACGAAGCGCATCCGGCGTAACGATAATGCGCACGATATCACCTTCCTTCCTCCATAGAATGCTGGCGATTCCAATCGATTAACATACTCTCCAGCTGTTCCTTCGTTGTTAAAGTTGCAGTTAACCAATCCTCATCTCCCTTAGAACTCTGCCGTATGAGCCAATTTCGAGCTCCTCCGACAAGAAACGCAGCTCCCTGCACATCCCACGTCTTCTCATTCCATACGAGAAATAACATCTCACCAGATGCTGTCCGATGCTTCAGAGAATGCGCAAGCGCAACTGCTCCCTCTTCCTCCCCATCGAAGGTCATAAGCTGGCTGACCATTTGTTCAACGGTTAGTTCATTTGCTTGTTCATATAGCTTGTGAAAGTGCCTCTTAGACAGCATAACAGCCGTTATATCGCTCTCATCCTGCTCGGCCCAATGCATCCGATTCACAATGACAGAACATGCTTCATTCGTCGAACCATATTCAAGAAAGTAGTACATATCCGCTTGTTCCTGAGCCTGTACTCGTTCTATAGTCAAGTCATCCGTAAAGTGAAAATACCCTTCATATTCCTTGCGACCAGGCTCAGCGACTGTATCAAGGAAGCGAACCCAGCAAGAGCGATTCGCCAATCCCGTCACAGCTACAGTCGAATATACGTGTGATGGTATCCCAAGCTCTACGCCGCCTGGAGCTTCGGTCAAATAACCTTTACGCAGAAGCGATGCTTTGACTTTGTTCCATTCTTCTGTAATTTCCTCTGTCAAGTATCCGCGGAATGGATCCTCGACCCCCAGCAAGCGATCCGACCCAATAATGCCGGCTAGAAAATACAGTTCTTTTTTGCTAAGCTCAATACCGCTTCTGCCATCATGAGCTTGCTGATGCGGCTCATTGCTTGTCATCAATGTTTCCACCCCCCATCAGACCCGCACTTTCCAACGCCTGCTTATCTGTGTTGTCCATGCGGCCGGAGTCCATTTTTCATCGTACGGTACAACCGTCTTTATTTTCACAAATTTCCGCTTTACAAAATAACCTTGCCCTGGAGGGAGAACTTTAGACCCATTTAAGCTCGAAGTTTGGGACTCCGAGATCGGAATACGGAAAAAAGACAGATCATTCGCATCAATCGATCCAAATAAAAAACCGGCTTGCGAAGCCCGAACATCATTGAACCAATCAACGCCGAATGTCGGAAAATCAGATGGTACGCCAGCTAACACCATATGTACCCCTCTGTCCCTTCCTTGACGGACGATAGCAGACAGTTGATCCTTCACCGTGTAGTCGGTCAGTTGCTTGCACAGCATATCCGCATCATCCATTACTAGCAGTATTAACGGATAGCCACCGTCCTTGCTCCGAGTCGTCACTTCACTATATACATGTTGGACAAATCCAGGAATTCGCTCTTCCTCTGTTACGATTTCTCTTACATGAGGCAGATCTTTCAAGGAAGCAATTCCATTATCCCCATAACGTACATCGATTGCATAGATATGCAACTGTTCAGGAGACATGTAATAAGCTAAGGACAACATCCAACTGATTAAGAACGTCGTTTTGCCACATTCCATAGGACTAGCCACGATGAAGTGCGGGCCTTCCTTCAAGTTAATTAAATACGGTTCCAAATCATCGGTACTAACACCGACCGGAACAGGATGCCACCGCTCTGCTTGGAGAAGCTCCGCGCTGCTGTCTTCCAGGTTCTCTTCGTTCAGCTTCAACAGATCACTTAGTCGAATTCTCTCTGGAAGGCTTCGTATCAGTGGAGCAGCAGTCCCTTGCCATGCTTTCTCCAACATCCGTATTTGTGAACGCAGCTCCTGTACCCGATCCACATCGCTCTGTCCTTCAGCAGGGTATGCCGTTTGGAACTCAACAGGCGCTCCCTTCCACTTTACAAGGCCACGTCCGGCCTGAAGCCCTCCTAAAGCTCTGGTCGGCCTTCCGACAGCAAAATAATAATCGCTCGGATCAGCCAATTCGTACGATACAGCATTCGAAATATTGCTTCTATACTTGTCAAAAATGTCGGTTACACGGTTGGCTGTAATTACAAAAGTAATAGCCAAACTTCCTCCTTCTCGAAGGAGATATTCAAGGCGCTCATTTTCATCCGGATAGGAGGTACGGAAGTTTAAGTAACCGTCAATGACTATAACAATATTCGGCACAGCCTTCTTCGTCACCTGCCGATACGAAGCAATCGTCTTCATACCAGCTTGAGACAGCAATTCCATTCGTTCCGTGACCATCGCTTGCAAATAACGGAACAGTCTCTTTATTCGATCTTCATCGTCACCCGCAATGACTGCCCCGATATGAGGAAGGGCTGCATAATCATTCATCATTCGCCCCGTGTCCACAACATAACCGTGCCAAGTCTCTGGATCGTATTGTCGGGCAAGAGACATGAGGAGTGTCTGAACGAAGGTCGTCTTCCCAGTTCCCGGCATGCCGTATACAGCCCAATGCTCATGATCCAAGTCAATGCCAAGCGGTTCCTGCCGCTGGTTCATTACATCATCCAATAGGCCGACGACAGGCTGTAATCCCTGTGTTCCATCGCCAACAACATCTAACGCCCCCGGTTGTTTGTACAATTCGCTTAACTCCAGTTCATGAGGCAGAGGTGCGAGCCAAGGACCCTGAAGCCTAGCAATTCCCTCTCGATCTGCCGCCTCCACAGCCAGCTCAATGAATGCTTGAAGCTGCTTCTTCGGCTCCTCTTCTTCATAAGCGGATGATAAGGTATCACTATGAAGGAGCGGCTCTCTCTTCCCGTTAAGGCGAACCTCGCTCACTTCAATGCGCAGCGGACGCCCTTCTTTAGGCTTGACTAAATAAGGAGCTCCACTCCAAGCAAATTGCAGTTCTTCGAATACTTCATCACTTCCAACCTGGAAGTAGCCGCGCCCAGGATGTGTAATCCAAGCAGCGTTAGGAATTTTCAACATATCCCGGCTGTCACCTTCACTTTGCACACGCAAGCAGATGCGGAATCGTGTATTACTCCATATTTTCTCATCTACCACACCCGCCGGCTTCTGGGTAGCGAGTAACAAATGAACTCCTAGCGTGCGGCCTATTGCCGCAATACTGATAAGCTCATCCATGAATTCAGGCTGATCTTTCTTAAGCTGAGCGAATTCATCGATAATAATCATTAAATGCGGCAGCGGCTTTTGATGCCGTAGTGACGACTTGTAGTATTCATCGATATGCTGCATATTTCCAGCATCATTCAATACGCGCTGTCTACGTATGAGCTCAGCACGCAACGACACCTTCGCACGTTCAATCAGGTTATCGTCCAAATTCGTAATGGTACCCACAACATGCGGAAGCTTCCCAAATATATTAGACATCCCACCGCCCTTATAATCAATCAGTAGGAATACAACATCATGAGGGTGGTAGTTAGCAGCAAGAGAAGCAATCAATGACTGAATAACTTCACTTTTGCCCGAGCCCGTCGTCCCTGCGATTAGACCATGCGGACCATGGCCCTTCCGTTCAATCTTGTCATGCAGATTTAAGGAAACAAGCTTCCCGCCGGCACGAACACCGACAGGTACAGGCAGCGTATCTGGATATCGATTCTGATTCCAATGTTTCGCCAGTTCCAACTGCTCAGCTTGTTCAACCCCAAACATATCGAACAAGGTTAAAACAGGAGGTAAATCCGTGGCAGCCGAGCGCTTCAACCGGATTGGCGCCATATAACGAGCCAGCGTGTCAATTTTGTCATCTGACAAATGATCCATATGAAAAGATTGCTGTATAATTCCTTCCTGATCCGTTTTTTGCGTTGACACTCCCGCTCCAGCGCCCACCTCTACAATTAGCCGGCATTGCATTGGAAGCCGTTCCTTGCGATCGGACAGTACAATGGTGCAGCTATCCACACGGCCTGCTTCTTCCAATAGAATTGGGTATAACGGCTCTTCCTCTATCAGTAAACTGTCGGGCAGCAGCACAACATAGATCGGAAGCGCCTTTTTCTTCTTTCCACTTGTCTGGAAGCTCTTGCGACGATTCAAAATACCGTAGAGTTGATCTGCCAGTTGATGCACCATGCTTCGCCGATCCGCCAAGTAGCGGACAGTCCGCTCATCATTCCATGTATGCGGCAGCCATCTTAGCCAGCTCCAGTCATCCGCATCGCGTTCATCATAGAGGGCAGCGAGTTTCACTTCATCAGGTGAATGCTTAGTCGTTAGCTGGGCAATCACAATACGCACCGCATCCATTACCGCAGCCTTATCGCCGACAATACCTATTACCTTGGAATCATACAACGGCAAAGTAATGGGAGCCGCTTCGACAGTACGAAAGTCTTGTTCAAGCTTGTGAGCTGCATCAATGAGCGGATCCTTCTCATATCCATCAATTCTAGGGGTAAGTATGGGCATATAAAAAGGCACTTCTCCGGTGCCAATGCGGACTTCCATAAAATCATCGTCGGTCGGCCCGCGCTCCCACAGGCTACTATTACGATTTTTCACAATTTGGTAGCACACATCCGGATCACCATGAATCGCTTGCATAGCCGCTCGTTGTTCTTCCTGCTTCGCTTCAAGTTCGAGTCGGTGCTTCTCTAGTTGAGCCATGTACATCCGACTTCGTTCTTCCTTTTTGCGTTGGTAGGCCTTTTTGTTGCTTAGATATAGAAAGAAAGGCAACGTATAGGACATAAGCATCATAGAGATGGTTATCATTTGAAACATCATATAATTGCTGCTGCCCATCTTGCCTGACATAGACATATATATGTAAAAACCGATGCTGACCAATGTCATTACAATCGGAATAATGATGGTAACTATAGAGAACGTCGGTCTCGACGGTTCTGCAGGAGGACGCAATATTTCAAGCTTCTCCTCAGGCAGTTCCGGCTTGATTCGAGGCGATCTCTGATACATTACATTCACATCGAACAACTCCTCGTCTCGTTCCTCTTCTCACGATTCTGCTTGATCATCCATTTCATCGAGTTGGAACAAGGAACGACTTCCATACGATGGGATTGCCTCATTCGTCGTGGAAAATGCTCGCTGCACACGGATATACGCGCCTTCACGGACACCCGCCTCCAGCAATCGCACCTGTTCAGGAACAGTAATCCACAGCCCTTCTGGTTGCTTGACCTCCAATATATATTGCATATGATTTTTAGGCGGTTCACCGAATAGCTTCAACCCGAGAATGGCCTTGAGCTGCACCCCTGTGCAATCATCCGCTACATCGATGTCGAACCAATCACGGCTCTGTCTGCCAAAGGAGACGGTAAGGATCATAAGCGCGACACCTCTTTTACAATCATGAAGCGATATTATAACCTTAGCATCATATGGTTAATAATGTCAATTCATGTTGGAACTCTATTCTAATACGATCTTCCTATTTTTACTAATCCAAATCGATTACTTCTCTGTTTAGTATATATTGGGATGATACAATTTCAATATGCCCAAAGACGGGGTTTCTCCCCTGTTTATCCCCCTAATAGACTGGTCATAGAGATACAATATTTAGCTTTTGTTCCCTCGATAGTGCGCAACTACCTGCTCTGCCTTCTGATGAATAATATTTACGATCTCCATTGGTTCAAGGACATAGGCATCCGTTCCCATACCGAATAAAATATCTGCTAAATAACTGATTTCGGAACCTGCTATGTCCATATGAATGAATCCAGTTCCTTCTTCACGCACCGTCATCGCTTTATCCAGCCATGGATCGGCTTGACATTTCCGTACGCCAAGCTTGGTCAACTCAACACGCAAAGGAACATGAACGGAGCCGTCTTTATGTTGTGGAGGTTCGAACCACTCCTCCAAGGTCAATAGATTGATCGGCACATCGGTATGTATACGCTCCACTTCTGCTACCTCAAGCATGCAATCCGCTCGGAACAATCGGTATCCTCTTCTCTTCATACAATAAGCTGGGCAATACCAATAGCCGTTGTGGGCATACAATCCGATTGGGACAATTTCGCGCATTTCAACTCTCCGAGTAGAAGCATACCTGATTTGAAGTGTTCTTTTGTCCAGTGAAGCATGAAGCAAATGCTGCAAATGAGGGATATCCTGTTCACGAGGGGGAACCCAGAATCGCACACAGCGCTGCATGGCATCAATTTGCTTTTGAGTCGCAGCAGGAAGTACTTGATAAAATTTCGACAATGCCTGCATAGCCTCTTTACCAAACGGTATCGTCTTATACTCCTGCAGCAATTGAGCTGCAAAAAAGATTGCAAATGCCTCTTCCTCCAGAAATGAAAGCGGCGGAAGCAGCTTTTCCTTCAGCAAGCGAAATCCGCCATTTCGCCCGTACTCTGTATATAATGGAACGCCTAATTCCTCTAAATGACGCAAATCTCGCAATATCGTTCGAACAGACACACCGCATTCTTCAGCTAGCTCCCGAGCCGTGAATTGCTGTTTCTTATTTACAAGCATCATTAATTCAATCATTCGCTGGGATTTATTCATGTCGGAACGCCTCCTACCTGTAATAAAGAATAAGCTATAACTATGACATCTTTTGTCATGGTTAGATGTTACCGTAGACAGTTTCCATTACAAGGAGGATTTTATATGATTAGAAAAATGGAGTGTGCCGCATTATATACGGCAAATGTCGAACAATCTGTTGATTTTTACACTGCGATTGGATTAAAGAAAAGCTGGATCATTGAACGTCCTTTGCCAGATGGCGGTACATGGACAATTGTCGGGATGTCTTTTCCTGAGGAGCACAGTTCAGAGCTCGTCCTGCAGAACAACAAAGAGTTGAAGGAGATCGATATTGAGCTGCTGGTTGACGATGTATATGATACCTATGCTAAGCTCAAAGAAAGATCAGATATTCATTGGATTCGCGAACCGTTCCCTACCGAATCTGGCCATGTGGCCGTGATGGAGGCTCCCGATCATAATGTGTTCGTTCTAGTAGGAAAATAGGGAAGAGTTAGTTAGGATGGATCTTCATGCAAATCCGATTGGCGAAATGGGAAGAGACTCCCGCAATTATACGCTTTTTCTCCAATACAATAGATCTGCGCCACGATGGCATGGCGAGCGGGGAGCTGTACTGTCCTGATGGAGTCGCTGCTGTCATAAGACGTAAACAGTTGCTCGTCGCAGTCAGCGGTCTTCGTATAGCAGGCGCTCTGCGCTTCTACCCGCGAAAAGGGAGCGAACGCATTTCACTATATCAATTTGCAGTAGCTGAAACGTATAGAGGCCAGCATTTGCTGCGACAAATGCTGGATACGCTCTCCCCCCATCCAAATAGAAGCTGCTTGTCCCGCTCGGTCCAGCTTCAATGCGTACTATGAGCATAATGGATGGGCGCTGGAGGGCGCCAGTGAAACCCGCAATCGCTGGGTG
Source organism: Paenibacillus sp. S-12 (assembly GCF_030363895.1). NCBI lineage: Bacteria > Bacillati > Bacillota > Bacilli > Caryophanales > Paenibacillaceae > Paenibacillus > Paenibacillus sp. S-12. Next base: position 39,553 of record NZ_JASIUF010000014.1, read on the forward strand.
CTTGATGTATAACTATAAAAGCGAGGGAAGGACTATATTGTCCTTCCCTTACATCGTTTCACTTGCTTATTTATGGGGCAAGATAGCCTTTTTCCACTGCGCTTCGAATGAGTTGTTCTGCCAGCTTGCCCAGTTCAGGGGCTCCATCGCGAATCGCTTGAATCCGCGCCAACACCTTATCGCTCGTCACCTTATGCTCCTTCCACGACTTTCCTTCTGTCAAATAGTTATGCAGCAAAGGCTGAAGTCGATCCAACGCGGCAGCAAATTGAGCCTCCTGTGTTTGACGCTGCTCATATTCCGTCCATAATTGAGTAAGCTCAAGCTTCTGATCTTCCGGTAGAATGCCAAATAAACGCTTGGCCGCCTTCGACTCACGTTCGTACTTGCTTGCATTCCCCTCTGCATCATACGCAAATGTATCACCCGCATCAATTTCGACCACGTCATGGATTATCAACATTTTGAGTACGCGGAGCAGATTCAAGTTTCGTTCACTTGTATATTCGTGCAGCAGCATCGCCATTGCGGTCAAATGCCAGGTATGCTCTGCATCATTTTCATGGCGGCTTCCATCAAGCAAATAAGAACGGCGAAACACATTCTTCAATTTATCAATTTCCTTCACAAATTCGATCTGCTTCATTAATCTTTCATCTATGCCCGCCATGATCGTCATTCTCCTTCATCATTCTAACGTTATCCGGTGCAGAATCGTTTCCTGCAGACGCTTATATCTATTATTATCTCATAGCAATCGTGAATTGCATAATGGCAAAAAACACGATATTCCATGATCTTGTCCAAAATTCAATAAATTTTTCCTAGTGCTTTGGAAATAGAGGAACTATAATAACGATGATCCATGATACCTATTCGAAGAGAGAGGAGCATATAACAATGACAACTTCGAGATGGAGCAAAATGATAGCCGTAAGCACAGCCTGCATCATTACTTTGACCTCATTGACTTCTGTTGCATCAGGCCATCCTGGACGTACTGACGCTAAGGGCGGCCATACTTGCAAAACCAATTGCGCCAAATGGGGACTAAAGAATGGGGAATACCATTATCATCATGGCAGTTCTTCATCTTCATCCAAAAAAGGCGGCTCTAGCAAGTCCTCATCCCCAAAAAAATCCAAATCTACGAAATCAACAAAATCAAAAAAATCTTCAAAAAACAAGTAAAAACACAAATCAGCCCCAAACATCGGAGCAATTAGGCTCGCTTCGTGCTTGGGGCTGTTGCTATGTATTTATGACCATTTCGCTGCAGTCAGGTTATGACTCTAATTGCAATTGCGCAGCTACGCGTGCTGCCACCTTTTCAACCAATTGATCAAAAAGTTTTGTGTCTTCCCTTTCTCCTCTAAATGAGGGAAATCCGCCCCCCTTTACTCCCATTCGATTACGAATCGACAACAGTTCGGATACCTGATCACGCGACAATTCGTTCGCATGGCCAATCAGTCTGCTCGCATACATGTACATCAGTGCATAATGCTCCAATGACTCCATTCGGAAATAAGCCTCCGTCATATCACGCCCCCATGTCAGCGCGCCATGGTTGGCTAGCAGAACTGCATGATAATCCTTGCAATATGGCGCAATCGAATCCGGAACCTCTTGTGTTCCCGGTGTTGCATATGGAGCAACCGCCACTTTGCCTAAGTTCACGATTGCCTCAGGCGAAATCGCTTGATCAAGATCTATACCAGCAATCGCAAATGCGGTTGCCGCAGGCGGATGAGCATGGACAACCGCCCTCACTTCAGGATTTTCCGCGTATACTCGCAAATGCATTCGAACCTCGGAAGAAGGCTTATATGTACCTGCAAGCACGTTCCCCTTCATATCCATTTGTACCAGCATATCGGGTGTCATATAGCCTTTACTGACTCCCGTCGGCGTTGTCCAAATCGTATTCTCATCGGACTTTATTGAAATATTTCCGTCGTTGGCCGCAACATAGCTCCTTGCATACATCCTTCTGCCGATTTCACAAATGAAAGCTTTTACATCCATGTCTGAGTTGAGTTGTGTCATATTCACTCGTACCTCCTGTTATCAGGCTCGTGTCCATATTATGAAGAGGTGTTGGACGATCTCAGTCCTCAGCACGACCTACTTAAATTTTCGTACTTTACACATGTTTTGTCAATGTATTATGTTGCTTTATATTGTTTTATTACAGTTCATAAAATCGTAATTCCCGATCGGGATATGATATAATAAGATAAAATCGATTAAAAAGCGGAGAGATTGCACAACATGTTGCCAATAACCAGAAAAACAAAAATTAAAGACATGATTATGGAAAAGAAAAGCGTAACCGTCGCAGAACTCACTTTACTCTTTCAAGTTACAGAGGAAACGATTCGAAGAGATCTGAAGCAGCTGGAGGAAGAAGGGATACTCACCCGCACTTACGGAGGTGCATATATTCCAGACGGTGTGCAAAACGATATAAATATTCAATTGCGCGAGCATATTCATGTCGATGGGAAGAAGCGCATAGCGGAGCAATGCGTACAGTTCATTTCAAACGGGGACTCTATTTTTTTAGACGCTTCCACGACCTCGCTATACCTTGCACAACAGATTCAGGATCAACGTCTGACTGTCGTCACCAATTCAATCAAAATCATCAATGAATTGTTGGATAAACCTAGTGTGCATTTAGTCATTATTGGCGGAGGAATATCTTCCGGCTCCATGTCGGCCTTAGGCAGAAATGCAGAATTGAATATGAAGAGCTATTTCTTCGACATGGCATTTCTTTCTTGCCGTTCCATTAGTCTTCAGCATGGGCTGACGGATTCAAACGAGCAGCAGGCTGAAGTACGACGCATTGCTGCAGAACGAGCGAACAAGGTATATTTAGCGGCTGACTATACCAAATTCGATCGAACCTCATTTGCAAGCATCTGCCCTTTGGATTGGATTCATACGATTGTGACCGATCAACGATTGGACGATGCTTGGCGAGAAGCAGCCAACACGAAGGGAATTTCGCTTTACGAATGCGAATAATCGAATTACAGACATCAAAATAATCCCCCAACAGCAACTCGTCGCATCTCTATCTAGAAGTTGCTATTGGGGGATTTCTCTTATTTATAGATAATGATCGTATCGCATTTCTTCCATTAATCAATCTACCCCTGCTTTGCAATAGATTCCTTGCGGAACATGTCAGGCAGCGATTCTGCAAATGGGGGATACGCAATCCCATGCTGCGTCACGATTGCCGTAATTAGCGTGTGATCCGTGACGTCAAAGCTCGGGTTGTACACACTCACACCTTCTGGAGCCATCGGCTGTTCATACCACTTGCTTGTCACTTCACTATCCGGCCGCAGCTCAATACGGATGTCATCCCCGGTTTTGCATTCTAAATCTATCGTAGACAGCGGCGCGCATACATAGAACGGAATACCATAATACTTGGCAAGGATAGCAACTCCTGAGGTGCCAATTTTATTTGCTGCATCACCGTTCGCCGCCACACGGTCGCAACCAACCAGCACGGCTTGTATTTTGCCTTCCTTCATGACAATGGATGCCATGTTATCGCAAATTAAGGTCACATCGACGCCGGCTTCCTTTAACTCCCAAGCTGTCAATCGAGCGCCCTGCAGCAGTGGCCGTGTCTCATCCGCATATACCTTGAATTGATAGCCTTGCTCTTGCCCTAGATGAATAGGAGCAAGCGCAGTTCCATACTTCGCTGTCGCGATAGCGCCCGCATTACAATGCGTCAAGATCCCCCAATTCGGCTGCAGCAGTGACAGCGCATGGCGCCCGATGCTCTCGCATACTTGCTCGTCTTCGGCTCGAATCGCCTCTGCTTCCTTCCTTAATGCTTCCTTAATCGCTGCAACGGAGTGTCCTTGTTCACGCTCCAGCCTCGCTTTCATACGATCCAAAGCCCAGAATAAATTCACTGCCGTCGGGCGCGACGAACCCAAGTACTGCTTCGCCTTGTTAAATTCTGCGGCAAATGCCTCATACGTATCGGCAGGGGAACCCTTCACAGCCAGATACACTCCAAATGCCGCTGCAATGCCAATTGCAGGCGCACCGCGCACCTTGAGGTGATAAATAGCGTCCCATATATCTTCTAGCTTCTGAAGCTCGAGATATACGGTCTCGTTCGGAAGACGTGTCTGATCCAGAATAACCAGCGTATCCTTCTCATCCTCTAATCGAACCGATGACATCATGCTGACTGTATTGCTGCTGTTAACTTGACTCATCCTTCCACCCTCCCCTTCTTCTAGCGGCTGTACATTTCACTGCTTGAACTGATAATACGGAAATAATCACTGCCCTTTATCATATCAGAACGCTCCATAATCAGTCGCTTGCCCATCATGAGACACATCCGTTCAGCACGTTCTCTTGCAGCAGCATCTGCGATTGCTGCAATGTCCTTTACATGAGCGATACCAAGCGTTCGCCGGCACAATTCCAAGCCTGCGACACCCGCTGCATCCTGCATTATCGAATCGAGATAGTAGCGATCGAAGCCTGGATACGCAGCCGTCTTATCTCGAACAGAGGTGGACCACAGTGCCAAAAATTTGAACTGGAACCGGTCAACGATCTCCTGAATGGTATCAGCGAGCCATTCCTTGTGCTTCTCCTTCAAATCACCTGATTCCATCGTACACTCAGCATTCACATAGGCAAAAATAAGATTCGCCACAACGTTCCCTACGTCATAGCCTGCCGGCCCATAGAAAGCAAACTCAGGATCGATTACTTTCGTCGAATCCTGCTTGACGAAGATTGAACCTGTATGTAAATCACCATGGATGAGAGACTGTGCATGCGTCATGAATTCATACTTCATTTTCGCAGTTTCCAGCAACAGCGCTTTATCTGACCATAGATGCTCAGACGCAAATGCGCGAATCGGTTCATAAACATCGTTCCGCGCACAATCATAAAACGGTTCCGTATAAACTAGGTCTTCCGTAATCTCGCATAAGTCGGGATTAATGAAAGCCTTAACCCGCTCCTTCTTCTCCTTATGATTCATAACCACATCAGAAGTAAGCAGCAGTGTGTTCGCCATAAATGTCGTGATATGGTCGACAAACAGCGGGAATTGCTGCCGGTCTAATAATGCCGTACGCATAATCACATGATCGGACAAATCCTCCATCACACAGCAATTCATAATCGGGTCATAGTGATATACCTCAGGAACGAGCCCTGGTGCCAGCTCGTTGTGAATCTTCAATATCTCGCTTTCGATTCGATTGCGGTCAGGAGATACCTTGAATTCATCAGATATACGAGCAACAGGACCTGCTTGCTTAATAATAATAGAGCGCTGCGACTCCTCATCTACGAGCCGGAACACATAGTTCAAGTTGCCGTCGCCAATCTCCGTGCAGGTTAAGTTCGCATGTTCAGGAAATACATTCAGCTTCGTTAACGTATAGTCGATTACATCTGCTTCTTTCATTGTAAAGTACGTCGAATATTTCATATTCCTTTCCCTCCTGAAGCGTCATTTTTTCTTGTAATACGTTAAAGCCAACGCGAATGCAAGAACCGTTCCCTTCACAATGTCCATCGCGTAGTAAGGAACAGACATCATGACTAGACCATTCTGCAGGATACCAATGAGAATCGCTCCAACAAACGTACCAAATGCATTCGGCTTCCCTGCTCCCGCTACGGAAAAGCCGATGAAGGCAGCCGCAACAGCATCCATCAAATATGGAGCCCCTGCATTAACTTCTGCTGTCATGACACGAGAAGCAAGAATGATGCCGCCGATAGCTGCAAAACCGGCAGACATCAAATAAGCTATCACCCGATATTTATTAACCGCAATACCGGACAGCTTGGCAGCCTCCATATTCCCGCCAATAACGTACATATATCTGCCGTGCTTCGTATAATTCAGGAACACATGAACAATTATCACAACGATGAGCATGATGATAATAATCCAAGGAACTTGTCCAATCTTAGAAAATAGCGCGCTTATTTTACCGGTTGCAAATGACCCGTCTGGCATGACCATGTTTTGCGAGACAGTAGCGCCTCTTGTATACGTAAGCGCTAACCCTTGAATAATGAACATTGTCGCAAGTGTCATGAGCATGTCGGGAATTTTGACCTTCACAATCATAAAAGAGTTCACCACACCTGCAACCAGACACACTGCAATTGCTGCCAGAATGGCGACTAAGGAGTTTTGTGAATGCCAGACAAACATAGAAATGACTATCGCATTCGCAAGCGAAGCGACGGAACCGACCGATAGATCGAAGCCGCCAACTGCTAACGAAATCGTAATCCCGATCGAAATAATCGTAACGATAGAAATCGAGCGCAAAATATTAATAATATTGGACGGCAACAAAAAACTGTCTGACAGCGAACCAAAAACCGCAATTAATAGCAGAATGGTAATAATCGTACCGTATTTATATAGGAAATCGAAAAAGTCAAACGATTTGGGCGCTCTACTTGGAGCTTGACTACGACGAATTATACTCATGCCTATTTCCCTCCTGTTGAATAGAACAATAATTCTTCTTCATTCGTATCGTTCGTGTGCAGCTCCTTCACGATATGCCCGTCGTACAATACGTACACACGATCCGTAATCCCCACGATTTCCGACAATTCACAGGAGGCGTAGATTACACTCTTCCCTTGTTCTGCCAGCCTCGAAATGAGTTCGAAGATGTCCTTCTTTGCCCCAACGTCCACACCCTTCGTAGGCTCATCGAATATGTACACTTCCGCATCAGCCAATAGCCACTTGCCGATCGCCACCTTCTGCTGATTGCCCCCAGATAAATGTTGCACCTTTGTCTGCTCGTTAGGAGTCTTTATGTCCAGTTCCCCGATCAATCTTTCAGCTTCTTCTCTCTCTTTGCGGAATTGCAGAAAAGACCCCCACCTGCAAAACTTCGATAGATTCACAGCGGTGAGATTATTTACGACCGACTCAAATATTAATATTCCTTCCTTGCGCCGCTCTTCCGGCACAAGTGCCAGACCAGCCTTTACCGCATCATAGGAATTGCGAACTTTCAGCACACGTTCATGAAGGAGGGTCTGCCCTGCTCGAATGTCCGACGCCCCGAACATGGCCTTGCACAATTCCGTCTTGCCCGCTCCAACCAATCCGGCAATACCCACGATTTCGCCTTTGCACACGTGCATATTAATATTTGCAATTTTACAGGCATCTGACAGATTGCGAACCTCAAACTGCATATCGCCAATGGAACTGATCCGTTCAGGAAACTGCTCATCCAGCTTTTTGCCCAGCATGAGCTCAACGGTTTCGTTTGGACTTGTATCCGAAATCCGCATCTTCGTAACAAGCTTTCCGTCCCTCATAATGGTGATATCGTCACAAATTTCGAACAACTCCGGCAAGCGGTGAGAGATAAAAATAACCCCCACATTTTCCGCCTTCAAATTGCGCACGATGCGAAACAGCTCCGCAGTCTCTGCGTGGCTCAGAGGTGCCGTCGGCTCGTCCAAAATTAGAAAACGGCATTTTTTCGAAATCGACCGCGCAATGAGCACCATTTGCTTTTCTGCCAGCGTTAATTCACTTATCAGCTTCCTGGTAGGTACCTGAACGTTCATCCTCCGCAAAATTTGAGCAGCTGCGGAATGTATAGCATTCCAACGCATCCAATGCTTTGATCCCATCGCGTGAACCATCTCATCCAGCATAATGTTCTCTCCTACCGTCAGATAGGGGACAAGCGCTGTATCAACTTCCTGGTATACAATCTGAATGCCAAGATCCTTCGCATGGCGAGGCGAACGAATCGTCACCAGCTCGCCATCCATCCGAATTTCGCCGGTATAGTGGCTGTAAGCACCCGACAATGCCTTCATCAAGGTTGATTTCCCTGCTCCATTAGCACCGATCAGCGCATGTGCAGTCCCTGTTTCTGTCGTGAATTGAACCCTGTTCAGTGCCTGTACACCGGGAAATTGTATTGAGATATCCTTCATTTCCAGGAGTATCTTGCTTGTCTTCTCCATCTCCCTGCCCCCTGTCACCGTAAGCAGGCAAGCGCTGCTTGTGCTGGCCGGTTGTTAAATCCGGCGCTTGCCTGTCCGCTGTCACTGTGTATACATGTAGCTCGTGTTATTGAGACTTATGAGCCTTCTTGAGCGCCTTCATCCAGTCTTCCTCGAATTCTGTGCTCATGCCCCAGCCTGGAATAATCTTATTGAGGCTCTCCATGTTGACACCATCGCCTAATGAGTTCAGTTGTACTTGAGTAATCAAGGTCGGCTTGAGATCATACTTTGGAGGTGTATCTTCGCCAGCAATCTTCTTCGCCAGCAAACGCAGGTTAACTGCGCCGATTACCTTCGGATCAACAGCAGCGGTTGAGCTCCATGGGCTGTCTTTCTCCTGCATCAATTGCAAGTCTGCGTTCGAGACGTCGATGCCATAAATTTTAATTTCTTCACGACCTGCTTCTTTCAACGCCCGCGCAGCTCCGATCGCGAACGCATCCCATGTTGCGAAGATTGCATCAATTTCGCCCTTGCCATGCTTGGTCAGCATCGCTGCGACTGCATTTTGCGTTTGTACCGATGTATCTGAAGCAGCAACGCCAAAGCGCTCTACTTCCTTAATGCCGGTATTAGCCTTCAAAAATTGCTGATAGATTCCGTTGCGGGCTACCATTGGAGGAAATCCGTCAACCCACAAATACACAATATTCCCCTTTCCATTGAGCTGTTTGTTCATGCTATCGAGAGCTAAGGTTGCTAATTGTCCATCATCCTGAGAAGTCATCGTTACGCCATTGACAGAAGATACTTCCGGAACAGAATCGAATGTAACGACCGGAATGCCCTTTTCTGTCAACTTTTTCACATCTTCAATCGTAGCAGCGTCATCACCGTGGGAAATAATAACCCCGTCATACTTCTTGTCCATTGCTTGTGCAATCGCATCATGAAACTTGGCAGAATCATTGTTCGCAGAGAACGTATCTACGACAAAGCCCATTGACTCGCCTTCCTGCTTCGCTCCTGCCAAAAATTGCGCAGTATGGTCGTCACCGCCGATTTTGCGAATCACCATGATTTTTATATTTTTCTCTTTAATTGATTGTGGAAGATCGGAAATCGCCCCCTTATCCACCTCCGCCTTGCTTGAGGAAGATTTGCTTCCCGTAGAGCACCCAGTTGCAACAAGCGCTACAGCCATTAAGGAAAGGACAAGTACTTTGAACATGCTTCGTTTCATCGAATACACTCCTCAACAATTTGGATAAATTAGATAATCCACGCGCCTCGTAATTGGTTTATTTTACCTGTATTTGATCTCATACTATCACCATCATTGTGGAATCGCAACGAATAATATTGTTTGTTTTGGAATTATGTTGTTTTCTGTCTGTTTCTAGTCGACATCCCCCCTCATGCCTAATTACGTTAACAATCTGAATTGCGATGATCTTGGCAGCAAGCATCCCCCCTTAGCGAAATATACGCCTGTTCGAACTAGCTGCATAAGTGTGTAACGAACAGGGAGACAGTCCCTTATGAAATGAGAGATAACAGAATTAGAAAGATAGAATGTCGTCCTCTCAAACGTTGACTATTGTCATGATGTGTCAGTATGAAAGGTCTAGGTTGATTGATGCATGATGAAATAGGCAACATGATCTCGTTCGGAGTGAATACTTGTGTTGCAGTTATGAATGGAGTGATCCCGAGAGGAGTACGAAATCTGCTATTTTTTGTCATGTAGTAGCCTATATTATACTATATTTATATGCTTACTAGTGTTATTTTTTCAATGTTTCGACATCGTTTTCAGAAAACATGCTTCAGTCCTGAAACAAGGAGTTTGAAAAAAAAGAGAAGAATTTCTGCATGCTGCAGTCATTCTTCTCCGTCATCGTCCTAATGCAGTGTATTAATATTTCTCATGAAACTGTACCAAATAGCAGAGCATCATGCTCCATTCGCAGCGTTATTTCCCCAGGTCTTATTTCCACCCTCGCCGTTGTGCTTATATACTGCCTGTAGGAAGTCATGCACGGCAGCCTCGTACTGCTGCCGAGCTGTAGGGTACGCATTCGCATGTACAGCGTTATCGATAATCACCAGCTTTGTCATTCCTACTGACTTCTCTCGATAGATCTGCTCACTCATGCGTGTCGGAACAAATGTATCTTCGCCACCGTGAATTAATAATAGCGGGATTGGTTTATCCGCAACCTCCTGAATCGGCTTCACCCGCTTCATCGAAAACTTCGCAAGTCGGTTCAGGCGCCGTTCCAGCAGTGCAATAAAAGGGAAATGCGGCACACGGTTCAATTCCTTCATCTGGTACTTCATTAAGTCTTCCATATCCGAATACGGGCAGTCCGCAATAATAAACTTAGCATGCTTATTGATGCCTGCATACATCAGCACCGTTCCTCCGCCCATGGACTGACCATGCAATCCAATATAGACATCGGAGCCAACTCGTTCACGTACCCATTCAACCCAGCGATCAAGGTCTTCACGTTCATAATAGCCGTACGTCGCATACATCCCTTCACTTCTGCCGTGACTGCGTTGATCGACAAGGAGCACATTATAGCCCTCATCGATAAATAAGCGAATAAACTGCGATCCAATGATATGATTGGCCGTATAGCCATGTACGATAATGACAACCTTCTTGCGATCAGGATAAGGCTCGATATAGTACCCTCTTAGTACAAGACCATCAGCCGAATTAATGGATACGTCCTCTTTATGAATGGCATCAAACTCCTGCCTGCTCATTAAGCCGAACCCTTCCACTGTCTCAAATGCCTTATCAAGTGTGCTTCGCTCCCACATGGTCACCTGGCGGAAAGCATATCGGCTCACCGCTAGTGTTGCAATAACGATGCATAGAATAAGGAATAGCGCTGTTGCTCCAATCCACCACATGTACAATCATCCTTTGTGTAGTTCCTAGTCAGTATGTTCTTTTATGATAGCCGCTTCCAAATGAATTCGCCAGTCGCAGTGCCGTTCATAGCATATCTACATCCAATTCATCGAACGTGATATCGCTCAAATCCCTGAAAGCGTGTCCCTTGAAACGTCAGCTTCCCCCGATCACCTGCAGCTAACATACCGTAATCCTTATTTTTTATACGAAACTCCAGCCGATCTCCGCTCTCTACCTCGAACGTTACGTAGTAATGCGTAGAATAGTAATTGTGATGGTTCGCATGATGCCGATGGGACACCTCAGTACGTTTATCCGTCACTATCGCTTCCACCGTAAGGATCGGTTGTTGATTATTATAATTCCATTGCATTATATTCTTAATGATCACAAAGAGGAAAATTGCTATAAATACAATAAAGAAAATCGGAAAGATGGCAGACATCGAATCGAACATGGAAAACGGTTCATTGAATCCTACCCCCATGCAGTGTCCTCCCCTTGAGCGAACTACAAGATGAACGCCTCATCTCAAACATCCAAATCCGAACCAATTGGAATCCAATATTTGCATATTCCATCTTTCAATTCACGCAGCGTTCCCCCATTGCCTTCGATCACTTTACGGGAACGAATATTATCTTTATCAACTGTCAGCAGCACTTCAGTAAGACCAAGACGGGCTGCTTCACGAACAAGCTCACGCAAAATCAAGGTGCCATAGCCCTTCCCCCGCTCATCAAGCCTGATAACGTACCCAATATGTCCGCCCCGTTCCAGCAGCGCCTCATTCAGTCTATGCCGCAGCTTTCCATAGCCGACTGCCTTACCATTCACATACAGCCAATAAATCGTCTGCTGGACATATTGGGGCTGTAGACCGATCCCTTGAGAAATGTTCCAATGCTGTCTCAAGAAACTTCGAAATTGCCCCCTCCTCATTCCGTACGCGCTATTTACAAAGCCGTTCTCCCCCGGTCCGATCGCTTGAAGCATTTCATACAGTTCGTACCCGTCCGTAAGCTGGAGAGGCCTCAACTCAATCTTCTGCTCTGCTTCATCCATTACGATTCAACCTCCATTCAACGCCTTATTCAAACATTAGAATTTTCGGCTCTGATGCATGCTCGCACAGCAATGTGAACAGTTGACCTCGATGATGCACCAAGTGAAGCACAATTTCCAGCATCCACTCGAAGCGAGAATAGGCTGTTCCCCAATAAGCATGTTTGATTTCCATCCATTGCTCCTCCGACCATAAATTCATTTCATCAACAAGAGAACGATGGGATTTTGCGAGCGTATTTTTCATATCATCTATCGTGTTGGGCGTATGTATATGATAAAAATGTTCCATTTCCTTCTGAGTTGCTTCATTCATAATATGCAGATCAGCAGCACAAATGAGCGCCAAATGTGCAAGCATCTCCCGCAAGGAACGTTTATTCGGCATTGGCTGCAAGTCCAATTGAGCATCCGTTACCTGTTCCATAATGCCATGAATCGACTGTACAGCTAGATCGAGCTGGTGTATAAGTGAGCGTTTATATGCGATATCCATATGAAGATCCTCCCTAGCATTCATGATGTAAATGTAATTCGATCAATTACTAAATTATACCACATAAACATTCATAAATTGACACCATATTCATGACTGTTATAGTAAAATTGTTAAATCATGACATAGAAAAAAAGGGGGAGTAATTGTAAATGGATCTTACGACAGGCATGCTGATCCGATTTACGAAAGCATTAGCCGTTTTATTCTTCGGGCTATATGTTTTCCTCGTTGCCTTTGGCAATATTACGGACTACAACACGAACTTTCAATTCGTGAAGCACGTACTAAGCATGGATACAACATTTCCCGACAATAACATTAGGTATCGCGCTATAACCGGAACGACACTTCATCACATCGGGTATATTGCGATTATTATTACCGAGGCAGCTATCGCACTCATTTGTATGTGGGGCTCCCTTCGTTTGTTTACTCACCTTAAGGCAGACTCGCCTTCGTTCCACAAGGCCAAAAAGGTATCCATCATCGGACTCATACTAGGGTTATGTGTATGGTTCTTTGGCTTTCAGGTCATCGGGGGCGAATGGTTCGGTATGTGGATGTCTACGGAGTGGAATGGACTGTTAACCGCTGATCGACTGACAACATTCATGATGGGGGTACTGATCTTCCTGACTTTGAAAAATGATGAACTGAACGAATAATACCGGATTCTACCTGTAATACAGCAAGAAAGGCGCCGTGGCCAAATTCTAATTGACACCGACGCCTTTATCATTTTTTCATCAGCCTGGTTTTGACTGATCTAGTTCGTAAACACAATTTCCTTTTACTGCTTCAGCTCAATCTTCCCGGCTTTACGATCCCATAATCGACTTCCCTGCTCCATTGCCATACTGAGAATCATGCCTACGATCAAGCCATTATTCGCCATTGTCTTCAGCAGTCCTGGAAGTTCACCAACTGCTTCCGCTGGAATGAACATACATCCAATTCCCATCATGATCGACACGCCCAATATAAAACGATTGCGTTCATTCATTGAGATCGACTGGAATTCCTTCATCCCAAGTCCAACCATCGAAGCGAACGGTATAAAAATCGTAGCGTAACCAACCGGCATCGGAATCGATGCGAAGAAGGCCGTTGCGGGCGGGAAAAAGCTAATGCCCGCAATCAACACACAAGCAATAATAAATGGCAGACGTTCATATATGCGAGTCGTCATAATAAATCCTGCCGTACCGGAAATTGGAACGCACCCCATTGCCGAGAAGATGCCCCCTAAGCCAGTATTCGCACCCATCATCAGCATCGTACGATCATAGTTGACCGGCTTGGATTTCTCTCCAGCATTCTTCATTACGCCTTCCATAACGCGAATGCTCGTCATCATGTTCGCAATAAGGAGCAGACTGACGAACAGAGATGTCATAACGATCCCCGAATCGAGCTCAGGCAATCCCCAAGCAAATGGCATCGGAGCAGACACCCAAGCAGAAGAAGGCTGAATCGGCTCCGTAATACCAAGCAGATAAAACAGCAGCCAACCTATACACAGGCTGATTAGCACTGAATAATTGCGCAAAAACGCCTTCGAGCTTCGAGGCAGCAGCATGGCGCACAATAATGTGATAAGCGCGGGAATGGCGACCTGAAGTTCCACATGTGTGGAGGCACTGTATCCGACACCCAGCATTCCCTTCATGAAGGAGCCGCTTAGCTGTGCAACGAGAAGAAGCAAATAGGTTCCCACGACTAGCGGGGTAAACAGCTTGCCAATCACCGCTGTCAAGCGCAACACTGCTATGACGATAAAGAGTGCGCCCGCAATCAGCATCCCCATTTCCAACTGGCGTAGTCCGCCTTCTAGCGTAAGTGTACCTGCTGCGACGAGTCCGCCGTACACGGCAAAGACGCCCCACCATAACCCGGCCGGATTCTCCATAATCGGCAGCCGGTGGCCGAACATCGTCTGCAGGACGCCTGAGATCCCAATAATTAAAAAAGTCCGCTGCATGAATTCCGCAATATCCTGCGGCGAAAATCCAAATGCATGACCAACAGCCAGCGGGGCAACGAGGCTCCCCGCCAAAATAAATACGAGCCACTGAAATGAGGCCAATCCAAGTTTCATCTGATGTCTCACCTGTTCCTATCATTTCTAAGTTGTCTATTCTATGATGCAGCTGTAAATCTATGAACCTTCAAGTCCATACTGCCTCATCTTATAATATAGCGCTCCGCGCGATATGCCGAGCTGCCTTGCCGCCTTCGCCTTATTCCCCTTCGTCCGATTCAGCGTCTCTGAGATAAGCGCTCTCTCCATCTCTTCCGAATGCACACTTAACGGAAGCTCCGGCTGCGTCAATTCATTTAGCGTCGTAAGCCGGGCATAGTCCGGCAAATCCTGCGCAGAAACGAATCCATCACCGCCGCGTCCCATATAGGATACTAATGCATACTGCATCGCATTGGCCAGCTGCGCCATATTGCCAGGCCAACTGTAAGATGTAATCGCAGCCAGTGCATCTGCACCGAGATTCGGGATGCCAGCGCCCATCTTCTCCGCCGCTTCGTATATATAGTAACGCGACAGCTCTGGTAGCTCTTGCTGACGCTCCGCCAGAGAAGGGATATGCTCCGTCTGGAACACATAGTATAGCTCCTGCAAGACGGATTGAGGCGGCTGCTGCATTGTCCTCTCCCCATTTTCATGCGGGATAGAGGCCACTACATGCGCATCAAGCTCAATCGGCTGCTTCGCTTCAACTTCTCCCGAACGATAATATTTCCCCTCCTGCAGCGCCTCTGCAAGCTTCTCTTGCACCGAAGCCGGAAGCATATGCACATCCTTCAAATAGAGGGTTCCATTCCTAGCCAGCTCCAGCTTGCCTATACGCGGATGTTCTCCCTCATACCCGAACAGTTCAGCCTCTAGTAAACCTGCTGGAATGCCGCTGCAGCTCACATATACGAACTGCCCTTCACGGGCGCAAAATGAATGCATCCATTTCGCAACCGACTTCTTTCCAACTCCAGCTGATCCGGTCAACAGCAAGGGGCATCTCATTCGGGCTAAAGCTGCCAAGCTGCTCTGCTTCTCCTTGGACAGCGGCAGCAATGCATTCGATATTCCTTCTTCAATCGGACGGCTGACCATCTCGGCGCTAAGCTTTACATACTGCGTTACATTACGCTCTATCGAAATAGCGCCTATTAGTTGCTGTGCCTGATTGAACACCGGGATGGCGTTAATCATGACATGCATTCCTGGGCTCGGC
Organism: Paenibacillus sp. S-12; assembly: GCF_030363895.1. Lineage (NCBI taxonomy): Bacteria > Bacillati > Bacillota > Bacilli > Caryophanales > Paenibacillaceae > Paenibacillus > Paenibacillus sp. S-12. Next base: position 55,325 of record NZ_JASIUF010000014.1, read on the forward strand.
TCATGATATACTTGGCGAACTTCCTGTCCACTCTCCATAACTTGCAGCAGCATTATGGATTCCCGCTGAAAATAGTCCCCTATCTTCCTACCTACGATTGCATCACTTTTGATTCCGTACGTATGCTCCGCAGCCTCATTCCAATACATAACCGTCCCTTCCGGATCTACGATTGTAACTGCGTCATTCGTCGCTTTCAGCACGCCTTCGAACCATGATTGTATCTGTTGCGACTCTAGCATTCTATCACCGATTCTTCTCTATTTTTTCTTAAATTATGGCAAAAACAGTGTAAAAAAGCAATGAAAACACAAATATCTCGCTTGGCAAGCGTCAATTATCGGGCAACCCATTTTCCATATGATGCTAAAATAATGATTTACTTTATGTATATTATGTGATTATAATTAATCATAAATTATATTTGTGTATAATTTTTGAACACTATTTCAACCAAACTGCAAACAACAATATCGTACAGAGGGGAAGCTACACGCCATGGAAACAATCATGCGCAATGCATTTCTCTTTCTCTCGAAGAATCGGCTTGCCAATCGAACCGCCAAAAAATACGGTTTGCGGTTCGGAGCTAAGCGCTTCGTCGCGGGAGAGCAAATTTCGGAAGCGATTACAACGGTTAGGCAGCTTAATGATCGCGGCATCGTAGCCACATTGGATCATCTTGGCGAATTTATCTCCACCAAAGAAGAAGCAGCAGAGTCAGCACAATATTGTATTCGCACGCTAAATGAAATCGCCGCTCATCAGGTAACATCCAATCTTTCGGTTAAGCTGACACAACTAGGCCTGGACATCTCGCCCGAACTCTGCCTTGATCATATGCGCGCCATCCTCGATACGGCTCAACGCCATAACAACTTCGTGCGCATTGATATGGAGGACTACGGTCACAACGAAGCCACCATCGAGATGTTCAATACACTGAGAGAAGAGTTCGGCAGTACAGTTGGACTCGTTATTCAAGCTTACCTGTACAAAAGCAGTGAGGATATCGATCAACTGAATCGCTATAAGCCGAACTTGCGTCTCGTCAAGGGGGCTTATAAAGAATCACCACAGGTCGCTTACCCGGATAAGGTTGATGTCGACCGCAATTTCACCCACATCATTGAACAGCATCTAGCCAACGGCAACTACGCCGCCATTGCCACACATGACGATCACATCATCGAGCACGTCAAGCAAATCGTTCGCACTCATAACATTCCACGCACACAATTTGAATTTCAAATGCTGTACGGCATCCGTAATCAAGCGCAGCAGCAGCTTGCCGACGAAGGCTACACCATGCGCGTGTATGTCCCGTATGGCAACGACTGGTATGGATATTTCATGCGCCGACTCGCTGAACGGCCAGCTAATGTTGGATTCGTGCTCAAATCCATGTTTAAGGCGTAGCCAGCTTAACGAGGGACATTGTCAGAATGATTGCACTGAACTTTTTATATATTCATATCAAGAATAATCAAACATAACGGATGGTTAAGGAGGTCATTAACATGACAGTAATCGATTATCGAAATGAGCCATTCACGAATTTCACGGCAGAGGGGAATCGTGAAGCAATGCAAAAGGGCTTGGAAAACGTGCGGGAGCAGTTGGGACGCACCTACCCGCTTGTAATCGGCGGCGAGCGAATCATAACCGAGAAGCGAAGCACCTCCACAAATCCAGGGAATATTGAACAAGTCGTTGGCCATGTTGCCCAAGCTGGCGTTGAACTTGCTGAATCGGCGATTGCAGCTGCGGATGCGGCATTCCGCAAGTGGCAGCACGTCGCTCCAGATGTGCGTGCAGGTTATCTGTTCAAGGCAGCAGCCATCATGCGCCGCCGCAAATTCGACTATGCAGCTTGGCTTGTCTACGAAGTCGGCAAGAACTGGGCCGAGGCTGATGCAGATGTAGCAGAAGCCATTGATTTCTTAGAGTTCTATGCTCGAGAAATAATTCGACTAAGCAGCCCTCAACCTTTAACAGCTCTGGCAGGGGAAGACAATCGACTCACTTATATTCCACTTGGTATTGGGGTTGTCATTCCACCGTGGAACTTCCCGCTCGCGATCATGGCTGGTATGACATGTGCTGCAATTGTGTCTGGGAATACGGTCGTGTTAAAGCCTTCTTCCGCTTCCCCTGTCATAGCAGCAAAGTTCGTTGAATTGATGGAAGAGGTTGGACTTCCTCCAGGCGTCTTGAACTTTGTACCTGGTTCAGGTTCCGAAATTGGCGACTATCTTGTCGATCATCCGCGTACTCGCTTCGTATCCTTCACAGGATCGCGCGATGTTGGTCTGCGCATTAATGAACGAGTAGCTAAGACTCAGCCAGGTCAGCTCTGGATCAAACGCTTTATCGCTGAAATGGGCGGCAAGGACGGCATCGTCGTTGATAAGAGTGCAGATGTGGAAGAAGCAGCAACTGCAATCGTGCAATCTGCTTTCGGCTTCCAAGGGCAAAAATGCTCTGCCGGCTCGCGTGCCATTGTCCATGAGGACGTGTACGATGATATTGTTCGCCTCGTAACAGAGAAGACAAAAGCTCTCAGCGTCGGTCTTCCAGAGGAAAATGCTGCAATAGGCCCTGTTATCGACAAGCATGCATATGAGAGTATTTTGAAATATATCGAGGTTGGCAAAGGAGAAGGCAAACTCGCAGCAGGAGGCAGTATTGCCGATGGCAACGGGTATTATATTCAACCCACGGTGTATGTAGATGTAGATCCGGAAGCAGCCATTATGAAGGAAGAAATATTTGGGCCTGTTCTGGCAATCTCCAAGACTGCTACGTTCGAGCAAGCAATTGACATTTTCAACAATACCGATTACGGCTTGACCGGTGCTGTGTACAGCATGAATCGCGAGCATTTGGAATATGCACGCCACCACATGCATTGCGGGAACCTGTATTTCAATCGGAAATGCACAGGCGCGCTTGTTGGGGTACACCCATTCGGCGGATTCAATATGTCTGGAACTGATTCGAAGGCTGGAGGAAGAGACTATCTGCTTCTCTTCACCCAAGCGAAGCTCGTATCGGAAAAGTGGTAATTTCCAGAACCGCATCAATCTAGTACTTTAATCTGATTCATTTCAGGTAACGTCATTATCAATAAATCAAAATTCGCCAGCAGACCTCCTTATATTCGAGGAACAGGTCTGCTGGCTACTTATATGAACATAATGAACATAACCCGCTTTTACTCTTCCGTTTCATTTAGCAGAAGCAAGTCACGAACGCAATCGCTATAAAGCTTATTCGTTTATTTATCGTATTGAATCAATCACTTGGAACAAAACTTTCATTTTATGTTATCGATAACTCTTTCCAGTAAAATATTTCATCTCTTCCCTAAAATAAGGGAACCAACAATAAGAAATCCGAGCATTTCCGCAACGATCCAAATGACACGAATACAACGATTCTCTACCTGATCCATATCTTTAAGCTGTACAACGCGATGATCATATTCGAGCGGCCGGATAAGCTGGCCGAGTCCATCTTTCGTATGCTGTCGGGCTGCCAAATCCAGCTTTGGAGCAATGTGGACAATTTCCCCATTGTCATATCTCCCCTGCATTCGATCCCCTTCCATGACAAATGATGCCGGCCTTCCGCCACTATTTACATAGTACTGCAGTGCTGCAATCATTGGCTCTTCTTGAGCGCCCTTCAAATAGGCCAGACCATCCGAGATATCTAGCGGATAAATGCCCCACTTGATATGATAGTTCCCTGATGACGAATCCTCTTGGTCAAGCGAAAATAACGCGATATCTCCAAGGTTCAATTCATAGCAATTATCCTCTTGTCGAGTACATGCAATTGTAATTTCTTGCTCTGTTTGCTCACCAGACACGATATAGATGACTTGAATCGACATCTTTGCCTTTTCATTTCGTATCACTTGCCCAATAAGCAGCGTATCCTGGTCGTCGTGTGTCAACCGGTGTAGTACATCTGCAGCTTGAACAGGGATTACGAAGGATATAGCCAGCCACAGAAATAAGCTGAAGCAACAAATCCTTCTCAAGGGCACACCCCCAACAACATAATTGCATGAATGCCAGCTCCTATGATGTCTCACTTTTTACTCGCGTTTCCGTATTATACCATTCGGTCTTATGAAATGTCTTCCCTTATTTCATAAAGAAAAGGACATGAAAGCTCTAGCTTCATGTCCTTCGTTCTACATCTGTTCATTGTCACGGGCAATACACATTCATTTATTCGTCAGAAGGTGACTGTTCAAGCGTATTCCATGATGCTGACAGCAGTTCATCAAACAGATCGTCATCTTCCTCTAGTCTGGCATCCAGTTCGTAAAATTCTTCCTCATCCCCAGATTGCGCCGTAAAGTGCAGGTTATAATCCCAATCCTTCCCGTTCTTGCTGAAAAAGCTAATTTCATACGGAGATTTTACATTCTCCAATTCAAATATAACTTGTCCAAGATAATGTTGATCTTCATCTTGATGCATAGATGCCTTTGTAATTTTTACACTCATGTGTTATCCCTCGTTTCATCCTCGATGCTTATCATTATAGGTAAAATTGATGCGCTTATCCAGTCAGGTCAACGAAGCCGGAAATGCCGAACAGATGCTTGAAGCTCATTTGCAAGCTCATTCAAGCGGGAAACGGAACGATTCATATCATCCATTGCCGACAATGTAACCTGAGACGAAGAGGAAAGCACTTCACTTTCGTTACATGCATGCTGTGCAATATCCGTCAATTGAGACAATGAGGCGGCAACCTCCTCCGAGCCTGCAGACAATTCTTCCGTAGATGCAGATACCTCTTGAATTTGCGAAGCAACCTGCTCTGTCAACTGTGTAATACGCTGGAATGACTCCCTTGTATGCTGCATCGCTTCTTGCCCCAATAGAACTTCCCTCGTACTCTGCCCCATAGCCTCAACGGATGCAGCCATATTTTCACTTATCTCATTTACAAGGCTTGCAATTTGCCCGGCAGCCTGACTGGACTGATCCGCCAATTTTCTTACCTCAGCAGCCACGATAGCGAATCCCCGTCCATGTTCTCCAGCTTGTGCGGCCTCGATAGACGCGTTCAAAGCAAGCAAGTGAATCTGAGCAGCAATAGCTGTCATCACCTGTACCATTTGTCCGATATCATCCGATTGCTGACTCAATACTTCAACAGTATGAGAGGCCTTGCGATTCGCTTCACTAACTTCCATAATTTGCTGATCGGCTTGGCGTATCAATTCGTCGCCATCTGAAGCCGACTTTTCTGTATGTAAGGCGGAATCGGATACAACAGCCGATGTTTCCGCAATTCTGGCGACCCCTTGCGCCATTTCTTCAACCGCCCTTGCACTTTCCGCAGAAGCGCGCATCTGTATTTCAGCCCCGCTAGCAATACGCTGTATGGAAGCTGCATGCTGATTGGTTGCCTCTGTCGTTTGTTTGACAGAATGACGCAGTTGTTCCGACGAATCGGCGACCATATCTGTAGCTGTCTGAACTTGGCTAATCAACTGAGACAAATCTACACGCATCTTTTCAAAGGAACGCGCCAATTGCCCCATCTCATCATTGGTCGTACATGGTATTGGCGTCCGCAAATCCCCATCTGCAATGACACGCGCCGATTCATTCAACTGCTTCATCGAACGGGAAATGGAGCGTGTTAACACGAAAGCCGTAGCAGTCGCGATTAGAATTGCCACAAGCAGCAAGATGAACAATACGGACTGGTGTGAACGATTTGTCTGTTCCACCTTGATCATTTCCTGCTGAATACGGTTTAATTGCTGCTCCCGCATTTGATCCATCTCACGGTTGATCTGTTCAGAGGCTTGATCGAAGGCCCCCATCGTACGATTACCGGCATCTGTTCCTTTATCCATGTAATCATGCGCCATTTGCTGGCCCATTTTATAAAAGTTTTTGAATGCCTTTTCAATCTCGTCTAGCTTGCCGGATAACTCCGTATGAATTTGCTTGAAACGCTGAACATCAGCTTGAAACTGTGAAGCATAATGCGCCGCTTGAGTAAATCCATCGTCCATGCCGTCTTTCCCTCTAGTAACGCCAATGTCGGTTAGCCACTGCTGTACCTGAACAACAGACAGCTTCATATTATCTGCAAGCAATGTCGATTGCAAAGTACGTTCCTTGATTTCTTTCACTTCACTCAACTGATTACTCGATGCCATATATTGATACATAAAAATGAATATCATACAAATGACAATAATCGAAAATCCTATTCTGTTCTTCAACCGGATGCTCATCGCTTGCCTCTCCTTTTTATGACCAATCGCCTTATCTCTTCCACATGGTAACGCAATATCTACCATTTGTCTGTTTACAAATTCATAACAATTGTTCAAATGCGCATATGTAAGAAAAAAGTAAGAGGTTATTTTACATTTATTAGTAAAAAATTGAATCCTTACATTTGCTATCGCGTATGGAATATCATATGCTTGAATACAGTGAAAGGAAGAGCGTTCTCTTCAAACGGATATGGCAAGGGACCGAACTGCTCTCACAAGTGACAATCAAAGGAGTCCTAGATTTACGATGGAAACAGTGAAAGAATTTTTCAAAGGTCCTGGTGTCAAACGCATTCTCATTCTCGTTGTACTTATCGCACTGCTCTTTGCAATGCGAAGCATGATTCACCTCATTCTTATTACGTTTATTCTAACGTACCTTGTGGACAGGCTGCATATGTTCCTTCATCGGAGGATTACCAAGTTCGTAAGGGTCAATTACAAGGTAACCGTGCTGCTTCTTTATGCCGTACTGCTTCTGTCCATTGTCGGAGGAGCGTACAGTGTATTCCCTAAGGTTATTACTCAGATTGAGCAGCTTGTGAACAGCATTATCCAGTTCTATAATACGAAGGCATTTTTGAATTACGATTTCGATTTCGAGTTCATGCAGTACATCATGGACTCTTTACAGAAGATCGATCTGGCAAGCTATGTCAGCAAAGGCTTCGATTTCATCGTAAAATCGGCATCGGATATCGGACAATGGGGCACCCGAGCGATCATTTCCTTCGTGCTCAGCCTGTTCTTCGTGCTGGAGAAGAAGCGCGTTATGGAGTTCACGGAAAAGTTCAGAACCAGCAAAATCGGATTCATCTACTCGGAGCTTGAATACTTCGGCAATAAGTTTTTGTATTCATTCGGCAAGGTCATTGAAGCACAGTTCCTTATTGCCATCGTGAACAGCATTTTATCCACCATTTGCTTGTGGTTAATGGGCTTCCCGCAATTGTTCGGACTAGCCATCATGATCTTCCTGCTCGGATTGATTCCGGTGATGGGCGTTGTCATTTCCCTCATCCCGTTGTGCGCGATAGCTTTCAGCATCGGCGGTTTGATCAAGGTCGTATATGTAGTCATCATGGTCATTGTCATTCATGCCATCGAAGCCTACATCTTGAACCCGAAGCTGATGTCGGCGAAGGTACATCTGCCGATATTCTATACCTTTGCTGTTCTTATTGTTGCCGAGCATTTCCTCGGCGTATGGGGATTAATTCTCGGAGTGCCGATTTTCATGTTCCTCTTGGATCTGCTTGAGGTTAACGTGAAGCAAGAATCCGAAAACGCCAGTTGATTAACTCGCTACAAGTCGCACAAAATCAAAAAAGCCAAAGGGCCGATGCATACCGCAATCGGCCCTTTGGCTTTTTTGATTTTATTTATGTTGATCCAGCTCTATCGTCAATTCCAACTCTTTCAAAAATTCGACAGGCGTCATTCGCTTAGCCAGTACGGACAAGTTTGCTTTGTTAGCTACGGCTGGAAAAGTTAGTTCGTATTGGTAAATGCCGTTTTTTACTCCTACCAGTTTCGGCGCTTCTTTTAAATCTAGTCTTTTCCCATTCTGAACTAGGAAAACTCCTGTATGCTGAATTGATGCTGTATCACCTGCAATGGACAATTGAAGTATCGTCTTATCCTTTTCTTTTTTCAATCCCGTCACTTGCAGCTCCCCTATTTTTCCCTGATCAATCGTTACCGGAAAAGTACCGTTCAGCTTCGCCATTACATTCGCCTTTTCAGCGGTCGCAGAACTCTTATCGTCATAGTTCCCGCCTACATAGGACTTGACGATTAACTTCTTTGCATCTTTTCTAACAGACGCCACAGTTGCCTTCATAACCCATGCAGTCGTATTATCCTCTAGGAGGCGGGGATGGTCCTCCTTATCGATTAGATCATAGATCCATCCTTTATCGTCCATAACCAAATTGTTCATCCACATCACTTGATCGGCAATTTCCTTTTTAATGCCTTCAGGGAATTTCTTTACGATCGTGAACTGAATCCCTTTTTCCGTCTTCTCTACTGCTTCTAATTCGATAGAAGCCCCGCCATATTCTTTGACGATGCTCAATTTCTGATTACTGACAGTCGCACTACTATGATGTCCCGCTACTGCTTGCGCAACTTTAGCTGTCCCCCATGTAGCCATAGTTCCTCCCATCAGCAACGCTGCGCTCATTACCATTCCCATCGATCGTTTCATTGCGCTTCTCTCCTCCCATAAAGCTTGTTGATTTTCTCTGTACATTCATATAATCGAAATCCCGGGATGACCGGTTGACCGGTTTATTTCAAGTCAATCTCAATATCGCTATTAATCGTGACCGGCGAAGATTCTCTAGACATCTCTATCTTGTATGACTCCAGCTTCGGGGCATGTATTCGCGCTTGATAGTAATCCTTCTGATTATGGATGACCCGCACTTCTCCGACATCGATCCCACCATTGCGGTCAAGCCCAGGAGCCGATACAGAAGGAGACACGGCGAAGCGTATACCTGTTCGATCGGGATCCGAAGCATCTTTTTTTATTTTGAGCATGAGATACACATCGTCATAGTACGCATCTGTAATCGTCAATTTTTTACCCTTGTAAGTTACCGTCTTTGGCAATTGTTCTCCTGGGGTAAAGGTAAACGCCTCCCCAGGCACTTTTTCCGTAAGGCTGACTTCTTTTATATGCAGGGTAAGCCGTTCAGCATCTTCGAAATAAGGCGAGGAGTAGAAGCTCAATCGATTTCCATCTTCCCCAACTGGCTCAATTTGATATGCGCCAATTGTATCATCAGAAAAGAGCGGGTACTTCCTCCCTTTATCATCCTCTAAATAAGAATCTTGCCGATTACCGATGAAGCGCAAATAATAATTGCTTTTCTTATCGAGTGAAACATTCAAATATGTGTTTGTCGGCGTAATTGTTACATCTCCTAAAATAATATCCTTCAAATCCGGATCGCCGCTTATATTAATCAGTTTATGAAGCGGTATGATTTTATCTTTAAGCAGCTTGGACGAATCGAATGGGATGCTCAGCTTGTAGCTTGCCTTCTTACGGAAGGAGCCGTCCTTATATTCATTCACGTTTACTTCAAATCGAAGCTCCCTAGGATTCGTACTTAAAAATTGCTGGACTTGATCTGGTTTCAATTCAGACGTCGCGGTACTCATAAGGAACGGCTCCTTCGTTTTCGCATCGATATAAATACCCCCACTTACAGACTTTAACACCTCAAAATCTACTGCCTTCACATTATATAAATTCGCGGTTCGATCAAGAAATTTCATCCCATCTTTTCTTGTGATTACATTTTGCTTGATATTATCGGATGTAATCATTGAACGGAAGGTTAATCTATCTCCGGTTAAATATAAGTCGCTTATGCTTATCTTCATATCATCGAACTGCTGCACAACAGGCTTGAATGGTTCATATCCATGCGATTTCGCGTTATCCGATCCGTGGTCAAATAGCTGCTCCATCACACTCTTCGCTAAAGAAAATCCTGGTATGTTTTTTACCAGTTCCGCAAAAGAAGGGGACACCTGAATCGCACTAAGCGAGGTAACGGCCAATATTGCTCCGATTGCCGCAGCCTTATAGATGAATCTTCTTCTCTTTCGACGAGTCGCAGCAACTCCTGCATGCCGAACATCCTCTACCATTGATGGCACTTCCTTCGCAAATTGAAGCAGTGAAGAAGGAACTGGAAGCTCATCTAACGAATGCTGCAAATCTTTTTTTAACGGAGTCCCTCTATCTAGCTTTAGCATTCCATCACCTTCTTTTGTATGGATAGTAGAGACATTTGGCTTAATTTCATTCGAGCCGTATGAAGCCGTGACTTCACAGTCCCTTTCTTGATGCGGAGCACATCTGCGATTTCCTCTATCGACAACTCTTGATAATAATAGAGAATAATAACCGTACGATAATTCATATCTAGCGACATTACCTGGTGTAGCACTTCCGATTCCTGTTCCCTTTTCAACAAAACTTCTGCTGGAGTAGCAACATCATCAACGAATTCCGATTCATCAAGCTCACCGTGACGGCTATTTAGCTTAGCCCTCCGCCTTGCCAAATCCATAGCACGGCATGCAACCAGATGGTTGAACCACGATTTGAATTTCCTTATTTTCTTACCGGCCATGATCGCTTGGTAAGCTTCCAGCAAGGCATTCTGTACCGCATCCTCAGCCGTATGCGCCTGACGAAGGATAGCGACGGACGAGCTGTAAGCGCGGCTTAATAACGGCTCTACCAATAAAAAGAAAGCATCCTTATCTCCGCTTCGGCAGCGTTCCATTAATCGTTCCTCATGTTCCATTGAAAAGACCTCCAATATTATCTACATTAATATAGGCGAACTCAAAGAGGAATGGGTTCACTTTTTTTACTCTTCAACGAAAAATGGAAAAAATACTAGTGTGCACTAGATTGGAAGTGATGTATTCGTTTTCTTGAAAGTTAAAGCGGTTTTACTTTTGGTAATCATTAGGATAATTTGTGAGTAGACAGAAAATCGTTCAATCTACGGATTGGAGGTTATAAAAACAGAAATAAACAAATGGTCAATATTTACCAATCCCTACTTTTCCTTCCATTTAGTCTCATCATCACGGGAAACTGCCCCGCAACCTAGAAAATGAAACTCAACATGAGAATGATCACATCCTTGCACTTTTCTGCTTTATCACTAGAAAGTAAGAAAGATTCATGCTTTTGTTCGAAACAGATAGAGAAGGAGTGGAACAAAATGCAGTACTTTTTTTATGTAACGACGATCGTCTTCTTAGGCTTTCAGCTCTTGTATACGATCATTCCTCTGCTGTTCAGCAAGGTGAAGAAAGTAAATCATGAGCTGAGTGAAAAATCGATCAGCGTTCTCGTGCCTGCCTACAACGAAGAGCTGACCATCAAAAATTGCATTGAAGCCATGAATCAGGTAAACTACCGCAACTATGAAGTCATCATTATCAATGACGGCTCGACAGATCACACCTTCCAACGTTTAGAGGAACTTCTTGAGTTGAAGCCCGTTCAGCGAACAGGAGATGGGAAACTATTCTATCAAGCTATTAAGGGCGTGTATGGATCTGCTCGATATGAACATATCTTCGTCATCGACAAGCAGAACGGAGGCAAGGCCGATTCCTTGAACGCCGGCATTGACTGTGCGCAAACGGATATCGTCATTACCTTGGATGCCGACAGCATGCTTGAGTTCGATTCTCTGAAATACGTGAATCAATATTTTCACGATGAGGATGTCATTGCACTTGGAGGTACCGTAAAAATTGTACAGGGCGCTGAGAAGAAGGATGGCGTTATTGTCGAGAAATTTACGGGCAAAGGTCTCATTAAGAGCCAGATCCTGAATTACATTCATGGCTTTTATGTAAGAAAGCTGACCCAATCCGTGTTCAATTCCATTGTTGTCATATCCGGAGCCTTCGGCGCTTTCTACAAGGATATTTTGGTTCAAGTGAACGGCTTCCGCAGCACAGTCGGCGAGGATATTGACATTACCTTGAAAATTCATGAGTATCTGAAGGCCAACCATCTTAAGAAGAAGCTGGTATATGCTCCTGAAGCCGTATGCTATACGGAATGCCCGGAAAATATAAAGAACTTCAACAAGCAGCGGATACGCTGGCAGAAAGCTTTTGTTGACTGTATCTTAATCTATTGGTCGCAGTTGTCGCAAAAATTCCGTCCAGGAGTAAGCTTGTTTTTTGCCATTGACGGCTTCGTGCTCGGAACGCTTACCGCGTTTACTACGATCATTTATTTCATTAATATTTTGCTGTTCGGCGGCAACATCATGCACATGCTCATCCTCTTCTCCATCATCATCGTTGTTAATGCCGCACAAATCATTACATCGCTGTACTTGTGTAAAAAGTACGACAGCAGCTACTCACTCCGAGACTACATCACCATGTTCTTATTCAGCCAATACGAGCTGCTCACATATCGCAATTTATTGCTTTACTTGAATATTGTCGGCACTATCAAGTATTTCGACAACGATGAAGGCTGGGGCTTCGTTGAACGTAAAGGCGTAGCTTCGATCAGTTGATATCTGTATAACCTGCATAGCGGCATAAAAAAAGATAGCCGCATGTATTTTCCGGGAGGGAGAACATGGAGAGTATTATAAAAAACAATCGGATCATATATGTAGATATTTTGCGTATTCTTTCGATTCTCGCCGTTATCGTGCTGCATATTACCGCAGACCTGCTAACAAGAACGAATAATTTTGATTCATCATCTTGGTGGGTCAGCAATATTTTCAACTCCATTTCGAGATTTGCTGTTCCTGTGTTTTTCATGATCAGCGGCGCCATGATGCTGCGGGTGAAATTTACAACATACAAAGATTTTTACATAAAAAGAGTGCTTCCGCTTGCAATTGCACTCATTAGCTGGTCACTAATCTATGCGCTTTACAATCAATACGTTATCGTTAACACTCACATGAATGCACTTGCTTTTCTGCAGGATTTCGGCTACAAGTTGCTAACAGACGGCAACTATGTCCATCTCTGGTTCTTGTACGCGATCATAGCCATTTATATGACCATTCCGTTAATTAGCAAGCTCGTCCAGGCATGCAGCGAGAAGGATCTGCGGTATTATTTGACGATGTGGTTCACAATCAGTATCGGTTATCGCTTCCTGTCGGATATCGTGCTTAAGGTGACAGGGCAGTATTTCACCATACCCTTATTCAACATCCCAATGTTTACTGGATTTCTTGGCTATTTTATCTTGGGACATTATTTATACACATATGGCTTGCCAGACAAATGGAAGCACGTGCTGTTTAATGTAGGTATTGCCTCCTTTTTCATTACGCCAATTGCCACCTACTTCGCTTCTCAGCATCTTGGAACGTTGGATGAAACCTTTTATGGCAACTACTCCATTACGACCTTCTTTATGGCGGTTGCGGTTTTCATTTGGTTCAAGGAAAAGGAGCATGCACTGCATGAGCGGATAAACTACAAGCTGCAAAAAATGATAGGCTCCATCTCAAAGGCCAGCTTCAGTATTTATTTGATCCATTTGTTGATTGAATTGCTCATCACCCAAAGAGCAGAAACGGAAGCGACTGTGTTTCAGACGTCCTACGTGTTAATCTTCAATGTCATTGCTGTATTTACAGCCAGCTACCTGATTGTAAAAATGTTGAATCTCAGCAAAGTCATGACTACCGTACTGTTTGGTGGAAAGGGGTAAGCATAAATGAAAATCAGTATTTATACGAAGCTATTCATTGTTGCCCTTTTAGCCGGAATGTCCCTCTATGCCTATCATGTCAGCAGCCAAGCCGAACAGAAAATCACATCGGTTTATATTCCGATCTGGAAGGATTTTAGCCAAATCGATTGGAAGGATCAAGCGATTGACATCGCATTTATTGCGTTTGCGCGTATTGATAAGACGAACATCTATTTTCACGAAGACAAGGCCGAAAATGAACGGATTAAGCAAAACATTGTCAAACTGAAGGAGAAGCATCCGCAGACTCAATTCGTGCTCGCCGTAGGCGGATATAATGCCGATGGCTTCTCGGACGCCTCCCTGGACGGCAATCGATATTCCTTTACCGACAGCATCATCAATACAGTCAAGGAGCTGGATTTAGATGGCGTTGATATCGACTGGGAATATCCAGCCTTCGATGCATGGGGTACGATAAAGGCTCGCCCGGAAGATACGGTGAACTTCACCGCGCTTATGAAGGATTTAAGGGAAAAGCTCAACAAGCTTCCGCATACGCATAAGAAATATATTCTAACCTTCGCCGCAGGTACGCAGGATTGGTATTTCGAGAAGGTTAATGTGAAGGAAGTTGAGAAGTACGTCACCTATATTAATGTCATGAGTTATGACTTGACAGGCCGATGGTCGGACACGACTGATTATAATGCGAACCTGTACAAGGATGCGAAAGGCAAGGCTAAGGATAGTGTCCATGGCATCATAGAACGATACAAGGCACACGATGTAGATAGCAAAAAGCTGCTGCTTGGCATACCTGCCTATTCCTACGGATGGGAGAAGGTCAATAGCGAACCGGGCAGTAATGGGGCCTTTTCAATCGGCAAGCCTATCGATATTGATAAGGTTGATCTTAGCTACAATACGATCGTTGGAAAATATCTGAAGGAGAAGGGCTTCAAGCGTTATTTCGATGATACGGCCAAGGCAGCCTACTTATTCAATGGAGACACCTTCATCTCATACGAGGATAAGGAAGCCTTGAAGGCTAAGGTGGCCTATATACAGGAGCATGGATTGGGTGGTGCTATGGTCTGGGAATATTCGCAGGATGCAAAGGATGGAATCATCAGCTACTTGTGCAAGCACCTGAATGAGTAACAGGAGAATACATATTGTCCCGTCGTGAATTCGATCCGCTTAAGTGGATTTGCATCAGCACATCTTATCAGCAGACTGGCATAGCAGACCTCTTCGCCACATCAATAGGGCTAAAGAGGTCTGTATTGCCATTCCTACGCATGTACCTTCGATAACGCCTTCCATTGATCAGCATAATCAATCACAACTCCATGTTGATCCACATTAAGCTGTGCCGTATATCCGCTTGCGGAACGATAAATATACGTGTTATCCCCTGTTCGCTCATACGATTGCTGCAGCGGCTGCACCGTAAATTGTGGGAAGCATACCCATGCCGCTGTAACCGCAGCCTGTTGTCCCTTATCCAGCTTCAGGCGACGGATCGGCAGCACATTCGTAGAAGGCGTCACCCCAATATCGATGTCCTTCGCTCCGCTCAGGTCATCACGAGCTTCTCCATTTACCTTCCAGCAATCTTGAGCATCCCGCTCCAGTTTCATTGTTCTCGCCTGTTGTTCATCGGTATACCGTATGTTCACCTCTTGTGTACATCCTAGCTCGTCGCATCGCACTTCATACTCCACGAAGCTGCGATCCGCATCGGCACATATAACCCTACCTTGGATCATGGTTACAGGCTCCAGCGACACTTTACAGTATTCAAGCCCTTCTTCTTGCATTCGTTTCCATATAACATCATAGCTATCATTTTTCATTGTAATATCGCCCCCTATCCTTTATCGCAATCTCTGGACCTCTATCCTTGCATCTAGCAAATTCCCTTAGATTCCCACTCCATTCTACCTCACCTTATCATTCCATTCCAATAAGTAAGAAAATGGGCTCACGTCTTGTAGGCGAACACATATGATGTGGCATACAACTTCTTGCAAAGGCAGGTTACGAGCAGTGGCAAATAACAACTCTATTGATTTTGCTTCACCGGATGCCCATTTTGCTTATGATGTCAATCAGTCCTTGTTCTTTCGCAAAGACGCAAACAATTATATTAACGTATTGGGCATCAGCCAGTTGAATACGTTAGGAAACGTTTCTTTGCTGGATATCTACTTAAGCACCGGCAATACGATTGAGCCCCATATCCATCAGAATGCAAGCGAATTGGTATATTGCGTAACAGGAGAGGCCACTGTAAGTCTGATTAATCCGTTCACAAACCAACTGCTTACCTTTCGAATTAAGCCTGACCAGGTAGCTAACGTTCCACAGGCTTGGTGGCATTATGAGATAGCGAATGAAGACAATACGCATCTTATCGCAATCTTCGATGCACCGACTCCTGAGGTCATCTTCGGTTCAGACATTTTGCGTTTGACACCACCAGAGGCATGGGCTCACTCTTATTGCCTTGATGAGGCAAAAGTAAGGGACACTTTGTCCCCGATTACGAAGACGGTTGTCATTGGACCACCGGCAGACTGCCATAATCGCATTCCGCACGCAAAGACAGCGGAGCATCCAGCTTATGGATACTCTACATCTGGCGCCGGATCCACCATTCCGTATTATCGTTATCCTCACCCTGGCTATGTGGCAAATGATTTCCTTCCCTATTATCCGTTTCAATGAAATCAGCCATAGGGCGAGCGAATTATATATTCCTGACAGATGCATGGATTCAAACGGCTTAATTCATACGATGCATGGACGAGATGCACACTGAGCAGACGCAAAAATCCCCCGATGGCATGCATGGGGGGATTCGCTCTTTCCTAACAAGAAAGTTATTGAATATCTACGGCGTATCTTGCCTTTATTGAACCGTTTGACGGCGCTCGCGCTCCACCTCGGCAATAAGCTCTTCCATCACTTGATCCGGCGAGCGATGAACGAGCCAGTTCTGACCGAACATTTGAAGCACCTTAATCGCAGGGAAGTCTCCCCAGAATCCGACAAAGCCTTCATTCAAAACCACCTGGTCGATAACATGCTTATTCATCTCGTTGAAGCACTTTTCCAATACTGATTTGGCAAGTGGATCAGCAATCCAGTCATTTAACAGACTGAATTTGTGGAAGGATATCTCTTCTTTGCCAAAGTCACAGAATACGCGCTCTGTCAGGCGAATATCTCGGGATGAGCTGCCTGCGGCAAGCTTGAAGTAGCCCGTTTCTGCCACCCAACGATTGTATTTCGTATTGTAGTAAGCAAAATCCCGCTCTTCCAGCTCGAATACCACTTCTTTCTTCTCATGCGGCTGAAGCTCGATCTTGGCAAAGGCCTTGAGCTCTTTCTCCGGACGCGTCCACTTGCACTCCTCGTCGTGAACGTACAATTGAACAACCTCTTTCCCAGCTACTGTCCCCGTATTCTCTACTTGCAAAGACACGGTTACGCAGCGGTCATGCTGCTTGACTTTCATGTCCGAGTAAGCAAAGGTCGTGTAGGACAATCCATGACCGAATGGGAATTGCGGCGCAAGCTCCTTGCGGTCATAATAGCGGTACCCGACAAACAGTCCTTCACGGTAATACAGCTTGCCGTTCTCTCCGCGAATTCGCATATGGGATGGATTGTCGGACAGCTTCACTGGGAACGTCTCAGACAGCTTGCCGGATGGATTCGTCAAGCCGAACAGAATTTCCGCAATCGCACGACCCGAGCCCTGCCCTGTCAGCCAAGAGTGGAGCACGCCCGGCACATGCTGTACCCAAGGGCGCATTGCCATTGCCGTACCGCTGCTTGTTACGACAACACATCTCGGCTGTGCAGCCGCTACCGCTTGAATCAGCTTCACCTGATGCTCGGGAAGATCGATGCTGGCAAGGTCACGCATTTCGGACTCCGCATATTCGGGTTGTCCGACGAACAGAATCGCGAGATCAGATTTCGCTGCAAGCGCTGCGCTCTCTTGGATCATGGCCTCATCGATGCGCTCATCCTTCGGGTAGCCATCCGCATAGCTGAATTGTACAGACTCGCCAGCAATTTTCTGTACCTCATCCCATGGGATGTCAACACGCGTTGGCGTAACTTCGGCGCTCCCTGCGCCTTGAATTCTCGGCTTCTTCGCGAATGTACCGATCACGGCAATAGATTGGGTCTTAGCAGGGTCGATCGGCAGGATGCCGTTATCATTTTTAAGCAGTACGATACTCTCGGCCGCTGCTTTTCTCGCCAGCTCATGATAATCAATTGCAGCCGTATTCGACTCCTCTTCATTGGCCGTTACTTGTTCTACCAGTGTAAGAATGCGCCGTACGCTATTATTCAGATGTTCTTCCGACAGGGTACCGTTCTGAACCGCCTTCACAATCGCATCCGCATTGTAATGCGCAGGTCCAGGCATTTCAATATCAAGTCCAGCCTTGAGCCCGCGAATACGGTCGTTGACCGCCGTCCAGTCCGACAGCACGACGCCTTCATAGCCCCATTCTTTGCGCAAAATGTCATCCAGCAGATGCTCGTTCTCACTCGTATAGGAGCCGTTAAGCAGATTGTAGGAACACATAACTGTCCATGGATCGGCTTTCTTAATAATGCGCTCGAATGCACTCAAGTAAATCTCGCGCAGGGTACGTTCATCAACTTCCGAACTGGTCACCATCTTCTCGAACTCCTGGTTATTGCAGGCAAAGTGCTTCACGGAAGCGCCTACGCCTTGACTTTGAAGTCCATTCACGAAGGCTGCGCCGAGCTCACCGGACAGACAAGGGTCTTCGGAATAATATTCGAAGTTGCGGCCGCCTAGCGGCGTGCGCTTCATATTGATGCCAGGCCCAAGCAAAAGCTCCACGCCCATTTCCTTCCCTTCAACGCCAAGCGCTACACCAACCTCGTGCAATAACTCCGTATTCCAAGAGGAACCGATCGCAGAGCCGGTGGGATAACATGTGGCTGGAATATTTCCTGTCGTAGCAATCCCCATCTCTTCATCGCTATTCGTTTTGCGGATGCCATTCGTACCGTCATACATATGGATCGGCGGGATGTTCAGGCGGTCAATCCCCTTCGTCATCCACATATTCAGTCCTGCACATAGCGATGCCTTCTCTTCAAGCGTTAATTCCTTCATCCAATCGTTTATCTTTTGATTCATAATATATCCCCACTTTCTACGTTTTATTGCTGTTTCGCTTCTTCCTGCTCCTTCTTCAGCTCTTGCGCATCATAAATCTTGTAGAACGGATACCATACAGCAAAGATGATGGCCAGCACGACTGCCAGCAGGATAACCCCATTGAAACCGGACATGAGGTATGTGGAAATTCCAATCGGCGTATACCACAGTTGGAACACCTTGCTTGGAATCTGAGCGAATCCCAGGTCGAGCGCAAAGTATACGATAATTGGTGTAATGATACCGTTGATCCACATTGGAATCATCAGAATCGGGTTGAAGGCGATCGGTGCTCCGTAGATTACAGGCTCGTTGATGTTAAATAAAGATGGAACGAGCGTCGCCCTGCCAATCGATTTCAGTTTCTGCGACTTCGCAAATAGGAACAAGATGATAAGCGGCAGGGTCGCACCAAGTCCGCCGACTCCTATCCAACCGGAGAAGAACGTCTCAAACGTATTAATGTTGACCGGTTCAAGTCCTTGCGCCACCAGGGCTGCGTTCTGCTCAATGGCTGGAATCCAGATTGCGTAGAAGATTGGAATGATCACCCACGGACTGACCCCGAAGGAGTACAGCGCGACGCCAATCATGTTAAAGAGCAGGAAGCCCCATAGCGTTTGGCCTAACGCATTTACTGGCTCGAATACGCTTACAATCAAATTAAAGATATCGAAGTTTAGCTGATAGACGAGCACCCAACCCAGCGTAAGAATAATCGCAATCGGAACAAGGAAATCAAACCATTCCATGATGAACTCCGGCAAAGACGAATCCTCTTTGAAAAATGAGAAATTGTTGAATACATTAAGTACTACGGCCACCGCAACTCCGACAAGCAGCGCGGTAATCATTCCAGAAGGCCCGAAACGTTCCAACATAAACTGAATTGATCCGTCTTCGTTCATGACGGGCTTAAGCAGCATCAGGAACAAGGAAATGCCTGTCGCACCGGCAATGAGCTTGATTTTGTCGCGCCCTTTCTTCTGCATAACCGTGTAGGGCGTAAGGAAAGCGATAAAGATCCCCAGCAGGCCGAAGCTGAATGTAGTTATAGGCGTTATGTCCGGCATCCCTGGAATGAAGTCTTTCAGTATCGAGATCAAGGTAACGAACGATCCAATAAAAATCATAGGTAGGGTAACCATAATGGCTTCCTGGATGGAAGATACCCATACATTGTTTGTAAACGCCTCCAAACGTGGCGCAAATTTTTCGTTCATCCATTTCATGAGACGATCCATGTATATTCCCCCTTCGCAGCATATTGATTTATTGATTATGTCATGTCTTAAGTATAGAATTGTTTGATAGCGCTTTCGCGTTCTTCTTTGCCGCAATTAGGGCTGTTTCTTGTTCTACTTCCATAAGCCGGTTTAGTATATGTAGGATGGAATCCGTTTACACAACAAAAAACACCCCTCCAACGAGGGGTGCATGATACTTTTCAAACAACCCGTCTACAAGACAGGAAAGTCACCTGCTGACAAGAAAGCGATTAATATTGCCTTTCAAATGTAAACAGCTGCACGCCATGAGGCGGAAGGGTCACTTCTTGCTGCCAGGTCAGCACATCATGAATCATCTGAGTCTTTATCGTAGGTCCGCTTCTGGCCTCCAAATAACGAAGCTCCTCCTCGGTTAGAAATTCTGGGGCTCCCATGCGAATCCATTCATCGAACACAGAGCCAAGCTCACGAGTCAGCAGATAGCTTGTCATTTTATAACTGCCGGCAAGCCCTTTTAGATGGATATGAAATCCCTTATTCCCCTTCTCCTCAAATACGGCATATCGATTCATATCGGACAGTTCCGTCCAATCTCCGCTTGCAAAGAGTTGATCGACATGTACGTAATGATACAGGAGAAGCTGCAAGCTGCCATCACAGCATCTTGTCGCGAAGTAGCCATCCCCGCAGGCAATGACCTGATCCCCTAGCTTGTGCAGCAGTTGGAAAGCATAGTAGCTTGGCTTCTTCAGTCCGTCCCGATTGATGAGCCCGAATCCTCCATAGAAATGGGATGGTGGAACGATGCTTTCTTCAAAAATATCGGTAAAGCACCAAAAGGCAAGTCCCTTCATAGATCCAAGTGTCGTGAGCGCATGATAGATGACAAACGGAGCCATAAACATCGTATCATGGATCAAATTGCGGTCATACAGCGAGAAATTCCACTCGGTCATGAACAGCTCCACATCGCGATAAGGCGTTGCCGAGAGCTTGGCCTTCATCCGTTCAATACTCTCCCTAAAAAAGGATGGAGGCATAATCGTTGTCAGGGAATCGGCCTCTTCTTTCAGGAAGGGGTACTCCGAATATACATGGAAAGAGAAGAAATCGAGCGGCACCTGATGATCACTGCAATATGTCAAAAACTCCTCCGCCCATGTGTCATTCCATAAAGATCCGTAGCCAAGGGCAGGGCCGCCGACCTTGAGTTCCGGAGAGACGGATTTAATCGCCTGCACTGTTGATGCATAGAACGCAAAGTATTCCTCCTTCGTCCCTGCCCAGCAGACGCCGGACAGATCCGGCTCGTTCCAAACTTCAAAGTACCAGCGGCTCACCTCAGCCCAGCCATAGCGGTTCAAACAGTGACGGACAAAGGCCTGGACAAGAGCATCCCACTTGGTCTGCTCTTTGGGCGGGGAAATGCTTCCTTTCCACCAGAAGACCGTTTCATTCGACCTTCTTAAGAGGCTCGGCATGAACCCAAGCTCGACAAACGGCCTGATGCCTAGCTGCAGCAAATAGTCGTACAGCTTGTCCACGTAGGACCAATTGTAGATCGGTGTTCCATCAGCCGCCTCGCTGTACACCATCATTTCATCATTAAAGATGCCATGGAAGCGAATATATTGAAATGGAAATCGGCGCTGCATGCCGCTGAAGTGACATTGCCAGTCTTCTCTTAATCCCTCGACCGCCCGCCCTGCCGTTGTGACGACGTTCCAGTGCTTATCCAAAGGCTTACCCTGCTCATTCGCTTGAACCATTACGTTCACCGTCGTTGAAGCAACGGCTGATAAAGCACCGGCCACCGGGAAAGTGGGCATGAATTCGGTTCCCTCATCCGTATGGATATAAAGGTAACGATACAGTGAAGCCATCGCCTGAATCGTATCAGTTTCATAATAATCTCCGCTGGAAGACTCCTCATAGGTCAGCGGTTTCCGATCCGGATCCGGTTGATCAATCGAAGCAAACGTTTCACGATACGCACTTGGTGTACGATTGTATTTTTCCTTAAAATATTTGTTAAAGAGTTTCACATTGGCAAAACCGCAGTCAAGTGCAATCTCCGTGATGCTTTTGGTCGTAGTAGCCAGCTCGGCCTGTGCTTTCTCAAGACGGACAAGCGTCAAATATTTTTGAAAGGGAATGCCGATCTTGTCACTGAAAAAATGCGAAAAATAATGCAGGCTTAGATGCTCCTGATCCGCCATTGTTTGGAGCGTAAGCTTCTCTTTATAATGCTGGTCGACATATTGAAGTACCCGATTGAGCCGCTTATAATCATATGACTTCGTATCTTCCTCGGCAGCCTCGTTGGAGCCTGAAAAGAAATAGCGAAGCAAATAGCCGCACAGCATCTGCAAAGACCCAAGGGTATAGCTGCGGAAGCCGCTGGCCTTCTTGTTGATCTCATAGACCATCTTAGCCAGATTGTGGCGGATAGCATCATAGCTGCTGCGATTTTCCTCTGTCTGCGTGCTGGAATTGCAGTGGATAAATGCATTCGCATCGAGCCACTCCGGACCGAATTGCAGCGTTAGCAGCACATTATCCTCGCTCGTGCGTTCAATCTTATGCACGGACATGCTATTGACGACGATAATGTCATCCTGATGAAGCCTATATTGGCGTTGATCCATATACATGACCACTGAGCCTTGAAGAACATAAATGATTTCAATCTCTTTATGCCAATGGAAATGGATATGCTTCACACTGTTTACGAATAACTTGATGGGCAAATCGTCTTGGTGCTGTATAAACTCGTATAAGTAACGGATATCAAGCTCCCCCTTTCCATCCTTTATTATGTGATCGTATGCTTAGGAAATTCAAGGAGCCCTCTCCTTGGCTATTCAGCAACCAAATTGTAACCGCTTTCTTTATACTAAAAAATAAAGGAGTTCCAACAGCCAACTCCCGATAACGAATGCATGACTGCCTCGAAGCAGTCCAGGAAAGGAAGGATGATATATGTCCCGTTCTATGCATGGCAAGAAGCTCAAGGTGATCCTCGTCGTGCTTCTCATGTGCACGCTGCTTATCCCCTTCTCGCAAGCCCAGGCTGGCGAATCGACGCTGGCCATGGAGCAATCATTCACAAATGTCGCCAATGGCTGGGCGAAGGTGGAGCGATGGAAAGACAATAATCCGATGTTCGCAGCAGAACAATATCCTCCGGATGGCCGTGGCAAGCAAAATGGGCAGCGATTGACTTTCTTTGGCGAAGGGGAGCCCCATTCCAGCCGATTCTTGCTTTATTACGGGCCGCAATATGACACAAATACGATTCCTACTCCTATTCTGCTTGTCCACGGCGCTAATGACAATGCGGATCGAGCGTGGGCGAATCCGAACGAATTCGGCCCGAACACATGCGGAGCCTCATCATGCCCGAATACAGGTTTTATGCAGCAGCTAGTCGGCAAGGGCTATAAAGTGTTCGCAATCGGATTCGGTCATAAACATGGCGACAATTATTACGCTGCCGAGCAGATTCATAATGCAATTCGCATCATTCAAAACGTAACTGGCGCAAGCAAGGTTGATGTCGTCGCCTGGAGCAAGGGGGGATTTGCAGCGCGGATGTATGCGTCTTCCATAACCAAGGACGGCGGAACGGCCTACGCCAGCGACATTCGCAAGCTCATTCTAGTAGGCAGCCCCAACAAAGGAACTGACTTCATTTTCAGACATGGCTGGTTCTTTAACTTTGGGATCATCCCAGAGTGCGGAGGCAATGCGAATGCTCCTTCTCCACATACGCAAATGATGTGCTACGGCTTATGGCGAAATCATCCCGAATTATCAATTTACACCACAGCTCAAGGCAACACCTTCCCCGGTCAAAAACAAATGTTGGCAAAATGGGCCAATACGTATGCTCTGCCAGTTTCTGAACAAGATTGGTATACAACCTACTACGGCGGACAGGGATTCTTCACGATGGGGGATGGCATTGATATCGCTATTCAGCAGGGCTCGCTAGTTAACAAGATCATAAGTGCAGGAATTCCGAACACCATTGCAACCTATCTTCTTTCTGGGAATGTGAATGACATTCCGAACGTGCACAATGAACATACAGGACCAAGCGACGGCATCGTATTCGTGAACAGCGCATCCGCAACGGATGGAATTGGGCGGGTCGCAGGAAATGTTACCTTGAAGCTTAACCATTTGAAGCTGGTTTGGTCCCCACAGGCTATGAATGTGATCGAGCAGTGGCTAACCCAAACGCCATAGAAAGGAAATGAAATCCAATACACGAATTTCAAGTACGATACTATTATATTAATTTACAGTAAAATCATAGAAATAATCCCATTTAAGTTGTAAGATAGAAGGGTAAGTATTCCACTTTCAGATGGGAGGATTTGAATGAAAAAAATGTTGTTTGTCCTGCTTCTGCTGACGCTTGCGGTCCCTACCTCGATTAGCGCACTGGGCCAGGATGAAGGAGCATTGCTGGATCGTGTATTGGATGTATACCCAGATGTGACAAAGGAACAGCTCTTGACCGAAATTGACAGCGCTTCCCGTGTTACGAAGCAGCCGCGCGAGGCCATCCTTAATCAGATGTACACAGAGCTCCGCACCAAAATGGTAGAGCCGCAAATGAGCATCGCCTCCTCCGGAGATAAAGGAAACGGTGCCTATCAGCTCGCTTCCTCCAGCAAAGGCGACGTCTTCTTTGAAACCGCTTCGACGATTGGCATTCCTCATGGCCATGTCGGCATCTACTACACAACCGACTTTATTGTCGAATCCGTTCCAAGCACTGGAGTGCGCAAAGTGAAACTTATTGATAAACGTGTTGACTCCGGTTCTAAGATTTTGACCCTCAAGAAAGAATACGCCAGCTCAGCAGCACGATCAGCAGCTGCGGATTGGGCAAACACCCGCATCGGCGAAAAATACTCCTACAATTTTGCTACGAATCGTCTCACCTCATGCTCCGGCGACAAAAACTGCTCCAAGCTCGTATGGTGTTCCTTCAAGGAAAAAGCCAACATTGACATCGATCAAGATGGCGGTCTCGGCGTCTATCCTATCGATATTCGCGACTCATCCATGTTCATCACGTTAAAAAGCTATTAATCCTAGGCGACAAAGATGAGAACCATTCACACCCCTATTCGTGCTATGATTCGCATGTCAGTCTATGCCGTCTCTCTCCTTATCATTATTTTTCTTCTCGTCTCTTGTACGCAATCATCTCCACAACAAGGCAGCATCACGACTATACAACAGAGTTCCCCTCCCGTCGCATTCGTTTACTACTCTACATCCTTGTCCAAAGAATACATTGGCAGTGGAACCTCTAATTTGTTGTATATCGATAAGCATGGTACGGTACAACCTGTGAAAGGAGATGGACTGGAGTGGAATGCTCCCGTCCATCTCCAGAACACAAATGACATCGTAATCCAAAGAAGAGAGCAGATTCAAATTCAGCATGACAAGGGTGCGATAGACTCGACCCCCTCACCATGCAAGGTCAATGCAGGTTACAGGCAGATGTCAGGATATTTGTCTGCAAGCAAGCTGTATTATGCGCTGTTCAATAAAGGGATCGATGCAAATGACAATTACTTGTCCACCATCCGCTGGGGAGATGCACAGCAGCATCATTGTGAAGATATCCAAGAATTCATAGAGGCGCAGGGCAGCGATGAGCACAATATTTATGCCCTAACCTCCGATCACGCCACCCTTCAAGGCATAAACCTGGTCGTTATGAAGCCGGAAGGCGGCAAGCTGTCTGCAATCAAATTTTCGCTGCTGGACATCTATACCGGTTCACTTATCGTACAGTCAAAAATCATTTCCTTGCAGAATAAGCTGTATGTCGTATTTACGACCAAAGATGATCAAAATATGATTCATCTTCAGTTGCTTGAAATCGACAAAACCAAGCATACTGCCAACACTTATACGCTGCATCGGTATGGCGAAGAACCGGACAATGCTTACTTCTCCCACAGCGCCAACAGTATTGGCATTATTGATCAAACTCTCTATTATATTGACGGATATGGTACAGTTTTTCCATTTTCACTGCGCACGAAGTCTGCCTCTGAGGCACATTCCCTTTCCAAGTACCAGCGAACATCTAATCTGAATGATGAAATGGGATATGTCCAAGGAGCAAACTATTACCTATTTCGTTATGATTCAGCAAGCAAGGTTCATGAAATCGAAAAGTATCAATTATCAGATGGGGCTCTGTTAAAGGAGCTGCCTATTTCTAACCTCCCTCCAAAACTCTCCTCTGGGGTCTATTTATATGACTTTCAAATGCTGACTGATCTATAAAGCAGTTTCATCCCCTTCCATTCCGGCTGCCTATTCTTTTCCACAAGACTAGGCAGCCATTTCATTTGGGAGGCTCCACTCCACTGTTACCGTAATTTACCTATAGAAAATCACTTTCAATTTTATGTTTAATAGATTTGCGGACTTTATCAATATATTTTTTCCAGTTCACTCGGAGGGAGGCGCATGGTCGAAAAATTTTTATACTTATTAATGAATCTCTTATTCTATAACATCAGGAGTGGACTGCCATGGCAACTCATAAAAGGTGGACATCGCGCATTGGAAACATGTCACTGCAGGTGAAGCTTCCACTGTATATCAGCATGTTAGCTGCATGTATGCTGATTGGAACAAGCTCGATGCTATACTGGTTCGGTTCTGACA
The DNA here is from genome assembly GCF_030363895.1 of Paenibacillus sp. S-12. Classification (NCBI taxonomy): domain Bacteria; kingdom Bacillati; phylum Bacillota; class Bacilli; order Caryophanales; family Paenibacillaceae; genus Paenibacillus; species Paenibacillus sp. S-12. Next base: position 82,063 of record NZ_JASIUF010000014.1, read on the forward strand.
TGCTGTTAACGGAAAGCAAAAACAGCATGTCTATGAATGCCGACCGTATTAGCGAAGGCTTATGGTCTTCTGTAAAGCTAGAACGTCAATCCGTTTATTTGGCCTCGATACATAATACCTATCGCTCATTGCTGCTGCTTCGGGCCGAGCAGTCGATGTCGGATGAACGCTTTTTCTCCGATGCCAACCCACTGTTCGATAAAGCCAATAAGCTGCTGGCACAGAGTGTCAAAGCCAGCCTTGGCAATGAAGCTTACCAGCTCATTGATAGGAATGGCACCGTCATCGCAAGCTCGAATCCGGAAGCAGTTGGACAAAGCCGTTCAGATCGTCAGTATTTCAAAACGGCAATGAAAGGACAACCCTTCATCAGTGATTCGCTATTATCCAAAAGCACCGGTAATCAAGTAGTCGTATTTGCAGAGCCTGTATTTGCGGACGATGCCAAGGTTGCCGGAGTATTTATTACAACGGTAAATACCTCTTTCTTTGTAGAACAGCTAAAGCATACTGCCGGCAACGAGCACGGCACCGTGATCATCCTCGATCGGGTCGGACATACGGTGTTCAACTCACAGGATAAAGCATCGGTTGGTCAGAGCTTTCAATCCGACAAGCTGAATCCGATTCTCCAGGCTACAGGAAACGCAGACATTATTCGCGGCGAGCTGGACGATGCAGAGCATTATATTCGCTATTCTAAAATTCCAGGAGCAGATTGGACCGTTATCGCTAAAGAAAGTTATGTCAACATCAAGCGCCCACTTGATCGGCTATTTTCCAAGATCTCGCTCATCACGCTCGGTGCTCTGCTCTTGTCCTTAACAATGGGACTGCTCATTTCCCGCTCCATTACACGTCCAGTCGGCAGATTAACCGCCTTATTCAAACGATTGGCGTCTGGAGATCTCACTGTCGCTGCAACAGGGAACTACAAAAGTGAGTTCAAAGACTTGGCGGACAGCTTCAACGTCATGGTTGAACAAAATAAGAGCTTGATTTCCCAAATGAATCGTTCAATCGAGCACTTGAACACAAGTACTAACGAATTGGATGCCGCCTCTAAGCAAACGACGATATCCATTCAAGAAACATCGATTACGACTATGGAAATCGCCAAAGCAATGGAATCCCAAGCGCTCGATACCGAGCATATCGTGAATAAGTTCGGCGATCTCGGGAATAAGATAGCAGTTGTCAATCAATTGTCATCCGCTGTGAAGGATCGGACGGATTCCATTATTGAAGTCTTCCATAGTGGAAATGAAGTCGTGAATCAGTTGATCCATACTCATAGTGACAGTGAACAGGAAGTTGCTTCAATCGCAGCCATCACGGCCAAGCTGGAGGAAAGCTCCTTGCGGATTGCCTCCATTACGGAAACCATTGGCAAGATTGCAAAGCAAACGAACTTGCTCGCCCTTAACGCATCAATAGAAGCTGCACGAGCTGGGGAGCATGGCAAAGGATTCGCCGTTGTCGCTTCCGAAGTAAGACAATTGGCTGAGCTATGTGCGAAGCAGTCTAGCGAGATCGAGGAAATCATCACAGATAACCTTAGCTTGGCGCAGGAGGCAAATGGATCAGTAAGAAGCCTTCAAGATGTGTCTGCCAAGCAAAATCAATATGTTGATGATACGAAGCTGGCGTTTGAAGCCATTTTGAACAATGTTGTTGACATTACAGAGCAAATCAAGGGCATGGCCTACGAAATGGACAACATGAAGCGAGGCAAAGAGGACGTGATGGAGCTGGCTCAGAACTTGTCCGCTTCTGGTGAAGAAGTGTCTGCTTCTGTTGAGCAGGTAACCGCCACGATTCAAGTACAATCGGATATGGTTCAACAGCTGGCCTCCATGATTGAAGAGATCGACGCATTGACCAAGCAGCTAAGAGAGGCTTCCTCGAAATTCAAAACCGAATAGAAAGAAAAGGTCGAGTTCAAGAGGGGAATACCCCCCCCCTTCACTCGACCTTTTTAAGTTTAGAGAACATCTCACAGATCGTAAAAAACTACTTATGAGACAGCCCCTTTCTTTTCATTTCTTCATGATACGAATGTTCCACGTGCCCACTTACCGTAATTTACCTATATAAAAACACTTAAATATTTCCGTTGAATAGATTTGTAGACTTCTAATCATATATTTCCAAATAGTTGGGAAGGAGGTATATACATAGATGGAAAATCGGATTTACATAGGAGTCATAGGAACATATCTTGTACATCAGGGGTGAGATAAGGATGGTAACACGTAAGAAGTGGGGCAGTCGCATCGGGAATATGTCACTGCAAGTAAAGCTTCCGTTGTTAATCAGCACCTTGGCGGTATGCATGTTGATCGGAACGAGTTCCATACTGTACTGGTACGGATCTGACATGCTTTTGGAAGAAAGCAAGAACAACATGATTTTGAATGCCAACCGCATCGGTGAAGGTTTATGGTCGTCCGTGCAATTGGAGGAGCAGTCCATTTACTTGGCGTCTATTAATCAGACGTACCTCTCCTTGCTGCAGCTTCGGGCGGAGCATTCATTAAAGGACGCCGATTTTTTCTCTGAACGCAATCCGCTTTTCACGAAGGCGAATAAGTTGATGGCTGAAAGTCTCAAAATGAGCTCGGGCAGTCTCATCGATAAGAACGGCATCATCATCGCGAGTTCCAACCGAGACAACATTGGAAGCAGCCGCACGGATCGAGCTTATTTCCAAGCGGCAATGAAAGGACAATCGTTCATCAGCGAGTCGATTGTATCCAAAAGTACCGGCAGTCAGGTAGTTGTGTTCGCACAACCTATTCTGGGGGACAGCGCGAATGTTGAAGGTGTGTTTATTATGACCGTCAACACCTCGTTTTTTGTAGATCAACTGAAGCATGTGGATGGCAGCGGGCAAGGAAGCACCTTGATCTTGGATCGCGAAGGCCGAACCGTCTTCCACTCAAACAACAACTCGGCAATCGGCCAGATGGTAGAATCCGACAAGTTTAATGCAGTCGTTCAGACTCCGGTTAAGGGGCAAATATCCCGAGGAGGTATAGAGGATCCGGAATACTTTATCCGCTATTCAAAAATTCCGAAAGCAGATTGGACAGTTGTGGTACAAGACAGCTATGAGAACATTCAGAAACCTCTTGATGATCTATTCGCTAAAATATCGATCATTACGCTTGTTGCCCTATTAATATCTTTAACGGTAGGTATCTTCATCTCGCGCACGATTACGCAGCCAATCGCAAGACTAACCGGCTTGTTCAAAACATTGGCGTCCGGCGATCTTACCGTTGCCGCAACGGGCAACTACAAGAGCGAATTCAAGGTGCTAGCGGATAGCTTCACCGTCATGGTCGAACAAAATAAGAGCTTGATTTCCCAAATGAATCACTCCATCGAGCACTTGAACACAAGCACAAATGAATTGGACACCGCCTCCAAGCAAACGACGATATCCATTCAGGAAACATCGATTACGACCATGGAAATCGCCAAAGCGATAGAGTCCCAAGCGCTCGATACCGAGCAAATCGTAAATAAGTTCGGCGATCTCGGGGATAAGATAGCAGTTGTCAATCAATTGTCATCCGCTGTGAAGGAGCGGACGGATTCCATTATTGAAGTCTTCCATAGTGGAAATGAAGTCGTGAATCAGTTGATCCATACTCATGGTGACAGTGAACAGGAAGTCGCTTCAATCGCAGCCATCACGGCCAAGCTGGAGGAAAGCTCCTTGCGGATTGCCTCCATTACGGAAACCATTGGCAAGATTGCAAAGCAAACGAACTTGCTCGCCCTTAACGCATCGATAGAAGCTGCACGAGCTGGGGAGCATGGCAAAGGATTCGCCGTTGTCGCTTCCGAAGTAAGACAATTGGCTGAGCTATGCGCGAAGCAGTCTAGCGAGATCGAGGAAATCATCACAGATAACCTTAGCTTGGCGCAGGAGGCAAATGGATCAGTAAGAAGCCTTCAAGATGTGTCTGCCAAGCAAAATCAATATGTTGATGATACGAAGCTGGCGTTTGAAGCCATTTTGAACAATGTTGTTGACATTACAGAGCAAATCAAGGGCATGGCCTACGAAATGGACAACATGAAGCGGGGCAAAGAGGACGTGATGGAGCTGGCTCAGAACTTGTCCGCTTCTGGCGAAGAAGTGTCTGCTTCTGTTGAGCAGGTAACCTCCACGATTCAAGTACAATCAGCTATGGTTCAACAGTTGGCCTCCATGATTGAAGAGATCGATGCATTAACCAAGCAGCTAAGAGAGGCTTCCTCGAAATTCAAAACCGAGTAGAAAGTAAAATAGACCGTTTCCCTACCAGAAACGGTCTATTCCTATCATTGTTCAATATCTGACACGAGATGGTGACAGAAGCGTGCGCTCACTATGAGCCTAACATTTCTTTTATCCATAATTCGGTTCCGCCAATGATTCATTTTTGCTCAAATTCGCTATCCCGCTATGCAAATTGGCATTTGTACTTTTTACCCATTTTATAGAAAAACCTTCATAAACGCTAACGGAACTCCGATAAACAACATATTAGCTCCCCAAACTTCGAATTTCTTAGGATAAAATGTCCTCAATACGACAATCCCATGAATCATGTCAATGGAACACATTCAGCAATTTTTCAGGTTCAAAAATATATGATGTGGTATATTTTCCATTATAGGAGCCAAAAGGAGCCAAAACATTTTTCAAGGTAGAGAGGGTGAATGGCTATCGCCCAGTCCAATTCTGATGACCAGAAAAAAAAGCATTTGAAGGACAAAATCGAGCAAATTCGGAAGCAACTGCTTGAAGCAGCAATTGAGAGAAAAAGCCTTACCGACGAGAAGGTAATTCTCATAAGCCAAGAGCTGGATCATCATCTACTAAAGTTCCAGCGGGAAAAGAGGAAATGAACGATTTTAAGTAGAACCTATATAAAATAGTTAGGTGTACGATACACACGATTACGCGAGGCATGTCTTGCACATACAAAAAGCAGACCACGGATTGCTTGGTCTGCTCCTTGTCAGAGATAATTCGAATCGGAGGTCTCTATGATGGACAAAGAAAGCAATGAAGTTGCCGTGATTCACGAAGCTCCACAGCCTGAAGAGTATTGTCAATTAAGAATGCGTGCCGGTTTAAGTCCCAAGTCGCTTGACGGTGCTCGTACAGGATTGCACAATTCCATCTTTGCGGTATCGCTGCGACAAGAAGGCGAATTGATCGGCATGGGAAGAATTATCGGTGACGGCGGCTGCTTCTACCAAGTCGTCGACATTGCTGTCGAGCCTGCGTACCAAGGACGGGGCTTAGGCAAGGTTATCATGAATGAAATTACATCCTACTTGGATCAGCATGCCGCCAAAGGCGCCTATGTCAGTCTGCTGGCAGACGTACCCGCAGATCAGTTGTACAAGCAGTATGGATTCGACTATACGGCGCCGCACTCTCTTGGCATGTACAGACGCATACCATTAGAATAAGTGCATGCTGCTCCAAATGGCCGCTATTGCTTATTCATGCCGTTCAAAAACATCTTCGTATAGATCGAAGCAACCTCGACATCGGATATAGCGCCATCCGGATTGAACCAGGTATAGCACCAATTGCAGGCACCAAGGATGCCGAATGTCATCATATCGGCCGGGATATCATTGCGAAATTCTCCGTTCTCCATTCCCTGCTCGATAACGGACTGAAAATTGAACCGGAACTGATCCCGCTTCCCCTTGATTACATCCAGATCATCGCCCGATATATGAATAAGTTCGCGAAAAAATATCCGTGCGCTGGCGCCCTTTTCCGCGATTTCCCGAATCATCATGTTGATGATGCCAGCCAGCTTTTCCTGACAGGATTTATCCGGTTGATCAAAAATGGTTCGCTGTTCCGCTAGAAGATAGTCAATATATTGCAGATGAATATGCGTCAAAAGCTGCTCTTTGCTCGTAAAATAATAATAGAAGGTGCCCTTTGTCGCGCCGAGCGTATCGACAATATCTTGAATCGAGGTTTCGCTGAACCCTTTCGATTCGAACAGCGCAATACTGTGCCTGATGATTTTATCCTTCATGGACTGCTCCAAGCGTGATTCTCCCCTCATGTCGAATAATATGTTTCTATGTTAGCTTGAACAATAGAGACATGTAAAGGGAACAAATGGATATTCAAATTTCAAATCGTCGATACTGTACTTTCTATCTGGAGCTCGATTTTTCCCCAGCTTTCTTCCATGCCTCCTCCTGTAATTTGCGCCACAAAATTTTGCCGCTGCCGGTAACCGGAAGCGAAGCAACAAATTCGACAACGCGCGGATATTTATAAGCTGCCATATGCTCCTGCGCCCAGCGTATAATATCGCCTTCCGACACCTTGCCGCGATCCCCTTCACGCAGGACGATGTAAGCCTTGATTTCCTCTCCCTTGCGCTCGTCCGGAATACCGATGACGCATACCTCTTGAATCGCCGGATGCCGATATAGAATTGATTCCACTTCCGTCGGCCATACCTTGAATCCCGAGGCGTTAATCATGCGTTTCATTCGATCTACGATGAAGAAGTACCCATCCTCGTCGTAACGCCCAATGTCCCCCGTGCGGAAGAACGATTTGCCTTCCACTTTTACAAAAGCGTCCCGCGTAGCTTCTGAATCGTTCCAGTAGCCTTTAAATAACTGCGGTCCGTCTATAATAATTTCTCCTTCTTCCCCTGGTCCTTTTACTTCGAGTGTCATAGGGTCAATGACTCGGGAATCTACGCCGAAGGCTGGAATGCCAAGACATTGCAGCTTCGGACGATCAAGCGGATTGCAGTGCGTCTGCGCCATCGTTTCGGATAATCCATACCCTTCTACAAATCGCAGGCCCGTAGCTTGATAGAGCTTCTCGCCCACGACCTCCGGCAGCCCGGTTCCACCACCGTTAATCAGCATAAGCGAACGCAAATCGTACTGAGAAAGCTCGGGGTTGGCTAAAAAGTCAATAATCATCGTGCTGATTCCTGTCCAATACGTACATTTGTGGCGTTCCATCAATAGGGCGGCCGTGTTGCGATCCCAACGCGTCATGATGACCATGGCTGCACCGACAAAAATGGGAACGTGCATGCCGTGGATCATTCCGATTACATGGAAGAAGGGTAGTGTCGCCAACCCTTTCGACTCCGGCGTCAATCCTCCCCAGTAAGCTGATGAAATCACGTTTGCTTGTACGGATTTATGAGTGTGCATGCAGCCCTTTGGCTTGCCGGTCGTGCCTGAAGTATAGGGAAGAACCGCCAGATCACTCCCCTCTGTCTTCGGAAAGGAGACCCGATGTACAGCCGCTACTTTCATGGCTTCCGTCCAGGACACAGCTTGAGGGGATATCGATTCAAGACGAGGTGCCCTGACGATGTCAGGCACTTCTTCGCCTACATTGCTGCAATAATCCGAATAGGTAGCAACAATGATGCGCTCGAGGCAACGATCTGATAACAACGGTTCGATACGCGAATACAGCTCTTGGCTGACAAAGCCGACTCTTGCGACGCTGTCTTCAATAAGATAAGCAAGCTCTTCGGTGAGATTCATAGGATTGATGGGTACAACGATAGCGCCGGATCGCATGATTGCGTAATAGGAGATAATATATTGGGGACTGTTCTGCATATATAACAGCACGCGATCGCCTTGCTCTACGCCGAGATGGAGCAAATAGGAGGCCATCAAATTGACCTCTTTCCATAAGGTTCGATAGGAAATAGAGTTGTTATAATAAATGATTGCCGTCTTTTCCGGATAACGGCGGGCAGAAACCTCCAGGTTGTCAGTAAGCGTTGTGTCCGGAACTGAAATGGAAACAGGCATTCGCGCGGGCCAGTGCGCATAATGGGATTGCGTCATCAAAAATCGCCTCCTCATTGCTAACCATTTTGTCATTCAGAACGAATAAAAACGACAAGTGCTACAAACCGTTGAATGAAGGCTGTCTCTTCTCGATGAACGCCCGAACACCTTCCTGGTGATCCTCGGTCGTGACCATCATGGCTTGTGTAACCCTTTCCCGTTCCAAAATATCATCCAACGAGGAAGTCAGCGACCGGTCGGCGATTTTCTTAAGCATCCCATACGCCTTTATGGGGCCCTTCGCCAAGCGCGAAGCGTATTCCAGCGCACCGGATTCCAATTGTTCCAAAGGATACAGCTTATTCACGATACCCAAGCGGTGGGCATATTCCGCATCGATCGGCTCGGCGTTGAATAGCAATTCCTTGGCTCGATGTATGCCAATGAGGCGCGGCAAGAAGAACAATCCTCCTCCATCGGAGATGAGACCAACTTGGGCAAAGCTCATCGCAAAATTGGCATCATTGGCTGCAACAATCAAATCGCAAGCTAACGCGAGATTGAAGCCTGCCCCTGCCGCGAATCCATGCACGACCGCGATGACGGGCTTCTCTATTTCTTTAATGGAATGTACCAGTTCATTAAACATCCCAATGTGATCGTAAACATTATTCGGCTTTGCGCCGCTCATTGTCGTCACGTCCCCGCCTGCACTGAAGGCGCGTCCCGCTCCCGACAAGCAGATAACTCGAATGTCTGCGTTTCTCTTCGCCTCCTCCAGCGACTCGATTATCCCCCGAATCATGGAAGGACTGAACGCATTCAGCTTTTCTGGACGATTCAGCTTCAACGACAGAACATGCCCTACTTTTTGTACAAGTAAATGCTCATTGCCCATATCTCAAAGAACCTCCCTAATGTGATGAATCGCAACTCTATCTTGCGCAATAATCGTGATCTAATTTACAGCTCGCCCCGTTCGGCTTGCTGCCAGGCGTGTGCAATCAGCGTCTGCACGGTATCATTAAAACGGCCGAAGCGCTCATCGCTCGTCTGACCCTTTTTCCAACGGTAGTAAATTTGCTGACAGATAACCGCCAGCTTAAAGTAAGCAAAGGTCAAGTAGTAATGGGCCTCCGATACATCTCGACCGCTTTTTGACGCATATGCCTCTAGGAAATCGGCACGCGACATGAAGCCCGGGCGAACCGTAAGCGGGACATGCCCCAAGCCGTGCAGCAGCTCTGGCGGATCATTCGGTTCGAACCAGTAACTGAGCGCTGCTCCAACATCCGCCATTGGATCGCCCACCGTAGCCATCTCCCAGTCGAACACGCCGACTATCTCTGTAAGATTGTCGCCTGCGAACATGATATTGTTCATCTTATAATCATAATGGATGACGGTCGGTGTCTGCGAATTCGGCAGGAAATCGGCCAGCCATTTTTTGAGTTTCTCTTCCCCCTGAATCTCATCCGTTTTGGCGTGTTCATAACGTTCTATCCAGCCATGCACTTGCCGACGCATAAAGCCGTCAGGCTGGCTAATCGCCCTTAGATTCGTTTCACGGTAAGGAACTTCATGCAGCCGAGCCAAAGTCGCGACCATCGTTTCGGAAATATCCCTGCCCAGCTGCGGCGTATATTCCACATCCGAAGGAAAGCTTCGATCCAACACGAGTCCGTTCCGACGCTCCATTACGAAGAAAGGACTGCCGATGATTGAGAGATCCCCGCAATATAAATAAGGACGAGGCGCAAGCGAAAAAAACGGATGCAGCCTTGAGAGAATCGTATATTCGCGCTGCATATCGTGTGCTTTAGGAGCGACCGGCCCCAGTGGAGGACGGCGCACTACTGCCTGCCAATCCCCGCTGCGTATTGCATATGTTAAATTGGAATGCCCCGCCCCGAACTGCTCTACTTCCAATGGGGCTTCCGGAATATCGAGATGATTTCGTAAATGCTCTTCTAGCGCAGCAACGTTCAACTCCTCGCCCTTGCGAACGGGAATCGTATCCTGCGGTAACGCCTCTTGCCTGGACGTCATGGTATGCAGACCTCCTTCATTCTTTCAAGATAGCTTTACTGGATAAGAGGACGAGACAATGCCATGGATCGTGATTCAGGGACAGTTACATGGCTGTCATGCCCCCATCCACAGTCAGCACCGCACCGGTAATGTAATCGGAAGCTTCGGATGCCAAAAATACGACGCTCCCCTTCAGATCGCGATCAGATCCGTACCGTCCCAACGGGGTAAGGCTTAATATCTGTTCGCCTCCATGTAGAAGAACGTCGCGGGTCATCTTGGTCGGAAAAAATCCCGGCGCGATCGCATTGACATTAATGTTGTGCTGGCCCCATTTGACCGCGAGATCCTTCGTGAATGCAATGACCGCGCCCTTGCTCGCGCTGTAGCCGATAGCATCCAGCCATGCCGGATCCGAACCGCCCAGACCTGCCACAGAAGCGATGTTAATGATTTTTCCGCCGTGCTGCTCAATCATGATCTTCCCTGCCGCCTGTGACATCAAAAACGTACCCGTCGCATTGATGTCCATTACCTTATTCCAAGCTTCGAGCGGCATATCGACAGCTGGCGCGCCCCAGGAGGCCCCGCTATTGTTCACCAAAATATCGAGGCGTCCGAACTTTTCCGCTGTCTGTTCCACCACACGCCGCACGTCGTCCGGATTTCTGACGTCACAAGCCATCGCATGGCATAATGAGCCCGTATCCCGATGGATTCGGGCCGCCGTCTCCAGACATGCGTCGACCCTGCGCGAGCAGAGAACGAGATTCGCCCCCGCTTCTGCCAAGCCTTGAGCAATCTGCTCTCCGAGCCCTCGCCCGCCGCCAGTTACAACAGCCGTTTTACCCGTTAAGTCAAATAATTGCTTGACGTTCACCTTCCATCCCCCATTCATGAAAAGGCTAAAGTCTCGTTCCGTACTATCTAATCTTCTCTACCCTTTTTACATCGTAATCGCTTTCATCTCTTCGTATTTGCGAAGTTCCATTTTGGCGATGGCCGCCTTGTGCACTTCATCCGGTCCGTCCGCCAAGCGCAGTGTTCTTGCATTGGCCCAATGCGAGGCAAGCGGGAAGTCTTCGCAGACACCTGCGGCCCCAAGCGCTTGAATGGCCCGGTCAATGACCCGCAGCGCCATATTGGGAGCGACCGCTTTAATCATGGCAATTTCCGCTTTTGCCGCTTTATTTCCGACCGTGTCCATCATGTAAGCCGCCTTTAGCGTCAACAGGCGCGCCTGCTCGATCTCAATACGCGAGGTGGCAATCCAATCCTGCACGACGCCCTGACGGTCTAGCGTCTTGCCGAATGCAGTACGCTGCCGTACGCGCTTGCACAACACTTCGAGTGCCCGCTCTGCCGCCCCTATTAAGCGCATGCAATGATGGATGCGTCCCGGACCGAGCCTTCCCTGTGCAATGGCAAATCCCTTGCCCGGTTCCCACAGTATGGAATCCAGCGGTATTCGTACGCGATCATACTCAATTTCCGCATGTCCATGCGGCGCGTGATCGTAGCCGAACACCGGCAGCATGCGCTTGACCTTTACACCGGGAGCATCCATCGGCACGAGAATCATAGACTGCTGCTCATAGGCCGGCGCGTGCGGATTCGTCTTCCCCATCACGATCGCCACCTTGCAGCGCGGATCTCCGGCACCGGAAGACCACCATTTGCGTCCGGTTACGACATATTCGTCGCCTTGCCGTTCAATGGTCGCTTCGATGTTCGTTGCATCCGAGGACGCGACATCCGGTTCCGTCATCGAAAAACATGAACGGATATTTCCTTCAAGCAGAGGAACAAGCCATTTCTCCTTCTGCTCCCGCGTCCCATACCGCACAAGCACCTCCATATTGCCCGTATCCGGCGCCGAGCAATTGAACACCTCTGGGCCAATCAGGGAACGTCCCATAATCTCGCACAGGGGCGCATATTCTAGGTTGCTGAGGCCTGCACCGTATTCGCTGTCCGGCAGGAACAGGTTCCACAGACCAGCCCGCTTAGCCTGCTCCTTCATCTGTTCCATGATCGGAGGGATCTCCCATCTGCTGCCGGCCTGACTAAGATACTCCTCGTACTTTCGTTCTTGCGGATATACCACATCATTCATGAATTCCAGCAACGTTTTCCGCATAGATTCAACCTTCTCGGAATAATCGAAATTCATTGCATATCCTCCCTTCGCTCAACATACTGACCGGTTAGTATGTTGACATCATACTTACTATAAATCTAATTACCAAATTATTCAAGACGATCTTGATGTTGAAACTCTTCTAAAGAGTACGATTCTTCAAGCACCAAATGCATAATTTTTTTCAGTTATATTCTATTTCTATCATTTTATGGGAGTTTATGTTTAGACAATCCCTTTTTGACCCGATAATATTTTCATATATTACGCACTTAAGGGGACTTAATTTCATGAAAAAATACTTACTGCCTGTTGTATTATCAATCTTTCTTGTATTATCATTTTCATTTCATGCATTTGCTTCAAGTACTGGGCAAGAGTCCAAAGATGCTGAGAGCGGTTGGAAAAGATACCCTTATAATGAGTTCAACATATCGTACGAGGGACAATGGAAAGTCTGCGAGGTGTCGAGCTGTACTAAAAACGTAAGGTACACAAGCGGCTCGAAGATGAAATTTAATTTTGTCGGAGAACAATTCCGATTCATTTCCTATTATTGGAGCAATGGCTCGAAGGATATTGATGTTTATATTGACGGAGTAAAAACAGGAAATTTCTCGCTAATCGGGAATGATGACAGCACTTGGAGAATCATGTACGAAAGTCCGATTTTGGCGTCAAAAGAACATTCCGTTGAAATCGTGAACAACACGACAGACTACTTATATGTCGTTGCTCTGGATTTGCCTGACGGCAGCACATTACAACCGTTTGATCCGAAAACACCGGAGCCGGAACCCAAACCAGAACCTAAGCCCGAACCTAAACCAGAACCGGAACCCGTACAAGGCGAGAGAGCCATTCTAGTCGTTACCATGACAACGGGGTTGGAAAAAGAGTTTGACTTAAGCATGGGAGAAGTAAACGACTTTATCAACTGGTATGAAAATAAACAAGCCGGTTCAGGTACAGCGTCCTACGCCATAAATAAGCATAACAATAACAAGGGGCCGTTCAGCAGCCGCAAAGACTATGTGATTTTCGATAAAATACTAACGTTTGAAGTAAATGAGTATTCGATAAAATAATTGTGAGAGTCGTAGGAAAAACATCCTATGGCTCTTTTTAGTATGCGTATCAAAATTTCCCCTTTATTTTTTTCGTCCATGAAATTTATTCAACACGCATATTCCCAGTGTATACGATACGATTGTCGAAATGACCATAAGGACAAATCCCCCCGTACTCAATCCCTCCAGCCCCTCTCCATATTTTATATATTATACCAACCATATTAAGGAAAATGTGCTTGTACGATCAGCAACTGTTGAAAAAATCTCAACACATGCCGCATTTTCATGTTCACCCATTGCATCTTTTCAACAAAATGGGAAGTGCCTAGGCACTTTTTTCAACAAGGCTCGTAGGAAATTCTCATCTTACCATTAAGAGGGTTGGATGCAGGAGCAAGAACAGACGGCAGCGGGTGCTGGGACGGAATCATCCAGATTTCAATATTTGATCTTAAAATGAAAAAAGGCTTCCTGCGTCATGCCTTGCTATTCTGGGCATTAATGGGGACAGGGCTTCACGAAGCATAAATATGGGGCTGGATTGTGGTTTGCATGCTACAAGCTTGATCGTAAAGTTATTCTATGATACATATTGGATATAACATTGGTAGAATTGTATATAGTAAAGATTATGCAAAAGGAATAAACGACCGGACAATAACTTGATAACTGATTTCCTGCCGTTGTACCGAAGCCAGGTGCAGCGGCTTTGCCGCATATCGCATAGGGTAACGCTATCGTTGCGGAACCGAGAAGAACCACTTTCTTAAGTTGTAACGCGCTTATGTAGAATTGGAACATTTTGCAGTAGTATCGCGTATGAGGGATGAGGTTGATTTTTTTGTATCTAACAAAGATACAGAGATATCCATTAGTTCAAACGGAGAAGGAGACGTGTCATATGATCACAACATTTCTTTCAACAGAGCAGCATAACGACTACGTAACATTGCAATTCGGAATACAAAATGTTTCTGGAGCAGATCTGGTCATTTCTTACGGCTCGCAACCGTATGACTTCATCGTCACGAATGAAGATGGCAAGGAAGTTTATCGTTGGTCGCTAAATAAGTTATTTACCGCAGAAGTAGTTGAACGGACATTGAAACGAGATGAAAAGATTATCTTTCAGGAGCGATGGAATTTCCAAGATAATGAAGGCAAGCCGTTATCGAAAGGCAGATACAAAGTTGAAGTGATCTTCCTTATTCACCTGCCTGAGCTGAGTGAGCCGCAATCCTTTCAGCACCTGTCGATCAGCACCGACATTGATTTGTAATCTATAAATGCCGCCCCCTATGCGGTCCGCTATCTTTATTTTTATAGAATGATTATGATCGAGCTTATCCTTCTAGCTTGTACAGTATAACATCATAATCGGCAAATACCTCTTCAAGGATTTCACTTGCAACATTCCAATCTCCATTCGCTAACCCACAGCCGATACCATATGGCAAAGCAACAGATAGATGGTTCTGTACGGCATATTCTCTTAACGTAGTTAGGGAGGTTCGGAGCGCCTCATAGTTCGTGTACACTCTACCCTTTTGTCTGCCATAGTCCAGTTGACCGAACAGATTCGCTATATGTGTGGAACCTTCCTTGACGATATGACACTTGCCAAGCAGCTTATCCGGACTTTGATGTTGATCACAATACTGCTTGTAGCTTGGATACAATGTATTGTATCTTTCCCGCAGCACCTTCGCTATGCCTGAACCCATTACCCCTTGGCAGTTTACCTGATGTCCAATAATAGATTCCTTCGCATTCAATAAGTCACCTATGATTACGTGTACGGCCATTCGGCACCTCTCCTTGTCAATCTGACATATATCTTTTGTTCATTGAATTATAAAACGCACCATAAGCCCCATAAGCTAAGATGCATGTTGTCTCCTTGAACATAGTTCGATCTTTATCAGGAGATCCCTGCTAAAATAACTATTCCTACTAAATTCATAATTATTTAATTTTGATGTAAAAAAATAACCTGCCATAATGACAGGTTACTGTTGCTTCTCACTCTTATAAACAACATCCTCTAATCGTTTCACTCTGCGAGGAATACTTATTAATTTGCGAATACAATAATAAATACCAAAAAGAACTAATATTACGCCTGCAACTAACAATAATAGCTCCGGCCAATATACCCATCCCATTATTACTTCCACCTCCAGTTGCTGTAAATATCTGTGTCATCATTATATCGAAACTCTTAAATGAAACCAATAAGTATCTTCAATATTTTGGTATTCAAACGCCTGATAGATGGGCTAAAACAAGAATAGTGTGGGAATATTCCGATATGCGCCCAATTGATTCCTAGAATTTGAATGCATTATAGAATATAAAAAAATGGGGTGTCCACTTCTCAGTTCACCGTCACTAATGTAGAAGCTATAACCCTTCGATTTTTTTCCGTATGATAAAAGCTCTCCTTCGATTTTAAAGGACAAGAAAGTGCCTAAAGTCCAGTACACGGTGAATGTTAAAATGTTAGTAGACGTCCTTTCTGCAACTCCGCTATCCTAGCAACCTATTGCATTGTTCCGAGAAAGCTATGCAACCTATCGATTACGGCTTTTGATTCATCCTATCCACGATAAAATAACTATCCTTCTAGGTATTTACTTTATGTTTCTTTTCATGTTAATCTATCCTCAGAAACCTATATTTTACAGTCATCATTCTTATTTGGGAGGTTGTTCACTTGAAAAAAGCATTTCTGACTTTGGCTGCAGCGGCAACCGTATTTGCGGCTGTTCCTGCTGCACAAGCTCACGAGACGACCGTTTCTTCAATCGACAACCAGGATGATTACAGTGTAAAGGCTCTTCTGCTCGATGAAATAGGAGTGATTCCATCGAAAGGAGAGGTTGAGTTCACGTTCGATTACAATCCTAGCCTTGGCAATGAAATTCGGTATTATTTGAGAGACGACGACAAAGCCGGAATGACTCTTAAAATCTACAATGATGAGAATCGTCAAGTCGCTACGGCAAAAACGTCCAAAACCAATAATTATTATGTGAATCAGTCATTTAGGCCACCGTCAAAATATATCGGCAAATATAGAGTGATTATCGTACCTAATGACGGCGGAAGCGGTTATAGATATCAGCTTTCAGCAAGAGCTTTTTAGTTTCAATGAAAAGGTCAAGTCCGAGCTGGCTCTCCGACTCGGCCTTTTCATTTTTTAATAGACGATCCTACAGTTCAATTCAGCCTCACTCCCCATCACCACTCCCCTATTTACATTAATTCCAATATATGGTATAAAAGATTTACAGAAAAAACATATTCTATTTATTTAGAAAGCAAACTTTTTCACCGAGGTGTTTCTATTGAAAAGAAAACTCTTTCCAACACTTCTCGTTTCCATTGCATGTTTGGCAATTCTCCTGATGGGGTGTCAACAAAGCGATGCTCCTCCGTTCTCAAAAGACAAAAAAGCAGAGCTTACGATTGCATATACGAATGAAAATGCTTTTCTAAAGCGATATGGAAACCTATTTAATCAAGAATACCCAAATATAAGGCTTTCGATCATATCCACGAAACCTCTCGTGACGAAGAAGTTACCTGTAGAAAATTGGGTTCAGCAGAACAAATTCGATATTATCTACTTGCCACCCGAACTAGTAAAGGAAATGGCAAAACGCAACGATTTGCAAGAATTGGATTTATGGATAAAGCGAGATTCCTTCCCGCTGGACGCGTACATTCCACAAGTCATCGAATATGCTCGATCGATTGGAAACGGGAAGCTATATGGATTCCCCCCTACCTTCCATGGACAAGCCATCGCATACAATAAAGACCTTTTCGATGCGTACCATATCGAGTATCCGCACGAAGGAATGACTTGGGAGGACTTGCTCCTCTTGGCCAATAAATTTCCAAAGGAAGATGGAAATGGGAATTCTCTTATCGCGCTTGCTACCAGTGATCCTTCTCCCTTTGAATTCATGTTGAAGGTCGGCTTCGGACAAAACCTAGCCATAACACAGGGAAATCCCTCCAAAGCGACTGTTGCAAGTGATCCTTGGAAGCAAATTTGGGAGCTTACACTCCCTCTATTGAACAGCGGGCAATTAATCAATAGTTCAGACCTTAATGCATATATGAACGCCTTCCTAGCTGGCAAACAAGCAATGGCCATGGTTACATATGAAGAGTATAAACAGCTTGCCGCTCGTAAAAAATCCTCGTTTCAATGGGCGCTAGCTCCGTTTCCTGTTAGCCCCAATCACAACGATACGCTTCTAATTGACGGATTATATGCAGTATCTGCTCAATCTACAGAGAAAGAAGCAGCTTGGGAGTTGGTAAAGTTTCTCAATTTTCGTACCGTTGCGAAATGGAATTACCGTTCTTTATATGGCTTTTCCACCCTACTAAATGAATTGAGCACGAATCAGGAGGAACGTGAACGACTATCTGTCATGTATGCGCTGCGGCAATCCTATCATCCCATGGAAGAAGTGCCGTCTCAACTTGTAGATAAGGCGAACGCTGCGATTCAGAGCATACTGGATGGCGGGAAGTCACTGGAAGATGCATTGAAACAATTACAGAACGAGGTACAGCAGCTTCCAAAATAATTCCGATATATGCGGATCATTCTATCTACATAAATCACATCATCCAGAATGTACAAGCGAGTCGTTACATTGTCTTGCAGGAGGTATCTCCTTTCACCTCAGAATTTGAATTGCACAATATATGGAGGGGGTGTAAAGAATGAAAAAGAAATTCACTGTATTGTGAAAGCGAGCAATCATCGGCAAGCGCTTCTTGGAATTAACCTATAAAATCTCCACCCTTTCTCCCAGTTTATATTCGTTGGAGGTATCATCATGAGGAAGAACAAAATTGCGATACTTGGCATTATACTTTCAATGCTATTATTATCAGCTTGCCAAAACAACGTTGAGAAGCCGATAACGATCACGGTGGAATATCCTTCACCGAACGAATTTCACAAGAGATATGGCCATGCCTTCGAGCAAAAATCACCCCTTATCAGCATTCAAGTTATCCCAGAGGCAGATCAGTCATCACCGGCTGATCTACGCTATATGGACAATTTATCCACTTATAAGAAACTTATCGACTCGGGTGAGCTGCTTAATCTTGAATCGTATATAAAGGAGGAGCCTGGCACGTGGAAGAACATAACTCCGATCATGTTCGATACCTTAAAAATCAGATCTGGAGACCAACTTTACGGTTTGGCGCCTACCTTCTCTAGCTACGCCATTTACTATAACAAAGATCTGTTTGCCAAATACAAAATCCCGCCTCCGAGGAATCAATCCACTTGGAAAGATATCTTTGACTTGGCCACACGATTTCCTTCGCAAACCGATGATGGAGAGCCTTTATACGGATTTAAGCCCAATTACTATGAAAATGTGGGAATCTCTCTCATTATGCGTTGGGGACAAACGGAAGGATTGCGGTTCATCGACCCCGAAACCTTGAAAATCCAGATGAACACCCCCGCATGGAAGGAAATATGGAGGAGAACGATTGACGCACTGCGCTCTGGACGCATCTATAAGCAAACGCAGCAAACCGAAGGTGCGATGTCACTCGACCCGATCTACACAGGCAATGCCGCTATGGCCCTGCAATCCCACGTTGCCGCTTATAATTTTGACATCAATCAGCTTTATGGTGCTGGACAGCCTATTAATTGGGACATGGTAACTGTTCCAGTAGACCCGCGCAAGCCGGAATACTGCGATTACTATCTCATTAAGGAAATTTACGGAATCTCAACGGCTTCAGAGCGCCAGGAAGCAGCTTGGGAATTGCTGAAGTGGATGGTGCAAGGAGGAGCTATGACTTCCACGGAAATCAATCACGGACTTCCGACGCGAACCGAACTTATCGCTTCCGTGAAGGGACATGACTTATCCCCATTGACGATGCTTAAAGCTTCCCCATCCAATCACAATCCTTATGAATCTGTTCATTATGATATCATCAACGCATTCAAAAGTGTCGGGAACCAAATCGTGGAGGACGTCATTGCCAACAAACTAACCATTGATGAAGCGTTAATTCAAATCGATGAAAAAGGCCAACAAGCGGTCGATGCCGCTGCTATTGAAGTATCTAAATCCGAGAAGAATAACGATTCAGAGTAAGGACTGTCCGCTGCAATTATGGGTGATCCATATGTAAGTTAAATCTAAAAGGTCGAGTATGGAGGCCCTAAAGCTCTACTCGACCTTTTGGGTTGCCGTATTTTATTACCTCGTACTTCTACTTTTCTTCCTTCGTTTAGTCAAAACTTCGTACATTAGGCCTTCACCTGCGGTTTAAAAGTATTTCAATACATCTCATGTTACTGTCAAACTTTCAGGAGTACAGTTTAAACCCTGATACTAATTAATTTCAATACATCTCATGTTACTGTCAAACAGTTGCAGAAGCGGTGTTGTATTTCGAAGAAAAAAATTTCAATACATCTCATGTTACTGTCAAACCTCAGTATGTTGCAATACCAAATGGATACCATACTTATTTCAATACATCTCATGTGTTACTGTCAAACTGAGCGTATAGTCGATTTTTTTACCCCTGCATGGGAATTTCAATACATCTCATGTTACTGTCAAACTTTTGCCTATCCGGATGGTCTTTTAGATGGTAAGCCGCATTTCAATACATCTCATGTTACTGTCAAACATGTTTAGATATCCCTGAAATTTACCGTTAATACCTATTTCAATACATCTCATGTTACTGTCAAACGTGGGCACAGTTTTTTGACGAGGCCAAGGCTGGTATATTTCAATACATCTCATGTTACTGTCAAACTTAACGCGTGGATAATTTCAAGTGGGACGGCATTTATATTTCAATACATCTCATGTTACTGTCAAACTTAAGTGTGATCTGCTCGTCCACCTTCTGTTCTACCATTTCAATACATCTCATGTTACTGTCAAACTGGCTGGTGACACAGTTTATATGGCAAGCAACTCCAATTTCAATACATCTCATGTTACTGTCAAACAGCGGGGATATGACCATAGATGGCGTAAGGAGCGATATTTCAATACATCTCATGTTACTGTCAAACGAGAGCGCGAGGATACGTTTACAGGATCGATTACAAAATTTCAATACATCTCATGTTACTGTCAAACGCTGGCGAAGCAAGATCATACTGAGTCTGAAGGCCGTATTTCAATACATCTCATGTTACTGTCAAACATAGCGGCTCACAAGGCTTTACAATTCCCGATCCTAATTTCAATACATCTCATGTTACTGTCAAACATTGCCTTGTTGAGCGATTGTTCAAGTTTATTTGGATTTCAATACATCTCATGTTACTGTCAAACGATTGTTCGCGATGCTTGATGCGCCAGTGTCTGCGAATTTCAATACATCTCATGTTACTGTCAAACCCGCCTTGCTCGCTTTCTTACACACTTCACGAGGTGATTTCAATACATCTCATGTTACTGTCAAACAGCAGTCCCGGGCAATGGCCTGCACCAAGTTCTCCACATTTCAATACATCTCATGTTACTGTCAAACACTGCAACAGATCATCGACGGTTACAATATCTGTACATTTCAATACATCTCATGTTACTGTCAAACGCCTTATCAAGCGAACCCGGAAGTCCCAATGTGTAATTTCAATACATCTCATGTTACTGTCAAACCCTAGTAAAATCAGGTTTTTCTAGTCTTTGAATAAGTCGATTTTACTACAGCCAAGCGGCTTTCGCTATTTATTTCCCAACTATGAGTGAATCATGATATAACGTGTCAATAATCTCCCTAATCCCTTGTAGCACTAAGGTTCTATCGATTATATGTACGAAAGAGGTTGGGAAAACATTAGAGTAGTAAAGACTCAGAATTGTTCAATCTAACCCCAATAATCTCTTCATCAAACACGTAGTCACCAGTCATTTTGAATATCGCTACAAAATCAGATTCTTTATCAATTTCCTTCTTCAATTCACCTCGCAATTTCAATAAATTTGCAGGTGTAATCGCTCCACGAAACACTGATTTCTGAAAATGTACCAGATATTTTTTGCATATTTTAAATACGCGTCCTACGCGCTTTTCTCCGATATCATAAACTAAAATGACATAGTTATAGTTCTTCCCCATCCTCGCTCATCTCCGTTCTTTAAGAAGAAAAGGCATAAACGGTGTTTCTTCAACAATATGTTTTTTTAATTTATACGCATCATACTTTATTGCGGTTAAATAGCTTATCTTTCTTTTTAATGTTCCATGATCGAATACTTGCTCCATCCGCTCCTCTAACGCTGTTATAAAAACATCTCGCCCCGCATCATTAAGAAGGCAATAATTATACTTTTTCTCAAAATGCTTTCCTACTTGAATTCTACGATTGTTTACGAGTTCAAAAATCGTTCGGTATACTAGTAACGGCTTAAAAGGTTCTGATAAATCAAGACTTAAAGAGAACCTTCGGTCACTTGGTTCATGTAAAAAGCTAATGCTCTGATCGAGATGAGTATGATATATTTGAGTTATCGTTTTCGTATACAATATCATATTCCCAAAGCTAATCATGGCGTTTAAAGGATTATCTGGCGGTCGCTTAACCCGCTTGTTCATTTTAAATTCCTCAGGTAGAAATGTCTTGAAAGTATCATAAAATCGGCGCCATATCTCACCTTCCACACTAAGAAGACGGGAAATATCATTAATTTTGTCCAACAGGCGAGGAACATCTTGCTTTAACCAATCCAAATAAGGCTTGATCTCCTTATTCCCATGTTTATAATAATGATAGAGCACTTCGTGAATGTTAAGCGCAATCGCTAAAACAAATGCTTTTGCAATTGGCATCCTTCGTTCCAAACAAGCCTTAGCCTGTAAAAGCTTCACTTTCCCGCTAACCCTCGCTTCTTTCGGATAAAAGGTGCCTCTAAAGTGACCATAATAATCAAAAAAGTGAACGGTTATTCCTGCAGCTGATAAAAATGAAAACAGCTTACTGTTCAGCGATATTTCATTTAACAAGTAGAGTTCCTTAATTCCATGAATCGGCAAATGAATAATTCCTTTCTCATTGCGAAAGGTTAAAGAGTTATCCTCTCTTCCCAGTGTCCCTGGAGTTCGAATATATCTTGTTGAAGAAGCAGACTTGTTTCTAGACATGTATTCCCCTCCCATGTTTAAAGAAAACAGTAAGCGTAATAAGCACAACGTTTGCATTTCTTATCTTCAACAGCCTTATCTGGCCGTTCTTGATGAATATATGCCTCTAACTCTTTCAGCATTATTACTAGCTCTTCCTCCGTCTTCGCATCGAGCTCCAGTTCAATCGTCCTGCTCGTTCCTTTATTCCGTTCGATAAACTGAAGCATTCCTTTGCGCTCCATTCCTTTTTGCTTTAGAACATACATATAATAAAGTGTCTGCCATTTCGTAGCCTCAACATCTGCATCAGATTTCTTTATTTCTGTCACATAACAATCCGTAAGCTTGTCTACCTTAATGCCTTCAATTGCTACTTCCCGATTTTGTTTGCCTTCGCTTTGCAACTCATGCATAATCTTGCCGATTCGCACATCTTCGCTATCATCCTCCAACTTTACACCATTTGCGAACAGCCAACATTGTCTGCGGCAGTGTACATAATAGTTCACCATCGTTCCCGTTATCTTCATAGAAGAGGCCCCCTCTCAGCCTGCTCATATGCGAATCGATTGAACTTCATCGAACGCGTCTGCTCATTCCAATCCATATATTCCTCTCCATTCGGAACATAATACAGCGATCCGATTCGCTCCGTATATATGCGCGGAGTTTCTCCATTCACAACACGATACGTGTAAGTAAAATAGTTCATCTGCTGCCTTACAATAGATAATCTGACCATTCGCTCAGAGTAATCCATCTGTTGATCGCTAACTAGACGAACATAGTCTCTCCATACGCTTTCACCGCATAATTTACCCTCTTCTGTATCCAAATTATAGTTAAGAAATAAAGAAACGTTCTTATCGGGTATAAGCTCCATATGTCGTTGTATTGCCGGGAAGTTCAGACACTGCACGTCATTGATGAAATAATTCCAATTGTTCTGATCCGCTCGCTGACGAGACTCCAGAATTCGCCTCATATTCAACTGATAGAACTCTTGAAAGTCCTTATGACGCAGCATTTGTTGATAGTTTGCATGATGGAGATCATACTCTGTACGCCAATCACTGCGATAGATCATATTCGCCTTGTCCATATCAAAGAAAAAGGCATGGCAATCCGCTCGATTACAGGAGCGATTAATACGCCCAAGAAATTGTTCTTCACTGTCTAGCAATGAAATATCTTTGAAGCCGACATCCATATCAATGTCCACACCCGCTTCAATCACTTGGGTAGCTACTACAATTACCTCTTGCAAGTGAAAGTTTCCGTCCGCGTCTTTGCCTAACAACTTCAACAGCTCATTGCGATAAAAGTGGCTATCGTCACCTGTTAATTCATAGACAGACATGCCTACCTGTTGACGAATCATATCATAGAAAATGCGTGCTGAGTTCTTACTAATAAACTCGATCAAGATGCGGTTGCTTTTTCCCCGCTGCTTACGTTCCTGAAATATCTCAACGACTTGATCCAACAATCGCTCCATATCGATTCTTCCATCTGCTAAATATTCGAAATGAAGCTGTACCCGATCACGAAAGAGCGGATGAGTAAAGTAATTCTCCCTGCTATGTACCAAGGAATACGTCTCTGTACACTTGTTCTCATCTGTTCGTTCCAACAAGTGATCCAATTGCGGCAATGTGGCAGACATAATAATGATCTTCATGTTCAAAATCTCTGCAAAAGACCTCAGAAAGTGAATGATCTCCTTCCACAATACGTTTCGATAGCTCTGTATTTCATCTAGAACAATGACACTGTTGCACAGATGGGCAAATGCCAAATTCGACTCTCTTCCCGTTCCAAATAAATAACTGAACAGATTAACGTGTGAGGTTAAAGTCACTGGGTATTGAAGCAACTGACGCTGTAGAAGAATCGATTTATAATCAAAGTCTGGTTCGCGTTTATTCTCATCTTTTCCCTCTACCGCTTCCTGTTCGGAGACGGTAACCATAGGTGTAATCGAGTTAATAACTTCGATTTTGTACTGATTAGACGCTATTGGAGCAAACACATCATCCAAGGTTTT
Organism: Paenibacillus sp. S-12; assembly: GCF_030363895.1. Classification (NCBI taxonomy): domain Bacteria; kingdom Bacillati; phylum Bacillota; class Bacilli; order Caryophanales; family Paenibacillaceae; genus Paenibacillus; species Paenibacillus sp. S-12. The sequence goes on from NZ_JASIUF010000014.1 coordinate 106,343, forward strand.
CTTGGTTTGTTCGATGAGCGAATTGAAAGGAAACACATAAATTAGTTTATTAAGACTTACATTGCTATTAAGCAATTGTAAGGCAAGATTAATCGACATATTGGTCTTTCCCGATCCGGTAGGGGCTTCAAGATAAAAGATGTGTTCGTTGATATTGTCCAGCAATCGTTTATCCGTTTCTAAAAACAGCATAGCGCGCAAACGGTTCATCTCGCTTATTTCCGAAGTTTCCGGATTTTGCTGATAGTGCATGATTCCTTTGTATATTTCGCCCCGCCGATAGGCATCAATGACTGGCTGAAGGGGAAACCCTTTCCCGAAATACTGCAACTCAACAGTTTTTTGCTCTGCATAATGATAAGCAGCACGAAAATCTGACGATACCAAAATGGAATACAGGAGCTTGACAAGGATGTACATCGGAAATGGCGGGTGCATATCAGTAAATCGTTCATTTCTGGCTGCCACAATATCTTGAAATAAAGCTTCGTTCTGCAGTAAGGAATCTTTCTGCCGATAGTAGAACACATAATCAGGGTTCTCTCGAACAAGTTCATGCATGCGCTGAATATCTTTTTCAAATACAGTTAATTGATCGCCAGCAGGTTCCTCCAAATCACCTAAATAGGTATGATGACGGGAAATTGCATAAGCAAATACATACAGAATATGACGCAAAAAAGCGAATATCTTCTTGTTGCGGCGCTTGCCTGAAGATAATTCGCCTGATTGTTCCTTCATTCGTAATTCAGACAAATATATATGTAGATACAATACCGAAGATAACAAGGAATGGTGACTGTTTCCCAGCTTGCCACGCTGTCCTACCACTCCGTTCTTCATCTTCTTCCACTGAAACGCTGGATTTAACTTTCCAAGGTCGTGAAGATAGATCGCCTGTTCAAAATATCTCCGAACGGTGTCCCTTACAGATTCACTCAATTCTTCTCCGTCAATTTTCAGAAGCTTAATTGCCCGTTCCACAGCTTCGCCTGCTCCATTATTGGCCAATAGCATCTCTGCATAATGCATAACGAGATCACTATGCTCCTCAAGTGTCTCTGCTGCGCGTGGACTCTCATCATTTGGACGATGTGCATGCAGTTTTCCTCTCGCTTCATCTGTTAGCCACTTCGCGATGTGCATATCCGTCGGCATTTCAATACCTCCTTCGTACAAAGAACAGCTGAAAAGGATTCGAACACCCTTTCCAGCTGTGCGTGCATATGATGCTCAATTATAGAAAATACAATGTTTGATCACCATCTGCATATAGTCTGCTCCAATCGGATTCCTTCAAGGTATCCGGATCAATCTCTTGATTGGTATACACCAACGGTTGCGTGACATATCCATTATTGGCTGCATTCAAGCCTACAGGCATATGTTCCTGAAAGTAACTCTGCAGCCCTCTATTTTTAATAGTGCCACGAGCATCACATCCAATGTGGGCTGCCCGTAAAGAATCTATATAATACGGGGCCTCATCCAACTGTTCCAATTCGATTAAGCATGGCTTCGAGATAGTGGCGGGGTGATCATTTTTTCCTAAGTACGGCATGAACTCCGCTTTGGAGTTCAATATATAATCAGCTAGTTTTTCAAATACCTGATCTGATAACCCCTTACAGTCCGCTATATAGACAGTCCAATGCGGACGCTCAATCCATTGCTCTCGTACATTCAATACTCCGCCTGCTTCTTGGCTTGCATAACCTACTGTATTGTTAAAGATTTGAATTTTTTTAGAAAAATATCCGCGATCTCCATGTGGAACAATACTGACTCTAGTATCCCGAAGCACTTCATAAAATTCCGGGAAGATTGCAATTTCACTTTCATCTGCCTTTGAACCTGTAGACCTCATCCTATTGCGCTCATGCTGCCGAGCGTATCCGCTAAGACCGATAATTGCGCCAAGCAATCCATATAATGCAACCTTATGAATGTGACTATAAGTAAAATAGGCATGGACATTTACATCTGGCTTCTTGAAAAAAGCAGTTTCGCCACTAAGCTCGAATCGGAGTGCTCTCATCGTTGTCCCTCCTATCGCTGACTAGCCATCTCCTGTTTCTCCCGAACAATCGCTTTCCGTGTAAAAATATTAAAGAAATTCGCCCGAGGATATGCTAGTTCAACATCCGCCGCATAAGGATTTACATATACTTCTACGCGTTCTATCCAATCATCTGCATCGGATAATAGAGATTCAATAGCTGTTAAATCGTAAATGGTTTGGTCTTTATTTTTTCTAACAGAAACATATGGATCAAGATTCGGCATGTAAGCCGGGACATCTGCTTTGAACTCGATAAATAAGGCAAAAGCATTCTCCGCTCCCGACTTGCTATTCGTATTCTGCATCGTTGCTCCGATCAATGCTCCTTGCTTGAAGGCTTCGTACGCTTCTTCTGTGTATCCTTCGAATTCTTCCATGCCTGGAAGCTCCAAATAATGATCATAATGCTTCGGATTCACGGAAAATGGATAGATGTAGTGTGCCTCATCTACTGTCGTCTTTTTACCGATTGAAGTAGCATCCTTGTCAGCGCTTTTTTCATTCGAATTACGGAACGGCGATAGAATGTCCTGTACTTCAACAGAAGTTCTCCCCCATTTATTGAATCCTTGTCCAATCTGAACAGCACCTGCAAGGCCAATATTTTGTTCTTTTACCGCAAATGTAGCGCCAAAATTCATAACATCTATACACTGAAATAACCGAGTTAATACTTCTGATGAGCTTGAAGATACTTTCTCTCCAAATAATTCTTCATAGCGCTCATCAAGTGAGCGAGGCTGTAATTTATCCGCCTCTTTCCCCTTTCCAGCCGCCATCTTATAGGAGCGGATATACAGCACTTTATGGCCTTCTTCCTCCCAATATCGCTTGATGCTATATTTAAACGCTTTGTCACTTCCGAAAATTTGTCCATTGCTAATCGTTTTCGGATGACCTGAAAAATCCGCATTCCAATTTGCCATTCTGCTTACAATTCCAACTAACCCTACAACCCGGTTATTTTTCTTTGCCATTGCAATCTCCTCCTCAGCAACTAATTAATCTTCGGAATTGCTAGATTTATCGTTTTTCTCAAAGAACCAGTTATCTGCGAACAAGCCAGCCATAAACATCTCCATCCCATCTTCATCCATATCAGCATCTGGTACATAACCAAACACACTTGAAAATGCCCGATTGAACTTCACATGTTGAAGTCCAATCTTGTGCTTATGCAGAATATAGGCTTCTTGCAAGCGAACCTTCATCTGCTCACTTCGTTTGGCCATCAGGAATGGCCCTAATAACTCCCCTGTTTTTTGCTGAGTCTCCGATTGACTTTTCAAGTAATAGGCAAGTTGCCCCACTAGGAAATAATATTCGTTATCATTGCTACAGATACAACCACTGTTCCCCGCTTCCAGCTTCGTCTTTAACGATTTCATCACTTCAGCAATCCGGTCTGACACAGTCATTCCTCCTTCATTTCGTTCTAAATAAGATATTAACGACAGCCTAAAGTTCATGGCATCTGCAAGCCAGCGCAAGTCAAGCGAATACCCATTGTTCTGTCCGACAGGTTCCACATACATCAGTTGCTCCTGAATGAGCCGCAAGGTAGTACGTGCGAAAAGCGGACGAATTGTGATCTCCGTCCCTTTATACAACCAGTCATGAAAAGCTTGTCTGCTCTGTATGAACAACGCAGCCATAATGGAAGTAAACTCATTGCTCTTCGGCTTTGGTTCAGCACGCACAAACTGTTCATTCATGCGCCCCCTGAAGAAATGGCGGCTAATTTCTCGCTGCAGCTGCTCGACATTCTCGATACGGGGATATTCTTTTCTCATTTTCTCTTTCCCCATCGTAATCCCCAATACATTGTTAATACTGATTTTTACTGACACTTCCGTAGGGAATGGAACGTTTTCATAATCCAGCACTTCATTTTCTTTCCCGTCTATATAGACATGATAAGCGCCTTCAGGTTTAGCGGTGAATGATAAAGTGAAGTCCTTCACGTAAGAAAGCTTGTTCATCACATTTTTCGGTTTTGACAGAAGCCATTCCGATGCGCGCTTGATTAAAATAGCGTCCTGAAGGGATACACGGATAGGAACCTGCACGCGCATACTTTTATGTTCAAGATATGGCTTTTTACTATTCATGCTGACGTTGAAGCTCGGCAATCCAACTAATTGCCCATCAACTATTTGGTTATAATCATTGCTGTTATATATTTTCGGAATGGTATAAAGGAGGTGCTCTAGCCTATACATTTGCTCACATCGTTGTGATTCTAAGGTGTGGTCATCTTGCGTAGAAATGAAGAACAGTTTTATGTAATTTCTAAATTCAATGGATTTAATAAACTCCGTCAAGTGTTGTAAATTGTCCGTGTACCATGCAGCAACTCTAGCAACACGTTCACTTCGCTCGTCACTGATGAGATATTCCAATGCTGCTGCGTATTCTGTATTGCTGAACAAGATATCAGGAGTTAGCGCGTCAGCACCTTTTTGTAACTTTTTCGGGAGCAGACTGTTCCACTTCTGCTGAATCTCATTCGGCTTCGTCATATCCAAAAATCGATTCACATGCTCCTGCATGGTAGACTTGTTGCTGCCCTGCTTCTCCCCCAAGAACACCTCGCGTTTGGCATACAGTGCAAATGGATTATTGCTATGGATTTGTTTGCCCGGATCTACTGCTTTGTTCATTGTAATAAGTGAACTATAGTAATCCCGTGTGATAAACCAATCATACAATTGTTGCTGATTCGGTGCTGCATCGTCCTTCGCTTGGATAATGATATGATTCTGAGTGAATTGCTCAGCTTGCTGTTCCCAGCTCTGATCAAGCCGTAATCGGATATATAAACCCTCTTTCGGTTGGTGAGAATCGAAGACGATATTAGGAAACTTACCTTTGGCCAGCAAATAACTATCTGATATGTCATGCAGCAAGTCCAGCCCCTCCTTTCAGCAATTAATTCAGACCCTGGGCAAGACAGAAACCAGCCCCTAAAATTGACCCCTTCTCTGCTGCGCCCGATCCAAGAACGACATGCGCCAGTCGCTGCGACCAAGCATCCTCACGAATAAACAACCGGAACTTGTTGCCGAGCAGCTTGCGGCCTTTGTAGCAATAAGCAATTGGCTTGCTATTCAATAATTGAATTCCTTCGGCAAAATAATAATCAAGCCGTATCGGCTCATCCGGGAACAAGCTGTTAGCCTTCTTTTCTGCGTTAGAGTGCACCTGCTTCAACAATAGTTCGATATCCCCACCTGGTACCCAAGGCTTATTATCAACGGTAACAATTGCAGGAGTCACCGTTATAAGTTCTGTTATATGCGTTAATTGTTTGCTATGTACATTTGATACGGCGAGAAGTTCGATATAATCGTTACCTCTCTCTACTTGCAATGCAGCAGAGATACGACGCAATGTCTGCTCGATCGAACTTCGTATTTCGATAACATATACCTTGCCCTGCTTGTAGATTCCATCATTCTCTCTCGGATAAGGTGCTCCATACACATAATGCTTGTATGCGGTTTCGTAATGTGAATGTTTCAACATGGGATCATGCAAGCTGGCCCTTCCTATCCAAGCACTTATACGCTCAGGCCATTCCAAATAATGTCCCGACTGCTTCAGCATGACCGTCGCCTTTAATTCAAAGTACATATCGTTCCCCTCTCCTAAGTAGATTGAATATTATTACCTATTGCAGACTCTAGTAATGAAACGATATAGTAGAGCAATAGAATGAAAGCAAATTAAATATTCATTATTTAACTGTAGCGTGCGATGCATTGAAATTTTTGACTTTAAATTATGTTCTAAAATCAACAGTAACACATGGTGTGATTTCCCTATAACTATAGTACCACTATTTACAACTGTTAGGAAGAATCATTTTGTCTTTATATAAAACTTTAAAACTAATATCCTTCAAAAGGAGAATGCGCTACAGTATAGGTGGCGCTTTTATTAATTTTGTACTTCTAATGTTACTGTTCAACCAACTTTCCCTTACATCCCCATATCCATTCCACGATATTTCAATACATCAAATGTTATTGTTCAACAGTGATGTAAAAAGATCGAACTCGGCCCCGCAATTGTATTTCAATACATTTAATGTTACTGTTCAACACTCGTGATCCGGGTAACCGAAGCAATCCAGGAGTAATTTCAATACATCTAATGTTACTGTTCAACAGCTCTAGAGGATACGGGGATATTATCAAACTTTAATTTCAATACATCTAATGTTACTGTTCAACAGTAACACTTAACTTCAACTATTATAATAGTTCATTTACTTCAATACATCTAATGTTACTGTTCAACAGTTTCAACTTCATCCAAATGTTGCTCGTGTAAGTCATATTTCAATACATCTAATGTTACTGTTCAACATTTTACGGACAATCGTGAAATCAATCATGTATCCCAATTTCAATACATCTAATGTTACTGTTCAACTAGTGCCTTTTTTCTTTTTACGGCTTTGCTTCAAAAATTTCAATACATCTAATGTTACTGTTCAACTTCGATAGATGTCATTTTATCCATTCCTTTCTCACCATTTCAATACATCTAATGTTACTGTTCAACCATCAACAGGATCGACAGCAAGCGAAACCGCCGCCTATTTCAATACATCTAATGTTACTGTTCAACGCATTTGCCGCTCTGGTCTACGTCTGCGCCCACCTGATTTCAATACATCTAATGTTACTGTTCAACTCCTATCTGGCGCTACAGGTGATATTTTCAATGCTTTATTTCAACACATCTAATGTTACTGTTCAACTTGCCAATCCTTTATATCCAAGATCAACTGCTGTTTATTTCAATACATCTAATGTTACTGTTCAACAAGATAATTCCCCCGTAATAGGATCGATGGTGATGATTTCAATACATCTAATGTTACTGTTCAACAAAGCACCAACCAACTGGAACAATGCTACGAACAACATTTCAATACATCTAATGTTACTGTTCAACATGCTCCGAAGTCCAGCGTTCGTGGAATTTATTTTGATTTCAATACATCTAATGTTACTGTTCAACGCCGCGCTCTCGGTCGCATATAAGATTCGTACTCATATTTCAATACATCTAATGTTACTGTTCAACGCAGACGAGACGAAAACGGAGGATAAACCGTCCACGATTTCAATACATCTAATGTTACTGTTCAACGCAAAAGCGCCGCTAACGTAGTTTATTTCCGCCCCAATTTCAATACATCTAATGTTACTGTTCAACTTTGTGCTGACGAGCCTTATACGGGAGGAATTACGAAATTTCAATACATCTAATGTTACTGTTCAACTACAACGTTTTAAGCTGCGGAGCCGCTGGCGTGTCCTATTTCAATACATCTAATGTTACTGTTCAACGACTATCGTTGGAATAATCGTCCGGTAGTTCGAGCGGATTTCAATACATCTAATGTTACTGTTCAACTACTGGCCGGAGTATTGATGTCATAGAGATCACTTTATTTCAATACATCTAATGTTACTGTTCAACAAGTCGCAATTTGACGAATCAAATATTAGAGAGGAAATTTCAATACATCTAATGTTACTGTTCAACTTCACCTAATCCGGTCATGACGACTCGGGATTTCCTATTTCAATACATCTAATGTTACTGTTCAACACCGAATCATCGTACGCTGTAAATAACATTGCAATATTTCAATACATCTAATGTTACTGTTCAACGACGATGGAGGCTCCGGGGGATTACGTCTATATTGGATTTCAATACATCTAATGTTACTGTTCAACGCGATTACCACTCGCTTAAAACCAAATTCCTGAATAATTTCAATACATCTAATGTTACTGTTCAACTCTATTCTCTTCAGCATCCCCGGACGATCAAGCGTCATTTCAATACATCTAATGTTACTGTTCAACTTTAATAGCTGCAGAGGGATAACAATGGTGGGTTGGTATTTCAATACATCTAATGTTACTGTTCAACGGGCGTATGCCATGTTAATTTGTTCAATGTAGTTCTATTTCAATACATCTAATGTTACTGTTCAACCGGTTCCGGAGTTCGAGACACTGCCTTCTGGAGACTATTTCAATACATCTAATGTTACTGTTCAACGACGTTGCCCATTCCAATTTCACATGCCCATCTTTCATTTCAATACATCTAATGTTACTGTTCAACTAGATCACGCGTGCGCGTTCGGATTACCTGATTCTTATTTCAATACATCTAATGTTACTGTTCAACATTCCGGATCCGTATACTCTGTAAGAGCTCCGCCAATTTCAATACATCTAATGTTACTGTTCAACTCATAAGAATATTGCTAGCATCCTCGGTGTACCGAAATTTCAATACATCTAATGTTACTGTTCAACCTGGGCTGCTGGCAGCGGCATCCCTTGTAATATACTATTTCAATACATCTAATGTTACTGTTCAACGCAAATAATAACTGAAGCTGACATCCTAGTTCCAAAATTTCAATACATCTAATGTTACTGTTCAACGGGCGTGTCTAGCAAAGAAGATTGGAAAAGATATTTATTTCAATACATCTAATGTTACTGTTCAACGAAAAAGCAACATGGAATGCAAAGGCAAACACAGAATTTCAATACATCTAATGTTACTGTTCAACGATCATCTATACAGTGCCACTCCATCTGCTCCAACGATTTCAATACATCTAATGTTACTGTTCAACTGCCGGAACGGGCAGAGCTTAGCCACTGGGAGCACTATTTCAATACATCTAATGTTACTGTTCAACCCAAACTCAATACCGATTGTTCGTCGTCATATTTTTATTTCAATACATCTAATGTTACTGTTCAACGGATTATTGAACAATCTACTTTTCAGCAATAATCAAATTTCAATACATCTAATGTTACTGTTCAACGTTACCAAATGGATGAGATCGGTCGGAAATATGGATTATTTCAATACATCTAATGTTACTGTTCAACAATTTATCTTACTTCATCCAGGCGCAAATAATCGTATTTCAATACATCTAATGTTACTGTTCAACTATCCGGAGTCAACCCCGTGAGCCGGATGTATGCGAGTATTTCAATACATCTAATGTTACTGTTCAACAGTTCGATAAAAAAAAGAAAAAGGTATCGGAACTACATTTCAATACATCTAATGTTACTGTTCAACCTATTTGCGATTTGAACGAATATCGACGGATTTGCGATTTCAATACATCTAATGTTACTGTTCAACCCTAGATAAATCAGGCTTTTTCAAAACACTAATATAGCAATTTTACTACAACCACGCGGGTTTCACTATAATTTTCCCAACCTAAAACGGAATTTTCTGAAAACTCGTCAAAATTGTTCTAAACCTTTACTGTACTTGGATATTGCCTCTATCACTTATCCACGACGGTTGGGAAAAACAGACTATCTCTGTAATAAAGATAGAATATTGAAGCATTAAATTCTAATATTTGGGCATAGATACGTGATCTTTTATCCCCTATCCTTCAGCCTTTACAGGCTTCGTCGCAGGAATGGAAGATTGCCGAGATTTCATGGTCGTGGCGGCGTCGCTGTCCTTAATTCGGAAGGCGGCACATAAGCCAAGAAGCAGAAATGCAGCCGCACCGATCAGGGCGGTACGGTAAGCGAGAAGATTCATTTCAAGCTGTCCAGCATGGGCAGCATCTACAGCTCCGTTCATCACTTGCCCGCTTGCCATTGCAGCCATGATGGCGGACAACACGGCCATTCCTATGGCCGGTCCTAGCCTGTTTTGAACCGCGAACCAAGTGGTAGCGCGCCCTATCGAGGCTGGAGGTACGTTGGAGAAGGCCGCGATCTGAACGGCTCCGACTGTATGTCCTAAGCAGAGGCCGACCGCGAACAGCATGCCCCGTATGAGCCACGGGCTTGTTCCTGCCCCAACCATGCTTAGCAGCACGAAGATCGCCGATGTGCAGAGCAGTCCGACAATAATAATTCGCTTGGGTCCGTACCTTGGATAGAAGCGTGGTACAAGCTGCGAGGACACCATAAGTCCCAATGCCTCGGGGAAAGTCGTCAAGCCGGCATCTAAGGCCGATGCTTGCAGCGCATGCTGATACATGAGCGGAAATACATACAGCATGCCGAGCAATCCCGCAGCGGAACACATGGCGACAAGTCCTGCCGTCCGGAACAAGCGGTCTTGCAAGAGCCTTAGATCCAGCAACGGCTGCTGTACTCGCAATTCAACGAAAACCAGTCCTGCCAGCAGCACCGTTCCCACACTGCCCGCAACGGTTATTACAAGTGAATTCCAGCCCTGCAGCGGACCTTGGCTAAGCGCATACATCACCAGTCCGAGCCCCGGTGCCGACAACAGGACGCCCGGAACATCCAGACGGCCCGCCTCCGGCTCTTTGTGCTCCTGCAAGTACAAAAGGCCAAGCAGCAAAGCAGCAATTCCAAGCGGCAAATTCACATAAAAAATCCAGCGCCATGAAAGGTGTTCGACCATAACACCGCTCAGGATTGGCCCCACTGCGGGTGCAATTGCGATTGGAAGCACGAGCGACCGCGAGATTTTCGCCCGCTCCTGGGGAGGGAATGTCCGAAACAGCATAGCCATTCCGAGTGGAGTAATTAAACCTCCCCCAATCCCCTGCAGAATGCGGTAGAAGATCAGGGAGTGTACATCTGCAGCCGTTCCACACAGCACCGACGCACCAGTAAATATCGCAAGTGCAAGCAAGAAGATGCGCTTGGTGCCCCATCTGTCTCCCAGCCAGCCTGCCAGCGGAAGTACTATCGCAATGCTTACCAAATATCCCACGTTAAGCGCTCCCGATGCGGCTGGCGGAATGTGAAACTCGTCGCTTATCGTCTTCAGCGCAACGTTGAGGATGGTCGCATCCATGGCAACCACGAACATGGCTGCCACGTACACGATGCACACTGCTTTTTTCGGATCCAAGCGCCTGCTCATTGAGCCTCTACCGGCACGGATGCCACTGACGCCACCAAGCTTCGAGGCCTCATATCTATCCAATGCAAATTAATATATTCGATGCTCTCTTCCCGAGAAACGGGGCCAAGAACCCTGCTCCAGCCCTCAGGTACGGCTGCGAAAGCCGGCCAAAGCGAATATTGCTCCTCATCATTTCGAAGAACCAAAAACGAGCCGTCTGCTTGTTCAAAAGGATTTGCCATTCTGCAACCTCTCCCCTTCATATGTAGGTTTCATGTGAATTTCAGATTTGGATTTTAGATTTCGGATTCTGGTTTCCCATTTTTCAGACTCAGATTTCGAATTTTTAAATTTGAATCTGAAAAATGGATTTCTGATTAATTTCAGTTGGCCTGTCGGCTTGCAAGTCAGTTCGGGTAAGATCTTCATTGCCAAGCCGACTACCCTGGCCATATGCAGATACTGCTCATTGAAAATATTTAGTTCGCATTTTGTTGCAACTATTGATCCCTTGTTCCCCTTCTCCCCTTAACTTGCTCGACTAATCACTGCAAAAGAAGGATGGTCTCCTAAGAATTGAGGATACAAAGGATACCTACACATGCATTTCAGAAACGTCCTTCCTGCTGCTCGCATTTCGAAGCTTCTCTAGGATGCTCGCCCCAATTTCAGCTAGAGGCCCTGGCTGGCATAAATCCTTATGCCGGCATGCAATATCATGGCGTTCGATACGGCCGCCCACATAAGGAATCCACATCTCCGGCTCAATCGGATCGAACCAATCTGGAATGATCGTCGAGCGGAAAAACAACAGATCTCCCTCGTACCTTCTTGGCACATAAGCACCTAACAGGCGAACCGAATTCTCATACGTAACCTTCAAATTCATAATCGTCGCTTCATCCAGTGTAGCCAAGGCACTGCTGTCGCTGCGCAAAATGCGGATTGCGCTTGCAATCGTCAGCGGCTCATCGCCGATACTGTCGCGGTCATAGCCTCCCAAGGCAAGCAGGGCGGTCAGCGCCTCCTCCTCATCCGGTTCCCCCCGAATCGGCAAGTAGTGGCTCGGATAGGCGTCCAGCATCGCCAGAAACGCAATCTCTTCCCCTTCCTCTTGCAACTGCACGGCCATCGCATGCGCAACATTGCCGCCCAGCGACCAGCCCAGCAAGCGGTACGGTCCCTGCGGTTGAATCAGGCGAATGTGGCGAATATAATCAGCCGTCATCTCGTCTAGTGTCTGCGGAAGCTTCTCAGCCTGCGCAATTCCGCGTGCCTGCAAGCCGTAAATTGGATAATTCACGCCAAGATGCTTCATTAATCCGGCATAGCACCAGCTTAAGCCACCTGCCGGATGGACGCAGAACAGCGGAATCTCTTCGCCATGCGTCCGCAGCGGCAGAAGCACTTGGAGTGCACTGTTCCCGCTGTCCCGATCCAGCTCCATTCGCTCGGCGAGTCCAGACACGGTTGGCGCCTCAAACAATACCGCAATGCTAAGCTCTCGCCCAAGCGCTTCGCGGATGCGGCTGATAAGCCGAACCGCAAGCAGTGAATGTCCTCCAAGCTCGAAAAAGCTGTCATCGATCCCGACGCGGCGAAGGCCCAGCACTTCGGCGAACAAATCGCAGAGCACCTCTTCATGCGGCGTTCTCGGGTTGCGTCCATCTGCATCAAGGACAATATCAGGCGCCGGAAGCGCCTTGCGATCCAGCTTGCCATTCGGCGTGAGCGGCAGCGCATCCAGCCCAATAATGGCTGATGGCACCATATAATCGGGAAGCATAGAAGCCGCATGTCGGCGCAGCTCCACCGCGTCCCAAGGAGCATTTGCAGCAGGAACCACATAAGCCGCAAGCCGCTTGTCACCTGGGTTGTCCTCCCGCACAATGACCGCCGCCTGCGCTACGCTTGGATGTTTGGCAAGCACGACTTGAATCTCGCCCAGCTCGATGCGGAAGCCGCGAATTTTCACCTGATGATCGGCACGGCCCAAATAATCCAGTCCTCCACCAATCACATGCTTCGCCAGGTCTCCAGTGCGGTACATTCTGCTTCCAGGCGGGCCAAATGGATCGGCCACGAACCGCTCCGCCGTCAAGCCCGGCCGGCCCCAATAGCCGCGCGCCAAACCTGCTCCGGATACGTACATTTCTCCTGTTACGCCATACGGTACAGGCTGCAGTGCATCATCCAGCACATACACCCTCAAATCCGGAATCGATCCGCCGATAAGGCTGGATGCTCCCGGAACGTCGCTATTGCGATTCAGCTCATTGAAGCTGACATGAACTGTCGTCTCCGTAATCCCGTACATATTAATAAGCCGCGGCGCATCATCCGCATGCCGTTCGTACCAGTCTCTCAGACGGCCTAGCTCCAGCGCTTCTCCTCCGAAGACGATATAGCGCAGAGACAGTGCTTGCCCGAGGTTCGGATGCTCCCTGTCCGCCTGCATGAGTTGATAGAAAGCAGACGGCGTCTGATTCAGAACCGTTACCCCTTCTTGCACAAGCAGACCCAGGAACTCCTCTGGCGATCTGCTGACAGCGTGAGGGACAATGACGAGTCGGCCGCCATGCAGCAGCGCGCCCCATATTTCCCATACCGAGAAGTCGAAAGCATAAGAATGGAACAATGTCCAGACATCATCGGCGCCGAAATGGAACCAATGCTCGGTTGCGGAGAATAGCCTTACCACGTTTTGGTGCGGAACAAGCACACCCTTCGGCTTGCCCGTCGAGCCGGACGTATAAATGATATAAGCCGGACTGTAAGGAGAGAGCTTGCGCCTGCACATCTGCTCTATAGGATCAGATTCGGAACAGCTTGCTAACTGGCGCATCACTTCTGGATCATCCAGTAAGATGCGCGGCACAGCCCCCATCCCCCCATCCGGGAGCTTTTCAATCGTACGACGATCCGTGACAATACATACAGGGCCTGCATCCTCCAGCATATAGGCAAGCCGCTCCGCGGGATAATCAGGATCAAGCGGCAAGTAGGCTGCTCCTGCCTTTAATACAGCCAATACGCCGACGATCATTTCCATCGACCTTGGCAATGCGAGCGCCACAATATGCTCAGGCCCAACCCTGTGCTCCATCAACAGATGTGCCAAGCGATTTGCCCGCTTATTTAATTGTTCATATGTTATTGCCGCGCCTTCATGGACGACAGCAATGGCCTGCGGCGAACGAACTGCCTGCGCTTTAAACAATTGCGGAATCGTGGCCTGCTCAGCATGGGGGACAGTTGAACTCCATGCCAGCCAATCCTTCGCTAGATCGTTCCGCTCCTCAGGCAATAATATATCAATTTCTCCAATCGGCTTGCTTGGTTCTAAGGCGATGCTTTCCAATATGCGCACATAACGCGCTGCGAGCATCTCAACCGTATCACGCTTGAACAGGTCTGCGCTGAACTCTACAATCCCATCCAGACCATCTGGCGCTCCATCTGCATTGCGGCGCTCGTTCAGTTCCCAAGTCAAATCGAACTTCGCCGTATCCACGCTCTTAATCTGCAGGCTTGACGATAATCCTGGGAATTGCAGCGACGCCTCCGGCGTATTTTGCAGCACCAGCATGATTTGGAAAAGCGGATGCCTCGCACGCGAACGAATCGGATTCAGTATTTCAACAAGGCGCTCGAAAGGCACATCCTGATGCTCATACGCCTCCAAACTGACCTTGCGCACCCTGGACAGCAGCTCTTCGAAGCCTGGATTGCCCGACGTGTCGGTGCGAATGACAAGTGTATTAATGAACAGACCGATCAAACCGTCAAGCGCATCATCGTTACGGCCTGAGATCGGGCTTCCAAGCGGAATATCATTGCCCGCTCCAAGTCGGGTGAACAACACGGCCAACGCAGCCTGCAGCACCATGAACAAGCTGGCCCGATTGCCTCGTGCAAGCTCTGTCAGCCGACCATGCAGAACAGAATCAATTTGCAGCCCGACGGTGCCTCCCTTATGACTGGCGGCCGGAGGTCTCGGATAATCCGTAGGCAACTCCAGCTCCTCTGGCAATCCCTTCAGAGCTTCCGTCCAGTAATCGAGCTGGCGCGCGATAAGACTGTCCGCTTGATCAGCGCTTCCAAGCAGCCGTTCCTGCCACAGCGCATAATCAGCATATTGGACGGGAAGTCGTGTCCACGCAGGCGCCTCGCCCCGGCAACGCGCCTCGTAAGCAATCGACAAATCACGAGTCAACGGCGTGAGCGACCAACCATCGCCTGCAATATGATGCAGCAACAACAAGAGCACCTGCTCCTTCGCCCCCGTCCGGAACAAGTGAACCCGCAGCGACGGCTCCTCCGAAAGACGGAAGCTATATCGTGCTGCTTCCTCTAGCTTGTCGTGCAGATCCTGCTCACTTACGTCCAGCACATGGAACGGTATTTGTACATCCTTGGAATGTTGTATCACTTGACTTGAAGTGCCATTCTCATCCGGAAAAATCGTGCGCAGTGTCTCATGGCGATCCACCACATCAAAAACAGCTGCCTGCAGCGCCTCGACATTCAACTCGCCCGACATTCGGGCAACGAGCGGAATATTGTAAGTAGGCGTTGCCCCCTCTAGCCGGTACAGAAACCATAGTCGCTGTTGGGCAAAAGAAAGCGGCAGCCGCTCAGGCCGCTTGCCTAAGCTCGCGCGAATGGCTGGTCTTTGCTCCTGTGCAGGTTCGAGACGCCGCACAAGAGACGCTGCGGTAGGCGCTTCGAACAGGCTTCCGATATTCATCTCAACGCCGAATGCCTCTCGCACACGCACCATAACCCGTCCCGCGAGCAAGGAATGACCGCCTAGAGCGAAGAAATCATCATCGATGCTTACGCGGGCAAGACCCAGCACTTCTGCGAACAGGGCGCATATGATTTCCTCTTGCGGTGTACGCGGTTCGCGACCCGCTGCTGCGGCAGCGCGCTCTGGCGCAGGCAGAGCTTTGCGGTCAATTTTGCGATTCGGCGTAAGCGGCATAGCATCAAGAACAACGAAAGCAAACGGAACCATGTAATCCGGAAGCTTCCGTGCTGCATATTGACGCAGTTCCTCAGGTTCAAGTCCTGACGATGATGATGGAACCACATAAGCTGCCAACCGTCGTTCACCCGCATAATCCTCGTAAAGCGTAACCGCTGCTTGCGATATGTCAGGATGGGCATCCAGCAGCGCCTCTATTTCACCGGTTTCGATCCGGAATCCGCGCAGCTTCACTTGCTGATCCGTGCGTCCCAAATAATCGATCGTGCCGTCTGCCAACCAACGCACCATATCTCCTGTTCGATACATTCGAGTACCAGGAGGTCCGAATGGATCGGCAATGAAGCGCTCAGCAGTCAAATCCGCACGTCCCAAGTATCCGCGCGCAAGCCCGGCGCCTGCAATATACAGTTCTCCCGCTACCCCAGGAGGCACTGGCTCCAACGAACTGTCGAGCACATACAGCCTTGTATTCCGAATTGGCCGTCCGATAGACGGCTTGTTCGTTGGACTATGATCAAGCAGCCCCGCGGTCGAATAAATCGTCGTCTCCGTCGGGCCATATTGATTGTTGACCTCGCCGTTCAACTCCTGCAGCGCCAGCTTCAGCGCGAGCGGTATCGCCTCTCCGCCCGAAATCATCTTGAGCCCGGCGAATCGTTCCGGCTTGCTGTCGGCAAGCGCCTGCCACAGCGTCGGCGTCGCCTGCATGATCGTCGCGCCTGTTGCCGCAATGCGGCTTGCCAGTGCGGACGGATCCAGAATCGTTTCCTTGCGGGCAATGTCGAGTGCGGATCCGGATATAAGCGGCAGCAGCAGTTCCATTACGGATATATCAAATGATATCGTAGTGACGGACAGCATTCGATCCTGTTCGCTCAGCGCCAACCGAACCTTCATGTCATGCAGCAGATTCGCCAAGCCGCCAAATGTAAGCATGACCCCCTTCGGCTTCCCAGTAGAGCCGGAAGTGTAAATGACATATGAAATGTGCGATGCTGAGATTGCCCTGATCCTATCCTCATCTGTAGGATTGTGAGCAGGTGATTGCACCAGGGCGTCTACGGTTGCCGATTCATCCAGCACGATGGTCTTCCTGTTGCAAGGGGGCAAGCTCGCGGACGTCTCCTTCGTCGCAATCAGACAGATTGGATCGGCGTCCTCCAGCATATAGGCAAGCCGTTCGAACGGATAGTCCGGATCAAGCGGCAAATAAGCGGCTCCTGTCTTATGGATAGCCAATATGGCAATGACCGCATCCAGCGAGCGTGGGAGAGAAAGCGCCACAATACGATCGGGCCCGACGCCGTAAGAAATAAGGTAATGGGCAAGCCGATTTGCCTTCGCATTCAACTCTCCATATCGAAGCAGGTCGTCCTCGCACACGACCGCAACTGCCTCGGGAGCGCGCTCCACCTGTTCCTCGAACAACTCTGGCACACTTATGCTCGGCACATCATATGCAGTATCGTTCCACTCCTCAAGCACCTGTCGGCGTTCTTCAGGCGTAATCACCGGAAGCTGTCCAAGAGGCCGATTCGATTCGGCATGCGCAATTCCATCCAATAGATGCAGGAAGCGCTTCTGATGGGCATACAGCTCGTCCAAGCTGTAGATTTCGGGATTCGCGTCGAAGTCGAGACGCAGCCCGCTGCCATCCGCATGGCTGTATACGTTAATCGTCAAATCATCGACAGGCCCTGCGGACAGGTTGCTGACTTTGCCGCGATAGCCTGCGAAGCTGACATCCTCGACAAAAGGCATGACGTTAATGAGCGGGCCGAATAACCTTCGGTTGTCGCCAAGCAGTTTCAAGTCTCTGCGCAAATCCTGATGGCGATACCCTTGATGGCGCCGAATCATGCGAATCTCACGCGACACCTCCCGCAGCAGATCGCCAAGGCTTTTCTCCGAACTCACCTCCACACGAAGCGGAAGCAAATTCATAACCATGCCGGGAACGCGCAGTGCGGCTGATCCTAGTCGGCACATTACAGGAAGACCGAGAATGACCTCCTCTTCCTGTGTCATCCGATGCACATAAATTGCGGTCGCTGCTGCAAGAACATCCGGCCAGCTTGTTCCCGATTCAGCTGCAATCGACTGCCATCCACTCACCGTGGCGGCTGGAATATGCGCAGTGCGGCGCACGAAGCGACGGGCCGTTCGCTGCGCATGTCCTCCTAGGCTAACTGCTTCCGGCCTGTCGGAGAAGCGCTCCAGCCAGAATTCCCGGTCGCGGTTCATCTGTTCCGATGAACGATATGCCTCATCCTCCTCCAAAATGGATTGCAAGGAACCGAACGTTCCTGCTCCATTCGGAAGAGCATAGGTTAATGCTGTATAGTTTTGCGCCACGCGCTGCATCAGCAATGCTGCGCCGAATCCGTCAATGACAATATGATGAATGCGCTGATACCAGAGATAACGCTCGCTCTCGATCTTAAACAGCGCCTCCGTGAAGAGAGGCCCTGTGTGCAAATCAACGGGCTTCTCCATATCGCGGTTCATCCACGCTCGGGCTGCGCCTTCCGGGTCAGCCTCTCTGCTCAGGTCAATCATGTGCAGCATCCAGTCATCTGTGGGAACGATCTTCTGCCATGGACCGTCTGCATCCTCTCCGAAGCGGATATGCAGCGCATCGGCCTCTGTCACCGCCTGACGCAGGGCCGCTTCGAAGCGAGCAGGATCTATCGGCCCGCGGATGTCCACACATTCAGCGGTGTTGAATATAGGGTTGTCAGGATCGAGCTGCTGCGCGAACCAGATTCCAGCCTGCGCTCCCGATAGCGGCCATCGTTCCTTCTCCTGATCGTGCATGATGATGACCTCCTTTTATATCGAGTAATAATCATAATTAGGCACCGAGTTACTGCTGAGCTTGGCGGACAAGAGCTCCCACCAGCTTGCTACCGTCGGCCGTTCCGCCAATTCTACGAAGCTCACTGCAATGCTGCTGCGCCGCCAACGTTCCACTAAGCTCATAATACGAATCGAGTCCATCCCCCATTGCGTGATTAGATTATCTTGATCGCCAATCGCAGACGGCTCCTCCTGCAGCAGCTCTGCAACCGTTTCGCGCACAGATTGCAGTGTTACCGAACAACCCGCTTCTGCTCCGGCTGTTTCTTCCGATTCTTGCTCGGCAGCATGACGGTTAAGAGCGTTCAGAACCCGTTCCGTCGTTGCCACTACTGCACAACGCTCTGCCGCATAGGTTAACGCCATGTGATGCTTGTCTAGCGAAAAATCAGCTACCGCATCTGCAATGAGGAAGGGCTGGACATCCTGCATAAATGCCTCGCACGAGGTCATCAGGCAGCCAATATGCGCGTAAATCCCACATACGAGCAGTTGATCCCGTCCGCGTTCCCGTAATATCTCAAGTAAATTCGTTTTCTGAAAGGCACTGTAGCGCCATTTCGTCATAAGAATATCGTTTACCCGCGGCGCCAGCTCGTCTATGAACTTTTTCTGGTACGGTCCGTCATTAATGCCTGCCCCCCAGAAGTCCTGCAGCAATCCGCGCTGCTCAGGGGTCTGCCCCCCTGGCTGCGCCGAGTACACGACAGGGATGCCTAGCTCCGTACAACGTTCGCGCAACTCCTTAATATTCGCAATCAATTCGACCAGCGGCGATTCGCCCGCCTGATAGGCATCGACGAAATACTGCTGCATGTCATGGATAAGCAGTACGGCACGGCTTGGATCCGGACTCCAGTCGACTCTGTTCTCTGGTAGCTCTGCCTCACTTGGCATTCGATATGGAAGGATAGTAGGAAGACCCATCATTTTTCCTCTTTTCTCTAATTTTTATAGGATAAACGCTGCAACAACACGAGACATTTTCATGAATAGGAAACCTCATCATTTACTTTTCACATACTCCTATAGGAAATTCCTTCCAGATAATCTCAGACACTTTTAGACAATTCTTTGGGCGCTTATTCAAGCACTTCTTCTGTTGTTCTTCAGTAACTACTGCTAATGCTTCGTTACATCCATAAATGCATCTTCGCTTATCACTTACTTCTTGCTCAATGCCGCCTCCTGCTTCGCAGCGATCAGTTCCCGCAGCATCTTCTTGCTCACCTTGCCGACTCCCGTCTGTGGAAAGGATTCGACGAACTCTACGCGGTCGGGAATTTTATATGACGCAAGCCCTCTATCTCTTAGAAAAGCCTTCAACTCGCTGCCCGTTATGGCAGCTTCATATCGAATGACGAATGCACATGTGCGCTCGCCAAGGAATTCATCCGGCATAGACACAACAGCCGCATCATGCACACCAGGATGGGCAAGCAAATGATTCTCGATTTCCTCAGCCGCCACCTTATCTCCGCCTCGATTAATCTGATCCTTCGCCCGCCCTTCAATCACCAAATATCCAGCCGGAGTCATTCTGGCCATATCGCCTGTGCGATAAAAGCCGTCAGATGTAAAGGATCTTGCGTTGTGCTGCTCGGCTTTGTAATATCCGCGAATGGTATACGGCCCGCGCGTCAGCAAATGTCCCACCTCGCCCGGAGCCACTTCGTCATCCTCATCATCGACGATGCGGATTTCATCATATGGTGACATCGGACGGCCCTGCGTGTTGATTATCGTCTCCTCGGGGTCATCGAACCTCGTATAATTCACCAAGCCCTCTGCCATCCCGTACACCTGCTGCAGTGTGCAGCCAATCGTCGTTCTCACCCGCTTGGCAGCTTCTGCGCTGAACTTGGCGCCGCCAACCTGCAGCACTTGCAAATGGGAGAGGTCGCAGCGGCGTGATTCCGCGGCATCCATCCAAATTAAGGCAATCGGCGGCACGACGGCTGCAATAGTGACGCGTTCCTTGGCAATAAGCGGGAAGGCTTCATCAGGACTTGCTCCGCGGGCAAGCACGATCCGCCCTCCTGCATATAGCGTGCCAAGCACGCCAGGAGAGCTGAGCGGATAATTATGCGCAATCGGCAGTACCGCCAGATATACGCTGTGCTCATTCAATGCGCAAACTTCTGCGCTTATGCGCAGGCTATATATGTAATCGTCGTGCGTCCGCGGAATGAGCTTCGGCAAGCCGGTTGTCCCGCCAGATAATTGAAGGAAAGCAACGTCCCCGGAGCTCGGCCCCTTGATCTCGCCAATGCTCGGCTCGACATACAGATCATTCAGCGCTGTATACTCCCCTGGCTCACCCGCAACAATAATGCGGCGCGCATCCGGCAGCGTATCCTTCACCTGCGCGGCAAGCTCGCGATAATCGAACCCCGCATCCTTGTCGGGGATGACATACGCGGCTGCCTGTGTGAACTCGCATAAGTAGCCGATCTCGTTCTTGCGGTGCACCGGCAAGGAAAAGACAGGCAGTGCTCCGATGCGAAACAGCGCAAATATGACTTCAAAAAACTGTGGAATATTAGGAAGCTGGACAATAACTCGATCCTGCGCCCTAATGCCCAAACGATAGAATCCAGCTACCAGGCGATCTGCCTGTTCATCCAGTTCTGCATAGCTGACTCGCCGATCGCCGCTCACAATTGCAATGCGATCTCCATATTGGGCTGCACGGCGGCGCAGCATCGTGCCAAATGTCTCTCCCTGCCAGCATCCTTCCTGTCTATAACGTGCAGCAAACTCTTCCGGCCATGTCGGGCATCCTGCCAGCATCGTTCATCCCTCCTGCATCATCATCGGTTGTTGTTCATTCAGCCCGATCGCTTGCAGCAGCGTGCGAAGCTTGGCGGACGTCTCGGCTAGCTCCGCTTCCGCGGACGAGCCAACCACGATTCCCGCTCCCGCATAAAGACGCAGCGAGCGTCCCTCCACCTCCGCGCAGCGAATCGTAACGGCCCATTCTCCGTCTCCATTCGCATCGCACCAGCCGACTGCCCCCGTGAAGAATCCTCGCTCGAACGGTTCGATCTCCCGGATCACGTCCCGAGCCGCCTCCGTAGGCGTCCCGCAAATGGCAGGCGTCGGATGCAGCGCTAGAGCGAGCTCTAAGGAAGATATGGCATGATCCGCAAGCTCGCCGTTTATTTCCGTAG
Organism: Paenibacillus sp. S-12; assembly: GCF_030363895.1. Lineage (NCBI taxonomy): Bacteria > Bacillati > Bacillota > Bacilli > Caryophanales > Paenibacillaceae > Paenibacillus > Paenibacillus sp. S-12. The sequence continues at coordinate 128,355 of NZ_JASIUF010000014.1, forward strand.
ACAAATGCCACATTGTCTTCGTAGACACGAGCGACGGGCCTTCCGGCACATGAAGCTTGCTGCAATATGGACGGAGAGCAGATACGACCGCCTCAATGACGACCGCGTGCTCATGCAGATCCTTCTCCGACCTCAGAAGCTGGGCGGCACGCCGCTCATCCTCGATCGGATCATCACTGCGTGCCGCTGAACCAGCCAGCGGATTCACCTTGATTTGCATTCCCCGCTTCGTTACGAGCAGCTCGGGGCTTGCTCCAATTAACGTTTGGGCCGTTCCTGCCGCAGCAGACACGCCATTGTCTTTACTTACATGCTGCTGCTCCATCGTTAGTGGCACTGCAAACGTATATCCACGGGTATTTTGGCAGAGCAACCGATGCAACAGACGCTGCACATCAACGTCATGCGACAATGTCACTTCCAAGGATCGGGACAACACCACCTTCTGGAGCTCGCCCGATTGCAGCCGCTCAAGAACCTGGTTGACGCCCTGCTTATACTGTTCTGGCTCCGGAACTGCTCGTACGCTATAGCTGTCTCGTTCCGTTTCCTGTTGCAAATCATGCGTATCAATGCGCAACGGCTCGTACCGATGCACTTCCTTCGGTACATATAGGCGAACAGGCTCCTCCGCGTGAAACGGAATTGCCCCTACAACGACCGGGCAATCGCGGTCGCCCTGCCGAGCCGCATCTAACAGCTTCGCTACAGCCTGAGGCAAACTATCCTCATCTACAGCCTGCCACTCCACCAGCCGCGCCCATTCCCCGTGTGTCAGCAATGCTCCTTGAGGCGACGAGAACAAGAAGGATGAACCCGCCTGATATTGTTCCAAAAGCCGTATTCCCTCAGCTGTGGGAACGGCATCGTACTTTAACATGTCAATCGACTCCTTCCGCAATTTCTGCTCTTCTGACGTTTGCATCAACATCCCAATGTCGCGCCGCCATCAATGCACATATCGTGCATCGTGATGTGTCTTGCCTGTTCGGATGCGAGAAAAACGACAGCATCGGCAATATCCGATGGCTGTGCGATTCTGCCCAGCGGTATCCCGAGGCGGAATGATTCCGGCGAACCGGCAATCATTGCTTCGGCTCCGTTCTGTCCATTCCACAGTGAGCGCTGCATTTCGGTATCCGTAGAGCCCGGCGACACAATATTGCAGCGAATATGATGCCGAGCGTATTCCAAGCCTAAACACTTCGTGAACATCGTTGTGGCTGCTTTCGATGCCGCATAGGCGGACATATACGTACGCGGTACACCGGAGGCATTGGAACCTACGGTCACAATCGCTCCCGATCTGCGCTTGGCCATCCGCGTTACGACAGCGCGCGACATGTAGAATACGCCGTTGACATTGACCCGGAAGGTCGCCTGCCAATCTTCATCGCTCAGCGTCTCAATCGGGCCAGGCCGCAGTATGCCTGCCACATTGACAAGTACGCCGATTGGGCCAAGTTCCTTCTCAATCCGCTCCACCGTCACATCCACGGCGGAACTGTCGCCTACATCAACTGGATAAGCGGCTGCACGATATCCGTCTGTACCAAGCTCGGCTGCAAGGCTGACGCAGCCAGCCTTATTCCGATCGACGGCAGCCACGATTGCACCTTGAACGGCAAGCGCGCGCGACACCGCCTTCCCTATCCCCTGGGCCGCGCCTGTAACAACGGCCACCTTGCCTTCAATCCCTGAATATTTCATCCTGCCAACCTCTCTTTATTTGTCCGGGTTAAGTACGAATCGCAGCGCCCTGCTCACCAATATCGGAAGCACCGACACATGGCCTTCCTGCTCAAACTCCTTGTATTCTGCCTCTACTCCGATGTCTTCCGATATGGCCGACAAACGATTCGCCAATTCGCTGGCACGCTTGCAGTTACGGCATACATGCGTTTTTTCAAGCTCTCCTACACCAAGAAGCACCTGTGCAGGATATGAGCGATCTCCCGTTCTTGCTTGCTCGATAAAGTTCTGTTCCAGCTCTTGCATGTAATCCGGATTCCAATGGAGCGATGGACTGCCCGCGATGTAATATCGGAATGCCTCCGGCTGGCTGAACAGCGTATAGATCGTAAACAAACCGCCTAGCGAATGACCAAACAGCGCCTGACGATCGCGGTCAATCTGGAACTCACTCTCGATCTGCGGCTTCAGCTCTTCCTCAATGAATTGCAGAAAAGCCCCCGCCCCGCCTTGCTCAGGAAGTGGCGTACCGTCAGAACGCTGCTTGAAGTCCTCAGCTGGCAGCGGCGTAAAATCGTAGAAGCGATCCGGGGCATACGGCCCATTCGTCTCATACCCAATGCCTACAACAATCGCGGGCAATACCCCTGTCTTATCCGGCCTGCGGCATTGCAGCCGCAGCGCCTCCACCATCATGCTGAATACGGAATTGCCATCCAGCAAGTAAATGACCGGAAATCCGCTGGGTGGAGGCGATCCCATGGGCTGAGCCACCATAATCCGATACGTGCGCCGCTCCGCGCGTGAACGAAGTACCCATTGTTCCGCAAGAGGCAGCTCAATCCTATGGCGTGAAAACTTGGTAAGCGTTGGCGTTGAATTCATTTGTCCCAACCGGATTGCCCCCTATTCCGTCAACAATCGAACTGTGTCGTCAACGATTTTTTCGTACGCAATCAAGCCGCTCCCGAGCCAGTACTGGTTGTTCACTTCATAGACATGACCCTGCTTGGCCGCAGGCATGCTCTTCCAAATTGGACTGTCCATCATCTCCTTCATGCGGTCGCTTCCTTGATCGTAAGCGTTGATGACGAAAATATAATCAGCATCCAGTTCAGGAAGGACTTCTAGCGAGAGATTCGCGCTGTTCTCATTTCCAACCAGCTTCGTAATGCCAAGTCCCAAATCCTGATGCAGCACATATCCGCACAAATACTTGCCGCCCATCAGACTAATTCCTCTCGGCGCAAATCGAATAATAGCGACCTTTTTGTTCTCCGCAACCTTGCTCAGCTTCTCCTTACCGTCCGTTACCTTTTGCCGATAGGCCTGCAATGCCGCATCAGCCTCAGTGGACTTGCCGAGCAAGTCTCCAATTGTAGCAAGTGATTTTTCAATATTTCCAGACGCATTTTTAAAAACATACGTCGGTGCGATTTTTGCATAGCTTTCATAGGTTGTTGCGTCCTTAGCGTACGTTTCCGTATGTAGGATGATTAAATCCGGGTTGTAGGACATTAACACCTCCGGCGAAGGCAGCCCTGCTGACAAGTCCAGTTTCGGCACATCCTTCAGCTCCTCTTGCAGGTACTCATGCCCTTTCTTCCCGTTAGACCATTGCGCTACAGGTTTCACGCCTAGCTTCAGCAATGAGTCCTCCATGTTAGGGGCGAATATCCGCTTTGGTGCGGATGACAGCTTAAGTTCATGCCCTAGCTCGTCCGTTACGATCCGTTCTTCGGTTGCTGCTTCATTTTTTGCTCCGGCAGCAGCCGCCGCCACATTGGACGCGGCTCCTTTTGCACCCTGAGGTTCGGATGCAGCGGATCCGTCCTCCTTCTTAGCGCTGCTGCAACCTGCAAGCAAGCTTCCGATAAGCACACAGCATAACAGTGCTATTATTCGAATCTTCCAACTTTTTTTACGTGCATTCCGCCGACTCAACACAATATCTCCCCTTCATTGATAATGATTCTCAATCGACTTTGAGTATACTCACGTTGCGAAAGATTCACCATAGCTGTTATCCAGAACTGTGTTTGGACAATTTCCAGTAAAGAGAAGCAAAGCCTCATCCAGCATTCGGGCAATCGCAACAGCCGAATATTCAAACCAGGGATCAGCGGTTATCGGATGTACATGACCGTTCCGGACTGCTTGAAGCTGCTTCCACTCCAAAGAATGCTGCAGTGACAGCCAATATTTGCGGGAAGACGCCTCCGGACACACGGCAAGCAAAATTCGTTCGGGATTGAGCTCCTGTAGCTCCTCCATCGAAATCGTCGAGAGGCTGTGCTGCTCTCTTTCAAATGCAGACCTGATTTGCAAGTCATCGTACAACACTTCCTCCAAACCCCGATTGCGATACACAAATATTTGCGACTGGTAGATTCGCAGCGCTATAACGCGATCTCCCCCAAGAGTCCGTGTCGTTTGCGCGCGCCCGGATTTCACATTTTTTTCATAGCGATCGATCCATTGCTGTGCAAGCTCTTCCTTGTTCAAAAAACGGGCAATTCCCATAAGCTGCTCCCGCCAGCCTGCTTTACCCGGGACGATGTGAATAGGGGCAATCGAATTCAATTTGCTGCTCTCGCGCATTTTTAGCTGATCCGAGGCAATGATGACGTCCGGTCGTGCCCGGCACAGCTTATCCAGATTAATTTCAAACGTGAATTTATGATAAGGATCCGTTAACAGCAAATGCGTTTTAATTTTGCCGCTAAGTAGGTTGTAATAATAAGGAGACCACTTGGTATCGAGAGGTGCGGCCTCTGGGATAATGCCTAACGGGAGCAAAAGGCCAATGGCCGAGGACTGGCAAACGGCGACTTGCCTCTTCGAATTTTTAGCGAAATCAGATGGCGACACGCCGACCTCCTTTTTGAACTTTCTGCTAAAATAAAACTCATCCTTGTAACCTACCTTCTGGGCAATCTCCCGCAGCCTTTCACCCGATCCCGCCAGCAGGCGCTTTGCATGCATAATGCGCACACCCGTCAAAAATTCCATCGCGCTCTGACCGAACGTACGTTTAAATAAATCCACGAAATATTTGGGACTGATATTCGCCATTTCCGCCAATTGTCCGATGGTGAGCTGCTCGTTGTAATGCCGCTCCATGAATAATTTAATCTCCTGCAAATCCGTCTTCTGCATGTGGCCCATCGCGTTCGAGCCGTTATCTGTATGCGCTGTTTCTATCGTACGCATAAATATCCCTCCCTCTTGAATTCGCGGTGCAGCAATTTGATGAGTAATCCAAAAATTTATATAGTGATAATGATTCTCATTTTCAAAATTAAACTAACATACCATTATAGGGAAGTCAATGAAAATATGGAAATACAAAAAAAGACCCCAACATCTGTTGAGATCCTTTTACGTTACAATTTTATTTTTAATTTGAACCTATTCTGAACGTAAGCGGTGGTTCCATTTGATTCCTTAGAAACGTCGGCACACCTTTAGGTACGCTCAAAACGATCACCTTAGGCGATGGAGACTGCCAGGCAAGTGTACAATTTCAATTTTTAATAGGTACTTTCAAAACGGAGCCTTCCGCGTATTTGTTCGTGTTAGTTCGAATCGATTTCAATTTTTAATAGGTACTTTCAAAACCCAAGAAAATACCGCCAATACGCCCATTCTACCAAACAGCCACTTGAGCAAACAAGCCATATTTTCTTAACACTAAACAGACAAAAACTTATAGATTCCTTTTACTATCAACGATTTCCCCTTTATATCTCCTATTTATAATTTGTCGTCGATCCTCAAGACTTTTTACGCTGTTGGAGGTCGACGACAAAATTTTTACGTACATTTCGATTTAACCTGACCATCATTAGTCTTTCCAATATTATAATATAGTACCATTGGAGAAGGAGGCATATAAAAAGAAACATAGAATCTACACATAAAATAACTTTTATTTCACTGTTACTAGCCGCTTGTTCAGCTTACCGTCAAATCAGAAATTAAATGCGGTTATGAACGGAGTAGAATAATCAGGCAACTATATGAATGGAGGGGCAACATGAAAGTAATTGGTTTGCTTGGCGGAATGAGTTGGGAATCCTCGGTTGAATATTATCGGGTCATTAATGAAGAGGTAAAAAGAAAACGAGGAGGACTGCATTCAGCAAAATGCCTTTTGTATAGTGTCGACTTTGAGGAGATTGAACAGTACCAGTCAGAAGGAAATTGGGAAAAAGCCGGGGCTGTACTAGCTAACGCTGCTCGTTCTTTAGAAAAAGGAGGGGCTGATTTTATCATTATTTGTACGAATACGATGCACAAAGTTATCGATAATATCCAATCCAAAATCAATATCCCCATTGTACATATAGCAGACGCAACGGCAAGCAGAATTAAAGAAAACGGGCTTCGAACTGTCGGGCTACTTGGCACCAAATACACGATGGAGCAGGATTTTTATAAAGCCCGCTTGGAGCTGAATGGAATAAAGGTTATTGTACCCCATGCCACGGAGAGAGAACATATCAATAAGATTATTTACGAGGAATTATGTTTGGGCAAGATTCACCAGGAATCAAGGGATTATTATAAACGAGTGATCCATGGATTAATTAAAATGGGCGCTGAAGGAATCATTCTAGGATGTACAGAAATTGGATTGCTGGTAAAACCGGAGGATTCCAAGGTTCCTGTATTTGACACAACCTATATACATGCTGTTGAAGCTGTAAATTTATCTTTAAATGAAAAACTAAAATGACCATCCCCCTATCAAGTATGAAAAGAAATCTTACGCTGCAGGCCGTTTCTCGGTATTCCACTGGGGAACGGTTTGTTGAGGTTCTTTTGAAGAAATTCCTTTCTCCCTTTGCCCATCTGTTCTTATAAAATCCCCGAGCATTCAAAACACCGCCGTATCAGCATATATTTCATTCCGATACATATGGATATTATATGATTTAATATACCAAATAAGGAAGGAGATAGTCGTGAATTACAAATTATGGTCATTCGTGTTGTCAGGTGTTTTGTTAGTCGGCTCGCTCACACCAACAGTAGGTGCAGCCCCGCCCCCCACAGCGCCAAACTCTGCAAAAGAAGATTATGCAGCCCAACGTACCGAACGAGTCGTATGGGCATATAACAAGAAATATTACCCTACGAGAGCATCCATCCCATCGACATATCACTACGATGATGGTAAGTACGCTGGTAACCTCAAAATTACGGTTGTCATCTCGTATAAAGATGGAGCCGGTGATTGGTGGGGTGTAACTTACGAGGGTCCTGTTTATCCAATTCACTAAGATCTGATAATGCCGCCCCTTAGAGTGGCTATAGAGTAAGGTTAAAATAAAAAGCCGCCCATAGTGGTAATATCCCCTCATGGTAGACAACGTAAAAAAGACATCTGTTAAGATGGACTTAAATCGTTATCGACCGGAGGGGATTTTTTCATGGGAGAACGGGGCCGTACGAATAACAGTTATCCTGAAGAGTTAAAAATGCAAGCAGTTAAACTGGTAACCGAGGGGAATATGTCGTACCGAGAGGTGGCCAAACAACTTAGGATTCGAAATAAGACACAGGTAGAAGTATGGTTGAAGCGGTATCAGGAAGGCCAACCATTTAAACAAAAAGCCTTTCGTAAAGGACGACCGAAGATCAAGTTCACAACTGTAGAAGAAGAAATGGCGGCGCTATTTCGGCAAGCAGGCGTCTGTTGTTCATTCCAATCGGCTGGGTCGCAAGTTCCATGCAGAAGCGCCGCTGCGCAAGCTGGTCACTGATATTACATACATTCGTGTGGGAGATCGTTTTGTATATCTCTCCGTAATCCAGGATCTATACAACAACGAGGTTGTGGCTTGGCATCTGTCCGAACGAAACGATCTCTCACTTGTTACGAAGACAGTGGACATCCTCAGCGAGAAAACAAATCTTACCGGTGCTCTTCTGCATTCTGACCAAGGGTTCCAGTACACCTCAAAGCCGTTTAACCGTATACTCACAAAGCTTGGGATCGTTGGTAGCCATTCTCGACGTGGAAACTGCTTTGACAATGCCTGCATCGAATCGTTTTTTCACATCTGAAAACCGAAGAAATATATCTAACCAATCTACGATCGATCTCTGACTTGGAACAAGTTATCCATGAATACGTTTCGTTCTACAACCATGAACGCTTTCAGAAGAAACTAAGCGACCGTTCCCCGGTGGAATACCGAGAAACGGTCGCAGCATATTTTTTATTCTTGTCTACTTGACAGAGTTATGACCACTAGGAGCGGCTTTAAAATTATTTAGTCTTATATTCATTTACTTCGAACGTTAAGATCTTATCAAAGATAACGTAGTCTTTACGTGCGCTGAATGGTCCTTTGTTATTGTTGTGCTTGTCAATAGCATAGGATGCAGTTCCCGATCCAGCTTGTTTGTTTTCGTACCATGTGATGAATGCATTTACCTCATCCATGCTCAGATCAAATTCTTTTTCTAAACCTGTGATCATAGTGACCACTAAGATTGCTCTATCCCCTGATTCAGGCGTAGGTTCTGGCTTAGGATCCGGTGTGGGTTCTGGTTCTTGAGAATTGTTATAGAGATTAAATTCCCTGACATCTAAAGATTCTTTCAATCCATTAAATAGAAACACCTTATAAATTCCGCTTGTTTCAGGAATTTCGATTAGTCTTCCATCTGCTTGTTCAGCAGGAATTTCTAACAGATCTTGACCATTCACTTTAATGTAAGTGCCACTTTTATCGTAAAATCCTACACTAATAGCTTTAGTTGCACTAACTCTTAACGAAGTTACTGTAACCGGCTCCGAGAACGATTTAACAATATGATCTTGATTAGTCCCAACATTCCAACCCGACATTGTTACTGTTGTAGATTCATTGTTATCAGTGACCTCTGTTACTAGTGTTCCTGGCTTTGTTGCATCTGAGGCTAAATAAAGACCGACTCCGTCCAATATTCCCCCTCTGTAATCAGTAGCTGCAGATGTCTGCATTGGCATAGATACTACAGTCACTACAGCTAATGCAGCCATTAAAAATATTACAAAATACTTCTTCATGATGACACTCCCCATGTTGTTTATTCACATTCATATTACATTGTTAATGAGTATGTGTCCATATTCACATAAGCTCTTAAATTTGGTTAATTTCGATTGCTTAGCTATACGTTTTGTCCTATCCTATCGAATCTTAATATATGTTTTTTACATATAAGCATTTTCAAGATTTAACACAACCTACATACATGCTGTTGAAGCTGTAAGCATATCTTTAAACACGGGATTATAAAACAACAAAGTTACCCAACTCACCCAGATAGTGAGTGGCATGAAAGCACCTTCCCATGAGTGTTCTTATATCGCAGGATATAGCACAAATTTGAAGGTGTTTTTTGCTGAGCATGAGTTTTTTCTTATATAGAAATGAGACCAATATCAACTATCTTCATCCTTTATTCATTATGATAAAATAGATTAGTAGGAGAGGGAGGCATCTATGAAGAAACTATACTTACTATTCGTACTTTTGGCTGTATTTCTGACAGCCTGCTCGCCAGTGACTGCAAGTAGGGAAACCCAAGGAAACATCCATCAAGACAAGTCCACAACACACTCATCAGAAGTATTGAAGGTCTACTATCTTGACGTAGGGCAAGGCGATTCAACACTTATCCGCACGCCCAAAGGTCAGCATGTGTTAATCGACGGCGGGGACAACAGTCAAGGCGAGAATGTCGTGAAATATTTGAAGCAGTACGGCGTAAAAGAACTGGACGCAGTCATTGCCACTCACCCTGACGCCGATCATATCGGCGGTCTGGATACTGTGCTGAATGCGATTCCAGCTAAATCCGTATATGCGCCTAGAGTATCGCACACTACAAAGACATACGAAGATTTTCTATTCGCCGTCAAAAATCAGAAGCTCAAGATTAAATCCGCCAAAGCGGGTGTCGAGCTCCCGCTAAATGGGGTCCGCGCTGAGTTTCTCGGCCCTGTTGGGGACTATGGAAAGGATTTGAACGCCTGGAGTGCGGTTCTCAAGCTTACATACCAAAATACATCATACTTATTCTCTGGAGACGCTGAACGCAAAAGTGAAGCCGACATGGTGAAAAGCGGAGCCAACCTCAAAGCAGATGTATACAAAGTAGGGCATCACGGCTCGGATACGTCCTCATCCACTGAATTCCTACAGGCAATCAATCCAGCGTATGCGGTCATTAGCGCTGGCAAGGATAACAAATACGGGCATCCGAAAGACATTATCATGAAGCGTCTCAAAACAGCCAACGTTAAAGTGTACCGAACCGATAAAGAGGGTACTGTCACTTCAATAAGTGACGGGAATTCAATAACATTTGAGAAGGCGAGGTAAAAGCATTGATTCAAGGTGTAATCGACCAAATTGAATGCGATATCGCAACCATAGAAGTTGAAGACGGGCATACCATCGAGTATCCGAAACACCTGCTGCCCGGTGAAGCTGAGGTTGGAGATGTGGTTCATATTCGTGGGAATGTAATTACTGTAGACAAACAAGCGACGGCAGAACGCAGAAAAGAAGTCGACCAATTGATGGATGAGTTATTTGAGGATTAGGCTCGACCTACCCTTTAGCACCCTTCGTCTGGACTTTCCCAGCACAGGGTGCTTTTTCTTTTCCCTCACCGAATAAAATAGATGCTGCTAACTTCTACATTTTACTCAGTCGGGTTCAAGTCGTTCAGCATATTGTAAACATATAAGTGTGAAAGGGAACTTTTAAACCGCTGTAAAAAACAAGCCCTGTAGTATGTGTGCCATATTTGCAATGACGATACCGATAATGACATGTGAGCAATTGAACTGGAAGTTAGGTACAAAGAAACTAGACGAACTCCCTATAGAAAAAAGCCCTGCTTCATCAGCAAGGCCTAACACACGTGCATGTGTTTTATTGAAGGCAGTAACAGTGTTCATTCCTATCGTATTATATAAAGCATGAGCATAAAATGATGACCAATAAAATGAACAGAACTAAGATTACGCCTGTGGAAGTAAAGCCTCCAACTCCACAACCCGCATTGCCAACGAATTCACCCATTGAGATGACCTCCTTTCTCTAGGTACATATTCATTTTATGATGCTGAGAAAGGTTAGACACGGCGCGTTGCCAATACGGAAAGAATTAGGCATTCCACAAGCAGCATTTATCCCCTGCTGCAAGACGCAAAACTCCAGGCTATTTTTCCTCAGCAACAACAAAAAAAGCAAAAATACCGCCAACTCCTTTCGTTGGCGGTAACTCTGCTGTATCATCTTCGAACGTTATCCCTTCACTGCTCCTGCCAGCATCCCCTTCATAATCTGCTCCTGGAAGAGCAAGTACATAATGATCGTCGGAACAACCGACAGGCTCAGCGCGGCGAGCGTCAGACTGTAATCCGTGCCGTATCCATCCGCGAAGATGGAAAGACTTAGCGGCAGTGTCTTTAGCAGCGGATTGCTGATGAAGACGAGCGGGAATGCGAAGTCATTCCAGAAACGCAGGAAGCCGAGTACGGCTACAGTTGCAAGCGCAGGCAGCGACAGCGGAAGAATGACCCGCAAGAAGATTCCGGTATAACCCGCTCCATCGATCAAGGCCGCTTCCTCCAGCTCTTTCGGGAAGGAGGTCATGTATGCGGACAGAACAAATATCGCGACCGGCAGCTCAAATGCCGTATAAGGCAGTACAAGCGCCGCATAGGTATCGAGAATAGACATTTGCTTCATCATAATGAATAGCGGGACAAGCGTGCTGTGTATCGGAATGAGCATGCCGAGCAAGAACAAGCCCATGATATACGGCTTCCACTTGAAGCTGAACCGAGACAACACGAAGGCTGCCAGCGCTCCGATCAGCAATGTAGCAAGCAACGAGATTACCGTCACAGCCAGAGAATTGCCGAAGGCGACATTCATACTTGCAACATCCCATGCCCGAACGAAGTTCTCCCATCTCCACTCAATCGGCATGCCGAATGGAGAGGAAAAGAATTCTTCATTGCTTTTAAAGCTGCTTATAAATAGCCAAATTAATGGATACAGAGTCAACAAAGCGTACAGCACAAGCAATACCCATGTGATGCCGGCAATACACGGTTTCCATGCCAAATGAGAATAACGGCTCTTGCGAGAGGAAGGCATGCGGCCAAGCTGTTGAACGGGTTGGTTCCCCATGATCCACTCCTCCTGTCTTCTTGGACTTGGATGACGCAACACACAATCTACATCCACATAACCATAATAGATCCACATCGATGTCATCCATGTTACTCATCATGTTCGAGACCTTCCTCTACTTAGAGCGCGTCCTTTTTCCGATTCATCAACAATTGACTGACGACAATAAGAATTAAGCTAAGAATGACGATAGATGTTGAAACTGCACTGCCATACCCATATCGGAAAATATTGAACGTGTTATTGTACATGTACGTGGCAAGCAGCTCGGTTGAATGTGCCGGACCGCCATGTGTCATGATAAAAATCAGATCAAACGCCTTCAAGCTCCCCGAAATGCATAGGATTACAGCCACCTTGATCATGCCCCAAATCATCGGCAGCGTAATGCGGGACAGCTTCTTCCAGCCTACGGCGCCATCCAGCTTGGCAGCATCGTTCACTTCACTCGGTATATTTTGCAAAGCCGCAATGAACAAAATTAGATACGGCCCAATATTGCTCCATATTATCGGCGGCCCAATAGACAGCATGGCTACCTTCGGATCTGACAGCCATCCGAGCTTCCAGGAAGATAGCCCAAGCGAATCAAGAAGATAGTTTAATATACCGATCTGCGGATGATAAATGTATCCCCATACTAATCCAATAACGACGGAAGACAGCACCATCGGCATGAACACCGAAGCCCGAATGAACTTCTCGTACCAACGGTTGCGGACAAGCAGCAGCGCCAGCAGCAGGGCAATTGGAACTTGCCCGACCACGGAATAAGCAACGATATACAGATTATTGCGGAATGAGCTCCAGAAGATCGGATCGCTAACGACTTCCCTATAATTTTGCAGTCCAATGAACTTCATGGCGCCCATGCCCTTCCAACTAAAAAGCCCATAATACGACGACCAGATAACCGGAATAATGACGAATACAGCATAAATAAGAAGCGCGGGCAACAAGCCAAGCACGATAAACATCCGCGCACGCGATGCAGCAGTCATAGACATCTATCCTTTTCTTTTGTTAGGCTGCATAATATTCCATGATCTCAGTACTTTTGCCTATATGACCGAGATGCAGATGCTAAGTGTGAACTGAATCCATCCTACTCCTTCAGTCCCTGCTCCTGCGCATCCTGTATCTTCTTCGCGATATCTTCGGCCTTCCCGCCGAGCAGTAGCTCCTGCAAGCCATTATTAACAGCCTCTGTAGCGCCAGACGTTAATTTTGAATCATAAACAGGCGTTCGCTTCACTTCGTTAACAAGCTCATACAGCTTGGCGAACAATGGATTTACTTTGCTCTTATCAAGCTCCACCTTGAAGCTAACGAGTTGATTAGCCTCTAATGTCGTCTTCTGGGCGTCAGGGCCAGCCAACGCGAGAACAAGCTCTTCTGCAACCTTTTTCTTCTCACCCTCAATCTTGCTGCTTAACGCAGGTCCGACACCAATGGCACCAGAAACAGAGTTCGGATCTCCCTTGCCGCCCGGAATAGATGGTAGAACAGCGATACCTGTTGAATCTAGTATCTCTTGTGGAGCAGATGCAGCCAGATTCGTAACCGCCCATCCGCCTTCGATGAACATCGCAGCCTTGCCCTGTGAATACAATTGTTCCATTTGTGTCGTGTCGATCGCATTGAAGCCATCCTGGAACGCGCCAACCGTCGCAAGCTCCTGCAAATGCCCAAGCGCCTTCACAAATTCAGGGTCCGTAAACTTCACTCCATCCTGGGCAACTGCTTTCAGGAACCAATCCGTTCCCGTCACCCGATCCGCAAGTGAACTGAGGATACTGGATTGTGCAAGCCACGGAGCCTTGTTGCCAAGCGCAATTGGAATGATGTTTTTGGATTTAAGCGTTTTAACTGCATGCAGCAGCTCATCCCACGTCTTTGGTACGGTTAAGCCATTGTCCGCTAACATTTTCTCGTTGTAATACAAAATGGATGTAGGCGACAATCCCATCGGAGCACTGTAGATTTTACCGTCAAAAGTAAAGTCATCAAAGGAATTCGGCATATAGCCGTCCTTCCACGCCTGATTCGAATTCAGCAGCTCATCCAGCGGCTGAATCAAGCCTGCGGCCGAGAACTCCTTGGCAATCGTTCCGGGATGCATAATGAATACGTCCGGCATCTCATTTGCAGCCGCAACCGCTTTCAACCGTTGGCGATACGCATCCGGCGGTATCGCTTGAATCTGCAAATCTACATTTGCGTGATTCTGCTTGAACTGCTCAATAATTCCCCGCATTGCCTTGGCGCGCAGGTCTTCCCCGGTGAAGTTGTGCCACAGTGTAAGTTGAATCCTATTTTTTGAATCTGTTTTTGCCCCCGAATTAGACTCTGTTGACGATGCTGAACCGCCTCCACACCCTGCCAGTACCAATGCCAACATCATAACGAGCATAAGCATTTGACTCCAACGCATTTTGTCCTTCAACATTCACAGCCCCTCCTTATGACTTAGAAACAAGTTCAAAAAGCATCTCCGTCCAGCACCGCATTGCTTGTTTGCCGACATATTTTTGAACGTTTATCCACTTGCTACCACTATAAATTGAAGACTCCTCAAGCAAAAGGAGATAATCTTCGGTGAAAGGGGGACTTTTTTCAGTTGTGAAGCCGATACTGAGACGGGGATAATCCCGTATGCTTTTTGAACAGCTTGCAAAAATATTTCACGTCCTCATACCCGCAATCACTAGCCACATGGCTTATTTTGCGCTCCGAACCCGTTAACAGCTCCTTCGCTAGTCTCATGCGCTCCGCAGTCACGAAGTCAATATAGTTCATTCCCGCTTCACGCTTGAATACCTCGCTAAAGTGGTTCGGATTCACATGCACATAGGCGGCAACTTGCTGCAAAGACAAGCTGTCATGCAAGTGCTCCCTGATATAGAACATCGCACGCTGAATATAGGAGCTGGTACGGTTCCGATCATCGTACTGCTGATAGCGTTCCATAATCGCACAACATGCGTGATACAGCGCCTCTTCCACACGCTGATCGGACAAAAGACGATGACGGATATCGCGAAGTGCTCTTTCTTCCGGAATCATTCGCTCCAGCCAGCGGCACGCGGACACAAGAATGGACTGGGTGTATGCCAACAGCGAGTCAGGTGTCGTCTGTTCATCCTGCATGTGAACCGTGACCACGCTTTGAATCCAATGCGCCAATGCCGCTCGATTTCCTTGCGTTAAAAGACTGAATAGCTCAGCCTCTTCCTCACGTGTGCATACTATCCTTCCTCCCGTTCGATGCTGGATGTCCGCATATGAAATGACTCCTTTCCAGTTCGCGATCTGAGCATAGGCAAATGCCTGCTCTGCTTCCCCGTAAGACTGCTTTGTCTCTGTGAAATGAGCGACCACGGAACCACAAGCTGCAAATATCGAGCATTTTAGAAGCCTCTCACATGAAGAGAGTGTATCGGTTAAGAGTCTAGAGGACTCAAAGGCTGTCTTCAGCCGCCACAACAGCACCATATGACTCGAATGCAGCAGAGTATCGCATTGCAGCGTCTCCTCAATGAAATTGGCAGCCGCGAACTGCAGCAGCTGTTCATCCTTCCAGCCAGATACAGTAAGCATGATGACTTGATAAGCTGTGGAGATTGGTTCGAGATGAAGCAATTCAAGTATTTGTCGACGTGCGGATTCTTCTTCCGGCATTCCCTCCGTCAATACCTTGTCCAAAAGCTGTGTTTTCAACATGCGCATGCTCATTCGTCCTGCACTAGCTTCCTGCCGCTTTACTTCTAATCTCTGCTTAGCCCTCAATACCGCCTCCATAATTTCCTCTGGACGGCCTGTCTTCAAGATGTAATCCTGAGCTCCTGCCCGCATCGCCTGTTGTGCATAGGCAAAATCATCATAACCGGACAGCATAATGACTTCTGTAGATGGATAATGGTTTCTCACGAGAGCTGCCAGCTCCAAACCGCTCATCGCTCCCATTCGAATGTCTGTCATTACAATGTGCGGCTGTTCTTCTTGAATTCGCTGCCATGCCTCTTCTCCCGAAGCGGCAGGCTGCAAGGGGGCAATTCCTATCGCCAGCCAGTCGATCACTTGATGTATGCCTGTTCGAATAATAACTTCATCATCGACGATAAGCAGCTTCATCGCCTTCTCCCTCCTCCTCTTTTTCTATGGACGAAATCGTGAAGGATATGGTTGTTCCTCGTCCCTCAACACTATGTAACACTAACCCGGACTCTTCTCCATAATGCAGCAGGAGCCGCTGGTGCACATTGCGCAGCCCATAGCTGCTTGCTGGCTTAATGGTATGATCAAGCGGTACCTCTATTTGTTGAAGGAGCGTCTGCAATTGTTCCTGTGACATCCCCTGTCCGGAATCTTCAATGGTGAATTGCATATGGCCCATTTGGGTCAGCTGTGCACTTACGGTAATGCAGCCCTTCGATTGCTTGCCAAGGATGCCATGAATGATCGCATTTTCGATCAACGGCTGAAGCAGCAGCTTCAGCATGTGCTCGGATTCAAGCTCGGAGCTGATATGAAAAGCAATCTCGAATTTCTCCGGGTAGCGAATCTGCTGTATGGATGCATAATGCTGCACATGGAGCACTTCCTGCTTGACCTGACAATACTCGCTTCCCTTATTTAAACTAAAGCGCAAGAAGTCGCTTAACGATCCTACCATCTGCGCGATTTTGGCATCCTTGTTCATGAGCGCCATCCAATGTATGGACGCAAGCGTATTATATAAAAAGTGCGGGTTAATCTGCGCCTGCAGTGCCTGCATATCCGCCTCTTTTTTCATCGATTCTTGGCGTTTCACCTCCTGCATGAGGACATGAACGCGTTCTCCAAGCTTGTTATAGCTGTGCACGAGCATGCCGATCTCATCCGAGGATGTAATCGGCAGAGCGATGACTTCTCCGTCTGGACGAAAGCCCTTCAAGGATGCAGCAACCGTCTGCAGCGGTCTTGTCACTCGAATAATAAGGAACAGTACGATTCCTGCAATGATCATCATGGCTAGACCTACCGTAATCGCAGTCACTGTAACTACATATTGGTTCTGAGCCTGATACTGCGCATACGGAATTACGGCCAACAGGAGCCAATCAACATGAGGTACCTTTGCGTACACAATCGTCTTCTTGTTTTCCCCCTCCCCATATGTGACAAAGCCCTGCCCTTCCTGCATGTTCAGCACGTCCAAGCCGGGCAGCAGATGGGTCACTGCTTGCGTCAATCCATCCCTCATCGTTCCTGATATCATCCGTTGATCACGATCTACAAGCAGCAAGCTTTCTCCGCTTATGAGGGCCGGCTTCATCATAAATTCAGCGATAGCGGCCTCGCTAATGCTGATAGACAACACCCCCTTAGGCTGATAAGTAGTCATGCTCCCTATCGGCCTAACGAAGGAAATCACCTTTTCTTCTCCGTTCGTTGTCTCATTGGTATAAAGCGAGCTCCACCATTTATCATGTAGTTGCTGGATGATCGTGTTGTTTCTGTCTTTGAAAAGCCCATTATTGAAGATAGTCGTGTTGGATAGCGTGTGATTGCCGTTGTTTGGGTAAATGGAGATGTTGGAAATGTAGGATTTTGAAAAGGCAAAGTTAGATAGAAACCCCATAAGCTTAATTTGCAGCCCACTGCCTTGATTGGTTGAAGCTAGATAACGCTGAATGTCTTCCTGTCCGATGAGGAAAATGGACATATTCTCAACATCCTGCACGATGAACTCCAGATTCGTCTTGATCTGATCCAGCAGCCCAAGGCTGGACTGCTTCGTTCGCTCTTCGGCTTCCATCGCTGCAATGCTGTACAATACGTACCCCAGGGACAATAGCGGTACAAGAATGGCACCTAACAAGATAATGGATAGCTTGCGCTTCAATGATTTGCCCACCCATCGCTGCATACAGAAGCATTCCTCCTATTATCGAACATGATAACTAGGTAAAATTATACAGACTCTATTTAAAAATGAAACAACCTAAAGGGCACTTGTGTTCACCTGATCAAGAATCAAATGAAGAAAACATATAATATTTTTTATCATTCAGAGTTTTTTGTTCTAAATTATGGTTAATTATCATATTTTAAGATCGTATGTTTTATTTTTAAGTAGGAGGTTTTTTATGTTAAAGCGGTATTCAACTCTTTTGCTTTCAGCGACGGTAATGCTAACATTAGGTACGGGTTCTGCGCTGGCTAAAGATTCGCAAGTTCCATTTCATACAACGGAGTCCCAAGCAACGAAAGGATCCGAACAAAGCGTAGCCCCGCTTGCAACAGGGAGTCTCCAAATCTCTTGGAGTTTCGTCTTAAATGTCGACCATTTCAAAGTTTCGGTCAGAGACATGGAAACCGGCCAAATTGTGATCGAACACCAACAATACGGTGTAGCTACTAAGAATATTACTCTTTCTGGACTAAATCCCCATCAGCATCAAATCTGGGTAGGTGCATTTGATACTTACAATAGGAAATTAAAAGACGGAATAACACAAGCATACGTATATGGCGGTTCAACAACAAGTGTGAAGGTCGAGCTTAATTAATTCGTATATCTCCAATATACTTCTATATCTAAATAGACTACGCAATCGTAAAAGGATGCAGGGCCGGTTCTCGTACAGAGGACCGGCTCCTTGTGTTGCGTTTGCGCTCCGGATTGGCTTTTACTTGAATAACAGAAGTGGCTGTGACACCCTTAGCAAGCATGATGTCTGATTAACAAAAAGAGAGCATCCGTATGGATCCCCTCTTCTGATTACGCTATATTCTGATCAAATTAAATCTTCACGAATGTCTTGACGGCCTTCACTTCATACACCGCATGCTGAGAGCCCAATATATGCTCTGGCTTCGGCTTGCCGCGGCTCTGTCTATGGCCTTCAATATGAGCTTCGCTTGTCTCCCATTTCTTCCATGCCTCTTCAGACTCCCAGCGAATGAGAATGACGACTTCCTCATCACCTCTGCTGACTTTCTTTACGCAAATGCTCAAATCGATAAAGCCCTCTGATTTCTCGATAACGCCCGCGCCACTGAACCTATCAACCACCAATTGTGAAGTTCCTTCCTTCACTTGGATCGTTTTCGTTTCGATAAACATATCTCGCTCTCCTTTTATCGGTTGCTGCGTCCACTACATGATCATTCGTTCGTATTATTGAAAAAGGTTCTCATTCATCTCATCATACAAAACCAGTATGCTATTAATCCATGGATTATTTCCGGATGAAGCATGGAGATTCAAGAAGAGCCAAGCTTGCAATTTGATCGAGTACATATTCATAATAACTTGTTCTGGATGGGACAAAGTCCTTCATCTTTAATTCCAGCTTGCTCCCGCTCACACCGTTCGACGGCATAAATTCCTCGCCAGTAATTTGCTGTACTTCGCCTGCAATCAGCTTGCGGAATTGTGCTGCTTCCAGCATGACAATGGATACCACTTCATCTTCCTGCAATCGAAAATCTGTAATGTCTCCTTTGTATTCATGAAGAAATACATGACAAAATTCATTATCAATCCTATTTTCGTGCTCAATACTGCTTGGTATAACACCACTGTACGTTAGCTGAGAAAATTCAACCTCGATCCCCAGTTCCTCACGCAACTCCCGAATCCCATCCATTGGAGTTTCTCCGGCTTCCAGATGGCCCGCAGCCGTAATATCCAGTAGACCCGCATAATCTTTCTTCTGCGGATGTCTGCGTTGGAACAACAAAAGCAGCTTTCCATTCTCGATCTTCCACAACCAGCAATGGAAGGTTTGATGCCAAAATCCCCTAGCATGAGCCTCGTCCCGTGACCTAACACCGATAGGCTCCATTTCACTTGTAAATGTATCGAGATATTCCTTAGCAGCCATTATTTGTCCTCCGATTCAAAATAAACTTAGCGTATTTCTGCCTCTGTCCACGCTCTGCGCATGATTTCGTCGACGGTTTCTTCCGGTGTCATGTCAGAGCTGTCCAGCCACATGCCGATTCGAGGCGTGGCATGACGGAGACCTTCGTCTAAATCCTGAACACTCCAGAGCCCATACCCTTTCTTCTCTCGCAACGCTTCACGTTCCGCCACAATTTCAGGCTTAGGACAAAGTACAACGAGATAGAGAGGACGTGTCCGAATATACTGTAGGAAAGACTGTAACACTTCTCCGATAATGACATCTTGAACGACCGTCGTAAATCCGGCTTCTACATAGGCATCCACTGTACCTGCAGCTAAACGGTATCGAAGGTGAAGCTGATTGATCGCTTCCTCCGCAGCATCGGGCAGCATTTCCTCGCGACCACTTACGATCATGCGGCGGAACACGTCGCCGCGAACATGGACGCCTCTCGCAAAGCGTTCCGCCAACAATTGCGCAACCGTGGATTTGCCTGACGCCATAATACCGGTAATTACGAACAAGCTTGAAGCATTACGCTGATGATCTCCAGTCTGTCCGTTCATCCTGCGCCCTCCCTGTCCCTGGATTCAATAATATAAATCAATAATATACACATTACTAATGTACTATATTTTTCGATAGACAGTTAAAATGACAGCAAAGCGCCCGTAGTCCCTCCGTTCGTGAAGGAGCTGCAGTCCTTCTCGTTTTTGCTCAATTCCGAATGTTCATGTATGTTTCATTAATAGAAGCATGTTCAACAAGCACCCCACTGTACCTTTCCTTGATTATCGATGCGGTCAGTCGCGTCTGGCGTAAGTAACATACGCTTCTTAGTGTCCTCGTTCAAATAAAGCGTCCGGATCTGAGACACGACCACCTTTTTGGTATCCAAATCAAAGACTGCCTCGTCAACATATATTCTCTCCGCTGAACGTTTCGCTTTCTCCTCAGCGGTTCTGAGGAATAATTTCTTATTCAATTTGTCCTCTTCTCTTATATCCGTAAGCTTAACTTCCTAGTCCTAATTCACGGCGATTTGCTGTGCAGCACATGTATCTCTGCTCGTATCCATTCTTGTCTTTTGTGTTAAAGGTATAATTATATGCTGCATATTTGAGGGGAACCATTCATGCAAACAAATGCCTGTATCCCTTATACAATCACTCCTAGCAAACAAGAATAAACTCATCAACACATGGAAATATTAAACGTGCGAAGAAAATCAGCCTAGGAGTTGACATGATTGCAACGACATTTTTTTGCACGGGGAAAAAAGTATTAATTAAAGAAATCCCCGATGTTGTTGCCATTCATTTTGACTTTCTGGCATTATGACAAGTTCGGATCAGGACGAATTAATGCTTCCAGTGCTGTTATTCAAGCTCGTTCCAGTGTAGAAAAAGCTTCAACTAATCGTGTCATTTAAAGTTGGATTCATACACGATGTACATCTATTACGTATATGAAGAAGAGCAGCATAATACCAAACTTGAGCAATGGATGGAGAACTATGATAAAAAAAATTGCAATAACGACGGACACTCGTGAAGAGATGAATAAGCTTGTACGCAGCGCATCTATTGATATGAGCTGTGGCGGGCCAAATCGACAGCCCGACGGAACATTTGTTATAGAGGCCTATGTACCGGATGATCACGTGAATGATTTGAGTTCGCAAGGCTACCGTTATGAAATTCTTGAACATATTAGTCGGTCCATGTTAGAACAACGACAGCAAGAAGTCGGTAACGCCGATCGTTATGAGGGTGGCAATGTAGCGCCTCAAGGCACTGGGATTAAGCGATAACACAAGTCTATGCTTGACAGGAGGAAAAAAGGTGGCTTACTTAAATGTGAACGAAGTGGAGTCGGCTATTATTGCTCTAAGCCGCAAATATCCGAACTTCACGAAGTTAATTACACTTCCCCATAAAAGTGTAGAGCAGCGTACATCTCATGCGTTACACCTATCAAGTCATTTTCAAAGCAAACGAAATACAATCTTTTTAACTGGCGGCGTTCATGCACGCGAATGGGGAAGCTGTGAAATTTGTGTGTTTTTGGCGGCAGATTTATTGGAGGCCTATGACCAAGGTACCGGGTTAGTCTATGGAGGAAAAAACTTCACTTCAACTGAGATCAAATCGCTCTTCGAGTCCATTGATTTTGTTATTTTTCCAGATGTTAACCCAGATGGCCGTTTATACAGCCAAACGATAGAAGCGTTGTGGAGACGTAACCGGAATCCAGCTGATAGTGGAGGAAATAACAGTTGTGTTGGAGTTGATATAAATCGAAATTTCGATTTTTTATGGAATTTCCCAGACCACTTCTCCCCTTTAGCGCCAGTTCGCACGTCCACAGACCCGTGCAGCATAGACCAGACGTATCATGGCAGCACTCCCGCTTCCGAACATGAGACGCAAAATGTTATTTGGATATTCGATAACTTTCCGCAAATTAAGTGGTATGTGGATATCCACTCATACGGAGAGAAAATTTTAACAAACTGGGGAGATGATGAAAACCAGTCGAATCAACAAAATATGAACTTTATGAACCCTGCATTTGATACAGTCCGCGGGTTAAAAGGAGATAACGCCTATAAAGAGTATATTTCGAACGAGGATCGAACGGTGACCCTTGCGCTAGCAAACGCGATGCACCAAGGCATTAAAGCCGTTCGAGGACGAAATTATCAGGTACAGCAGGCGTTCGACCTTTATCCTACTTCCGGCACCTCTGATGACTATGCGTATAGTCGTCATATGACTGATCCGAACAAAGGGAAAATTTACGGCTTTACGATTGAATGGGGCAGGGAATTTCAACCGCCGTGGACAGAGATGCAGCAAATTGTTAGCGAAGTGTCCGCCGGCATTATTCAATTCAGCGAGTCAGCTAGTGGTGCAACGCCTTAGTGAAAAATGTAAATGAACCCCTCATTTTGCAAAGTGAAATGAGGGGTTCTCTTCGTTGCAGTGGAACCATAAGATGCGGCCATAGCTCGCTCCAATCGATCTCGTTAATCATACATCTAATAACTCATATCTAAAAAGTTTAAACTATATGCTAAGGTTGTACGATTTTTACAATCACTAGCCATTATTGTTTCTTATGACGTTGACATTTGATTAATGTTATAACTGTACATGCGCGATAGATTTGAAGCTTATTCGTATATAGTTGTGTATGATCATCAATAGTACCAATCGATTAAGGCCGAGCAACCTGTATGCTCTTTTTTACGGCATGCTGTATGTGGGGTATACCTTTTACGAGTCAAAGCCATGATTTTCGTTAGCCGATATACGAACACATCCTCGATTTATTTACAGCATTAGAACTCGACATAAAACGGCTGCTGGGAAGCATCCAAGCATTTCTCAATTCGCTCACGGAAGTTCTTCCATGTGACCATCTGCAAAGCGTCTTTTATTGGAAAATACCCCACTTCTAGCGCCTCTTCTGTCGTTGTCAGCTCACCGCCTACCTGCTTGGCTAGAAATAACGTATTGCATATTCCAGCGGATACATTCTGATAGATCCCACAGAAGCGAACAATTTCAATATCGATTCCCGCTTCTTCCCTCGTCTCACGAATGGCCGCTTGAGCGAGCGATTCCCCTTCTTCCACTTGACCACCCGGCATCTCCCATCCTCTACGCGGCCCTCTAATCAGAAAAATTTCGTGCTGTTCATTCAAAATGATGGCGCCGGCAGATACGATATGTTTTGGAGGATTCATTACGCTCGCGTCCCTTCTGTCTGCAAAATGTAATACAATGAGATGAAATAAACAAAATTTATCTTCCCCTATTATCCAAAGGCTGGATCAATTCTGTCAATTTCTCCAACTCTTCTTCCTTAAAAACTCTACATTTTCAAATCCTACTATTCCAATCAAAATTAATACTTGACACTGCGCCCATTCAAAAGTATAGTAATCGCATCGGAATTAAAACTGACTGATGAATCAGTTAAGAAAAGGGAGCGATGAACGCTGGCTATCAGATCAAATCAAGAACCGGATAGACGTCAGCAGCTCATGAATGCTGCTCTCTACCTTTTTGCAAACAAAGGATACCATTGTACGAAGATATCCGATGTGGTCAAAGCTGCCGGTGTCTCTCAAGGAACGTTCTATTGGTATTTTCAAAGCAAAGAACAAATCGTTCTCGAGTTAATTGATGAAGGCAAGGAGAAACTAAGCAAAGTCATTGCTCAAGGCTATCGCAAGCATACAGGGACTGTCGATGATATGATAAGCTCCTCGACTCGACTGCTCACCGAGCTATTCACATTCGCTGATCAGAATCGGAATTTGATGGCTCTCCTTCTTATGAAGGGGCAAGGCGCCGATCCTCCCGTTCGAGAAGCTGTATCGCAAGCCTGGATTGCTTTTGAAGCAGCATTCAAGATGAATATACAAAGAGCAATCGAATTGGGAATGCTGCCGCAAAAAGATGATTTGTCGCTCCGCGCCAACATTCTGGTCTGCTTACTTACAGGCGTGTTGTCCAAATGGCTGTTCGGCCCTATGCATGAGGTCGATTACCAGTCTGCCTATTCGCCAGCAGCAATCGCAGAAGCAACTGCCACATTCGAATTTCGGGGACTTCTCGGATAATTCCGATTACGGCTGCCGAAGCCCATATACATGCACGGTTCAACGTGAATATGATCATTTCATTGGAGTTCAAATGGAAACAGCTACAACATCACAAGGAGGCAACAATCATGTCATTCCATTTCAAAAAACTTCTGAAAGCTACTACTCTATTAACGGTTCTCGCGGTGGCACTTGTCGGATGCGGAAGCAAATCGACAACGGATGCGGGCTCCGCTAACGCACTGGAACAAATTAAAAAATCCGGAAAAATTAAAATCGGGCTTATGGGCACTTATGCCCCATACAACTTCATTAACGATAAGCGTGAGGTCGACGGCTTCGATGCTGATATTGCCAAGGCAGTCGCGAAACATATCGGAGTAGAGGTCGAGTTCATCACTGGCGAATTCTCCGGATTGATCGAAGGATTGCAAAAGGATAAATACGATGCGCTAGTCAGCCAAGTTACCATTACAGACGATCGCAAGCAGAAGATGGATTTCTCCACTCCTTATGTGAAAAATGCCGTAAATGTCATCGTGAAGAGTGACAATACGTCCATCCAGAAAATTGAAGACTTCAAAGACAAGAAGATCGGTGTCGGTCTTGGAACGAATGATGAGAAATATTTGCGCGATGCTGCAATGCCTAAGGTTGGAAAGTTTGAAATTGCGACTTACAACGATGTCATTACCTCCTTGCAGGATTTGAATGTGGGACGCATCGATGCAACGATTAACAACGTATTTGCGCTCAAGCCGTTGATTGAGAAAAATCATTTCGACGTGAAGGCTGTCGGTGAGCCTATCAAAGAAGATGTAGCCGGTATCGCCATTCGCAAGAACAATCCGGAGCTGCTTGCCGCCATCAACAAAGCATTGGAAGAAATGAAATCGGACGGCACATTCAAAGAAATTTTCAAAAAATGGTTTGATGTAGAGCCTAACATTTAAGCCATTCCGGGAGGGTACAAGAGATGGAACTCGTCATGCAAAACCTAGACTTTTTATTTACAGGCGCATATTACACCCTGCTGATTACGATCGTTTCCATGTTCTTTGGACTCCTCATCGGGTTGGTTGTCGCCGTAGCTCGCTTGAAGGGAAATAAGTTCATCCGCAATGTCGCTAGAATTTATGTGTCTATCATTCGCGGAACGCCGATATTGGTACAGATTTTCATTATTTACTATGGACTACCCGACTTTGGGATTACACTCGGGCCGCTCACAGCGGCCTTTATTTCACTTAGTATCAACATCAGCGCGTACTTGTCCGAAACATTCCGCGGCGCCATCCTTTCCGTATCCAACGGACAGACCGAAGCTGCTTTATCATTAGGCTTATCTCCCTGGCAAACGATGTGGAGAGTTGTGCTTCCGCAGGCGGCGCGCGTAGCGATCCCACCGATGGGCAATACCTTCATCGGCATGCTGAAGGAGACATCTCTCGTCTCGGTCGTTACCGTAACGGAGCTGCTTCGCTCCGCCCAACTGCTTATTGCACAATATTATGTGGCAATGCCATTTTTCATTGCGATTGCCCTCATGTATTGGGTAATGAGTATTGGCTTCTCAGCGATTTTGAACCGTATTGAAATTCGCTTGTCTAAAGCCTATTAAGGACGTGTGATCAACATGATTGAAGTAAACAAACTAAGGAAACGGTTCGGAGATTTGCTTGTGTTCGAAGATATCAATCTGCAAGTTCGATCTGGTGAAATCGTCGTATTGGTC
Source organism: Paenibacillus sp. S-12 (assembly GCF_030363895.1). Taxonomy (NCBI): domain Bacteria; kingdom Bacillati; phylum Bacillota; class Bacilli; order Caryophanales; family Paenibacillaceae; genus Paenibacillus; species Paenibacillus sp. S-12. Next base: position 154,515 of record NZ_JASIUF010000014.1, read on the forward strand.
GGGCCTAGCGGTTCGGGAAAAAGTACATTGCTGCGCTGCCTGAACGGACTGGAGGTTCCAGACTCCGGTTCCATACATGTCGGTAGTGCCGAATGGAATACCGCAATGGATGCTGCTTCTAAAAAGAAAGCCGTTCAGCAAATTCGCACGTTAACAGGCATGGTGTTCCAATCGTTCAACCTGTTTCCGCATATGACCGTGTTGGACAATGTTATCATGGCCCCAACAATCGTCAAAAAGCTGTCCAAAGCGGAAGCGATTAAGATTGGGGAAACGTTGCTTGCTAAGGTAGGACTGCTGCATAAAAAGGATGCGTATCCTTCTAGGCTGTCCGGGGGTCAGCAGCAGCGTGTTGCAATTGCGCGGGCACTTGCGATGCAGCCTGAAATTATGCTCTTCGATGAACCGACATCCGCGCTCGATCCGGAACTCACAGGCGAAGTGCTTGCGGTAATGAAGCAGCTCGCTGCGGAAGGCATGACTATGATCGTCGTAACGCACGAGATGAAATTCGCCCAAGAAGTTGCCAATCGCGTCATTTTCATGAGTGACGGCAAAATTCAAGAGGAAAGCGCGCCTGAGCAGTTTTTCAATCAACCTAAGACAGAGCGCGCCCGCAAGTTTTTGCGGCAGCTCGCAAATGATCCAGACACGATCACGCAGGAAATAACGACGCCCGAAGCGGAAGTAAAGTAAGAGCAGTAGAAATGAAAATATCAATGGAATACCAATTGCAAAACCATTTGCAGCAACAATGGCACAGAAATGGACATGGATATGGAGATGCAACCGAAATGCTATTCCATTAAAATTCGAATGGGATTGGAATTGAATATCGAACTTTCATCAAAGGAGAGACTGTCATGATGAACGACAAAGCAGAGCATCTGAAGCATGTCACCGAGCGTGCACGACAAATCATGGAACGTGAACAGATAGACGCCATCGTGGCATCTGGCTGCGAGAACTTCTACTATTTATCCGGCCATCCGAGCACGTTCATGTACACCTTGCGTATGAGCGAAGTCGCACTAGCCGTCATGTTCCGTGATTCGTCGCGCCGCACGGTCATCATCATGAACGAATTTGAAGCCGCAGGCGTTCCAGAGGACTTGCCCCAATGCGAGCTCCGAACATACCCAACCTGGGTCGACGTCGATGATCCGCTTGGATTGCGTGGTGATAAATATGAAGGGAAACGCCCAGTGAATCATCAGGTTCAGGAGATGTTTGGATTGCTCCATGAGGTGCTCGCTGAGTATGGAGTAAGCAGTGGAAAGGTTGCCGTGGAGCTGAACGCTATGAAGTACGGAGCTGTACGCGCCTTGCAAGATGCTTTGCCCCATGTCGAGCTATCAGAGGCAAGCCCAATTTTGACCGAACTGCGTGCACAGAAAACGCCATGGGAAGTGGAACAGCTCCGCAAGAGCTGCACCTACGCCGAAATTGGCATAACCGACGCGATAAAAGGAATCTCCGTCGGAAGCTCTGCTTCTGATATCGCAGATGCGTTCCGTCTTGCCCTGCTGACTCATGCAAATGGAGCAAATTCCCGCTTCCATATGATATCTGTTGGGGATTATTTCGCCCCTGCACATATTTTCGATACACGACCTGGACAAGTTGGTGAAGTGATCAAGTTTGATGTCGGTGTCGACGTCAACGGATACGGCTCAGACATCGCTCGCACATTTGTGCTCGGTTCCCCTTCCGATACGGTACAGCGTATCTACAACGCGCTGCGGACTGGACATGATCATCTGCTCGAGATCATTGAGCCGGGGATGCCAATGAAGCATGCCTTTAACGAAGCAATGTCTGTCATCCGCCGTTCCGGCCTTCCGACTTATAATCGTGGACATTTGGGCCACAGTGCAGGATTAAGCTTAGCTGCAGAGGAAGCTCCATTCCTCAGTCCATCCGAGGACACAGAGTTTCAGCCGGGCATGGTTATCTGCTTGGAGACACCCTACTACGGATACGGCATCGGATCGATTATGATCGAGGATATGGTGCTGATTACTGACAACGGAATGGAACGATTAAATACGTTGTCACGGGATTTGATTTCACTTTAGCTTTACTTTTCATAATAGAACTCTATCATGTGACATAAAAGTCAGAAAGATGACCGAAACCAGCTTTCTGACTTTGTTTTACTTTATCTAACAATGTCTTCATTAGCGCTCAAACTGATACATACTCTCGACTTCATTTTCTATTCTATATGTTTCTATATGCCACTGAAGCCAACACCTTACGAATAACATCCACCACCAGCTGCGGTTCATCATCAATTACCATATGCCCGCTCTTCGCTGCTACTATCAGTTCGCTGTTCGATGAAATGTTCAACATTCGCCGCTGACCTTTCTGCCAAATCTCCTTGAGTTTCTTTGCTGCTTCTTCCGAAATGCCCGTACTTGAATAAGGATGCGGAATACCTCGTGGAATCACTCTTACCGGCATATCTCCCAGCTTTTGCCCCCGAACCGCATTTTCCACGCTTTCAATCAGCTTTGCTTCTTCCGCAACGGCATCGAAGTAGCTTGGCTTATCAACCACATTCATAAATTGGGAACGCTTTTCCTCTGCAACCATCCCCTTCAGCAGGGAATCTTGAAACAATCTGAGCACTCCTGAATTCTTGATTAGCCCGAGTCGAGAAGCTATATGCGCTGCTGGATGGGCTTGCCCTCCATCTCATCCTTCATCCGAAGCGCCTACAAGCCGAGCATGTTGAACGTATTCTGGAAGAGCATCTTCAGTCATTGTGCATTAGTCAAGAAAATGAGCTCTAAATACGGATGACAATCCCGATCACATAGCTGTAAATGAGAACAGACCAATGTCCGCCTTCTATGGGGGGACGATCGGTCTGTTTTTTATTATATGAAAGTTTGCCCCTGGCGGCTCACTGCGTTCCAGCAAGCGAGAATCGCTTTATCCACAATATCATCTGTTAGCTCAATCAAATTTTGCTGATTAGCCTTTAAGAGATAAACAATGGATCCATAGTGCATCTGCACCATTATTTGAGGCTCCAATTGAACGAATAGGCCTTCCTCGACTGCCTTTTGATACATCTTCTCTAGTGGGCCGCACCAGCCGTCCTTGTAAGCTTCCAGCTTAGACTGCTCGTAAATATAAGGAGAGAATGAATACTGCTCAATAAAACGAAACCCCTTCGGATACTTATTGCCCAGCTCGATTAAGTTGCGCCAAGCATTACGAAACTGCTTCTGAATAGAATCAGTCTCGTTTATGTTCTTCGTTACGAACTCTCCGTTAAATCGCACGATCGCCTTGTACAGTTCATTAATGATATCTTCCTTGCTGCTGAAATAGTGATAAATGTTTCCAGTAGAAACACCTGAATTCTTAGCGATCAGCGACATGGACGTAGCCTGCAGTTCCCTGTCGATGATCAGATCCAGAGTTGTCTCAAGGACGGCCTGCTGCACATTGTTGTATTGCTCGAACATGCTTACTACCTCCTTTCGCACATTCTCAAAAATCGAACAATCAATCTAAACATAATACACCATTTGACGTTCTTTTGCGATCACAGAATGTCCGAGAAAACAAAGTTTCAAAATGCCGTCGCTGATCCCATTAACTATCGTTTTTTTCGTTAGTCATTCTTCCAAATTTTCTTCTGAGATGTTATCTAAGTTTTTTAAATGTTCCACGAATATCCTCAATAATGGCATCTGGGTTTTCCCATCCCGTGAAGTGCCCCCCTCTTTCATGGGCTTTCAAGTAAATCGGGTTATACCATTTTGCGTCTGGGCTGTCGAGAAACGCTTGAACGCGAGTTTCGGTAGTCGTACCTGGGATATTTTCGCCTCCAAGGAAAGTGATACCCATAGGCGCTTCAACGATCGGTGTGCGATCATGGGATGGCGTCCATGGATAACGATTCATATTTGTATACATCCGAATTGTCATCTCAATGCTGTTGCTGAACCAGAAAATCGATGCCATAGTCAGAAGCTCATCCTTGGTGTACTTGGCTTCGATGTTGTAGCCCGTATCGTCGCCCCACTTCAACCAGCGAGTCATGATCCAAGCAAGAAGTCCGACCGGAGAGTCGTTCAGCCCATAGGAGATAGTCGCAGAGTCAAGCATGTGAACGGCCACATGAGATACATAAGTGCGTTGGAAGTGAAGAATTCCTTCACGAATGTCATCAGGTGCGCCAGCCGGCACTTTAAATCCGTCGGTTAGATCCCATGGGCGTTCGCCTTGGAAGAGATTGAGCAGAATCGCATGACCCAAATGAATGCCATAAAGAGAATCCGCATATTTGTGACCAAGTTGACCTGTAATCAGCGCGCCATAGTCGGAACCACTGGCTGCATATTTTTTATGGCCTAATACCTCCGTCATGAGTTTATGGAAAAGATCTGCAATCTTCCAAAAGTTCATATCTGGTTTTGTAAGCGGCGTAGAGAACCCAAAGCCAGGGAGCGAAGGAATATAAACATCAAATGCATCTTCAGGATCTCCGCCGTATGCAGAAGGATCTGCCAATGGGCCAATGACTTTGCTCCAGTGCCAGAATGTCCAAGGCCAGCCATGGCTAATAATTAGCGGAATTGGATTTGGTCCCTTACCAGGCTTATGCATAAAGTGAATAGGTACGCCATCTATCTCTACTTTATAGTGATCAAAAGCGTTAATCTGCGCTTCTGCTTTGCGCCAGTCGAATTGACTAGCCCAGTAGTCAACCAATTCACTCATATATTTAGCATCGATACCATAGTATCGGTCTTCATTTCCTGGATTGCTGATGAATCGAGTATCCTTCAAGCGTCTTTTGAGATCAGCAATTTGTTCGTCCGATACATGAATGTTCATTTTATATTGTACAAGTGACATAATAGTCATCCCTCCGTTAATTTACTCATCTATTTGATGAATTCCATTTTAACTCTAGTAATTTTTAAGGACTGAATGAACCATTTGCCATCGACCTTCTCGTACGTATCGTGATAATGGCCATAGCCGCGGATCAATGAAAACTCCGAGCCCTCTGGAAACATAATGTTGTCTTCCATTGACCACACCGCCTTCGCAGTAGTTGACGATGTAAAGTCAAACTCACGAGAGAAGATGTGATGAATCGGTTGTGCCGCTCCAACGTTGTCATTAATAGCGTGTTGAATTTCTTGTTGACCTTTCATTCTGACAAGCAAGTTATCTTTTGCATCATAGGCTTCAAAAGTAGCTTCTGTAGTAAACAATTTTGCAAGTTCTGACCACTTTTTCTCATCTGCATACCGAACATAACGAGCCTTAAGATTGCTAATCTCTTCAATTGCGACAAGCTTTTGGATGTCGTCCATTTTTCCACTCCCTTTGTACTTCACAAAAGTATATTCAACTGATTAGACTGAATATTCATTCTAAAAACAGAACAATCTCGCTGTCGTAAACGTTCCCGCTGTCGCCGGTAAGATAAAGTAAGCCAAGCTTGGTTTTACTATAAAAAAATAAATTAGATTGAATGATCGTTCTAATCTTAAAGTATACTTTGCTTTCGCGGTCAATATTCCGATGAATTCCAATAATGAAGATCATGATTGATTCCAATTGATTTAAGAAAGAGATATCTCCTTTCCGATGAAATAGATCGAATGTTCATTCTAATCATACATCGGAATTTTCTGCCAGTCAATAGGTCACTCCCAAATATGATCGTGATATTACGATATTTGGAAATATAGACCGTTTTCGAATAGATTAAAGAAATAAGACTGATCCCCCGCCACCATTCAGCAGCATAAGGATCAGCCTCTTTTTTCAACTATTCTATTTCACGAACTCTACTTGGTAGCCTTTCGCCTTCAACTGATCAACGATCATATCTTGGATCACGTAATGGCCTGCACCTACAACGACAAAGTGCGTCGAGGAGCCTTCTTTATCTAACAGCTCCATCAGTTTCTTCGCCATGTTCTTGTCACGTTCGCCGAACAAGCGCTTTGCCGAATCAGTTTGCGTCATTTCTTCCGAGCTTGTGAAGGATTGCTTGAACTTGTCCAGATCGGCCTTGACCCACAGGCGCTGCCAAGATTTTAACAGCTCCATGGACTCATCCGGCTTGCCTGTTGGCGTCAAAACATGATCCAATGCTTCATTCAATTCCTTCTCTTGTGTTGCAACTGGAACCTTGTTGAAGATATCGGCTTGAAGCTTTAAGCCTTCCAGCTCATGAATTGGCTTGCCAGCGAGCAATGCCGAATTCGTGAAGTAGGAATCAATGCCGAGCGCAGCAGCTTGCGCCATCTCTTCTTGAGAGCCTGTCATGCCTGCAAGCGCAAGGTTAGTCGTTATTGCCCATGGCTTGAAGCCGTCAAAGACTTCCTTCGGCATCTGCATTTTCTCCAACACCTTTTGCAGCTTCGCATAGGTTTCCTTCGAGACGTGCTCCTTCAATGTCGTACCGTCTGTATACGCCATCGATTGCGTGAAGTAGTCCATATCTTTGTTGCCTAGCAGATCGACTTCAACCCACAGGGAATCTGCCTGCTTGAAAGCATCGCGTACACTCTTCTTTATCGGATACATTTCAGGAGTGCCGACATGAATCGATCCGAGCAAGTAAAGCGTATTTTGTCCTTTTGTTGCCTTCCAGAGAAGCCCCTTCGCTCCACCGTCAACGGCATCGTAGGTGTATTCTACAAGACGGCTTGCCATAACAACTGCTTGTTCAACCGTACTTGGCTTGTCCAGATCAAGTCCTTTGCCCGTTCCGTTTACAATCCCTTTTTTCTGGAGGAAAGCAATTGGCTCATCCGTTCCAATTTGAATGGATTCCGGCAAGTCATATTGAGTCAGTACACCGTATACCGCATTGATTACCGATTCTCTTGTAATGACTTTTTCAGTCGCTGGTACTGTGAACGTATTTTTTTTCTTTAATTCCAGTGCATCCAGCTTCGCAGACGTTGCTTTCATAAGTGCTTGGAACTTGTCTGCTGATATCGGCTGTTGAAAAGTACCGTCTGTATACCATGTCAGTGGGAAAATCCCGTACTTTTCCCCCTCATTCAGTACGTTAATTGACCAAGAGCTTACACTTACTTGCGGAGCATCGACAGGAGCCTGAGTCGCTTGTGCTGGAATAACAAACCCGAGCATGGCGACTAAAGCAACGAGACCGCTGGCCAAACTACGTTTTAACACATTCCATTTGCTAGTCTTCACCAAGATTCCCCTCTCTATAGAAGATATGTATATCCTCAAACCCTACCGATTATAGCGCTTAACCTATTGAAAGGCAAGGTTATCCTATGTATTTGTAAATATATGATGATATGTTCCTGTATAGAAAAATCGTTATCAATTATGCTCAGAATCAAAAGCAGCATATGTGCCTTAGCACAGATGCCTAAATGAATCATGTCATACTCCCTTGGGTTGTGCTAAAATCATGAAAAAATAACTTTGACACCATGAATAGAAAGGGGAGCGTGTATGAACCAGAGTTTTTACATTCGCATGGCAGTTGAATCTGATGCGCAGGAGCTGTTACACATCTACGCCCCGTATGTGACGGATACGGCTATCACCTTTGAGTACACCGTGCCAACTGTCCAAGAATTTGCCAATCGAATTCAGAATACTCTGCAAAGATATCCCTATCTCGTCATTGTTCAAAACGAGCAAATTTGCGGATATGCATATGCTTCTGTCTTTAAAGGCCGTGCTGCATATGACTGGTCAGTTGAAACAAGCGTGTATCTGCGGCAGGATTGTCGCGGGGGTGGACTGGGCAAGGCGCTATATTATGCTTTAGAGGAAGCTTTAAAGCGGCAAAATGTGATCAATGTGAACGCATGTATATCCTATCCAAGTAAACCGAATGAATATTTGGACACCGCCAGCGAAAAATTTCACAGCCATTTGGGCTATAAGAAGGTGGCCCATTTCACCAAATGCGCGTACAAATTTGACCAGTGGTACGATATGATTTGGATGGAGAAAATGTTAGGGGATCACGCAGACAAGCCCGAACCGTTCATTCCAATTACCGAGCTGTAACGATGTCAATAGAGCACTTGAAATAAGTGCCTCCGACTCTTTTTACTCTGTTAATAATCGTTTTAACTACTTACTCATTACACTAGCAGACCGAAGGTTCAAAAATAGCGGCAGTCTAAAACTTTATTTCCAGTCAAAGACTACCGCTATTTTATTGGTGCAATTCTTTCCCTAAGGTCTCCACCAGTTTCCGGACACTGTAATTAAGCTCAGAAGTCGGATGCTATTCGAAAAATACGTATTGCTGTTCGTCGATTTTGAAATCGTATTCGACCACAACGCGTTCAGCCAAGCTTGGTTGCTATTGTCGATCATCGCGCTCACTGCGAATGGAGTTGCAAATGTCAAATCATAGTAGGAGTTAATTTGATTCCCGTTAAGTCGGTAGCCTGCCTTGATTTTTGCTGGATCGCTCCCTGTCTTTCCCTTTATCCAGTTATTCAATTGGGTCAGCTGTGCTTTTGCCCTTGAATCTCCGGTAAGTATATAGTCCGTAGCAATGCGCCAAGGTGTGCGGCTGGCATTGTAGTAGTAATAGCCGTCTTTATCTGTTTCCAAATACTCGCCAACAGCCGGCTTGTAACCACTTGATTCCTTCGTTGCAAAGTCAGGCAATAAACCTGTAGAGCCAGCGTAACCCGTATATAGCTGCTGAATGATAGAGTAGGTCTGATTCAATACCGTATCCCAACGTCCATCTCCTGTCGCTGCACGGAAAGCACGCAAATGGTTCAGCATATAATCGGATGGCCGTGTGCCCTTGCCCCATTTTGAGCTGGAGTCTGAAGCCCAATCCCCCAGCTTCAAGTGCCATGCCGATTGGTTCACTTCACTCGCCATAATGGCATTAATAATTTGAACGGCGGCAGATTTATAATTAATACTGCCTGAGCTGCCCCACTGCTTATCGGCAAGCAGCAATCCATATGCGATATCCATATCCCCGTCCGTAGCACCATTGACTCCCGCATCCTCGTTACTGACAATCGCAGATCCGTTGTCCTTCTGCTGCCAAGCCATGAGCTGCGCATTAATTTCGCTCGGATGAGCCTTATAGAAACGATAGAGACCGTCAAAATAGGTTTGTGCGTTGCTATCGTATCCTGCCATAATGGCCGTAATGAGCATGCCATACCCGTTCGCTTCGCTTGTCGTCACCACCTGAGGGTCATCATCCGATTCCTGATTCAAATTATAGTGGACAAAGTATTGGTTGCTGACATACGGATTCTTCTTTAAATACCGCCCCTTCCATTCGTCATACAGCCTTCTTACCTCGTTGTCCATCATTGCTTGATCCACATTGTTCGGCTTAATGACACCTGATACATAGGTAGTATGCTGTGGAAATGGACGAAGCGGAGATGCGGCAGCAACTGCAGTCGTTGACGCATCCCCATCCGGCTCATTGCTTGCGGCAGTTGGCTGAACGAATAAAGCCTGCAATGAACTGATAATAAGAGTCAAACATAACAGCCATTTTACTTGATTACGCACAGACACGGCTCCTTCCAAAGGTATCGTTCCAACGATTACATCGTTTTCACTTTAGGCTATGTCGGAAAGCCATTGTCTCATGATGAATTTACGAAACATTAACATTCTATATCCAATCCATTATTCTATAATCGTAAGAAGCGGCCACTGATCCTTCCACTTCTTACTCCTAACGCGTTCCACGTAATAACTGTGATTCGGGAACTGTGAACATCTTCTTACGACGAGCTGAAATAAATCATCTAATCCATACGGTGCACAAATATCCAATTGATCGTTTTCATCCAATCGAGCGCCGACGGCTGTCGCCGTTTCCGTCCAGTGATACAGTGCATCCCATGTGGATGTATAGGGCTCTACCCCATTATGAGTGTGCATTCTCGCTTGATTTTTGACTGACCATTTCTCATTGCCCGTCTGCTGAATCAGCGCCTGCTCCAAGCGAATGTCACGTTCCTCGGATGCATCATCGCGATCAAAATAGACAACATCAATATCACTATGTCTGCTGCGATTATCGTAGCCATGGAGCCTGTCCCACACGTAGTTGCGAATGTAACCCGCCGCAATATAGCATTGCGGCAGTTGTAACTCCTGAACGATACGCAAATCACGCATGAACGCTTCATGCTCACGCAAGTGTTGCTTCAACTGTTGTTCTAGCATTCTTTATTAACCCTCATTTCCATTGGAATCTATGATTGCTTCATTCCAACCGCGATCCATCTTCCGTCTACATCCTCGAATACAAATTCTCGATTGTTATAGTCGGTTGTTATAAGTGGACGCACAATCTTAACGCCTCTTGCGGTAAGCTCATCCAGCATTCCCTGCTGATCCGTCGTAATAAAGTATCCATCGTATCCATATCCATGGAGCAATCGATTCGGCTTGAAGTTTTCTGGCTCGCCCTTTGTCAACACAATTTCCATCGCATCTCGGTACAAGCATACATGCGGTTCTGCAGATTCTAATTAATAGACCGAGCGGAATCCTAGATTATAGTACTCATCTGTACGATGTAAATCTGGTGTTGGAAACATTTGGAGGAAGGAAGCAAATGATGCGGTTGTTGTCATTTCACTCCTCTTCCCTTCCATGTCATCTAACAATTTGTGAACAGCCTATCTGTAACTTCAACGATCCGTTATCGTTATGATCACCGTCAACCAAGTTTATAGCATATCAAGGTCATGGACTCTAGCAATCACTCTTATTCTCATGAATTTCAGTTGCTTTCCATTGCTGTTCAAGACTTGAAGTCAACTGAATCACCCTACTCTCTAGTGCTGGATCGTTATACCTACATCATCACATACATACGTAACAGAACATCATTATTATCCAAAATTTTCATCAATGTGACAATATCATTTATTTTTTTCACCGGAGCTTATGGGTAGGCCGTCCCTATCGTGCATGATTAAAAACCGTTCAAGCGTCATACAGAATTATGCAATTCGTGGGATACACAGGAATGATGATCCAATCAATAATCATAATAGAGGCTATCCACACCGCTTGCTTCGACAGCAATCATCAAGCATCATGCAATAATTCATGGAGAGAGGTGCGTCATTTGTTCAACACATGTACACGCTTGATAGCCGCGTGCGTTGCCGGAATCATGCTAACACTCGGGTTACAGGGCACGATGAGTCCAGCATCTGCCGAGCCATCGCAACCGCGGGCTGCCGTGGAATGGTTTAGGGATTATGGAAGCAGTTCCAGAGGGGAAGCGGTCATCCCTACCTCCGATGGCGGTTATTTGACGGTAGGAAGCATTACGGAGAAGAAAATGATCGGGCAAGATAGTTGGTCATATGTCGTTAAGGCTTATATCATTAAAACGGATGTAGAAGGACAGCCGCTATGGGAGCAGAAGCTAGATCATTATTCGTCCGAGAATGCCGCGTACCGGGCGATAGAGACTAGGGACGGAGGATATTTAGTAGTCGGCACCTACAAGTTATATGACGGCAAACCGTTAGACAAGCTATATCTCATTCGGCTGGATGCGTCCGGACAAGTACTGTGGCACAAGGCTGTTGATGATGGACAATTCCACCACACTCCGGTAGCTATTATGGAAACGGATGACGGCAGCTTTATGATTGCCGGGAGAGGGATGTTCTCTGCCATTGCCTACGAAAAGGGCTACATCCTGAAGGTGGATCGCAACGGAGAAAAGTTATGGTATCGAGATTATCGCTTTATCGGCAGCGAATTCTTTGCCGATATGATCCCCGCCAGTGACGGAGGTTATATTGTAGTTGGCGGCATAGGCTATCCGGATTATGAGTCTGGCGATGAGGACGCCATGCTTATGATGAAGCTTAATAAGCAGGGCGACATCGTATGGTCACGGCCGTTCCAAGAACCAAATACGAAACGGCGTGCCTTTTCGATCATCTCTTCCGATGACGGAGGTTATCTGATAGGCAATCGTAAAAAAACGAAGCAGGGTGAAGTCACCATTCTCACCAAGACGGACGTAAACGGTCAGCCGGAGTGGGAAAAAACATATACAGCCCCGAGCCCGGAATCGTTCAGAAGCTTGGTGCGGACGAAAGACGGGTATGCCCTGCTCGGTACAGGCACGTTAAGCGAGAGCTCGGACAGGAAATGGGAATATGCGATAGTCACGTTTGACGTAAACGGCGAGTTGACAAGCCGCGAAGCGCTCCCAGGCCCGCCGCTGAGCGACGTTGGCAAGGCAGCGATAGCTTGCGACGGCGGGTTTATTTTTACCGGAACCGTGAAACGAGGAGAGGTATGGAAGCTTCAGCTCATGAAGCTGGCACCTTTCGAGAACACCCCTCCTACAGAACAGACATTGGCAAGCATTTCTTTCATGGAGAAAGAGATGCAAGTAAAATCAGGCACCAGCATGCCGACTGTACTGCAAGCCGTGTACGGCAATGGAATGGTCAGCGATATATCAGGCGCAGCCGTATATAGATCGGATGATTCCCGTATTGCCGACGTCGACGCGTCGGGTAGAGTCAATGGTCATGAGCCTGGAGTCACTTATATTGGAGCCTCTTATGGAGGACTCAATGCCAGCTTGAAAGTAACCGTGCTGCCAGAGGATTGGGTTGAGCCTGAACCTGCCCGCGGATACCTCCGGCTGGATTCGAACGACTACTCAATAAGTGCCGGCTCCATGATCGATGTAAGGGTCATCCTTTACGACTATTCCGTACATAAAGAAATAGACGTGACCAAGGAAGCAACTTTCCGAAGCGCCAATCCGGACATTCTCGAATGTGATGATGAGGGGAACCTGATTGGCCGTAAGGCGGGATTCACGAAGATCCATGCTGCCTATAGAGGACTCCAAGCGACGTCCAACGTTCAGGTGCTTCGGGCATCCGTTCCGCAAGAAGTGGAACAGCCGGAGCTAGATTTGTAATCAGCCGTAATTCGTATAATCTTTGTTTCAAGTAAAGGCTTAGCTAGAGCACAGAGTTCGGAACTAAAAAATACTTTTCTACCTTACTCCATTCACTCCTATATCGAAGCCCGTGCTCTAGCGTTCATCCTTTTATAGACGAATTATTTCCCGAGCAATAATTTTGTACATATAATTAGGTAGCTTTTCCTTTACAATGACTAATATATCAATATGCTTTGTTGAGGGGTAAAGCATCCCATCGCCATTGAACCGTGTAAATAGATTCCGACTAGCGATTGCGATAATTCACATTTCAAGAGATTCGTGATATGGTCTAAAACAACTTGTTGATTCATTCTAAATGTTTCCCCTGTCTAATAGGTTGTCTCTATTTCTTCGCAGCACATTGACCAATTCCATTTTTACTATACTTCTTAAAATCATAGATGACATGTGTCGGTTCCGGATCGGTATCTAAATTCTCAAAAAGCACGACCAAAAACCCAACGATTGTTCCAGATAAATCGATGAAATAGGGATTCCACCGCTTGTCGCCTTCCCAAAAGTAATCGATGTTCTCTTCGAAGCTTCCATCTTTAGTTTACGTCTTGATCTGTATACAGACTGAAGTCATATAGATAAAATTGATATAGATTAACGAATGATTCCTTCTCTTCAAAGGTAACAGGGACAAGATTGATGTCCATAATTGTCTCCTATCCCAGCTATTATAGGATGATGTCATAGCCTTAATTTAACCGCCTAAATCTATTTATTGTAAATTTCAGCAATTAACTTACTAAGATTCCGTTAATTGTAACACCCTTTACATTACAATTTTGTATAGTAAGATTTGATAGGCTGCTTTGATCCATTAATAAGTCTTTTATATTTATCTTCAGCAACCAACTTGTACCCATTTTGTTCGTAAAAATAATGATTTCTTAGACTTTTTTGTATCGTATCCAACGTCCATAATTTTATTTCTGGATGAAGTTCCTCGATTAACTTCTCGTATGATATTTTTGCATATCAATCGGAGAATTGAAGCTCAAGCCTATTCACCATCCAAAACAAAAGGGTGAGATTATCTCCCTCCGTTTCTTATCTTTGCTTCTAATGTCCTCCCACAATTTACACGACCTTCATAACATAGTAAAATATAGGTGATAAATCCAAAAGGAAGAGGGATTATATTGGAAGTTGCGGTCATCAAAACAATCGGGGAACTTATCCAAGACACCAGACGTGCATCAAACATAACATTAACACAAATATCAGAGCTATCCGGCATTCCAAAGGGGACAATATCACGAATTGAAAACGGAAATGTAAAACGACCGCAATTCTCGACCGTACACCCGTTGGCAAAGGCATTAAATATCCCCTTAGAAACACTGATTGATTATTACGTGGAAATCGAGAGAAGATCAGATTCATTGCTGCATATTCTGCACACGACGATCCAACATAAGAGCAACAACGAACTGATTCAAAAGGTCGCCACCAAGTTCCTAGAATCCTGCAATGAAGATAGCTACGATTTAATCGAAAAGCTTTATCAGAACATCGACTCCATTGAAGATAACTCCATTAAGTTATTATTGTATAATCTCATCATTGAGCACTCGCGTTCACATGGAATGATGCCTTACATCGCCAAAGGAATGTATCAACGATACCTGATTGAGCGAAATGATTTTAGTAAATTGAAGGAAACCTACTATAGTGGAAAGTATATTCTTCATTATGCTGATTTCTTACCCCAACAAGAACGGATCGAGCTGTACTACAAATTAGGCATCCATTCTCTTAATCTAAGACTTTATTCAGAAAGTATTGACCACAGCAAAAAAGTATTAGAATATGGCGAAAGCTTCTATAAAGTAAATGCACTTGGCGTCCTCAGAGACGCACATTTTGCTCTTGGGGAGTATGAAGAGTCGGAGCTTTACTCGTTGCAGTACAAGCAATTTGACTATCCGTACATTCGAGAAAATGCTATTCTTATGGAGGCGTTTATCAACTCCAAAAAGGGTAATATTGAACAATCGATAAATCAACTCCTATTATTTTTGAAGTCGTGCAGTAATGATTCTGTAATTTCTGCTACCAACCAGCTACTCCGTTTGTACTTACAGCAAAATAACCTCGAAGGTGCTAAAAATGTATTAGAAGGTAGCACAATAAACCCATCCATTTTAAACACGAGTAACCCTTTAATCCTTTCTAGATATGCTGATTACCTTCAAATCAAAGGAGAATATTATTTAGCTGTCGGCGATTATGAAGCATGTATTAATTATATGGTGGAAGGAGCTTCTTACTACTCAAAAGTGAACGCTAGAGTTAAAGAAAAGCTTTGTCGGATAATCAAAACGGCATTCACCCATGGTGATATATTATAATCGCGCTAGAAACACCTTAAAGGTGCTTTTTCTTTTATCTTCCGTTTCTTTTTCATCTATTTTCTGGAATAACTGAAACGTATTATATATTCGCCATGTGAGGTTACTCTTTAAATCACCTTAGAAATAGATGATGTATCATTACATAAGTGATGCGCATACAATTTATCGTGATGCTGAGTCCGCCCATGTATAAGAGTAACTTCGCCAAAAAATTCCAGGAGGCGAGTTGCTTGAAGAAGAAATGGATCGTATCCCTATTAAGTGTAAGCATGGCATTCTCGATGTTCGCACCAATGGCATTGGCGGCATCTGTGCCAGAACAGCAGGCTGAGTCACAGAAACAAGGTCACATGCTTCAAATCGGAAAGGATGAGTTCAGCAAAAAGGTTCTTAATGCCATATCAGTCATGGATCGATACATCACGGTCAGTAAAGACCAATTCGTGATTGATCCTGCCGCGAAGAATGTCGTAGGTGCAGACATCTATGAGCATTACAAAAAAGGCATCGATAGCCTTAATGCAGAAGTTCGTCAAGGGACAATTGTAATCCAAAACGGGAAAGTGAGCGTATCAGAAAGATATTCGACTAATGCTTTCAGCAACACTTACTGGTGGGGAGTAGCAATCACTTTTAGCGACTCGGAAACAAAAGCACACGCTCTTGCAATGCGTCAATCAGGTAATACCACCTCTTTCCTTGCTGCTATTGCTGCTTTTATTCCAGGAGGTTGGCTAGCTGCTGTAACTGGTGCCGCTTGGGGTTGGGCTGCAAACTCAATCGCGAATGACTTTGATTATTACAATCGTGGGAACGGTGCAACGCTCAACATTCATTGGTTGCCAGTGATCTATTATGAGGTCACGTCCAACTAGTTGGCATTAACACAGAGGAGGGAGTTATGGAACTCAGTCAATTGGAAACGTTTTTAACTACCATTTCTTTTCTTACTCTATACGTTCTATTAGCCGTATTTGTCATTCACTTCATCTTTAGAAAGAACCTCATAGTTAGGAACTTTATTTACTTGGGGTTTTTGGCAATCGGGCTACTGGTGTCGTATTACAACACGATCTTCAAGAGTGGAAGTAACTGGATTCAATCCATACTCTTTACTGTTGTGTTTATTGGGCTTGTCAGGCAGCAATTGATCTACAAGAAGAAAATGAACAAATAACAGCAATCAAAGGGCACCTCCGGGTGCTCTTTTGATTGCTGTTATTTTGTTTCTTTAATTCTATTATATGGAATATATTGAAACGTACATTATACTTGCCAATGGAAACAATCATGGTAGTGTGTATGTGAGGTGAAACCATATTGATAAGTCGATTAATGACCAAATAAATAATCTAAGGAACAAATTAATCGAAGTCGTAAGGGAGAAACAAAAATTCACAGACGAAGAGGTTGTACGGATAAGCCAGCAATTAGATGAACTCATTGTAAAGCAACAAACTATAAGGTTTCGGAAACGCAAAAACTCCATCAAATAATTGTCATTGTATAACCTGATCATAGACCACTCGAGCTGATTTCTTCCCCCAGCAAGACCGGCTTGAGCTTTACTACAAATTAGGTATTTTAACAACTCTCTGATGTCAATTGACACAAAGTTGCCCTATTAATAAAAAAAACCTTATTCTGAATAAGGGAAATATCTTTGGATTATCCATCATTATGTCCATCAACTGTACTAAAATCATGTCATGAGGTCATGAGGATGAATTGAACAACGCCAAAAACAATTAAGATGATGACAAGAACTAAAACAACTACAATAGTATTAACAATAAACTTCAACTTTTTGTTAGTATCCTGATCGACCATAAATACCACCTCCTACACTTAAGATATTAAATAAAGGACAACATAATATCTTCTGCCGTTAATCCTACGCCCCAAGATACAGTAGATGTGATCATTTTTTAATCAGTGAAATTTACACAAAGTCCTTGGTACCTCCAGTAGGAAATTCCAAGGTCTAAAGAGTTTAAAACCCTTCACAATGAACTCCATCAAGGACGGTGGTCAGCTTGCAATCTACTAAGAAAGTGAGAACATTGTTTATCCTGACCCTAATTATTTTTCCCTTTTTTTATATAGTGCCTAATCAAATCAATAACAAAAACCATAGTCACCAAGTAAACAGACAGCCAAAAAGCTTTAACATAGTCTCCATATTCGATGTAGAAGTAAGCTATTACAAAGTTGGCTATGAAAAAAAATCAAATATGTCAGCATCTAATCATCTCGTCTCAGAACCAGGGACTTTTTCGATGTTCTGTGTAATGTCTGGACTTGCAGATACAGCAGACATGAACAAACTGCAAACCATAAGCAGAGTCAAAGATGCAATAGATACTTTTTTCATCTTCTTATCCCCCCTATAATATGGATATGGTGCATTTATAAAAATCCTAAATGCGATCTAAATTTAACATATGCCCAAGGGCTTGTCTGTCGAATATTGATCCTGTAAAAAATATTTATAGGATTTATGTTCTCGAGATGTCGAATATTGACAATCAATTGTTTTTAGGAGGTTTTGTATTTGCTTATCAAGAGAATTTTTCTGAGCATCTATTTGATCGTAATTACCTTTTTGGGTCTGTTCAAAGTTCCAGTGACTGTAGTTTGGGGAGAAGAAATGAGGTATCATTCTAAGAAATACGTTTCTCTTTGGGAACTGCAAGGAGAACATCAAGTAGATGAATTCTTTGTAGCTTATCAATTGGATTATTTGAGGCTACTATTTGAATTGGGTATCGCTACACTTATTGTTTATGTGCTGTATTTGATTTTCAAACCTGATACAGAATAAAGGATGCCTTTTTCGAGGCATCCTTTATTTTTAAAACAACAAATATACATTAAGGCTTTCTTAAACGTTTGAAGAACAAGTTGATTATCGTTATGTAAGCTCATCTGCTCAACTCGTCCATCTCCGGATGAGGAGTTATAACGACACTTTCGGCGATGTTGGATCGTAAGTTCATGGCCTGCATCAAGCGTAAAACTTTCTTGTGATTTACCCATACACCGTGATCTTGAAGTAGGAACAACTGGTTTTGTGCATATCCATATTTAGCGTCGTTATATAGTCTACGCCTTCTTCTATATAGCTTGATTCCAAATCCCCTTTAAACTATTAATTTACTAGTTGGATAGTAAAGCTTTTTACAATGTTGTCGAACTCTTTCATATCCTCTTTTTTATAACGAGTTTTATCAACGAAGAACATAAGCGTTACGTAATCATCATCCTTTTGAAGGATAGCTATTTTCCCTATAGATCCATCTGTTTTATAATCCAATACTTTTGCATTTTCGCCAGCAATCTTTCGATTTATTTCATTGGAAACGGTATAACCTATACTACTAAGTTTTTGTTGGAGTGCCTTCGTGTATTGTTCTAAGTTCGAATTATTTATTGTCTGCAGAAAAATATCAACACCCATGTAATAATTGCTTACCACTTGTCGTTCGTTGGTTTGATATGAGGCACCCCAGTTTCCGTTCACCATAACCTGATAAAAATTATTGGATTCGCTATTGAACAAATTAAGATATTTGGGCCCACCAATCGTAATCTTATTTTCCTTCTTATTAAATTCTAATTTGGAATTAAGCCCGAAATAATCCGTCATCGACTTGACTGGTAAATATAAAGTTCCCTCATACATTAGTGCCTTTACATTACTGGCTTCATGTCCATTTAAGTCTACCTTTACAGCAGGATACAATAAAGCTTTTACTTCTTTATAATTTGAAGCTGCAAACCCAGTTGCTGTCCCTATAATAAATACAGCCACAAAAGTCGATATGATAATACTCTTTTTCATCTGACATACCCCAATTAATGATAAGATTTTTTCTTAAGTGATTTCAAAATCGTTTTTTCTCTTGGCACGGTGCTGTTGACAAATTCTTGTCTGATGCTCTTCTATTCGCACTTTCATGAGTCTCTGCCGATTTTATCAAACCGTTGCTGATTCAGCGGAGCACTGGATTTCTTGAAGCATATATTCCGTGTAGTTTAAGAGCATCGTTTCGTCGAGATTCAGATCGTCTAATTCATTTCGATACTTGGCAAGACACCGTGCAATTAAGTTATGATAGTCGCTCGGTAAATAATTGAGAGCCCATTTACCTGCTTCCTTCTTGGACGAAATAACCGACTCTTTTACATACCAAAGAACCCGTGATAAATCTTAATACATAATAAAAGCGATTTTTTCTAAAGCGCCGTTGATATCAGTCGAGATCGGTACCCTGAATTACAAACGAACTTAATTTATTATAACGTCATTGCACAATACAAATTTGCTTAAGTCATTCTGCAATTGCTGTGACATATCCCTTAACTCTTTGGCAGAAATTTGGATTTTCTCTGCGGAAACTAGTTGTTCTGCTGTACCTGTAGCCATTATCTCAGCTTCATTCGAGGTACGTTGAGAAATATCAGATACATCTGTAATTGAAGCCGCCACTTCCTCCATTCCAGCTGACATTTCCTCAGTGATTGCGGATACTTCCTGAATTTGTTCACTTACAAGCTTAACCTCACTAAGAATGCCATCAATGGTCTCCTTCGTTCGTGCAATAGATTCCATACCCATACTCGTCTCGATTTGTATCGAATCCATAGCGGATACCGTTTCTCCAACAAGCGATCGAATATCAATCAATAGGTCAGAAATGGATTTCCCAGAGCTCGATGTTTCTTCGGCAAGCGCTCCTATCTCTTGTGCAACTACGCTAAATCCACGACCATGCTCCCCCGCACGTGCCGCTTCAATATTTGCATTTAAGGCAAGCAGCTTTGTTTGCCCAGCAATCTCCATAATTGAATTTATAATTTGACCAATACGTACTGAATGCTCGTCAAGCTTAGCTACAATCTGGGCAGAATCAGCCTGAGCCTTCTTAATACTCACCATTTGATCCACGGTTTCTATCAGTTGCTGATTCCCAATTACTGCATTTTCACTTGCACGAATGGCAACCGAAGCAACCTCAGATGCCGCTTCCGCAACTCGTGTAATCCCAATCGCCATCTCATTCATTGCAGATGCCGCTTCCACTGTCGTTTTCTTTTGTGAAGCTGTCCCATCCGATACTTTCTGCACAGAATCGGCAACCTTGTTCATAGCCTGTATTGATTGATCTGAGATTCCAGTTAGTTGCTGGGAGGATTGAAATGTTGTTAAGGAAATTTGTTGATTTAAACTAAGCACTCGATTCATCGATCTTTGCATTTCATTAAAGGCCGCACCTACAAGCTGCAGCTCATCCTTAGTATTCAGTACAATGTCTTGGGAGAAATCACCCTTCGCCATCGATTCCGCTCTTTGCTTTAAGATACTCACTGTATCCATAACACTTTTAAAGAATGCTACATAAAATATGACTACTAATAGTAAGACTACCACCATAATCAATAATGTTATATTGCGCTCAGCAGTATAGTCATCGATCCGTTTTTGAAGAATATGATCTAATTCCATTATGGCAAGTTTGAATACCTCATCCGCTGTTGTGATCGCAACCGTCCCTTGAGTGAAAAAAGTATCAGGATTCATGTTCATCTCTTGCTTATGTATAATTTCTTGTTCAAGTAAAACGAGATAGTCTTGAATATTTTGTGCAACTTGCCCTCCCTTCTCAACTAGATTCACATTATTGTTACTCTGAGATTCCGCAATTTTGGAAAGAGATTTATTTAGATTGACAAGAGCAGTCTTACTCTCATATTCTTTCAGAAGTAGCTGGATTTTCAACTCATCCGTTAGCGTTCTCGATGCAAGAATACCATTGCCACTTCCCCGGATAAAAGCGGAGTTTTCGATTAATGCAGGCAGTTCCTGAACGACCAATCTCATCAAATAGTATGAATTAATTTCATTATCAAGTGATAATTCAGACTCATCGGCGCTGCTGACAATAAGTTCTTCTATCTGCTCCACCAGTTTTGAATGACGAACAAAACTATCTGCCGCCTTTAAGCTTTTATAAGAATCACGCAGTTCAATCCATTCTCTATGAATAGAAGCCCATTTTTCGTATGACTGGGGTAGGTTTTTCTTCTGGAATTTTGCTTCCATGTGTCCAATCAATTGAGCAATTTCTTGTAGCTTCGCCTCAATTGCGCTCTTTGATTCTTTATTTCCATTCAAGTAACCATTTATAAGCCCACGTTGCTGTTGTACTTGTAGCATGAAGGGCATTATTTCACTGATCTGCTCAACACCAGCTTGTTCGCCTTTGATGAATTTTATTTGAGTTTGCTGTGTCGCGTTCCAATTATATAGAAGGACTACTATTGGAATAATAAATAGTACACTGATGAGCATAAACTTTTGCCCATATTTTAGCCTCGATAGGATCGAAGTAAATGGACTTAATAATTGGTCTAACATACTTTTCTTACCCCCATGATATATTCTCTTAGATGTCCAGTATATTTTACCGATAAAATTCACTGGCATTTGTGATATATATCATAGTCAACCAGCCCTTTTGTGCTGGGATTTTCAACGCTGCACTGAACAAACTCTTATAAGGACACAATCCTAGCTTCAACAGAGTAAGATAATTAAGTGTTCCGTAGATCCGGTGATGATTAAACTAATGAAATAATCATGGACTTCAACGTCAAGTTGTTCATCTGTTTGAAACTGAGCTTGGTTATCGAATTCCGTATAGCGCTCATATCCTCTTCTAACACAAAAAGACACGCCAGCAGCTAGGGATTTCCCCTCACTACCAGCGTGTCTTTTGACTCACCTATAATTCTAACCTTTTTTTTATCTTCTCTTTGTACTGTCTCTGTCTATTTATCTTTTAAACTAACTTATATCTAAACTGAAGCAAGAGCCTCAGTTGATAACAACAACTTACTCTTTGTCGCTAATCCCAACAACGCCTGTTGGGTCTACGCCGAACTTCGCGCCGAAGACATCTTGCAGGGAGTCAAGCGGCATGAAGAGCTTGCCGTCCTTTACGACCGGCGCTTCCTTCAGCTCGACGAACATCTTTGCTACAGATGCATTCTTGTCGTCCTCTTTCAGCGCAATCCATCTCGCTCCGCGCATGAACTCATATGCTCCAGTCTTTTCGTTCTTTTCGACTTTATAGCCAAGCGCCTTACTGATTTCTTCGATTGGCACCATGACGTTGTGTTCCGTCGTGAATACTTCCTTGGAAATCTCGCCAAGCCCTTCGCCATTGACGACAAGCACCCAATGCATGCCGCCGAAGGAATCCTGCGGAAGTTGGTTGGTTTGAACAATCTCAATATGTCCGTCGGCATCCATCGTCACGCCAGCATGCAGTACATCGGAGACGAACTGCAGCGGTACATACAACTGCTTATTCTTAAGCAAGGCGGCCTTGCCCAATTGCAGGATATCCTTCGCTTGTCCATACTCATCCTTGTTCAACACGGCCGTAACCTTCTGCTCTCCCTTAATCGCAGTGACCGACTTGTCCTTCTTATTCCAATCCAGCTTGTAGCCCAGTCCTTCTGCTACTGTGCGTATAGGTACAAGAATATGATTGCCATCGACCTTCACTTGGCTGGCTACCTTTTCGCCGTTAATCGTTACCGACGTTTGAGATCCAACGTTATGTACCCATTTGTTATCCAAGGCTGCGCCGCGTGTCGTGCCTACAATGTCGCCTTTATCGTTATATACAAACTTCTTCACATATTTATCGTAGAAATTCGTTCCTAAGTCTTTCACTTCCATGTTCGTTGTTACAGCTTTTGCATCGACTGGTTGTGCAGCCGGAGCTGCGTACGCTTGTGCGCCCATTAATCCAAGAGCTAATGCTACGGTAGTTGCAATGGTTGTCTTTTTCATCTGTGTCCACTTCCTCTCGAATGAATCCTTGTGTTGTGACGCATTGCGCAATGTTTTTTCAGCTGATTCACACACTCAGACGGGGCATTCAATCAAAAGGTTGCACAAATGATTTTCTCCATATTTTACTAACCCATTTACTCAAACTCACATAGTTGCATGCGCCATACTAGGTTTCCGTCTTAAAAATTACGACAGTACGCCTGTCATCGCCCAAATCCAAATCCCCACGAATCCAAGCACAATCCCGATTAAGAACAACATAAACAACTCCGAACCGAAAAACCTTTTCACTAAGCTCCCGACTAGGGCCACGAGCCCGATAACGCAACCAATAAACAACACGATCATGAAAGGACGAGTTAATAACAAGTGCTGCACAGAGGGCTGCAATAGCACATAATAACTTCCCCCGCCAACCAGTACACCCACTGTAAAAAGGAATGCCAGCAGTACACAAACTGTTGATTTTTTCATAGGCCGCTGCTCTCTTTTATCCTGGCTAAGCCAGCTCTCCCTGGGCGATTTCCGTCTTACGCCCGCGCGAGTTCACGATCGTGATACTGATCGCATCATATCCATTGCGCTTCGCCTCATCGAAGTTGCACTTTTCTCCGCTAATCAGCTCCAGCTTCCCGTCCTCATCCACTTCTTCTTCGAATTCCTCATCCCAGTCGACGTTGTAATAGACGGTTACGAAAACTTCAAACAAATCCTCTCCGTCTCCATCCACATAAGGAAGCAGCGGCTTCCGCTCATTGTGCTGCTCCGCTGTGAAGGTGTCGCACAGCATCGCATCATAACCATGCTTGCATCCATCAAACAGCACGTAGCGTTTCCCCGTGTCTGGATCCTCTGCAATGATGAGCGGCGGAGCAAAATCAGTCGATGAAATCAGATCATCGATGAGCTCCCCATAATAGAAAATATGGAATTTCTTCGCTCCGCCTTCAATAGACAACCTTCCTGTCCACTCTACCTCATGCCATGTCGCCGGACTCTCCGGAATTGCAATGCCGTCCAAATAAGCAGGGCCTTGTCTGTAGTCAATTTGATTCATCAATTTCATCACGTCCTATCTAGTGTCATCATGATCGTTACGATACGATTGTTATCGTCAACTTTCAGCTCTACCGTAATGTCTAATTTATCTTTGAACAGCTTCGTTACGTTAATGTAGCGGTCGATAGCCTCAGAAGTTCCCCCGCCTCCCGTTGACCGAGACATGCCGGCATTAATAATATCTTTCACATAGTCCTTGTCCACGGGAGCGGCAGGATCATACGTGTACACATGATTTCCATTATCATCAAAAAATTCATATGTATTCGTGTAATCATTCGCATTCTCATATTTCGAAACCGTTTTGATATACGTATGCTCGCGTTCTGTGTCATATCCAACCTTGCCATCTAAATATGGGTTCTCCTTAGAGGATTTCACCTCGTATTTTCCATATGCCAGCATAAACAATTCTTCCATGTCGCCGGGATCCGCTCGATAATAAAACTGCCGTTCTTCCTCCTTCTTATCCATCGCGGACATGGAGTTTAGCAGAGGCCATGCGTCATACTTTTTACCGTCCTTTTCGATTGCTAAGGCATACTTGCTCAACACTACCTCACCTTGGAACACGCCAAATGAACGAAAAATAAAGTATGCAGGAATGCTTAACCCCACAAGGACAAAGAGTACGATGGCCATTTTATGCTTGAGTTTGCTCATGCTGCCTCCTTATGCAATTACATATCTTTATGCTGAAGCTTGTACAGCAGCTTCACGATGGCCTCCCGATTCTTCGCATCCTTCATATAGGCAGGCAGCGAATGGGAAGCTGTACGCTTGATTACGCCAGCAGGCTTCTCACGCAAATCTGCCGATATATAGCGGATCAAATAGTTCAAATGCTCCCAATTGGCAGCCCATACGGGCTTACTGCGGAAATAATCCAAATAGTACAGCTCCAATTGAAAGACAGGATCCCGTTCATCTCGAAAATCAGAGTAGCAGCCAGTATACGTCAGCGCCCTGCGCAAAGGCACTTGATTCACAGCTGAACAATGAGGACAAGCGATACGTATTGCCTTCTGCGTCTGCTGCTTGTGATCGGTAACCTGCTCATTGAACCATCTTTCGCATACTGCGCAAACACCGCTAGCACTGCACCGATAAGCCTCCGGTTCCTTTTCTTGATGGAAGCATGAGGTGCACTTCACCATTAGTCCGCATTCCCCTTGAGAAATATAGGCCAGACCTTTACAC
Source organism: Paenibacillus sp. S-12 (assembly GCF_030363895.1). NCBI lineage: Bacteria > Bacillati > Bacillota > Bacilli > Caryophanales > Paenibacillaceae > Paenibacillus > Paenibacillus sp. S-12. Next base: position 180,001 of record NZ_JASIUF010000014.1, read on the forward strand.
TTCGGGCACTTTACAGCAACCTCTTCATTCCGGCGCAATATCGCATAAAATCGAAAAGGAAGACCAAGCGGGTCTATAAATCGTTCCATGATGTCTTTCCTCCTTCCGATATTTTTACCAAATCATTACCAAGTATAGGTAACCTCTTACGAACAATCAATAGACTCCCTGATTATCCTTGCAGGTCTTCTGTCCCATTTCTCTTCAATTACCCAGCACTCCCAGCCTAAATCAATAACACTCGACCTGTATTTTCAACATGCCATTCCCAACATTCTATGTCATTAACCTTTTCCTGCTGTAAGTGTAAGCAACAAATCTGGCATATACGTATGAGATCTATAATAGGCATATATAAGATTTACAAAATTTTCAAATCTATTTGATTTACCAATTACATTTATTTACACAATCGCTAACAAACCTTGTCTACAATAAAGCTGTATATTACATACTTGGTTGGAGGGATTTCGGTTGAATAAAATGTTACGCAAATCGTTGGTGACGACGCTGGCGCTTCTCATGCTGCCGTTCGGAGCAATGCAATCCGATGCAGTATTGGCTAAAAGCGCCGTGAAGCCGCAAACCGCTTCGAAAAATCTCATTGTCCTTATTGGTGACGGCATGGGACCTGCTCAAGTAACTGCCGCACGAATCTACTCGAAGAACAAGCTGAAGCGTCCATCCTTATATATGGACAGCCTGTATGTGGGCCAGGCAACGACCTTCGCTGACAAAGGCGAGGACGGGGATACGATCGTCTCCGGCGAAGTAACAGACTCTGCATCTGCAGCTACTGCATTTGCAACGGGCAACAAAACATACAACGCTGCAATCAGCGTATCGAATGAAGACATTTCGAAGCCAGTCGCATCCGTCATCGAAGCTTCCAAGGCTATCGGCAAGTCGACTGGCCTCGTAACGACAGCTCGTATTACACACGCAACACCTGCGGCATATGCCTCCCATGTCCGCAATCGCGACAATGAGAATGCAATCGCATCCCAATATTTAGAATCGGGCGTTGTTGACGTTCTGCTCGGAGGCGGCAAGCGCCAATTCGTCAGCAAGCAGGAGAAAGGCAAGCGCGAAGACAAGACAATCATTCCTGATTTCGAGAAACAGGGCTATAAAGTCGTATACGACAAAAAAGGTCTGCAATCGTTAACGGCGAAAAACGGCAAAGTTCTCGGTCTGTTCCACGATTCTCATGTGGACTATGTACTGGATCGCAAGCCTGAAACACCAAGCCTTGCTGACATGACATCTGCAGCGATTAAGTCTCTCTCTACGAACCCTAAAGGCTTCACCATGATGATTGAAGGCGGACGTATCGATCACGCAGCTCACGCGAATGATCTGGGTGCCATGATTCAAGAAACGCTTGATTTTGATGCAGCGGTGAAGGTCGCTCTTGATTTTGCGAAAAAGGACGGCAACACTTCGATCGTCATTACGGCCGATCATGAGACAGGCGGCCTTTCTCTGTCCCGTGACAACATTTATGAACTGAATGTCGATGCATGGGGCAAGCAAAAAATCTCCTCCGAGCTTCTTGGGCCACAGCTTGCAAAAGCAGCGTCCACGGACGAAGTGAAGTCGTTAATCAAGAAACATACAGGCTTCACTGACATCACAGATGAAGAAGCCCAATACATCATGCAGGGCGATGGTTCTTCCTACAAACAGGAAGGAGCGTTCAATCAAGTGATGGCGAAGCGTTACTTGGTAGGCTGGTCTGGGCATGGCCACTCTGCGGTAGATGTTGGCGTATGGGCGTATGGACCAATTGCGGAATATGTGAAAGGTAAAATTGACAACACAGCAATTGCAACAAGCATCGCGAAGGTAGCAGGATTGAATCTGAAGAAAGCAACAGCCGCGCTGCAAAGCAAGCACCTGTATCCAAAGTTCAAGGTAAGCCGCGACGGCAAGGTTCTCTTCCCTGCTGTGAAGCTTGCACAAGCGCTGCAAATTAAAGTAACGAATGACAGCACATCGAAAACAACTACATTTGCGAAGGACAAGGTAACCTTGAAGGTAAAAGACGGAGCTTCCGTAACGTTGAATGGCAAAGCAATTTCCATTCCGGTAGAAGTGGAGCACAATATCCTCTACCTGAGCCTTGACGCATTCAGCAAGCTGACTGGCAAAGCTTTGAAGTGGGACTCCTTGTCTGAGCGCATCATTTTGAAATAATCATATCGATTCGTACTTGAATGGGCGGGGTGACAGTGTCACCCTGCCCGTTTCTTTCTAAATGAGGTGTTTCGATGATTATTAGCAACTTTCCAATCTTGTGAGATGCAAATAAAATGACGTCGTCTCGCCTATCGTACTCTTCGCGTAAAGTTTTCCTTTATGCTGCTCGACGATGGATTTTGCGATTGCCAGACCAAGCCCGTAGCCGCCCTGCTGGCGCGATCTCGACGCATCGGTTCGATAGAAGCGATCAAAAATCCGAGACAGATGCTCAGGCGCACTCCCTTTGCCTGTATTGGACACCGTAAGAACGACATCCTGATGCTGTATTTTCAGAGAAATGGTTACGGATCCGTTCGGATTCGTATACTTGAGGGCGTTATCAAGCAAAATGAGAACGACCTGCTTAATTGGTTCACTGCTGCCATGCACCATCAAATCAGGCTCGATGTCATAGTCCCATTGCAACTGTTTCTCGAAAATAACGGCTTCCATCATCAGCAGAATCGTTTCCACTGCTTCACTCAAATTGAAGGGATGATAGAGCATGGTGGCGCGGTCGCTTTCCATCTTATGGCACACTGGATGTCGGCATTTAAATTGATGAATCCGGCTACAAAACGATGGATTTCATGCTAAAATAGTCATGATCTTCCTATCGTTGAGGAGCCATGTGCATGAATAAAATAAACCATCTTTTCGAACAGCATTTTGACAGTCTGGAAGCGGTTGCCGACACCGTCAGTGATCTGCTGCAGTGTCCTGTCACAATTGAAGATGCCGGACATAAGCTGCTTGCGTACAGCACGCATCATCCGGGCACCGATCCAGCGCGGATTGCGACCATTATCGGTCGGCGCGTCCCGGAGCAGGTGATCAGCGCATTATGGAGAGATGGAACGATGCAGCGGCTTATGTCCAGCACAGAACCGATACGCATCCAGCATATCGATGAGGTTGGCCTCGGCAATCGTTTGGCTGTAGCCATTCGCCATCAACAGGATATTATCGGCTACATATGGGTGCTCGACAACGAGCAGCCGCTGCCGGATACCGCCCTTCATACCTTGTCGCGAGCGGCTCAGGCTGCCAAGTCCAAGCTTATGCAGCACCAGTTGCACAGCAGACGGCAGGAGCAGCACAAGCATGATTTCTTCTGGCAGCTTATAACCGGACATCACTCATCTGAGCAAGCAATACGAGAGCACGCAGCTCGGCTAGGCATTACATTCCCATCTGAATATTTCATATGGATCATCCAGTTCAACACCCCTATCCAAGAAAAGCTATACCGCCAAATTCAATATACGTTAAAGACAACACAGCATCTTCGGATATTGCTGCATGTGGTTGAGCGTGACCGTCTCATCATGATGCCGGGTCTAATGCAGCAAGCACAAGCAGGTAATACGCTTCACATGTCTAAGGTGCAATGCCAACAACTTCTTCTCCATATGGAACAGCGATTCGGTGCCTCCCCCACTTGCAGTGGTGCCAGCGATAGCTCTTCATCATTTCTTAACGTATCGCGATCTTATGAGGAGGCAATGACCACTCTTTCCTTAAAGAAGGCATTCCCTGACGAACTCGCTTCTATCCATAGCTACAGCGAGCTAGGCTATTATCGCCATCTGCCAATATTGACCGAGCAGCGTTCCGCGCGCTCCGCGAATCATGCTGCACAGCAGGCTTATCAGCATGATGGGCTGGAGAAGCTGCGTGTATATGATTCCGAACATTTCGGTGAGCTTGTGCATACGATCGAACAATATCTTCGTCACGATTGCAATGTGAAGCGTACAGCGGAAGCCCTCCATGTTCATACGAATACACTGATGTATCGGATAAAGCGCATTGCAGAAGTTGGCGGCATTCATATGGACAGCATGGATGAGAAGATGTCGCTTTTTTTGGAATTAAAATTGCATCGATTGGCAACGATAAACAAGGACAACGAATCTACGTAACACGTCATCCGTTGCCAACCTTCCCTGCGATCGATTACCGATACGCAATTGTCCCTGGCTTTGTGGGAAATACACAAGGACAGGGTATTTTTTTTGGAGCTTGCAACAAAGCGCAAGCGTGATCGACGAATTATACTTTAATTGGATAACCAAACAGGTTCAGGATATATGAGGAGGCTATGCAATGATAATCGGAATTCCTATGGAAATTAAAAATAACGAAAATCGCGTTGCGCTCACCCCCGCTGGTGTAGCTGCATTCCATAAAGCCGGCCATCGTGTCATTATCGAACATGACGCTGGAATTGGAAGCGGTTTCGACAATGCCTCTTATGAACAGGCAGGAGCAACTATTATCCCTAGTGCAGCAGAAGTATGGGCACAGGCAGATATGATTATGAAAGTGAAGGAGCCCCTGTCATCCGAGTACGGTTATTTCCGTCCAGGGCTCATCTTGTTCACGTATTTGCACCTGGCGGCTGAACCTGAACTGGCTCGCGCCTTAATCGAGCACAAAGTAACGGCTCTCGCCTATGAGACCGTTGAAATCAACCGCACACTGCCTCTGCTCACTCCGATGAGTGAAGTGGCTGGCCGTATGTCAGCCCAAATTGGCGCACAGTTCCTTGAAAAGCCGCATGGCGGCATCGGAATCCTGCTTGGCGGTGTTCCAGGCGTACGTCGCGGCAAGGTTACAGTAATTGGCGGTGGTGTTGTCGGTACAAATGCAGCCAAGATCGCAGTGGGTCTTGGAGCAGACGTCACCATTATCGATATGAACGCAGATCGACTGCGCCAACTGGATGATCTGTTCGGCTCCAGCGTAAATACATTAATGTCCAACCCGCTCACGATAGCTGAGTCTGTAGCCGAATCCGACTTGGTTATCGGTGCAGTTCTCATTCCGGGTGCGAAAGCGCCGAAACTTGTCACGGAAGAGATGATTCGCTCCATGCAGCCTGGTTCTGTCGTCATCGATGTCGCAATCGATCAAGGCGGCATTTTCGAGACGGTTGATCGCATTACGACTCATGACGATCCGATTTACGTCAAGCATGGTGTCGTTCACTACGCTGTAGCAAATATGCCTGGTGCTGTGCCGCGCACATCAACGATGGCGCTTACGAATGTTACGGTTCCTTATGCACTCAGCATTGCGAATCTTGGGCTCGGCAGAGCATTGCAGAACAGTCAACCGCTTATGCGCGGCGTCAATACAGCCGGAGGCTCCATCACATACGAAGCAGTCGCTCGTGATCTTGCTCTTCCTTATGTGCCAGTGGAAGAGGCGCTGCATAATGCAAGCGTGATTTAGAATGTAGCGGCAAACAATATATCTTGCATTCTCCCCCTCAGGAGATGTCATAGTCATATTCTGTGCTTGGGACGCTCAGCAATTGGGCGTCTATTTTTTGTTCAGGGCAGAATGATAATAAAGCAAAAAGGTCAACAACCAATGTGTTGGTGTGTTGACCTCTTGTAAAAGTTCTTTCACATATCTTATTGCTAGTAAATATTTATTTATGCCAAGCCGAACCAATGCACTAGCCCGAAGCCAAGAAAGGACAACAGAACGGAGCCAATGAATCCCGCCGCGAACGACTTCATCCCAAGTCTGCGGAACGCTGCGAGATCGACATTCAAGCCAAGCCCAGCCATCGCCATAGCAATGAGCATGTAAGCCGCAATAACAATATATCCAGCAATTGCTTCTGGTACAATTCCCAGTGAATTAAAGCCGCTGACAAGCAGGAATCCGAGAATGAACCAAGGAATTGGCACTTTTGCTTTCTTTACTCCAGCACTATCTCCCGCTTCCCTGCGGCTCTCACGCGACGACCAAATGCCAATGAGAATCGCTACAGGCACAAGCAGTGCTACACGTGTCAGCTTCACAATAACGGCCATATCGACCGCCGCGCTTCCCCCTGGGTCTGCCGCTGCTATCACGTGGGCAATCTCGTGCAGCGTCGCTCCGGCAAAAACGCCGTATCCATTATCCGAAAAACCGAGGATCGGGAACAAGAATGTATAGGCAAGTGTAAAAATAGTTCCTAAAATCGCAACCATGGCCGCGCCGATTGCCGTCTCCTCATCTTTCGCTTTAATTTGCGGTGCTATCGCCACTACGGCCGCCGCTCCACAAATCGCCGTTCCACATGCCGTCAGTATACCGAGTCGCTTATCCACCTTGAATAGTCTCGTAAGCCCATATACGACTGACAAAGTAAATGCAATTACGAGTACTGCGATAAAGAAAACCTTCGGGCCAGCACGTACAATATCCATGAGATCCAAGCGCATTCCGAGCAGAATGATTCCAAGTCGGAGCAGCTTCTTACTTGAAAAGTTCGTTCCCGCTATGATTTGTTTAGGCACCCCGATTGTGGCGCGCCACATGATGCCAATCAGTATTGCGATGACAAGCTGTCCCATAATGCTAAGGAACGGCAATCCTGCAAGCAGCTTCGCTGCAACTGCGATAATTAGCGTCAAAGCAATCCCAAGCGCAAATCCGCTATATTGTTTATTTCGCTTCGGCTTCGTGGCCAGGAGCACTTCCCCGTTATTCATATCCATCCCCCATCTTTCAGCAGGCGCAGCCTGATCCTTACGATGATTACTATAAATGGCTTCGCTCGCAAGGGGAAATACGGATATGCAATCCCTAGCATAAGGAAAACTTATTGTCACTATATTTATCTATTCATAGATAGCATTTATGGTGCCTCTATCCGTTGATGTTGGCTATTTGCCAAGCATGTTCATGATAAATGCAAAACACCTCCAGGCTGTCTTCCCATCTTGTGATAGAAAAACTTATCCATGGAGGTGCTTGAATGGTCTCATAGTTAGGGTTAGTCCGCTCAATATATCGTATATTGCGAAACATGCAATTATATATTCTGACTATAGAAAATTATGGTATGATACAAGAGTACAACTGATTCGGCATGAAGGGCGGTCGGCTAGTCTCCCTGACGGGAGGTGATGCCCATGACAGTGTTCGAAGCACTAACGCTAATGATTAGCTTTGGTACGCTTATTGTAGCGCTGTTATCGTTTAATAAACGGAAATAGACCGCCCCGTAGCAAGGTATCGGTCTATTTCATGTCCGTCTTTGCAGCCGACCGTTCTTACATGCGGCCGTTGTACAGGGATCGTGCTACCAACACGATCCCTTTATTCATTGTATCTCTCTTATTACATATTATACCTTATTGCTGCTGCGAATCAACTTGCAAAATCACACCTTTTCTTCAAAAACTGCCTCTGCCCACTCTTACCCTGCCGGCAATGATTGCGCAAGAGTTTACCTTTACAACAAGATTGGAGGATAATAAATGACAGGAAGTAAAGCATTATTACATGTAGAAGGATTGTTCGTATTATTAGGATGCATCTATTTTTACGAATATCATCAATTTAACTGGCTGCTGTTTTTTGCTTTGTTGTTTGTTCCCGATGTATCCATGATCGGTTATGTCGTTAGTAATAAAGCAGGCGCTTTTATTTATAATGTACTCCATACGTACAGTGTATCACTCGCAACCGTGATGTGCGGATTTCTGTTGTCCAATCAAGCGGTCTTAGCAGTGGGGATCATATGGACGGCCCATATTGGCATGGATCGAATGCTTGGATATGGTTTAAAGTATGCGACAACATCAAAGATACTCATTTGAGCCGATTATAGATCTCATTTTTCATGGATAAGAATTCACGGAGGTTCGTTCACCCTATGATTGTAGATACAATGAAGGTATATGTAGCGGTCGTGGAACAGCGCAATTTCTCGCGAGCCGCCGAGCTGCTCCATCTGTCTCAGCCCGGCGTCAGCCAGCATATCCGCAACTTGGAGCAGGAATTCGGGGTGCAGCTCATTCACCGCTCCCCTAAGCATGTTAAGTTGACCGAAGCTGGAGAGATATTATATAAGCATGCCAAGGAAATGATTGCCCGTTATGAAGCGGCACGCGAAGACATCGGTCTGCTTCGGGATGAGGTTACAGGATCACTGCGGATCGGAGCCAGTTTCACGATCGGAGAATATATATTGCCTCGTATCGTGGCTTCATTCGCTCGTCAATACCCGAGCGTAGATGTCCAAGTGACAATCGCCAACACCGAACAAATTGCCCAATCCGTACGTGCGAATGAGTTGGATATCGGGCTTGTAGAAGGCAAAATCGAATATAAAGACCTTCAGCTTGGCACTCCGTTCATGGAGGATGAGATGGTACTCGTCGTATCGCCCAACCATTCATTTGCTTCCATGCCCACCATCGAGCCGAGCATGCTGCATGACGAGGTATGGGTACTGCGTGAGCAGGGTTCGGGAACAAGAGCTTACAGCGATCAATTCATGAGCGATCTGAAGCTGCACATCAAGCGTTCTTATGTGTTCAACAGCAGTCAAAGTGTGAAGGAAGCCGTCATGGCCGGACTCGGGATCGCAATGCTTTCTTATTGGGTAATTCGTAAAGAGCAGGAACATGGCGAGCTGCGCTTAGTTCACGTTAAGGGCAAGAGCGTCAAGCGGGCGTTCCACATCCTCCAAGACAATAATGCTTCCGCCACGATGGCCATGACGATGTTCATCGAACAGGTTCGGCATTTCAAAATGCGGTAATCTACTCTTTGTTCGCTATTGCGGCCAAGCATGCAGGCAGTTCATGAATGCTGCGAATAACGAAATCGGGTCTAATCTGCTCCGGCAGTTCCGTTCCATCATCATCTCCGAACAGCTTCGTATACAAGCTCTGGCTTTCCCGCTGAAGCTGTTGGCTGCATATCGGCACAAAGGCTGGTTCATACATGCGTTGTTCAGGAGCGAGCTGTTGCAATTCCTGCGGCAGCTTGCGGTGCACCAGGATAGAAGCAGTTCCGAATTGATTGGCCATATACACATCATGATCCAGCCGATCCCCAACATGCGCGGCAATTGAACCGTACTGGCGAACAGCATGGAGCATATGCATATCAGGTTTGCCGCCTCCTGTAGTCTCTGGGGTAACAATTCGCTCGAAATATTGGGCAATGCCTAGAGCTTCAAGCACTGGAAACTGGTATTTATAATATCCGTTCGTTGCTACCGCCAATCGGTATCCGTGCTGACTCAACTGCTCCAGAACAGGCTTAACGCCTCCTTCTAGCAAATAGACCTTCGCAGGCGGCACCGCATGCTTGCGTACAAGCTGCTCTACCTGAATATCAATACTTTGTTCGGCACCTAGTTCAGCAAGCACTTGCCGCAGCATATCGTCCCAATCATAAGCGCGAACTGTCTTACCCGCCTCCATTCGCTTACGATGTTCCTCATAAAGAAGCTTTCCCATATCAAAGCCAGCATCATCGTCAACATCAATGCCGGTTCTCAATTGCTCCCGTACGACACTTGTAATCTCCGGAAAGATCCATGCAGCAAATGGATTCTGCATCAACGTTCCATCCAAGTCAAATGTAATCCAGCTGTTCATTCGCTCGTCCCCGTCCCTTCCCTTTTCCCTTCTAAACTTTTTACCTTTAGAATGTCGTTGACAGAAGTCAGGCAATCAGGCATTCATCCAAACCATGCCTGTCTGAGTCGTTCTACTCCCTTTCTTATCTGGATCAGACTGAGTCCACCGAAGCCGATGAGCAAGGAAGGCTGTTCGTCTTCCTCCTGCTTAATTCGATAAATCGAGATCGGATACACCTTAACTCCAACTGTTCTTGCCGCATCGATTAATTGCTGTTCACTATATTCATGCTTCACTTGAAGCTTGATATGAAGTCCGGAATGCTGCCCTATCACACGGACTCGATCACCCATTTCTTCACTTAACGCTGTCAACAGTGTGCTGTGCTTTTCTTGGTACAGCTTGCGCATTTTCCGCAGATGCTTGTCCCAATGCCCTTCTGTCATGAACCGCTCCATTGTCATCTGATGCAGCTTTGAGGCCGTCTGCTCATAAGCAGCGAATTCAAGCCTATACCGCGCTAGAAGCCACGGAGGAAGCACCATATAGCTTAATCGAATGGAAGGAAGCAGGGACTTGGAGAATGTGCCCACGTATACGACCCGGCCATGCCCATCCAGCCCTTGCAGCGAGGGAACTGGCTTCGCTCCATATTTGAATTCTCCGTCATAATCATCCTCGATAATGATGCTTTCCCGATCGTTCGCCCATTGCAGCAGCTGCATCCGCTTCGCGATAGACATCACCATGCCTTGAGGAAACTGATGCGACGGCGTTACGTATACCGCACCAGCACTCTGTTCTCTTAGATGCTGTACAGATATTCCTTCGGCCTCAAGTGGAATTGGCACTATCTCGTAACCATTATGATAAAAAATTGCCCGTGCGCCGTCATATCCCGGCTCCTCCATCGCAATGGAATGCGTATCTTTGCGAATCAACTGACAGATAAGCATCAACAATTGTTGAATGCCAGCCCCCATCACAATCTGCTCAGGCGTACAATGTACTCCTCTTGATTGGTATAAATATCGAGCAATCGCTCTGCGCAATCCTGCTTCACCCTGACGATGTCCGTATTGAAGCGCCTCATCCCGTCTATGTCGAAATAAATCATTTGCAAGCTTGCGCCATACGATCAACGGGAACCTTTCCCTGTCTACGTTGCCATGACGAAAATCAATTTCAATTCCTGCATCCGTATCGAATACATCCTTTTCATCATCTAAAGAAGCCGTTAATGGCTGCGCCAGCTCTCGTTCAAGCTCTCGTTCGGCTCCTTTCTCGCCACTCTCCGCTTGCTTCACACCTCCTTCAATCGGCATGACGAACAAACCAATTCGGGAGCGGTTCTCTACGTACCCTTCTGCAATTAACTGCTGATAGGCCGCCTCAACCGTATTGCGGCTTAGATGCAAATGTGCCGCCAATGTTCGAATAGATGGAAGCCGCGTGCCTGCTGTCAATGTTCCATTCCAGATTTGCTTCGCTATGTAGCTGTATAATTGCAAATACTTCGGTTCCGAAGAATGATCATCAATATGCGGAGTCAGTTCAAGCATTTCCCCATCACCTCTGTCCCCAATTAAATCTACAAATCTGCCACTTATCAACAGGACAGATAACCAGTACAATAGTACCATTATTTCGCAAGAACAGGAAGGAAGATCAGATGGCTAGCATATGGTTCAGCTATGTATTGCTCGGGCTGTCTCTCTCAGCCCCTGTCGGTCCAATCAGCATCGCTCAGATCAAGGCCGGATTAAAAAATGGGTTCTGGAACGCTTGGTTCCTGGGGCTCGGCGCCATGAGCACGGATGTTATTTTCATGCTGCTTATCTACTATGGAGCCGCTTCGTTCTTAACAACACCGTTCGCTAAGCTCATTCTATGGACGGCAGGGTTCATATTGCTGCTGTATCTTGGATATGAAAGTTTTCGTGAAGCCAGATCTACAGTCCAGATCTCCGATTCCGATGCCAAGAAGCAGCATGTCGGTTCCTCTTTTTTATCGGGCTTTTTACTGGCGTTATCCAACCCGCTTAACATCGTATTTTGGATCGGCATATATGGCTCCGTTATGGCAACAACCATGGATGTGTTAGGCAAGCAGGATACCTTGCTATATAGCAGCGCTATCATTGTCGGTATTTGTATATGGGATCTTTTCGTCGCTGCTGTGACCCATTTCAGCCGCAGAGCCATTACCCCACGCATCATGCAATATGTATCGATTACAGCAGGCATTGTATTTATCGGGTTTGGCATCTATTTCGGCTACTGTGCAGTCAAGCAAGCCCTTTCGTTTTTTTAAACTAATATTCCTGCCAGCATTGCTACTTACAACTTACAACTTATAACTTGCATACAGAAAACATACATTCAGTCAAAGGAGAACATCTTACATGCACTTCATTTTTGATATTGATGGTACGATTTCATTCAAAGGACAGCCTGTCTCTGCTCCAATTATGAATTGCCTTGCACGCATACAAGAAGCTGGACATATCGTAGGCTTCGCTTCGGCACGTCCTTGCCGGGATATGCTTCCTGTCCTGGATGAACGCTTTCACCACAACCTGCTCATCGGCGCCAACGGTGCCATGACCTATTTCCAAGGTGAGCGTCTAGCGTCAAGCCCGCTTCCGCAGGCAACAGCCGATGCGATTATGAGCTTGCTGCATCAATATGAAGCGGCCTACCTTGTTGATGATGAGTGGAACTATGCGCACAACTTGGAGGGGACACATCCGTTCCTATTCCATGTCGATCCGCTGCGCCTAGCTGCTTGTTTACCTATGAATGAAATTTATAATGTGATCAAGATTCTCGTTCTAGGCAGCAATCGCTTAGAGGAGCTAACGGAAAAACTGAAGTCGCTGGATACAACGCTCCATTACCACTCCGCGGAAGGCATCGTTGATATGACAAGCATCGGTGTCAACAAAATGGCTGCACTTCGCTCGTTTGGGATTATCCCTGGACAATTCGTCTGCTTCGGCAATGATATGAATGATATTCCGATGTTTCAGCAGGCTGGCTATTCTGTTGCAATTGGAAGCTTCGACAAGCTGCTTCCGCTTGCATCATGTAACATTCCTGTCGACAGCGATACAGAAGAACGCATTATTGCGAAGCTTGAAGAACTGGCGTTTGGCAACGGAATTCCAGGGAATGCAGCGTCAACGTCTGCATAAGCACGTCCTTCAACATAGATAACGATGAACGGGTAATCGAAACGGATAGGAACATCCCAATAACTCGAAGAGAGCTCAATTGTCCACTTTTTAGTGGATGTTGAGTTCTTTTTTTGTCTCCATATCACACCAATAAAACAAAAAGGCCGAGTTAAAGGAAACATGCACATTCCCTTAACCCAACCTTTTTTTCAAATTTAAAGTTCGTCTCACAGCTAGGTGAACCTACTTTGCGGCACTCCTATTCGTTATACTCCGCCTACTTACATCAGCTCCTATTTCAACAGATAGGATACATAGTCCTTGACACTATTCTGAATCGCAGCCTCTTCCGCTCCCATTGCTCCATGGAATACGAATGCAGGCAGGTATGTTGTGCCGATCAGATTGCTAGTCGCCTGGAACGGCTTCAGCAGCTCACTCATGGAATAATGATTAAGCCCGCCCGCCTGATACTTCTCTTGCGGGCTTCCGGTCGATATAGCCAGCATAAGCTCCTTGCCATGCAAGCGATCGCCGCCCGTGCCATATGCCCAGCCATATGTAAGCACACTGTCCAGCCATTGCTTCATCAATGCCGGCGAGCTGTACCAATAGAATGGAAACTGCCATACGATGCGGTCATGACTTTCAATCAACGCCTGCTCCTTCTGTACGTCAATCTGTCCATTGGGATATTCCTTGTACAGCTCGTGTACAGTAATGTTGTCATGCTTGCGCAGCTCTTCGACCCAAGCACGGTTAACGTTAGAGGCATCCAAATTCGGATGTGCAACTATGACAAGCACCTTCATAATATTCCTCCCCTTCTGTGCATACAGTATCATCATTAATTTTAGCACAATACATGATTCATTACCTATCATGCCTTTCTCATAGTCTATACTTGCATAGCCCCTTATCTGATCTAGCCAATCGAAGCCATGAGCTCGTCCTGTTCCCCACTGCTTCTTGCGAGGTCTCAGCATTGTCACCATCGACTTCATTGCACTATACTAAATGAAGTGCAATAAGAGAAGGGGGCTTCACATGTCAACTCCAGAACAAACCACACATACACCTTGCCAAGAAGGAACATTACACGCTTCGGCCTCCCTAGATACAACACATAAGTATGAATCTCCCGTGGATACGGCCTCGATCACAGCATGTCCCATTGAGCATACAATGCATATTATCGGGGGGAAGTGGACTTTTCTAATATTGCGCGATTTGTTTCACGGGACAAAGCGATTCGGCGAGCTGGAACGCGCACTCCATGGCATCAGTCCACGCACGCTCTCACTCCGATTGAAGGAGCTGGAGCAACAGAACATTATTCAACGAACCGTCTATTCCGAAATCCCTCCACACGTCGAATATTCATTAACGGAGAGGGGAATTACGCTTCGTCCCATATTTGATGCCATGAAGGAATGGGGAACAAGATGGAATGTGCTTGGTAATACTCACAAGTGAGTGTGATCTTGTCCAACAGTTCGAGTATAATAGAGAGGCAGATATACAATCTGTACAAATGAACATGAACATCATTATGCACACAGGAGGCGATAGCATGTTAGTCGTGACGAACACAATCCGAATTAAAGAAGGATTCGGGAAGCAAGTGGCAGAGCGATTCGCGCAGGCCAAGGGCGTACAGCAAATGAGCGGATTTGTCCGCTTGGAGGTATGGCTCGGTCCAGGTCAGGAAGGCGAAGAAGAACTGAAGGTCTGTACGATGTGGGAGAATGAGGAGTCATTCCGCAACTGGACATCTAGCGATACCTTCCGCGAATCCCACCGGGGTGCCAGCGACAGCAAGCAGTACATGCTGGGTGCTTCTTTGAACAAATACGAGCTTGTTGTTAGTCATAACGGTTAAGCAAAAAAAAGTAAAAGGAGATTAAAAATATGAAATTGCAAGATCTTACGAACAAAACCGCACTGATTACTGGCGCAGGCAAAGGTATTGGCAAAGCGTTGGCCGAATCGTTAGCGCAGGAAGGCGTACATCTTGGCCTCATCGCCCGTACAGCCGCTGATCTTGAAGCTCTAAAAGCCGAACTTACTGCGAAATATGATATCCGAGTCGCGATCGCAACGGCTGATGTTGCAGTACAAGAGGACGTCAATCGCGCCGTTGCTTCTCTTTCGGAGCAGCTTGGCGCTATCCACATTGTCATTAATAACGCAGGCATTGCCAAGTTCGGCAAGTTGGTCGATATGGATCCGCAAGAATGGGAGCGCATTATCCAAGTCAACTTGATGGGCACCTACTATGTTACTCGTGCAGTGCTCCCTGCCATGATTGAACAGAATGAAGGAAGTATTATCAATATTTCTTCAACTGCTGGAGAACGTGGGTTTGCAACAGGTTCTGCCTACAATGCATCCAAGTTCGCGGTTATGGGCATGACCGAAGCGCTCATGCAGGAAGTTCGCAAGCATAATATCCGTGTAACTGCATTGACGCCAAGCACCGTAAATACAGAACTCGCAGTAAATGCAGGGCTCAACATCGGAGACGAGGAGCGCATGATGCAGCCTGAGGATGTAGCCGAGCTTGCACTAGCTGCGCTTAAGCTGCCGCAGCGTGTCTTTGTGAAGACTGCTGGTATTTGGACAACCAATCCACAGTAATTATCATTTCGTTCCATACATCGGAAATACTTGCAGCACATGCAGGCTGGCCAAGGGAAATTCTCTTTTGGCCAGCCTTTGTTTTTAATCATTCCGTACACATTACCGCAGCCCTCATACCCCCGTACTTAATCCCGCCCTGCTTCAATAAGCTTCTCCGCAACGAGATGCGGTTGAATATGAAATGGGGTCATATGATCGCCATGTGCCGTTATGAGCCGGAACAGCCCTAATCGACTTGACATATGGGGGTGCCAGCCATACTGCTCCCCTTGAGGCAGCGCAGTATCATCCGTTAAGTACAAGTAGCTTCTGGGCATAGGTAAACGATAGAATTTCGACAGATCCAGCTTCTCAAACAATGGCCCTGCAGGCTCTGGTGTAACCGTACAATAGACATGATACGCCAGCTCAATACTGGCATTGTTCATGAATGTCTCCCTCCATACGGTAAAAGGCAACATAATGGTATTGTCAGATGATTGTTGTGCCAGCTGCGCCCACTCCTCTTTGCTTTGCGGTGGTATTTCATCTGCAGCACTATATCCATCGCGTACAACAAATGCATCCATAAAGACAAGCCGACGTATACGATCAGGGACATGTTCTACCGTCTTGCAAATAACCGTACCGCCAAAGCTGTGCCCAACCAGTACAACATTTGAGAGTTGATAGTGCTTGATACAATGAACGACTGCATCCACATACATGGCATGCGTTACATTTTTATTCCAATCCATCCCATGTCCTGGCAAATTCGGAGCGTACACCCTATGCCCCATACTGTGCAGAACTTCGGCCGTTCTTGACCAATAACGGCAATCCCCCCATGCTCCGTGAACAAGAACAAAAGTAAGGGATTGGTCACACCAGTTCATATACCTTGCATCCTCGAACTCTTGCTGCATCTTCATATTTGCATAAGATGATTGATTTTCCGACTCGAATCCCCCATATCCTCCATTCCTTTCATGGCTCATTGCAACGCTCCCTTCACTCATCTAAAATAACGTTCCCTTAGAAAGAACCCTATTTCATATGTATGAGCAACAGGAGGGAATAAGCATCTGAGTCTTAACATGAATAGCAAGGCTGTAAAATACAAGTGGTGTTCAACGCTTACGTAAAAATTTTGAATCTTGGTTAAGGTAATGTAGTAGTTAGTCAAAAGTGGGGGTTAATCATGGGAAAATAGATGCCTCTTGTAGTTTATTGGAAGACGGGGGAAGAAAAAATGTGACACTTCATCAGGAGCAAGCCTGCTGTTCGGATTCCGACCATTTATCGGGAACAAGGAGTTCATTTCTTTCAATCGAATTATATGCCCCTTCTGAATACAACGGTGGTTGGCCCGAGGGATTCAGGGGACCAGATATTCCTGACGGCCCTCTGGTCTACACGTCCAAGCATGAGCCACTTCCACTGGATGAAATCGAGAAGCTTCTCATACTGCTAGCAGTTGGCGGTGTTACGGGCTGTCCTCATTCTGTTACACGTCATGATCGCTAATTATTACGATCAAATTTTTGGACCTCATGCGTATTTGCGTTCCCATGCGGAGTACCTCGCTAAGTGGCATGGGATCAAATAATCGTTCGAGATAAAACAATAGGCCTTCCTTTTGAAGGAAAGCCTATTTGCCTTTTATTTTATTTTTATTTATTTCAACAGCTGATTCCGAAGCATGGACATTTGCTGATCCATTTGAAATGCCGATTTGGATAGCTCAAATAATTGGGTGCGTGCATCCTCGGGCACTTCGCCGCCTTCATATTTATAGTTCAGCTTATGTTCTGTAGCAGCCCAGAAATCCATCGAAGACGTTCTCAACTGAATTTCGGCTGGTACCCACAGCACTTCCTGCGAAAGAATGACCTGTGTCTTGACAACCATATGCAAGCTCTTGTAGCCGCTTGGCTTTGGGTTCTGAATGTAATCTTTTACTTGCAGCACTTGGATGTCTTCACGTTGTTCGATATGTTCTTTCATCATATATACGTCATCAAGAAATGTAGTGACAATCCGCAAACCAGCAATGTCACGGATGTTATTTTGTACAGATTCCATGGAAAATGGAATTCTCTTTTTTTCTATTTTTTTGAGCAAGGATAGTGGGTTTTTCACCCGTGCCTTCATATGTTCGATCGGGGAATATCCAAACTTTGTCTTCCATTCCAAATCAATAATTTGAAAGTCGCTTTGCAGCTCGTTCAGAGCCATTTCATATTGACGGAAAAATCCGCCCCAATGCTTCTGTATCGCTTCGAACAATTCAAATTTGTTTAAGATAGGCAAGTTCATGTTGTTTCCTCCAAATAATATGTGAACAATGTAACAATCCTATATAAACTAGATTACATCCTCTTGAACCAGAGATCAAATGCACATAACGTGAATGAGAGATCTTTAAAGCTCATAAGTGCTGACCATACGTAACAAAAGCGTGAGACGCTCTCGTCTGCACGCTTTTGTTAATTTTTAAATTTTCGCCAATCCATGCTGCTGTTATTCAATAAGTACTCAAAGTTATTATCAAGCTTCTTCTGCTCCACACGGCGAGCCTCTTCCGCCTTCTGTCGTTCCACTTCCTTGCGGTTATCTTCCTGAACCTTCAGTTCTTTGGCTTGTGCCTTCAACTTGTCCAGCACCTCGGAACTTAACAAGTCCTTCAATGTGGCTGGCTTCTCTGCTGTGTTCTGAGTCGGAGCAACTGCTGTTCTGCGTTTCTTCCCCATTTCGATCACCTCGATTTCATTATCATTATATCAGTTATCCTTTTGCCGTTCCATGTGTCCACATATTTTCCTTATCTGATGGTTGTCCATTATACACTCTCTAACCCACCTGGCATAATCGAAAAAACTTTGAATCAGTCTTGTCTCCACTTTAATTTCCCCAACATTTTTATGACAATAATCAATAACAGTGATGTAATGCCTTCTCTATCAAAATATTCGTCAAAGAAAATATGACCTCCTTCGCTTCATCCCTCGAACTTATGACTTACCCAACCTCATGTGGTAATATTAGGAATGTTCCATATTAGAATCGAGGTAGAGGGGGCTTTCCATATGAATACAAAGAAGAAAATCATGGTCATTTTCGGGACAAGGCCGGAAGCTACCAAGATGTGCCCTGTCGTGCAGGAATTGAAGCAGCAATCTGATTGGTTCGATACAAAAGTTGTTGTTACCGGACAGCACCGAGAGCAGCTCTATCAGGCTCTCTCCCATTTTTCTCTATCGCCTGATCTAGATTTACGCTTAATGAAAGAGAATCAATCTCTCGCCTATTTCACGTCCGCTGCTATCGCTGGACTCGACAATGTACTTGCAGAGGATAAGCCGGATATGATCCTTGTTCACGGCGATACGCAAACAGCGATGTGCGGTGGGCTTGCGGCATTTTTCCACAAAATCCCAGTTGGACATGTAGAAGCAGGCTTGCGTTCGCACAACAAATACTCCCCATGGCCAGAGGAAGTAAACCGTAGAATTGTCGATGCGGTAACCGATTTGCTGTTTGCGCCAACTTCGGTTGGAAAGGATAATCTTCTGCGTGAAGGGTATAGCGAGGGGCATATTTACATAACAGGCCAAACTGCTGTAGACGCCGCTTTGCAGACTTATAAGGAAAATTATACGTTCAGTGAAGCTGCATTACATGCACTTGTCCAGCATCAAGGCAGAATCATTACAGTGACGGCCCATCGTCGGGAGAATTATGGAACTCCAATGCAGAACATGTTCCGAGCCATTCGCCGAATTGTAGATGAACATCCTGATACTGCTATCATCTATCCTATTCATATGAGTCCAGTCGTCCGAGATGCAGCTCACACGCTTCTATCCGGGCATGATCGCATTCATTTGCTCAATACGCTGGAATACCCGGATATGATCAACCTGCTTGCCCGTTCCTATCTGATTATGAGCGATTCCGGCGGCTTGCAAGAAGAAACAACGGTGTTCAATAAGCCGCTTGTTCTGATGCGAGACACGACAGAACGTCCGGAAGCAGTGGATGCCAATATGGTTGCCCTTGCGGGAACCGAGGAGGACTCGATTTTCAATATTGCGAACCGACTGCTTTCGGATGAGCAGACTTACCTAGGGATGACCAAGGCAAGCAATCCATTTGGTGATGGACAAGCTTCCAAGCGCATCGTTCAGATCATCGCGAACCACTTCGGTTTTACCTCGGAGCAGACAATTCCATTTAAAGGATAGAGAACGTTACATTCGAACAGCATGGCACATCTGTTGCCATACCAATAGTGCCCCTAAGATTAGGTGATGGATATCTACCACGGTATCCTACCCTATCCCCAGGGGCACTATGTCATTTGCCTTATGCAACGCTATGATTACATATTTTGGGCATAGCGCTCACATGGCGTTTTCGTCAAAATAACATACAGGCTGGAATCGGCATCTGTCCCGTTACGATAAGCAAAATTTTCGTCTCCAGCAATATGAAGGATATCTCCTTCTTCAACTTCAGTCT
Source organism: Paenibacillus sp. S-12 (assembly GCF_030363895.1). Classification (NCBI taxonomy): domain Bacteria; kingdom Bacillati; phylum Bacillota; class Bacilli; order Caryophanales; family Paenibacillaceae; genus Paenibacillus; species Paenibacillus sp. S-12. The sequence continues at coordinate 199,958 of NZ_JASIUF010000014.1, forward strand.
CCACCCCATTGACAGTCACTGTCCCGCTTCCGTCCAGAACTAAGATATATACATCAGCTCCCGGATGATTATGTGTCGGCAATTCGGCTCCTCGGCTGAAGTTCAACACGAAAATAACGTTGTCTCCATCCTTATGAATGATTCGTTTCGTAAATCTGCCTTCTACATATTCCTGAAATTGGGATATATGATTTTTTTGCATGAGATCTCACCTTCCAATATTGTAAATGAATCTATTTTCCAATCTTCGACGAGAGAAACATTCCTGTCCTGCACCTATTATATAGGACGGATCCAAAAACATTGTGATTATAATCACATAACAAAATAGAATACTTTCCCCAATTACCAAGCGTCATATACAACTATGACGTTGAAGCAATCCCTAATCTTAATTTTATAATCCTATCGTGTAATCAAAATAAAGGAATTGGAGCTGCGATTGATGAACTGCTGTCTTCCCGTCTGTTTGCTTGCAATCCAAGTCCAGAAATTGTACCATCGAACATGGATTCAGCAAATTCAATGAGAAGTGGAGAATGACCTATGATCAATCAAATCGGACAAGTTATGCTGTATGTAAATGATCAAGACCAAGCCGTGCAATTTTGGACAGAAAAGGTCGGCTTCGTTGTCGTATCGGAAGATAACAACGGACAAGGTATGAAATGGATTGAAATCGCCCCTGCACAAGGTGCTCAAACCTCCTTCGTGCTTCATAACAAGCAGCTTATTGCTCAGATGCAGCCAGAGCTTAACCTTGGCACACCTTCGATCATGCTATTCTCCGACAATCTCGATGGACTGTATGAAGCTTTCAAGGATAAAGGCATTACGGTCGGTGAATTAGTGACCATGCCCACAGGCCGCTTATTCAACTTTGCAGACAGCGAAAACAACTATTTTGCGGTTATGGAGAAAAAATAAACCCGTTTTCCAATATACAACGCCTCCACTTTCGTGGCGGCGCTCTTTTTTGTTTCGCAGCTTCTGCCTATCGTCGTCTCTCCTACCTTCACAGTCCTTATTTCTATACATGATTGAACCATGTCAATTTCGTGTAAAATAGTATAAGGCTAATCGGCCCTAAATAAGGAGGTTCTATTCCATGAGCCGTCAAAAGCTGCAAGAAAGACTGAAAATGAAGGAAGTTGAAATCCAGCATGGCGAGCAGTTCAATGACTTGCTGCGCTATGTATTCCAAGTGACCAATCATGATTTGCAGGCGCTAGGTTGGGAAAATCGCGAGATCGCGCAGGCTAAGCTGCCTGTGCTGAGGCAGGCTGACGTGCTGGGCTGGTTCGATGGGGATAAACTTATTTCCCAATTGGCAGTATACCCGTTCCAAGTCAACATCTTTGGCCAAATATATGAAATGGGCGGATTAACAGGAGTCGGCACCTACCCTGAATACGCCAACCTAGGCTTAATGAATAAGTTGATGCGTCAAGCCCTGACGAATATGCGCAAGCGCAAGCAATCCGTATCCTATTTATATCCTTATTCCATTCCTTACTACCGCCGGAAAGGCTGGGAGATCATCTCCGATAAAATCTCGTTCGAAGTGAAAGATACACAGTTGCCCAAGCTTAAAACAGTACCCGGCAATGTAGAGCGTGTTACGATTGAGCATCCAGACGTGCGACAAGTCTATCACCACTTTGCTCTGCAGACACACGGTGCAATGCTGCGCAATGAACTGGCGTGGGAGGAATATTTGCGATGGGATCTCGATGATATGACCGTGGCCGTTTATTATAACAGCAGCCATGAGCCAACAGGGTATTTGCTTTACTGGATTGCCGAGGAAGTGTTCTATATGAAAGAGATGGTGTATGTGAACCAGGAAGCACGCAATGGCTTATGGAACTTCATCAGTGCACACTTCTCCATGGTGACCAAAGTAAAGGGGCATATTTATACCGATGAACCACTTGCCTTTTTGCTTGAAGACAGTGACATTAAGGAGACGATTGCTCCCTACTATATGGCAAGGATCGTCGATATCGGCTTATTTTTGAAACAATATCCGTTCCAGCCACAGGAAATGCCGTGCAGCTTCACCTTCGTCCTCCACGATCCGATGCTGGAGTGGAATCAAGGCGTGTTCACCTTATCAGTAGATGAACAAGGACATGGGAAGCTGATCAAGGGTGGAAATCAACGAGATGCTGAATTCGATATCCAAACATTAACCACTATGCTTATGGGCTATAAGCGCCCATCTTATTTAGCAAAAATCGGACGATTCCAGGCCAACGAAGCAACCATTGATATGCTTGAACGACTGATCATCCGCCAAATCCCATACTTCTCCGACTATTTCTAAGCGAACAAAAAGAGAGCACTTCCAACTCCCAAACGAGTTAGAGTGCTCTCAACTGCTTTACGCCACTTCTGATGGACGATGCTGTTTGCTTCCATTTCTACTTCCGCTTCCGTCATTCCATAGGCAGGTGTGCTTGAAGCAATCTTTTTACTTCATAAATATCGGTTAATGACTGAGCACCCAGCTTCGAATACTTCTCACAGATCATTCTAACAAAGTCAAAGCCGAATTCATGCAGCAATATAGCGAGAAATACCTCATCGATGAACGCTTCGCGGCTGCAATTCAGCTCATGCATGAACAATTGGATCAACTCGGCATCAAAATCAAATAACGAGAACAAAATTGGCGGGTATTCATACGCCGCTGGAGCAATCGTACTGTCTGCAAAGTCGATCATGTAAAGCTGACCTTTTGCATCAACCATGACATTCTCCGCTGTGATATCGCCATGCACATATACGGGCTGTGATATCGGGCTTTTCGCGACAATTTCAGCAATTTGAGTTCGGATAGCTTCAGTAAATATGTTCCATCTCGCGTTGCGAACGACTCTTTGCTTTATAGCATTTGCATCGACCTGCTCCTCAGGCAGCGTGTTCAGCTTGTCCAGATTAGCAAGCAGTTGCTTAACGAATGTCGCCTTCTGGGAGGATGTTGAATTAGGCAGTACCTTGCCCGCTTCCTGCCCTTGAATAAAGTCCATGATTATATAACGGAACAAATATTTATCTTGAATAAAGGATGCCGCGATAATGTTCGGCGCGTGAATGCCTTGCTGGAGAGCACGTTCCATTGCACTGATTTCTGCATCGTAATCAGCGTCGGTATTCGCTCCAGATTCCTTGGGCGCAAAAATTTTAATCACGTAGCTGCCTGCCCGAAATACCGCGTTCGTGCCTGGAGTTACATTCGATATTTGCTCTGCGCCGCTCAAATCTTCTTTCTCGTAAATGACTTCGATGAGCTGTCGAAAATCTTCAATTGATTGATAAACGGCTCCCCATGAATTCCAATTCTTGATTTCCTTTGTAAAAGCGAAACTCATTGGCTGACTCTCCCCGATCCTGCACAATATGTTATTTTCCTCGTCTTCGATAAAGATCAAATGATTTGTATCCCTTGGCCAAAATGGACTCCATCTCTATTAGCCTTTTTTGCTGCGTTTCTGTTTTTTTGGCACTATACACATAACGCGCCCAATCCTTTTGATAGCCTGGCGTCAAGTTGTTGTAAAACTCCAATTGCGCGCTGTTTGCCAGGTATTTCTGAATGTCAGCGATATGATCCACGTAGTCATCTACACACTGGCTCTTTGTAGCTCCTGCTGGTTTGGTTGTTTTTTTCGTTTCCGACTTCAGCCCGATTACCGTAAACACGTCATCCAAGCTAACCATCCGCGCAAATTTAATAGCGCTGTTTGCTACATAGCCATCCTCATTGACGAATCCAATATTGAAAAAGCTGTCACGTTCAATATATTGTTCATATTTGGGATTGTTTTTCTTCGGATAAGCGACGAACAGATACCCCTTGTTATTCAACAACTGCTTATCGATAACCATCTGTACGAGCTCTGTAAATTCTTCTAGCGTGAAGATAAATGCAAAAATAAGATCATAGTTCTCCTTGCGGATTGCATTGTCATAATCCAATTCATCGAATTCTGCTATATCGCTCGGCTTGTTCAAAATCAGCTTCATCGGGTATTTATTCAAATTCAATTTATCAATAATATTCTTCTTGGAGTTCTGGTTCATCCTGTGTCAGTTCCTTCCCATATGTGCTGTCCATTAGTATACCATCCAGCCTGAGAAACCACATATCCTGACCAACTGTTACGTGCACTGTCTATACCTAATTGGCTGTGAAGTACCCAGCCTTTGTTCATGATAAGGTTGACCAATTGGCCCACAACTCCCGCGGGTTCATCTCATAGAGATCATTTTCTCGGTACAAAAATTGATGCATAATAAATTCCCGGCGAATCGTAGCAAAATCCTCATGATAGGCCTTAATAAATTCATTGATTTCCTTCTCGCTGTATTTCCGCCCCATTTCAAGGTTAGACACCATATGTTCCAGTACAATAAGCTTCTTTTTTAGCTGGGAAGGGATGTTCTTTAACTTGCCTTCCTTGGAAATAAAATTGCGAATGACCGAATCTTTCATCCGCTGTTGATCCTCATTCAACATTTCAGCACCTCCTTCAGCTCTGCGATAAATGAGATTCATGGCGGCAACGGCATTGTTTTTCAGAAAATAGTCATTTAATGAAAAATAAATCATGTTCTTCTCTCTTCGTTCGTTAATGAGGCTCGCTTCGCGAAGCTTGGATGCATGATGGGTAATCGTAGCTGGTGTAACGAACAGCTTCTCTGCCAAGTCTTGACCGTTACGCTCGCCTTCCGCCAGTAAAATAAGCATTTTGATGCGTGTAGGATCGGCCAACGCTTTATGATAAGCAACTACTTTCTCTACCTGCATTGGGGGTATTCCTCCTCTGTTCGATCTGGGAAGCTCAATATGAAACAGGCAATAAAAACATTCGATTATGAAATGTGAAGTCATGATCACAGGTGGCATTATACAAATTGAATAAACATCTAATTAGATGTTTATTAAAATAGATGGTACACAATCAAGGAATATATTGTCAATCCATATTTTGTACCCTATAGTTATGAGGAAGGAATGACGTTTTAAGCTAGACTCACCTGAAAAAAAGAGAGGGGAATTCTGTGAATTTACTATCGTCTGAGCTTCAGATCCGTAATTTTCAACAAGAGGACATGCCTTTGCTAGGGGAATTATATCGATCTGTTACTTCGCGACCGAATGCAATATTTTGGTGGGTAGGCGAAGAAGCAAATTGGTGCAATGTAGTATGTGCCTTCGAGCACGGCAAGATGGTTGCCAAGGGACAGGTCAGTATCATTAATATTGTACCGCCCGGCCGGGCTCAAGAGAACAAGCATGCCATTTACGTGAATATCAAAGCTATCCCAGAACGTGAGCATGACTATGTGTTGCTTGACCGTATTTATAATCTGCTGTACGCCAGAGCCATCGAGTTGAAGGCAACACTTCCTGCCGAATACGGAACGAGACTCTGTGTTGGCAATGATTCAACAGAAGAGGCGAACAGTCAATTCTTCCTGCAGCGTGGTTACCGTCATCTGATTAGTCTATATCAAATGGAACGAATGATAGAAGCACCAATTCCAGAGCTGCAATTGCCAGAAGCTTATCAATTTTCTTATTGGAATTTAGATACGTCTGAAGAAGCTCATGCCTATCTGGATATCGATACAGAAATTTGGCCAGATAATCCGCTTGGATTGGAGAGACTGAATGAATACAGGCAGTATCCGCTCTGGACTTCTATGGTTGTCCGCCAAGGAGATACGGTCGTAGCCGGTTTATTGATTTGGAAAGAAGACGAATATGTCCAAATCGATAATGTATTCGTTCGCGAGAAATGGCGGGGTCAGGGCCTTGCGAAGTTCCTGCTTGCTCAGGCATTGCATTATGCCCAGTCTCACGGCTTGACACGTGCTAGCCTGGAGGTATTAACCGACAATCGAACAGCATTACGATTGTACGAATCGCTCGGATTCGAGCAGAGGGCAGAAGAACTAAGGTACTGCATAGAGTTGAGATAAATGGATCGCTCTACAGGATTAGACAGGATTAGGCTGGAACAATTAGATACTAATTGCCCAGCCTAATCTAATTGTTCTTCAATCGCAATGTGTGAATGCGACGTAAACTTACATATCAAACCAGCGCAATTCGCCGCCCTTGAGCTCCAATTCGAAGCTCTTGCCATTCGCGTACACAGTCGTGTTGCGCGGCTCTGCCGTGTTGTTGACAACGCAATACGTACCTGTTTCCGGATAGACATGGATTTCCGTATGCGCATCCGAACTAAACCAATTGTGCAATTCATGATCCTTGCTGCACGACCACAATATTGCACGATGCAACAAGCGGGCGTTCTCTGCACTGTACGGCAGTCCGCCGAGATAGACAGATCGACCGCCAAAGTAGTTATTGACTGCAAACTGCACTTCTTTATCCTTGCAAGCTAAAATATCAGCGCTCGTCGCGTATACATTTTTCTTGCCTTCACCAAAATTGATGTCACCATTCATATCGGCAGTAATAAAGTGAGATGGTTTTACATCCCAATTGTATTTATCGTAGCCGAGGGTGAAGCCGCGCTCCAGCTCTACGCCAAGAGCATCGCCCAGTTGGAAGAAACGGCCTTGATGTTGAACAGCGGATGGTTCACCTACCCCGATAAAGCCGCCTCCGCGAGCAATAAATGCACGGATTTGCTCAACAATATACGGGTCTTTCCAGTTGTCACCGCCGGTATGTGCGGTGTCCGCGTCACCGACATTAATAATGACATCGATATCATTGAGCAGCTGCGGCTGCTCACGAATGTCGTCAAAGCTAATGAACGATACATCGAAAGGAGCGCCGCTCAAAATCTCAATAATGCCCGCATAGCTGTAGTTTTGCTTCTGGTACAGTGCATGATGCACCATATGGCAGCCCCAAGAGCGCATTTTCCCCCAGCAGTTCAGTACAGCAACTTTAGCTAAGCACAGCGGCTTCGTGCGTGCCTTCTCATATAAATCACGGAATTCATCGGCAACTTTCGTGACATAATCAACAAAGTCTGGGAAGTCCAGCGCCAGCTTCAAGTAACCGCCATAGCCAATGCGATCTACAGGCTTACGCAAAATAGCTCGTCTAGCTGTCAACCAGTTTTCTTGAGCTTCTGCCGTTGGATTCCCGCCAGGATGGAACGTATCCGGGAAGAAGTATGGCAAGAAGCGCCCTTCTGTATATTTCACCCCAGGAATATCACTAATTAAGCGCAATGTCGAACCATTGCCGACGCTGCCGACGACTGCATCCAGTCCGATGGTTTTAAACTCATCCATATAAGGCTCAGTGCCAATAAAATGATCCCCTAAGAACATCATCGCTTCGCGACCTTCTTCATGGGTAATATCAACGAGCTCTTTAGCTAGCCCCGCCACTTCGCGCCGTTGGAAGGCCATAAAGTCCAAGTATTGTTTGGACGGAATCCGATACTGGTTGTTGTAGTAGCCTTCGTCAATAATATATTCCGGACGGAACTTATAGCCAACTTCACGCTCGAACTGTTCGAGAATATAAGGGCTGACGCTAGCGGAATAGCCGTACCAATCCACATATTTCTCCCGACGCAGTTCATCGAATATAAGCGTGAACTGATGGAAGAACGTTGTGAACCGTACTACATTTACATAAGGCTTGTCCCGCAAAAATTCACGCAGTCTGCCTTTGGAGTATTCCCGTGTCTTAGGCTGACGTACGTCAAACGTAATTTGTCGTTCGAAATCCTTCCAATCATTCACGACGGCATTGTACATATGAACAGGATCCCAAATCAGATAGGTTAAGAAGCTCACGCTATACTCATGGTAAGGTATCGTATTATTAATCATTACACAGCCGCTAGCTTCATCATAGCGCCAGTGATTCGTAGGTACGACCTCGCCAGTAGTACGATCGATAACTTCCCACCAGCGGTATATATCATCGCGGTTGTTAACTTGCAATAAGTCTTCGCTGATCCCTTCCAATAACCGAATAGAAAGCTCAGCATCTGTAGCAGCAACAAATTTCGTTGAAATATAGCATTGCTGTACTTCGTCAGGGTTTGCTTTCGCCCAATTGTTGTCTTTGCGGGTTGTATAGTAAGTAGCGTATACTTTCGCTCCACATTCAGCTAGCTCTTGCGGAAAAGTTGTGCCGTCTGCATCGCGCACAGCATCAGCTCCCCACAACTCCATCGTTTTCAGCGTTTCTCCTACGACATCAAGATCGGTAGGGATGGTGAGGCGCCCTCTGCCTTGTTTGTTCTGGTTCTGCTCGCCCATTTGAAACATGCTCCTTCCACATAACTGATTGTTGATACCATCATACTCAGCGAGGAAGGGAGACCCAAGGACGGATTATGACCTTCCACGGGTAAAATTTTGACCTTTGCTGCAAAAAAGGCTGCGTTTTTAAATCGATTATGGATTACTATAAAGAAGTAGAATGGCATACCAAGAATTAGAAAGACTCGATGACCATTGGAACATAAGCGCATACAAAGAGGAATACATAAAGGAGGAACTCACCATATCGGGCACATGAATGCTGTACACAGCAAATTAAAAAAGTGGATGAATACGTTTAATGATGTTGCAACTAAATAAATCAGCAATTACTTGTATTTTATGGAGGATGAATTGTAATGTTAAAAAATAATTTGAAAATAGAAAATATTCCAGCGATTTTGTGGGGCGACAAATCAGATAAGTTATTTGTGGTGGTGCATGGTAACATGTCAAACAAGGCAGATGACTCGATTATTGTATTTGCAGAAGAAGCAACAGCAGTAGGTTATCAAGTGCTTAGTTTTGATTTACCTCAACATGGTGATCGTAAGGATGAAACTTATCTTTGCAACGTTCAAAACTGTGTTCAAGACCTTCATACAATTATGACCCATGCAAAAACATTATCAAATCATATAAGCCTTTTTGCTTGCAGCATGGGAGCGTATTTTAGTCTATTAGAATATAGCCATGAGCCGTTGAAGCAGTGCTTGTTTCTCTCTCCTGTGGTAAATATGGAACGTATCATAAATAATATGATGACATGGTTTAACATAAGTGAGAGTAGACTAAAAATAGAGAAAGAAATTTCTACACCTATTGGACAAACTCTCTATTGGGATTACTACTGTTATGTGAAAGAACATCCTATTGTTGCTTGGAATATTCCAACTTCCATTCTCTATGGTTCAGAAGATAACGTATGTGAATTTGACGTTGTGTCTGAATTTAATAAATCTTTTAACTGTAATTTGCAAGTAATGGAGAATGGAGAACACTATTTCCATACTGAGGAACAGTTGCAGTATTTCAGACAATGGCTGAAAAAACATATACGTTAAATGATAACTTTAAAAGCTTTTAAGGGGAGTCAAAATGACTTCCCTTAAAAGTTATATCATTTCAACATTGTTTTAAAAACATCACCAAAAAAAAGATATAGACCTCCCTGCTCACAGCAGGCTCAGTTCTATATCTTTTATTTACTCACTTTACTTCATAGCCATAAGCTTCAATTTGCGTTAGTGCAGGGAACGGCGACGGGTCAGCGGACTTGATTAAGTTCTTTACTGTCAATGACTCTACCTGACGCGGCGTAAGCTTAAATACCTGCTTGGCATGCGTTTTCGTTAAATGAATCGTCTCATAATCACCATTGGAGAAGCAGACGGTTACTTGCTCCCAATAGTTATCATGAGGAAAGTCTGCTCGCAGCGTAAGAGCAATGCAGTCAATTTCTACCGTGCGTCCAAATTGCACGCTCATTTCAGCGTCATCTTGCTGGTTAATCCCCCATGACTCAAATGGCCATGCCCCGTGACCTGCATTAAAGCAATTGCCATTAATGGCATTGCGAGCGGCAAACACGGACTCTCCACGCGTTTCCACATTCGCAATCGCATGCGGATAACAACTGTCATTCTCATGTTGGTCGAATGGATTCAGGGCTACATTTTTGTAACTGGAGATTTCCGCTTCAGTCGCTAGACGCACGCTAAGCGCATGGATATCACCACTATATGATTTTGGATTATAGGAAATTTTCTTCTCTCCAAATGGAATCGTAAGCCGATAGCAAGTTGTTGCTAAATATACGAACGTTTCCGGCATCGTATCATCAAGCTGCAACATGACATATTGGTGGGGCTGCTCACTCTTTACAACAATTTGGTCACCCTCTTGATAAGGTTGATGATATACAAGCTGGGCTTGCCCCTGATCAGAAGCAGTTGCCAATACGGTATGATTTGCATCGTGAATTTCAATCGTAAACTGCGTTAGTGGTGTCATAAGATGATCATCTCTTTCTTCCGTTATTTGTGAAACATTTACGAGCATTCGTTCTTATAATCACTCGGTGTTACGCCCATATACTTCTTAAACACTTTAGAGAAATAGGTACGGTCTGAGTATCCTAGTGTCAGTGCGATCTGTTCCAGCGTATGCCCAGATGTTTTCAACATCTGTGAAGCAATGTTCATTTTATACTGATGGACATAATCCGTGAAATTGCTGCCAGTCATGCGTTTGAAATAGCGTGAGAAGTAACTTGGATTCAAATACAGATAGCGCGCAATATCAATGGAAGTAATACTATCAGCTAAATTTTGTTCGATATAATGTTGAATTTGCTGTAACTTCGGTTCATAGCTGCTAGCTAGTGTACCTCGCCCTTGTTTCCCCTCTTTATCGTTAGACATTGCTATCGCAGTTAGCGGGCGTTCCGCTAATGCAAGCACATCAACAAGGGTCCGTGCCTGCTCCATATAATTGAAGATCGCTTCATCGAGTCTAACCGAAGCTGCAATCGTCAGCTCTCGTAAGCAAACTTGCAGCTCATGCATGAATGAAGCAGGTTCAATCATTCTCGCTTGAAAATGTTCTTTCATATTCCCAATAATACGTTGGATACCCTCTATATCATGGATAGCTAGCGCCTGCTTTAGTTCACCTTTATAGTTGTCCAACTCCCCAGCAGGCAATTTCAGCCATGTTGATTCCATTGCCTGCCGCCGATCGGCAATCAGCATCGACTCCCCAACATAAAACTCATATTTATGGCGCAATAAGGAGTGATAACACGTACCCATTTGCTTCAGTTGCAACTTATCACTAACCGTGACGCTTACCAGCTGCAATTTCATATATTGTGCAACTCGTTCTTTCAATTTTTGCAAGTAGCTGTTGAAGTGCAACACGTTGTTATCTGCTAAATTATCGTGATAGTTATACACAATGACAAGATGATGTTGCTGCAAAAATGGCGTGATCCCTTCATACTTGCGTGCTAGCTCTTCCGCAATATTGTAGACGGCATAGCAAATTAACGATAACGATTGCTGTGAGTAATGTTCATCGTAACTGGCATATTGTACATGCACAAGACTGAGCATATACCAAGGACAGCTCCACCTTACTCCAATGCCAGCGGCATATTTAAGGATCTCGTCAACATTCGTTCGATCAAGCACACTCTGTAATAAACCTTGTTTGAGCAACTGTTGATTGTAGCTTGAAGGTTGTACACTTACTGACGATGATTGTTTTTTCAGTAAGCGCAGCGACTTATGCAAACTTTGTTGCAACTGTTCATCTGTTAATTGATCTTTAATTAAATAATCGTCAGCCTGAAGCTTAAGCGCTTGTCTCGCGTAGTTGAAGTCTTCATGACAGGTTAAGAAAATGACGCGCACGTCAGGTTTGATTTGGCGAAACTGTTCTGCTAACTCAATCCCATTCTTCTGCGGCAAGCCAATATCTGTTATCACAATATCGGGAACGGTCTGCTGAAACAGGTGTACTGCTTTGACGCTGGAATAGGTCGCAGCTACAACCTTCAACTGTAATTGTTCCCAATCAATCATTTGCTGCAATAATTTGAGCATTGGCACATCATCATCAATAAGCATCACTTTGTATATCACTGGTTGTCCCCCCGCTTGATGTCACTGGAATCTGCATTCGTGCCGTTATACCGTCATACCTGTTAGGAGCAAAAGAAAGCGCAGCCTCTGAACCGAAAGACAGTTTCAAGCGTTGAGCAACATTAACCAATCCGACCCGCTTATAACTAGGATCAGGTTCATCACTGCAACGCAACACACTTTCATTCAGTCGATGCAACAAAGACTCGTCCATACCTGCTCCGTTATCGGCAACCTCAATAACGATGGTATCCGCGTCATGATAGACGGAGATCCAAATTTGAGATTGCTGGCTCCTAGTATCATTGCCCTCCATATCTACATCAGTATCGACAAAGCCATGTATAATTGCATTTTCAACTAACGGTTGTAGTAATAACTTTGGAAACTTAAGCAACTGCAATTGTGGCTCTATATCGACTTGCAGTTGGATGGGAATATCACTGCGCATTTGCATAATATCAATGTAGTGAGCCATTAACTCACACTCTTCCTGCAGTGTTGCCAGTGCATTGAAATTCATATAGGCACGCAGTAAGCTCATTAAGGAGTCAATCATGCCGCTATGCAGTCGATCCTTCTGCAACATTAAGCTGCACTTAATTGAATTAAGCGTATTCAACAGAAAGTGGGGACGAATTTGCATAAACAGCGCCTCAAGCTCCAACACTCGTCTCTGCTCCTGTTGCCGCTCCATCTCATAAATGGACTGTTGCAGTTGATCCAACATCAAGTTAATCGTCTTGCTTACCGCTGCTAGCTCATCATCTCCCTTAACTTGCAATCTAACATCGAGCTTGCCGTTGCCAAATTGTCCTGCAACCTGCTGTAATTGCTCAATCGGACGATGCAATCGTTTAGAGATCAGCAATGCAAACAAAGAGAATATAATGACAAAAAGCATGACTTCAGCAGAACCGATATAAAGGGTCTTTGAAATAATGCCTCTAAACGTGTTGTTGCTCATCTCATATACAAGCTTCCACCCGTTTTTGCTCAGCACGACTTCCGAACGCATACGATCGTCCACCTTATTTGAATCGGAGGCAAGCAATTGTGCTGAGCCAGCAATCCGGTCACCATGTTCATCCAGGAGAGCAACATCCCATGACTTCACAGCCTGTAATGCATTTTCGAAATAGGACTGTTCAATTCCAATCAGCAGCACGGCCGTATGCCCTTTACTAACACGATCATAGATGACACGAGCAATATAATATTTACTCGCTCCCTTGTCATCGAGTAGTCCTAGCCACTGCAGCCGTTCTGGCTGTTGGAAATTAATTTTGCTATACAATTCTGACAAATGCGGTAATAGTTTCGCCGGTTCATCATCTCCTGAAGGGATAATAAAGTGCTGGCGGTTAATTAAGTACATCTGCGTCTGCCTATTCAACGTTTTCGAATTGATAAGCGAAAATACAGCTTTGATTTGCGAGAAATTCTCATAATCAGCAAAACTATTTAAATGCTTCACATCAGCGAATTGACGTAAGCTAGTTTTGAAGCCTTCATCGTTGACAATGAAATGGGAGGCAAACGTAGCATCATCAATCGTTTTGCTAAATTCTGCACCGATTACGTTCAACATGTTTTCATTCGTTGCATGCAACTTATCCAGCATCGATTCCTTAATTAAATAAAAAGATTGCACAGATACAGCAACCATCGGTACGATAATAAATAGCATGAAGGAAAGTAACATTCGTTTATAGTAAGTTAAATGGAACATAAGGTTAGCGTCACTTCCCTTCCTTCAATCCTTCATCATTTCCGTTACAGTTCAAGCCAAATCATCGACTTTATCTTCCTATTTCGATTTACGCTCATACCAATAACCAGGAATACCGCGTGCAAGACGCATCAGCGCTTCCAAGTAGTAATAATCGCCCCAAATCATATAATCATCAGGGGACAAGCCACCATGGACATAGTACGAGCCATGCTTAAGCAAACCTTCCGCTGCATCGTCATCCATCGTAGCATAGTTGTGAATCAGCGACTCCATACTGGTTGCCAGCATCTTTTCGAAATAAGGACGATCGGGGTCAGCATCATCCAAATGTGAGATAAGCTCCGCTAGTCCGGCAGCTACAATCGCTGAAGCTGAACTATCGCGATACGTACCAGCCGTTACAGGCGCATTGAAATCCCAATAAGCAACACTGTCCTCAGGCAAATGCTCAAGGAAGTAGCGCGCCATACGCTTAGAAGTCTCCAAAAATGCCTCATTTCCCGTATAACGATAGGAAAGTGCAAAGCCATATACGCCCCAAGCTTGCCCACGCGTCCACGTCGAACCGTTACTGTAGCCCTGATGAGTCGCACCGCCGATTGGAACCCCCGTCTCGGTATCGAAAAAGAAAGTGTGGTACGAACTGTCATCCCCACGAACGATATAGCGCCGTGTTTTCTCTGCTTGGATTTCTGCAACTTCTCGATACTTCGGATCACCAGTCTGTTCGCTTGCCCAATACAACAATGGCAGATTAAGCAAACAGTCAATAATGATACGACCCGCTTCTTGCTCGTTATCTTTCGTTCCCCAAGCTTGAATGTATCCGCTTCCATCGCTCGTGTTACGCCAACGCTTCAATAAATGATCAGCTGCATCAAGTGTCAACTTACGAGCACGATCGTCGCCTGTTATGATCCACTGCGCTTTGGAAGACAAGCTAAATAGGAATCCAATATCATGATGATCCAATACAACTTTTTGCTCAAACCGCTGACGAAAACTAGCCACAGTAGCTTCTGCTGCCTGCCGATAACGTTCATCTTGTGAATATTCATAGCATAACCACAATATTCCCGACCAGAAGCCATTTGTCCAGTCGTTGTTATCATTCAATTGATATTTCCCATTCAGGCTAACATGCGGAAACTGAGTTCCAAACTTATCAATATTGATCAGCGTTTTCGCTAGAATATTTTCAATTGCTTGTGTGTAAAGTTGATTTGCTTGCATGACCGTTGTTTGCGTTCCCTCTGTAGACATCTGCATTTCAGCCCTCTCTCAGAAAAATAACTCAATGCATATCTTATGATAGCGGATACATTCCGCAGAATGTACGCCTTTATTTGTGTGAAATGTGAACAATTTTGACTTTTTGGTTGTATTCACTTTCTATCTATTTCACCTTAACCGTTATCGTTTGCTCGTTATAGTGCACAATTACGCGATCTGCTGTCAGTTTCACCTCAGGCAACTGCGACTCGCAGCCAGCAGGCACTCCTGCCATCACACTTACTAACAAATGTGTCCCTGGCTGAAGTTCAGCACGCAGTGCAGGCATCAATGTACGCTCATAGAACACATTGGTGTTAGGCTCGGTGCGAATCATCTCCGCTTGTGTGAATCCTGTAACCGCCTTGGCGGTGGTAGTACCGGCAGGCGAATCGTAACTCGCCCAGCTTGTCTCGACTACGGTTGTGTCGTCACTGCTAACTGTGGCGAACGGCGCTGAGAAACTGGCATCATAGGCAATTAAGGCGCGGCTCGTTTCCAACTCGTGAATGCGTACATGGCTGTCGCCGCAAGGGACAATCGTACTGCGAATCGCAACTCCGACTTGCGGCTTCCAGTTATGTACAAGTCGATCTTCATGCAGCTCATAGCTCGTATCGAGCGGCTTATCACGAAAATGTACGCCATCCTCACTTACAGCAAGTACACTATCAAAAGCACCTTCATAGTAGTAATAATTACTGCGCGGCACACTAAAGCCAAACACAGTCGAGTAGGCAAATTTAGAATACTTGGCGCAAGCATGGTTCTGATAGCCAATAAATTGACCTACCGGATACATAAGCACATGTCGCGAATGATGCGTATGTTCAATCATCGCCTTCATGCTCGGCAGCGACAGTCGGCCTGGTGATACCTCTTGCTCTACTTCCTCTGCCTGCCAATAAGGATGGTCATCCGGAACAGCAAGCAATAAGAAGCTTTTGAACGCCCAATACGGGGAACCCGCACCGTTATAGCCCTCGCCCATCACCAAGTTCTGATAGCGATAGCCTACGCTTAGGACGCCATCTGTCGTAAAAATAGGATGACTCATCCAGCTTCGCATATTGCGCGCATACAAACCTTTAATGACGCCCCATGGCAGCGCTTCAACATCGGCCAGCACAAGCGCGCTCCAGAAGCTTGCTTGCGCAAAGCGATACGCTAGACTGCGACCGAAAGGAACCGCCTCTCCCTTGCTATCGAACCAATACTGATAGCTGCGCGCAAAAAGTATAGCCCGCTCTTTCAACCTAGCTGCCCGCTCCGGATCTTCATCCGCCATAAACGTAGCATAGATTAAACTATAATAATGGAACGCCCATGGGATGTAATAATCAAACTGCTGATCCACACCGTCAAAATACCAGCCATCGCCAACATAGCATGACTCAATCAGGGCAAAATCCTCTTCGATCTTCTCCTGAGAATACTTCATACCAAGCCGCTTCAGTGCCACATTCACTAAGATGCGAAAGAAGTGCCAGTTATTCGGCGCCAAACGGCGTCCATTAATTTGCCATAACCAGTCCGCCAAATGCTGCTGTTCTGTCTTCGAAAGTGTATCCCAAGTTTTGTGCGGTGCAAGCAGCAATGTAGTAGCGATAGATGCCATCTCGACCAGCAGTTGATCGCCATCCATCGTCTTGCCATAATAATGCTCGCTGTGCGGGTTGCATCCCTCCGCTAGTCCACGCATCCATTGATGCTGAAGCTGCTCGTCATCATAATGAACGAGGAAAGGCCCCAATCCCCACAGGATTCTTAAGAATCCTTCGGCATCTCTGCGATTCTCGGTATAGACCGTGCCGTGGCTTCCTAATGCTAAGTGTCCAGGCTGTTCTGCTGCCCGCGACCTTAGCGGCTGCACTAGCGTCAACAGGGCTTCCGCTACATCATCACGATGATTCCACTGCATGCTACGTATTTTCTCCATCACGATTATTCACGCTTCCTTCAACAGTTTTCACAGCACAACAAACCTCATAGCTCACATCGTACACATCAGATAAATTACAAAGACTAACAGCAACGTACTCCTGTTAGTCTCTATATTTTCATCTTACTATTCGTAAATTAAGGCTGCTTCCCAATATAGGCAAGGATTCCACCGTCAACATATAAAACATGTCCATTGACAAAGTCACTAGCTGGTGAAGCCAAGAATACTGCAGGACCTGCTAAATCTTCCGTTTCTCCCCAACGCTCTGCAGGTGTCTTCGCAATAATAAAGGAATCAAACGGATGACGGCTGCCATCAGCTTGAAGTTCACGCAACGGCGCTGTTTGCGGCGTAGCAATGTAGCCTGGTCCGATACCATTACATTGGATATTATATTTGCCATACTCAGAAGCGATATTGCGGGTTAGCATCTTGAGGCCGCCTTTGGCAGCAGCATAAGCAGACACCGTTTCCCGTCCTAATTCACTCATCATCGAGCAAATATTAATAATTTTACCGCCGCCTTTTTTAATCATTCCTGGAATAACCGCTTTGGAAACAATAAATGGTCCGTTCAAGTCAATATCAATGACTTCACGGAACTCTTCCGCAGTCATTTCTATCATTGGAATCCGCTTAATAATACCAGCATTGTTGACAAGAATATCAATGACTCCAACTTCCGCTTCAATCTGTTGCACCATCGCTTGTACACCTGACTCGTCGGTCACGTCGCATACATATCCGTGTGCCTCAATGCCGATTTCCTTATAAGCAGCAATACCGCGCTCTACTCCTTCTTGCTTACGGTCATTAAATACAATTGTTGCACCCGCACGCGCCATAGCGCTTGCCAATTCAAATCCGATCCCGTACACTGCACCTGTTACGAGAGCGACTTTACCATCAAGGCGAAAACGATCTACCGAAAATTGTGACATTTTAATACTCCCTTCTCTATATACCCTATCTATTCATCTATCTACTTTAGATCGTCCATAGCGACCATATCCATATCGGTATATGTGATATTCTCGCCGCACATTGCCCAAATAAACGTATAGTTGCTAGTGCCAACGCCAGTGTGAATGGACCAGCTTGGACTGATAACCGCTTGCTCATTACCGACTACGAGATGCTTCGTCTCATCAGGTTTGCCCATGAAATGAAATACCTTGTTGTCACTTTCCAAATCGAAGTATACATACGCTTCCATGCGTCGCTCATGCGTGTGGCATGGCATCGTATTCCAAGCGTTTCCTTCTTCTAGGTGCGTATAGCCCATTTGCAACTGGCATGACTGACACACATTCGGATGAATGTACTGATAAATTTTGCGCTTATTCATTGTGTTATCAGCACCTGTCTCCATTGGCTTAATGTTATCAATCGAAATACGCACATTCGGATATTTGTGATGAGCCGGGCTAGAAGCAATATAAAATTTCGCTGGATTGCTTGCATCTGCACTAGCAAACAGCACTTCTTTCGTTTCTTTTCCGATATAATAGCCATCCTGATTGCTCATCGATTCACGTACACCGTCAATCGTTATAAACCCAGGACCACCGATATTAATGATACCTAGTTCGCGACGCTCTAGAAAATACTCCACACCCAAATCTTTACTAAGCTTAATCTCCAACGGCTCTTTCGTAGGTGTTACGCCACCAAAGATCAAACGGTCATTATGCGAGTAAGTCAAGCGAATTTCACCGGGAACAAACACCTGCTCCACTAAAAACTCCTTGCGCAATTCTTCTGTTGTCATGCGTGCGATCGATTGTGGCGCATACGCGTAGCGTGTCTCCATAGTTTGCATATTTTCTAGTTCCTCCCGATTTCATAGACTTGGATTCATCACAATGAACAATGATGATCATTCGATATTGAACCTACAACCATCATAGTAAATGCTCCCAGCAATAGTAAGTCAATTATTTTGCTCGATTGTGAACAATTTTGACCTTTTTGCCTATTTGACTTTTATATTTCCTTTTTTTGTGTATTAACTCAAGCGCAGCCTACGCTAAGCGTACTGTAACCGTAGCTCCAAGCGGGATATCCAACTGATACGTATGTGGCGCGGGCTGTGTTACGGCCACTGGCATTGATGGCTTATCAGTACGAAAAGTAAGCGGAACCGTGCTATAAATAACACAAGGCTTGCCAAGTGTAGACGTTATCTGGGCCTGCTGCAGCTTGCCTGCCTGCCAAGCCATATCAATGGTAAATCCACCGCGGGCACGTAAGCCAGTAACATGACCCTGCCGCCATGCAGGCGGAAGAGCTGGCAGTAACCGGATTTCACCCCCGTGCGACTGCAATAGCATCTCTTGCATCGCTGCTGCTCCACCAAAGTTGGCATCAATTTGGAATGGAGGATGGTCGCCGAACAAGTTCGAGTGTACCGCTTTGCTTAATAGATTGCGTAAACTCAGATGTGCCTGATCTCCTTCATCCAGCCTTGACCAGAAGTTTGCAATCCACGCTTGACTCCAGCCCGTATGTCCTCCACCATGGGCTAGGCGGCGCTGCAGCGTGAACTTAGCAGCTTGTCCAAGTTCAGGACTGCGATGAGGAATGATTTGTTCACCTGGATGCAAAGCGAATAGGTGAGAGATATGGCGATGCCCCAGCTCTACTTCCTCATAATCAACCGCCCACTCCATAATTTGTCCATGGCGGCCGATTTGTGGCTGTGGCAGCTTACTGCGTACTTGCTTCCACTGTGCCAATAAATCTTTGTCCTCTTGGCATCCCTGTCCCATATGCCCTTCATCCAGTTGCAACAGCTCACCAGCACGAATGCATGCTGTAAACAACGCATACAAAATTTGCGAGTCCATCGACGGACCATAGCATAGCGCCCCGACTTCACCCTGCTCACTACGATACGAGTTTTCTGGTGATAGTGATGGTACGGTCACCAGCTGTCCTGATGGCAGCTCCAATAAGAAATCTATGAAAAATAACGACGCTTCTTTCAACACGGGATACGCACGTTCTCGCAAGAACGAAAGTGAGCCGTTATAACAATAGTGCTCCCACATATGCAGCGCAATCCATGCGCCACCCATTGGCCACATGTTGGCGCTCACATATTCACCGTAAATGCCTGTATCCGCCCACAGATTGCTGCTCGTGTGAGCAACAAATCCACGTGCACCATAAATATTGCGCGCGGTTTGGCGTCCATTAATGACTAAGCGTTCAATAAAATCAAATAGCGGCATGTGACATTCGGCTAAATTCCCCGTCTCGGCAAGCCAGTAGTTCATTTGCAAGTTAATATTAAGATGATAGTCCGATTCCCATGGCGGAGTAAAACTATCGTTCCAAATCCCTTGCAAGTTAGCTGGCAGCGTTCCCGGTCTGGAGCTGGCAATCAGCAAATAACGCCCGTACTGATAAAACAGAGCCTCCAGCCCATTATCAGTTGCACCTTGCCGGTAGCGTTCTAACCGCTGCGACGTGGACAAGCATTGCTGTCCAGGAACCTGCTGCTGTGGCTCAGTCCTTTCTCCTTCCTCCGCTTCCAAATCCAACGTCACACGGTTAAACAGCGGCTTATAATCATCCAAGTGCCGCTGCTTCAATGTCTCATATGGCACTTTTGCTGCCTGTATCGCTTGCTGACAAGCAACAGCATAAGCATCCGCACAGCGAAATGAAGTCTGCGCTGCTACAATAAGCGTGACTGCACGAGCTTGGCGAATATCAAGATAATTGCCCGCCGTCTGACACTGTCCGCCCTCAACTACTGCCTGCAACACAACAGCATAAGGTACGCCATCTGCTCCTAATTGTCCTTGCATGGCAATACCCTGTCCATCATCTGTCTGAACCATTTCACCGGTGAATGGTCGGCGATCGAATTTAGCTGCAAAGGTTAAGCCTGCTTCATCGGTCGTAGTCATCCGGATTACCAGCACTTGATCAGCGGCACTAGAAAATATCTCACGGCTGTACTGAATTGCCTCTTTCTGAGCTTTACCCGCTGCCTTAGTTGCCGTACTTCCTTCCTCAGCATGCCGTCCCACTTCATAATTTACCTGAACCAAAGCATTATCCAAATCTAGTTCACGACAATAATGATGAATTGCATGAACATCTATATTCGGTTCAAAATCCAAGAACAAGTTGCCTAATGTCTGATACGGGTTGAAATATTGTGGTACGTTCGTCATATGCTTCAACACTAACTTTTCTGCCTTGCGCACGTTACCCTGCAGCAACAAGTTTTTAATTTCCGGCAACGCCGCTTGCGCTGCTCTGTTATCGTTATCCCTGGAACCACCATACCAAATCGAATCTTCATTCAATTGAATCTGCTCGCGCTGTATCCCACCATATACAACGCCCCCTAAGCGCCCGTTACCGATTGGAAACGCTTCCGTCCATTTGCTGGCCGCTGTCCGCTCAAGCAAATAATAGTTGCTTATATGATTCATTAAGCTACCCTCATTTCTGTAAAGAATCATGTGTAATAGCTTGTAACTTATCCCCTATATCGTACTTCGCACCATTATATCGACATTCTACTTAAAAATAGATGCACGATTATGACCATGTATGTGTCCTTTATTGACATATCGTAAGCTTCAACTGCTTACATTCTGATCCATTCAAATCGTGTAACAACCTATACTTGTCACTCTATTTTCTGGTCATGCTGAACAAAAAAAATCGGACGATTCATACATGCTGAATCGTCCGATTTTCGTATATCATTTCGAAATTTTATATCCCCTTTGCCTGACGATAGGCATTTACATAAGCGGCAGCTTTCTTCTGAATCAACGAGAAATCTTTGTTCTTAACTGCTTCATTCGTCAAATCGGAGCCGATCCCTACCGCTACCGCTCCGGCTTTCACCCATTCACCAAGGTTATCCAACGACACACCGCCGGTTGGCATAATGTTAGCTTGCGGCAATGGGCCTTTGATCGCCTTGATTACGGATGGCTCATACAGGTTGCCTGGGAACAGCTTGACGATATCGGCTCCAAGCTCAAGCGCTTCATTAATTTCCTTAATGGTCATCGTTCCTGGCATAACCGGTACGCGATATCGGTTGCACATGGTTACGGTCTCTGCGCTAAGGAAAGGAGACACTACGAATTGGGCGCCGCTAAGAATCGCCGCGCGTGCCGTTTCAGCATCCAGCACAGTCCCTACCCCAATAATCGCATAAGTAGATTCATCCGACGAATCCCATTTATATTTTTGAGCTAGTGTCTCAATCGCTTTCAATGCAAACGGAACCGTCATCGTAATCTCTATCACTTTAATCCCGCCGCGTATCGCTTCCTCGGCCATTGCAACAACTTCTTCTGCCGTTTCTCCGCGAAGTACGGCAACGACACCTTCCTGCATAATCTTCTGAATAATCTGCATTTTCTTCATATTGAACTCCTCCCCATTTATCGAATGTCGTTTCTATTAATAGTCCTATATCTTACCGCTCAACATGCACCTTACCAGCTAGCAAACGCTCGATTTGTGCTCCACTAGGGAGACCTTCCCAATCGCCAACCGTCTGGATTACCTGTGAGCCTATCAAATTACCGAGACGAACCGCCTCTTCAAGACTATGTTCCCGCAGCAAACCAGCTAGAAATCCAGCGCAGAAGCCATCTCCAGCTCCTACCGTATCAATTACATGCTCAACCTTATAGTAAGGAACTGATGACAGTTTACCGTTCTCCAGAATATAGGTTCTGTCCTCGCCACCTTTAATAATGCTTACAGCGGACAGCTCACCGAGTCTGGCAACGATCTCATCCATCGATTCCGTCTCATACAGCAGTTTCAATTCATCTAATCCCGGCAAGAAATAATCCGCTTTGAACGCCAATGGCAATAGAACCCTTTGGGCTGCTTTAACATCCCATAGCTTCAAGCGCAAATTCGGATCGAAGCTCACTTTGACTCCGTGCTGCTTCGCTATGTCCATAGCTGCTGCCACCGTCTCCGCGCAGGTTGTACTTAACGCAGGTGTGATTCCGGTAACATGCAAAATCTTTGCTCCAGCAATATATTCCTCATCCAAATGCTCAGGAGTCATTTTACTAGCCGCCGACAGCTTGCGGTAATAATAAACAGAACTTCTTCCACCCGCATTCTCTCGAATCATTAGTCCGGTTGGAGCTTCATCTGTGAATGAAACGCGTGTAACATCTACGCCTTCTCCCCGAACCATCTTATAAATCCGCTGCCCGAACGGATCATCTCCAAGCCGGCCGCACCAGCCTACGGAATGTCCAAGCCTTGACAACCCGATCGCTACATTCGTCTCCGCTCCACCAAAGGATGGCGTCAAATTCGATGTGTATTCAAGACCTTTTCCTCCCTCGGCGATCAATAAGGCCATACTTTCCCCGAAGGTGACCACTTCCGGATGAGCATTTCGATTATTCATTCACATTCACCACCCTGAACCTGACTATTGTACACTTCGAATGTGGACAAGTTTGGCCACCAGCGCGAGCCAGTGATCTGAAGACGCAATCGACTGCTGCGAACAGCTGGAAAATGGCATATTCGCTTATGACCGATAATGGTACCCTCCAGTATTGGCTGCCACGTCCCTCTGCCTGCAGTTGTATCCGTGCTTGCCTCTGTCGTTGCAGCAGCATCGACTTGCCAATACTCTAAGCGGAAACTCTCAATTCTCTGCGTATAGCGATACTCCTGCAGTACGATATGGTCGAACGTCTGCACTGTTCCTAAATCGACAGTGATACTCGCCACCTCTGTACCTTGCTCAGGAGCCCAATACGTATCTCGATTGCCATCCAATACATTGGCCGCTTCATGTCCAGCCATCGCTTCACTAGCCGCAGCAACTGCATCGCGCGCCACATTCGTCTTAAACGTATTGCGAATCCAAGCCCCGAGCTCCTCTAACCGCTGCACATCATTCTCGTGGAGCAGACCGCGCGTATCGGCAGGAATATTAAGCAAGAGCGTAGCATTTCCTCCGACCGAACCATAGTACACATTCCGCAGCTCATCAAGCGACTTGACTTGATCATCTTGACTCGCATGATAGAACCATCCCGGACGAATCGACGTATCCACTTCCGCTGGATACCAGACAAGCTCCGATACATTGGCGATAATGTCGCGGCTGCCCAAGTCTTCATCTTCTGAAGTGAAACGCTTGGCGAATTCAGCATTATCTTCCTGCTGTGAGTTTTCCTGAATTCTCTCCTTATCCTGCAGCTCCGCAGGCACTACGCTCCACTCCGACTTGCGACAATGCCCCGCCTCATTGCCACACCAGCGCACATCCGGTCCACAAACCGAAATACTCGCATTTGGCTGCAATTCACGAATCAGTGCATAATAGCCATTCCAATCATAAACTTGTCGCTTGCCGTTAGGACCTTCACCACAAGCCCCATCGAACCATACACAAAAGATTTCCCCATACCCTGTCAACAATTCTCGCAGTTGATTGGTAAAGTACTCATTATAAGCTGGCGAATCCCCATAACAGGCCTCATGACGATCCCAAGGCGATAAATAAATCCCAAACTTCAACCCGCCTTCACGACAAGCATCAGCCACCTCACGAACAACATCACCCTTGCCATCTTTCCACGGGCTATTCTTCACCGAATGCTCGGTATACTCGCTCGGCCACAAACAAAACCCATCGTGATGCTTACAAGTTAGTATCAGGCCTTTCATCCCTGCAGCCTTACAAGCGCGCACCCACTGTCGTGCATCCAACTGTGTCGGATTAAAAATATCCGGCTGCTCCTGCCCACTGCCCCATTCCTGATCCGTGAACGTATTTACTGTAAAATGTACAAAAGCATAAAACTCCATCTCTTGAATTGCCAACTGCCGTTCCGATGGCCGCACCAACGCTGCCGCTTTAACTTGCTCTGGTCTTATAACTCCACTGCTGTAAATAACCATTGAACCCCCCCCTCATTTTCTCTAAGCAACATATTGAAAGATATAAAAAAGATATAATAAGTATCTATATAGAAATTAAAAACCGAACTTAGGCTAATAATAGCAAATCAAAGATAGGTAGAAACACGCATTATTTTTTTATAAATATGCAATATTTTGACCTTAACAACGAAAGCCAAGATCCTTAAAATCGGATCTTGGCTTTTTTTGTTTCTTTTAACCTTTACTAACTCTTCATTGGAAGCAACTTGTTTATGGTGATGATCATCTAGTACTTACCTACAAAAGTCAGCATCTCTTATTTCAAATCATTTAACATGCCTAGAATCAAAGTAACTGCTTCAGCTCTGGTTGTAGAAGCATTAGGATTGAATTTACCATCTCCATATCCTTTAATCAGGCCTGCTTCTTCTGCAGTTGCTACATAAGGCTTAGCCCATGCTGGCACTTGATCTGCATCTGTAAACGTCAGAGTTGCATTTGGATGTACTTCAAGACCCCGTGCACGAACAATCATAACAACGAGCTCACTTCTGGTGATTTCTTTATTCGCACGGAATGTACCATTTTCATAGCCTGAAATATATCCCGCTTTAGCAAGTGCTTGAATGAATGGCTGTGCCCATACTGGAGTTTGACTTTGATCCGCAAAACCAAATGCTGTATTCACTTTCTCCAATTTCAGCGCTCTAGCTAACATGGCTGAAATCTCACCGCGAGTGATCGACCTATTCGGCCTGAAGGTTCCATCCTCATAGCCACTTACAAAACCAAGTTCAACTGATTTTTCAATGGAAGCCTTAGCCCAATGATCTGCGATATCAGACAAATCTACTTTAGGAGTTTCTGGATCAGTAGGTTCTATTGGATCAGTTGGTTCAGGTGTTGGTGTTGGATCCGGTATTGGTGTTGTCGGGCCCGGTGATGGCGTCGATCCGCCACCCGAAGAGTCAGCTTCAGTCCTTACCGTTACACGCAGACCATCGCTCCATTTTTCAGTTGCATCGCCTGCTTTAACCTCAAAGATATAACTCTTGTTTGGTGAAAGACCACTGACTGTATAGCTCGTGATAGTATCTGGTAATTGAATGTATTCTATACCATCCTTGTAAATCTTATAGCTTATTACACCCGTATCATCCGTTGCTGCTGTCCATGAAAGCAATAGACTCGTTTTACCAACACTTGAAGCTAATAATTGTGCACCCGTCGGCCATGTAGGCGAGGTATTGTCTACCGGTGTAGTATCTTTGTACGTTGCTGTTACTTTAACTGCTTCATCTGGCATGATGAACGCATACATGTTGGTGTTTGTTGAATCTTGGGTTAACGTCAAGCTTGTTGGCGTAACGATCCACTTGTCGAACGATTTACCCACAGGTGTATCCAGAGTTACCGTTACGGTCTCACCTTTCTTCGCAGTCTGTTTATCTGCTGTTGCCCCTTCCGCCGTTACGGTGTAGCTCTTTCCGAGATCAAATGTTGCCGTGTACGTCTTGCCAAGCGATCCCGAAGTGTTGACTTCAATGCTGACTCCATCCTGTATCGGTGTAACTTTCATCCCCGTATCTGCAGTTAGCAATGTCAAGTTCGGTTGATGGACTTCAATCGTCACTGTGTTCTGCTTTTGCGTTGGATCGGATATCGCAATTGTCATTTCACCGCCGTCTTCTTTCATGATGACAGCAGCAGCGGATTTAACATGGATGCTTCCCACAGTATCCGCACTCCAGAAGTTCGCCGCGGTGATGCCAAGCGGCTTATTGCTAACAGCCTGTACGGTTGATGTATTGCTCAGCACTTCAACTGTCGGTTGTTCACTATAAGCTTGTGTTTGTGCCGTTGTCTTACCCGGAAGCAACACATATTCGTAACTAGCTTCTTGTGGATTATTCCCATGATCAAAGGCAATGCTGGCATAGTTGCGCGTCAACTTATCTTGCGATTGACCGTTGTTAATATCATACCAAGAGCCTGTTCTCGCCTCGCGCACGACATGGAGTGTGGGTGCAGTTGGGAAATAATAGCCCATATCCGCACCAGAACCTGCACCATTGCCCGCCAAGTGCGCCCAGTTTACATCGTTAATATCTGCTGCATAATCCAATGCTGCAGGCACCTGTACACCGTTAATCACAAAGGCGTTATCACCGCTGCTATTCAACTTGCGATTATCAACAATCGTTTCTACCGTTTTTGTAGCGGCTGATGTTTTACGAATATCCGTACCAAGGGCTACAATTTCATCATCGAACATAAACCATGATTTCTTACCACTTAAATCACTGCCCGTTACTTTCGTCAATGAGAAATCCATGCCGCTTGCGCTATATAAATGATCTAGTGTTGCACCGCCAACATGACTTTTCGTATTGTAATAGTACGCCCATTCGCCCGGCATCTTTCCTTCGCCAGAACCGTCTGTCGTCGTGCCTGGCAAGCGGAAACTATTAACCGTTGCCCAAAATCCATCGCGATATTGCAATAAGTCTTCGTTATAGATATAGGTCATGCCAAGACCGGTATCCCAACCTTTCACATTTTCTTTATTGCCCATTTCAAAGGCAGAAATGCGGTCTGAGAACATGCTTAGCCCAAAAGCGTAGTTCGGACGATGATGCGCAACACGGGCCATTCCGTTGAACATATAACTGCGCGACAGCTCACCGCGAGGTGCAACGGTATCATCATTCATCACTTTCTTCAGCAACATCACACTATAAATTGGCAAGCCTTTATAATAATCATCAAAGGTTGTATCCTTGCTCACCCATTCCTTAACCATACTGCGAATAGTAGCACTAATCTGTGGCGGTGCACCCTCTGCTAAACTTGCTAAGGCTACAATCGTACTGCGAGCCGTACCCGAATCTCTTCTGGAGATCCCCCGCCCGTTAACCATATCCATGTACAGCCCTTTGTAAATAACCGGTTCGAATGTATCACTTACCCACTTGTAAATGTTAGCCACACGCGGGTCAGTCACAGGCCATGGTGAAGTGTTGAGCAAATAAGTGATGTCCGCCGTGCGGCTGAGCCAAACTGCACCATAACCAGCAGTGTAAGCGATATTCGCATGCTGCACCAGTGAGCCATCTTCGTAAACACCATCACCTTTCGTGACATAGGTGAATTCGGAACCAATCGAATCCCGTCCTTGCATAATTTTAGCGCTATTTTTACCAATTACGCCGCGCAAAGTTACGACAAGCGCTTTGTCCAGCAAATTGCCGCCAGTCTCGATCACGGAGCTATTTTGCACCCGCATTGTTGGGTTAGGACAATATTTATCAATTGTCCGCATAAAGTTGCCTATTTGCTGATCATTCAACTCATCATACATAAGGATCAAACAATCATTTAACAGTTGCGGTGCACCGATTTCAAATCCCCACCAGCTGCTGGCGCTACTGTAGGATAAACGCTCATTATAACGCTTAGCGTACATCCAATCCAAGGCACCTATAATGGCATCCCGCAACTGCGGATTGTGGTAATAATTGGAATACTTTGTATTGTAAGCGTTTGCCATTATTTTGATACGAGTAAACTCGCTAACGATGTTGTTAGCATGCTGTACCTTCGTGTCAGCGTTATCGACAAGATCTGACCATAAGTATCTGCGGCTGCCATCATTAGCACTAAGCGTATCAAGATACCCCGTCTGAGCGGCATTGGATACGCTATTGTCCATCTCTGCTACTAATGCTAGAATAGCGGGATCAGAAGCGAGGTTATCGTCTACAACTCCTACTAACTTCTGCTTCCAGCGTTCACGCAATTGGTTGTAGGCAGCTGCTGTTTCTGTGGAGTCTACACCAATGGTACTTTGTGCCTTTATCATCTGGTCATCTGTTGCAACAGTGATTGTTGCGACACCCGCTGCAACTGCTGTTACATTGCCATCTTGATCAACAGTAGCTACGTTCTCATCGCTAGTACTCCATATTACTTTGGGAGATGGCAGGTTATTTGGAGTGACGGTTAATGTAAGCGGTTTCACATCTCCAACCGTCATCGTCGTTGCCGTCGGTTCAAGCGTTAACCCCGTAATGCCGTCATATTCCTCCAGCCGAATGTTATCAAACCACACTTTGCCGGTGCAATTTTCTAAAAACAATTCAACAAAAAATTTGGCACCACCGGCTGGCACCGTTATAAAAACCTGTTGCATCGTCCAATCGTTCGTACCATACACCTTCGTTGAAGTAGGTCCATCGATTAATTTTGTATTTGAAGCATTCAGCACAGAAGTACGAAAATAAGCACCGTTGCCGCCTGCAATATTTTCGGTTTTATACCACACTTGCAAACGGTACGATTTCCCAGCCTCAACGGGTGCCTTAGCATTAATGGATACACGGCTTGTGCCGGAAGCATCAATCAGCATCGACTGCTGACCACTATAAGAATCATAGGTAGCGACCGTTACACTTACTGTCCTGCCAGCTGGTTTACCAGAACCTACAGGAATCCAAGTGTCCCAATTAACAGGTGCAGGGTTCGTATCCGTATATTGAGTCCAAGTACCGCTCGGCGCTACTGTTGATTCGAAATCACCATTTGGAAATAAATTATCAACATGTGATGACATCGCTATACCTGTGCTAACAGGCAAGAATGTGACAACAATCGTAACTACTAATAACAAACTTAGTATTCTTTTCATCACTCTTCACCCTTTCTCTGAGCACCATACAGAAAAGGCGTCCCTTTCCCCACTATTTACGCTTTATATAGCATGGAATATAGAGACGCCTTGTTTCAGCGGATTTCTATTTATTATGTTACTTCCTAATCGTTACTTCTTCTCTTTCTCATTAATAATCTTCGTTGCTTCGTCAACCATCCATGCTTGTACTTTGTCAATTGGCTCGTTGCTAAGCATAAATTTGCTAAAGCCATCGTCGATAACTTTTGTTAAATCTGCACTCGAAATGGTAAGCACCTTGGAAGCATCCAAATACTTAATATCGTCGCCAAACAGTGTGTACTTTAACGACTCTACATCGTACTTGTCCTTGTTTTTGCCGATCATGCGCTCCAATAGTGCTGTTTGATCAGCTTTCTTCCAGCCGGAAAACTCTTGTCTATTGGTTGAATCTGCTGTAGACATAAAGCGCATCAGCTTATATGACTCTTCCTTGTGCTTTGTAGTTGCACCCATTGCTAATTGTGAACTGCCAACAAAGTATTTACCGCCCTCATAATCTTTAGGCAAAGCATTCTTTGGAGGCAAAGGAACTGGCGCGAAAGCAGTCACAAAATCATGTGGGTACTGCTCAAGATTACCTGGATCCGGAATCGTGAAACTGCCTGACATGATCATCGCTGCACTACCGCCGAAAAATTCACTGCGATAATTAAGCTTAGATGCTAGCACATCCGCATATGGTTTCGCTGACTTATCAACACTCTCCATATCTTTGCGCAGTTGGAAGAAATATGGATAGGTTGGGTCAGACAGAATTGTACTGCCATCGTCATAACGGAACGGATCTTTCATTACCGTTTGCGCTGGGGCATTCATATACAACTCCCATGTATGGAAGTAGGTTCCATATCGTTTGTCTACGCCTTCGCCTTTTGTTAGCTTCTTCGCATAGTCACGATAGTCATCCCATGTCCAGCCGAATTTAGGAACAGGCAGTCCCGCTTCATCCAACGCATTCTTATTGAGCATTACATAGGTATAACCTGATGTATATGGCATCCCGTAATATTTGCCGTCTACTTGCGGATTTACATAATACTCATCTTCCGCTTTTAAACCTTCTTTATCATAAAATTCATTGAGTGGCGTAAATGCACTGCGAACTGCTCTTTCAACGACCGCTGATGTACTTGGTAATTGAACGACGTCAACTTCATCCCCTGACGAAATAAGGAAGTCTAATTTCTTCAACATCTCCAATGAATTACCTGGAACGAGCACGACATGCTCCACTTTAATACCGGGGTTAGCTGCTTCAAACTCACGCAGCATTGCGTCTGTCCCCTCTTGTTGAGCCTCATTATCCCAGTTATAGTACTTAAGGGTCACTTCCTTCTTCTCCGTACCGTTCGATTGTGCGGATTCGTCAGCTTTGTTTCCACAAGCGCTTGTAAACATCATTAGTGCTAGCAGTAGACATGTTGACAGAAGAAAATAACGTTTACTTTTACTTGCCATGTGCAACTTCCCCCTAAAATGAATGATAGAATTGTTTTAATCAAGGCCATTGTTAGCGCTTACAGACAGTATATATCGTTTAATACTTGCTTGCGTGTATAATTTTGTGCTTGTACGATAACGATTTTGACCTCTTTGAAGACTCTAAACTAAAAGATGCCTACGGATTTACCACGAGTCTGATTTGCTTACCCCTTCACACCACCAAGAGCAATCCCACTGATAACTTGTTTCTGCAAAACAATAAACACAATCAGCAGAGGAATAATCGCCGACACTGACGCCATCATCATAATCGCATCGTTGGTCGTATAATCATCCCTAAACAATGTCATGCCTAGCGGAACGGTATACAATGATTTCGTTTGCAAGAAGATTAACGGATTTTGGTAATCATTCCACGACCAGATGAACTTAATAATCGCCACCGTCGCTATCACAGGTTGACAGAGCGGAAGCATAATTGAAGTGAAGGAACGCAGGTGCCCTGCACCATCAATTTTAGCAGCTTCCAAAATATCATCACTCACTCCGGCCATAAATTGACGCAACAAAAATGTAAAATAAATCGAAAACATACCCATCAATATTAGCGCTCCATGGGTGTCATATAGTCCCAGCCAACGAATCAGCATGAAGCGAGGAATGAGCGTCGCTTGATCAGGAATAATCATCATGGCTAGCAGCATGGCAAATACGAGGTTTCTGCCGCGAAATTGTAGTTTCGTAAATGAATAAGCTGCCATCGTTGATATAAGTAGCGAAAGTATAGTAACGATAATCGCCACTTTAATGGAGTTTACATAAATTTGACCAAACGGTACCCTTTGCATCCATACTGCCTTAAAGTTATTGATAAAGTTGGTTGCGGATGGAATCCATTCAATCGGGAAGCGCATCACATCTTTTTCAAATTTAAACGCCGACGATACCATCCATAATAATGGAAAGATGAAAAATATGGACAATGCTCCCATTAACACGGTAGCGATAATTTTAGAAATCTTATTACGTAAGGTTAGCATCATATTCTCCCTTTCTATTAAAATGATTCTTCTTGACGCATCTTCCACGTTGCCGCTGTAATCAGACCAATAATCGCAAATAACAGCCAAGATATTGCAGATGCATAGCCCATATTGTAGTTGACAAAGCCTTCTTGATAAATACGGAATACAATGACCGTTGATGAATTATCAGGTCCGCCTTCGGTCAAGTACGAAATAATATCGAACACTTTAAATGAACCAATTAGCATCGTAATAAGCAAGAAGAACGTCGTTGGACGGAGCAGCGGAATCGTGATATTGAAAAACTTCTTTAACCCTGTCGCCCCATCAATTTCTGCCGCTTCATATAATTCTTCGGAAATATTGGACAGTCCCGCCATATAAATAATAATCGTATAACCGAGCCCTGCCCACGCACTAATTATGGCGACCGCGATGAGTGATGTTTTCGGATCAACGAGCCATTTCGGAGGATTCGATATACCAAGATCCATTAGAAATTGATTGATTGGGCCTAGCGATGGGTGGAACAAAATGCTCCACACTGCTGCCACAGCAATAATCGAAGAAATATAAGGTATGAAGAATACGACTTTAAAGTAATCCTTAAAGTAGACTTTACTATGAATAACGACCGCTAGCACAAGCGCAATCGCAATCGGAATTGGAACGGTTAACACCGTATACACTAAGTTGTTGTATAATGCCTTCCAAATGGTCGGGTCTTGAAATAGATGAATGTAGTTTTGCAAACCGGCAAATTTAATACCTGATACCCCAGACAGTAAATCCCAATCCGTAAAACTTAAATACAACGAAAACCCAAGGGCAAATACATTAAGCATCAACATGCCCACAATTTCAGGCAGTAAAAACAGCCAACCAACTAATGCTTCCTTTCTCCGTGGCGACCAAAATTTTTTCACTCCGCTCTCCGCCTGCTGTTTTGGAAGCTGATAACTTGATTTTGTCTCTTCCACTTTTTATGTCACCTCAGCTTATAATTTGTTGACTTCATCATAAGCGGCAGACAAGGGAGAACAAAGGATGGATTATGACCTTGTGTGGGTAAAATTTTGACCTTTGTCGTGTAAGGAAACATGCAACCGAGGTAACTAATATTGAGCATCACTTAGATGAAGGGTTAGATTGGATAGATCGGAGATGGAGAGAGCTGGATCACTCAAATTGGGGAAGAAATGCAATGTAAACAGAAAAGCGCCCCCTACTTTTCCATGTAAGGGCCGCCTATCACCTCTTTTGCAACTGAAATACCCAATCAATGATTAGAAAGTGATTGTTGATATTGAGACCATAGGGTATTCACGTCTATGCCAGTAATCGATTGAAATTGACTTTCTTTCCATAATTGAATTTGCTGCTCATTCATGCCATAAGGAATTCTTTCCGCATTTAAAGCACGAATGAACCCGCGATGTTTCGTATCTTCAATCCAGCGAATGAAGTTCGCTGTTCCATTGCTAGACCAAGTTCCACCCGGGCTGATGCGATTACGATCATGATAACCCGCTTCGTAACGCAAGCTATCCGCTACTGCTTCTACATCAAAGTTGCTATATTGATAAGCATGACCCCATTCAAGGTAAAGAATGCCGATAATTTCATCGCGTAAGTTGTTGAGATTAGCTGCTAAATTTGCGCGATGCTGAGAACTGATACCTAGCGTTTTTAACTCATTGTCTCCTGATATCCAGGCAGCTCCAGGAACGTCTTCAATTTGCACCAGAATTTTCTTTACTCTAATCGGCATCTCTGCTGGACTCTTGTAGAAAATTTCATTTGCTTTACGCAAGATCGTCAAAATTTCTTGCTCGGCATTAGGTAAATCACCACTTGCGGTTACCGTGCCGTTTACAGCTAAATTGATCGGCAGAATGGTCGGTGTCGACTCGGCTGCAATAGCAACCGGAATATGTACATTGCTGCTAAATCCTAATCCTATTGCGGCCGGGCCGCTAAGATAAGTGCTCCTGTTTTTTTCATGTTTGTCCTCTCCTCTTTTTTTGATTAAGAAGTTTCATTATTCCCCCTACTCTTCAGTTCACTTTAAAATTTACTTCCGGGTATTTGGCGGCCAACCTCTCTAGTGCCAAACTGTCGCCTGTCTGTTTCACATAAAGGTCAAAAAAAGCGAGACTGAATTCGTTAATGATACGATGAACGTACCGCGGATCTTCGTCAGGGCTTCGCAATAAAGGTGAAATCAGATGAAAATCAGTGAAGCTCGTATGATCGGTGTTGGGAATGACCATCGACATGCCACCACCGGCAAGCGCACGCTCGTTGCGGTTGTTGATTACCTTGATATCTTCAAGTGGATCATCGATTATCCCTGCACTCATGAGCAGAATCGGTTTGCCGATTCCCGTATCTGGCACATTCGACCCATACAACAGACCATCCATATTAATAGCTGCTTGGATGCGGGTGTCTTCCACAAGCATTTGCGCAGCGGTAGCGCCACCATAAGAATGGCCGAACATTCCGATTCGAGAGGTGTCGATCCTTCCCGTAAAGCGGTCGTCTATATCGCCTCGGTTAAGCTTCTCCACTTGATCTAGCACAAAAGCGGTATCTTCCCGCCATAATTTGATATGGCGATCTCTTTCAGCAAGTTCAGTTAGATTAGCAGACTGAAAATATGCGGTTCGACCGTCTGGATAGACGGTAGCCGCAGCGTCATAGGCATGATCGATACATAAGACGATATAACCTTGACTTGCTAACTCTTCGACTTGAAACGTATTTTGATTGCGAAAACCGTTCAACCCATGGGAGAAGATCAATACGGGATAACGACTCTCCGCGTCTGAGAGCCGGGCTTCCGTGAACGCATTCGATTTCACCACATTCAGATGGCCTAGTACGAATGCCGGGAGGGACAAATCTGCTTCCAGTCCCTTTGCAACCTCATGCGCATTGCGGATAAAGGGATCGCGATTCCCCTCGCCTTTATCACCTGCAGGATAATACATCTGTACCATTAGCTCGCGCCGGTCATTCGGATCTTTTGTAAAAAGTTCCTCCCGCTGATTATCAACCCAATGATACAGCGTTGTGCCGACCATAAATGGGCCGGTCGGTTTATGAAATAAAGATACAGGCATGAGTGCAGGCATCGCGACCGCTACAGACAAATAGATGACAAGCAACAATGTACGAACCGTGAACGTAATTCTATTTTTGGGCCTCTCTTTGCTCCTGGCCAATAGATAACATACTGTCAATATAGCTGGGGACAAATAAGCCGGAATCATCTGCCAACGAAAACCTTCAGCGATAAGCTGTACGATAAGAACACCATATGCAACCGTCAAGGCGGTGACAGACCACCGTTTTGTCTTCCATCCTGCAAATAGAGTCCATCCCAGAAGGACGAAATTAACAAAGATCAAACTGATTTCCCAAAATCCCATCGGATTCTCCCACCTTTCTTCATTTCCACCCAAGTACTATAAGTACTATATTATTATTTTGAGTACAAACGTTATCATATAGCATAAATTTGCTCTAAATGAATCCACGAAAACAAGAAAGCTGAGAAGAACGGCAACCTGTAAGCATTGTTTTTCTCAGCTCTAACGAATGGGCGCTTCGTTCACTTCCTAATTCCATTCAATATGATATCTACCATCATGGAAAGAGATTCTTGCACCGTAATTTGGCTGGAAGCTAAATTGCGCTGATCGAAAATCGATTTCATTAAGAAATTGAGGGTTTGGATCAGTGTTGGGATATGCATCGGACGAAAATCACCATTATGAATGCCTTCTTCAATGAGGCTAGTAATGATATCCCACTCATCATTAATGGCTTGCTCCATTTCCCTCCACCGTTCGGGGTAGTACCGCCGAAGTTCGACCAGTAAGCGTACATAGCTGTTCTGAAAATCATGAGGGACAATCAAGAGTATCCCTTTTAATTTTTCAGATATGGTCAAATTCGTATCTTGGATCACTTCTCGAAAACGTCTTTCCGTTTCTTCGTTAACTTGCTGAACCACATAACCTATAAGTTCGTCCTTGGACGGGAAATGCTCGTACAGCGTGCTTTTGCTTACACCTAATTCGCGCGCCAAATCATTCATTGTAAACTTGATTCCTTTTTCATGAAATAGCGCGATAGCAGTTTTGGCAATCCGTTCTTTCATCCTTAGTTCACCTCAAACCAAGAGTAGTACCCATAGATCCATTTATAGTACTTCAGGTACTAGAAAAGTGTAACTCTTTATCTCCTTGGGGTCAAACTCTGCAACCAAGTTAGCCCTGTTCAATCACATTCAGCCATTTGTGCCTTCAGCGGAGGAACGATCACCCACCGTTTGAACTACTTTAGATTTTCGGGGTTTAGCTTTTCCAGTTCTGGAATCACGAAACGTCCGTCTTTTCGAATCAGTCGATCATCAAACCAAATCTCTCCACCGCCATACTCTGAGCGTTGGATCATCACCATGTCCCAGTGGATTGCTGACTCATTCCCATTTGATGCATTATCATAGCATCGCCCCGGTGTGAAATGAAAGCTGCCATCGATTTTTTCATCGAACAGAATATCCTGCATTGGTTCCCTGATGGCTGGATTTACCCCAATTGCAAACTCCCCTATGTAACGTGCACCTTCATCCGCATCTAAGATATTGTTTAGCCGCTCGGTGTTATTTGCTGTCGCATGAATGATCTTCCCATCTTTAAACTCCAGTCGGACATTTTCGAATGTAAATCCCTGATAAGGTGATGGGATGTTAAACGTGATAACTCCATTCACAGAGTTACGAACCGGAGCAGTATACACTTCTCCATCCGGAATATTGTTATCACCGGCACACGATATCACCGGAATACCTTTGATCGAAAAAGTAAGCTCCGTACCTGGCCCTTGGATTTTAACGCGGTCTGTCTTCTCCAGCAATTCGATCAAAGGTTCCATTGCACGTGCCATTTTGGCATAGTCCACCGCGCAAACATCAAAGTAGAAGTTTTCAAATGCTTCTATACTCATATTAGCCAGCTGAGCCATAGAAGGAGTCGGATAACGGAGATAGATCCATTTGGATGTAAACACCTCCATCATAGCGGGCTGGTATAATGAAGAAAACAGATTCATTTTGTCATCGGGTACATCTGACATCTCGTTGATCTGCCCACCGTCGACAACAATACAAGCTTGCATTTTTTCAATCTGATATTTTTCAATCTCAGCCCAGGTCTTAAACTGTTCTTCTGTCCCTTCTAATAAAAGCTGGCGTCGTACAGTGTTTTCGCGCAGATTTACGAATGGGTGCCCACCTGCTTTATGCACGGCTTTCACAAGTTCTTTTGCCAAAGATGTGTCGATTCCAGTTGAATCTATTAATACATTGTCTCCCTTTTGCACTTTTGTAGAATAGTTTACAAGCATATCAGCTAAATTTGTGAGTCGCGGATCCAACATATAGTTACACCTCACCTATTGTTTTTATCCATTAATATTGCATATCAGTGCCTATTTGCTAATTCGTTGAATTTCCTTCAACTCCTCATCTTTGAAAGAGACTTCCTCTACCTTTACATGAATCTCTACAACGCTAAGTCCAGTCATATTTTGAACTGCATCGCGGATGTTTACCTGCAATTGGTGACACACTTCATGAATTTTCATACCGTACACAACAATAACTCGCAAGTCTATAGCAGCTTCAACTTCACCTACCTTGACAGACACCCCCTTTTGCAAGTTCTTGCCACTCAACATCTTTACCCAATCATCCGACAGTCCGCCTGACATAGCAGCAATTCCTGGAGTTTCAAGCGCAGCTAGACCAGCGATTGTGGCGACGACATCATCGGATATCAGAATGTTACCTCCATGTTTGTTCAATTGTTTCTCAGCCATGGTCATCTTCCTTTCTGTCTCTCCAAGTTAGATAGTAATCTATCGTTGAACGTGAAATTGAATACTGGACGCAAAATGGTTCCTCACGTCGATCATCAGCCCCAATGATATAGCGTCATACCGACTATAAAAAAATTCCATCATCAATGTCATCCCGATAGGTAAGAAACAAATCATAGTTACTGCCATTCATTTTCTCCTCTGCTTACCCCCCCACGTACCTAGAGTACCAATTTAGTATTTTCAGTACTCATATTGTTATAATACCATAAAATAACTCTAAGTCAACTCTTCAAAAACTCCGGAAGCAACTCCTATTTTCTATGTAAAAAAGCTGCAAGTATGAGGCCTAACCCCCCTTGTATGTTCGTAAAATAATGTCTCAATGAAAATGATTTGTTCATTGACAAAAGTTCCGGTCTGCTTCGCTAAAAAGTTTCTTACTCATGTTATCCCTTCCGTGCTTACTTCGTTATAAAAAAAGATACCCACAGCCTGAACACCTTTTTTTCTTAGTGTCCAGTCTATGGGTACCCGTTTACATGCAATGGTCAACTTTTCTTTACTTGTAAGCTTTGGAGTTTTCCAAAATCGCTTTTATGATAGATGCGTTTGTTGGAGCATAGTCTCTTTCCAGCATCTGCTCGTGTTTGCCGTTTCCTGAATAGAAGTGCAACTGTCCAGTTGTTAACTCGCTCCAGGACGTCCATCCGCGTTCTACTTCGCCTGTTGCTTCTGACGATTGAATCAGATAAATGTCTGCCCGAACTTCTCCTGTCGTTGCCATATTATCGATCCAATTCTTGTAAGCCGTTATGTTTTGTCTCACTTCTTCTGCGTCTAGTCCTGGAACATAACGTAGAAATAGAGAAATTTCTTCTTGTAGCGTCTCCAGGTACTCTTCTTGCGGCATGTCCAAGGTATGCGAATTTCTTGGGTAGGCATCAAGCATAATGATGCCGGCTACCTCGCGATTTTGTTGTTCCAACTGCTTGGCCACTTCAAATGCCAGATTACCTCCGGCAGAGTAACCCAACAAATAAAGCGGGCCCTGAGGCTGCAGCTTGTGAACGCTTTGGGCAAAGTATGAGGCTGCATCTTCACAGCTAATAAAATCATAGGCATAAATAGCAGCCGTATCTCGCAGTAATGTCGCCAGCATCGTAAATACTTGACCAAATCCGACGATAGGCGGGAAACAATGCAAGGTTATGCCGTTTGCATCGTTTCCGTTCCACACGGACACTCCTTCCGTTGGCTGCTTCGCTAGATCGTCTGAACTGATTCCGCTTTGAAGGTGATCAGCGAGTTCCATAACCGTCGGGTAAGCGAAGGCGGCACTAAACGATATGTCCACATTCAATCTACGGCGAGCTTCACCAATCATTTGAATCAGCTTCAAAGAATGACCGCCTGCATCGAAGAAGTTATCGTGAATGCCGATCCTCTCTAAGTTGAGAATCTCCTGCCAAATGTCGGCAAGCGCTTGTTCTAACGCATTTCTTGGCGCTGTATAGTTTGCTTGAAGAGGCTCATTGAGCTGTATATGAGATAAGCCTCTGCGATCGACTTTGCCATTGGCTGTAAGCGGCAGCATATCCAGTTGCACGAATCGCGTCGGAATCATATAGGCTGGGAGCTGCGTGGATAAGGCTCTCCGCAGTTCTCCGGCCACAAGCTCGGTATCCGCTACGACATATGCGAATAGAAGCTTCTCCTTCGCTTCATTTTCGCGAGCAATAACCGCCGCTTCCTTCACCTCCTTCACTTTCGTCAGAGCGGCTTCCACTTCGCCCAGCTCAATGCGGAAGCCGTGTATTTTCACTTGGTCGTCTGCACGACCCAAATACTCCAAG
Organism: Paenibacillus sp. S-12; assembly: GCF_030363895.1. Lineage (NCBI taxonomy): Bacteria > Bacillati > Bacillota > Bacilli > Caryophanales > Paenibacillaceae > Paenibacillus > Paenibacillus sp. S-12. The sequence goes on from NZ_JASIUF010000014.1 coordinate 239,699, forward strand.
TTTCCGCTAGCCTTCATTTTTGCCAAGTCTCCTGTGCGGTACATTCGCTTTCCAGGAACGAGTGGATGGTCTACGAACTTCTCAGCCGTCAAGTCAGAGCGGTTGAGGTACCCTCTCGCGACTCCATCTCCAGCAATATAGATTTCTCCTGGTACCCCTATCGGAACTTGCTTGCCATCAGAATTGAGCAAATAGATGCTGACATTCGCAGCCGGTACGCCAATAGGAACCGAACCGCTCGTATCGGTTGCCGGATCGTATCGATAAATCATGCAGCCGACAACCGTTTCTGTCGGGCCGTATTCATTGAATATCTCGATTTCTCCACCGAATTGGTCATGGATGCTTCTCGCTAGATCTGTGCCAAGATTGTCTCCACCGACAATCAGCTTTCGGATGTTCGATCCGGGCGTGACCTTCAATTCCTTGATCAAACTTAAATGAGCAGGCGTCAGCTTGACAATGTTGACTTGATTATCAGTTACAATCCGCTCAATTAATAGCGCTTTGTCTTCCCCGCTATAAATCCGAATCAGACTTCCTGTAAGCAAAGGCGTAAATACGGATGTCACTGTCAAGTCGAAGGAAATGGAAGAGTACAGCGGGAAATCCAGCCTTTCTCCGGCAGCATATACGTTTTTCGCCCACCATAAATAATTCGTCAGGCCCTGATGAGTAATCATTGCTCCCTTCGGATTTCCTGTCGTTCCCGATGTATAAATCACATAAGCAAGGTCGTTGGCGCTTGATACCGGCTCGAGATTCCATTCATCTTTGCTGTAGGCGGCCTGATCGTTTAGATCGATAAGCTTTCCTTCAAACTGTACGCGAGCCCGTAAATGATGCTGCGTGAGAAGCACCTGCGAACCGGAGTCCTCCAACATGTAACGAATGCGTTGTTCCGGGTACTCCGGATCAATCGGCACGTAAGCTCCTCCGGCTTTTAACACACCTAGTATGCCGACGATCATTTCCACCGACCGATCCGCCAAAATGCCGACCAATTGATCCGCTCGTACGCCGGCTGCCCGCAATGTCCTTGCCAAGCGATTGGAACGGGCATTCAGCTCTCTGTATGTCACTTGCTCTTCTTCATGAACGATGGCTACCGCTTCTGGCGTTTTTTCCGCCTGCAGTTCGAACAATTGGTATACCGTTGCTTCTCGAGGATATTCCGAAGCTGTCGCATATCCTGCCGCAAGCTGTGCGCGCTCTTCCGCAGTTAGGATCTCTAACGACGCAATCTGTGCCTGAGGATTTGCCGTAACCGCATGAATCAACTGCTCGAAGTGTTTCGCCATCCGCGCAATGGTCTCTCGTTTGAACAAGGAAGAAGCGTACTCGATGCTGCACGAGATTCCGTTCTCCACCTCTACCAGTTGGAAGGTGAGATCAAACTTCGCTACGGAATGTTCGATTGCATAGGGCTGGATGTGCAAGCCCTGGATTTGCAAATCTCTTTGCTCCATATTTTGCAGAACGAACATCGTATCGAAAATCGGGTTGCGGCTTCTGTCCCTTTTGACCTGCACCTTCTCGACCAATTCTTCAAATGGATAGCCTTGGTGCTCGTAGGCATCAAGCATCGTTTCTTTTATTTCTTCTACATACGATAAAAATGTTTTGTTGCCTGCCGGATAGCTGCGTATCGCTAACGTGCCCACAAACATACCCACCAGTGACTCCAAGTCGTTATGTGATCTGCCTGCAATCGGCGTACCAACAACAATATCCTCTTGACCCGAATATTTATGCAGCAAGGTTGTATATATCGCCAGCAGTACCATATACAGAGACGATCCGGTTTCTGCCGCTATCCGTTTCAAGCTCTGGCGTAGCGGATTCCCAAGCATAAATGACAGTGATTCTCCCTGGAAGCTTTGTACCACAGGCCGGACAAAATCGGTCGGCAGCTCCAGAACTGGAATAGGCCCACAGAACCTATTCAACCAATAGGTCTCCTCCTGCTGCTTGCGCTTTTTTTGCGTCTCGGACTGCTGCCATGCCGCGTAGTCTTTGTATTGAATACGCAGAGGCGGAAGTTCTTCCCCTTCATACAAGCGAGCAAATTCATCTACCAAAATGCCCATCGATACGCCATCGGAAATGATGTGATGCATGTCGAGCACGAACAAATGGCGTTCAGACGCAAGCTCTATCAGCCCGACGCGCAAGATCGGCGGCTGCTCCAGATGAAAGGCGCGAATAAATGTCCGAACAGCTTCCGCGGCTTCCGTTTCGCTTGCTTGCACGTATTCCGCAGTAAAGCCAACCTCATGATGAACACATTGTACAGGCTCGCCTTCTGCCATGTGAAAGCTTGTGCGCAGCGTCTCGTGACGGGCAATAAGCTTGTGAAGCGCGGATTCAAACCGCTGCCGATCAAGCGCTCCTTGAAGTTCCAGCACTATAGGCAAATTGTAGCTCAGTCCCGTTTCTTCGAGCTGGTGCAAGATATACAGCCGCTTTTGCGCGGAAGACACTGCATAATACGCCTGCTCTTCGACAGGTTCGATAGCAGTGAACGTCTGCTGCTCTCTATCTGCTATGGCCTCGGCCAGCAGCTCGATGGTAGAGAACCGGAATACATCCCGCAACGGTACGTTCACTTGCAGTTCTTTGTGCAGACGGCTCACCATGGTCGTAGCGCGCAAAGAGTGACCGCCGATTTCAAAAAAGTTGTCGCGCACACCTACGCGGTCAAGACCAAGTATTTCTTGCCAAATGTTCACGAGCTGCGCTTCGACGCGAGTTCGGGGCGCTGCATATTCAGCCGCAGCCAGAAGGTTTTCTTCCGGCGCCGGCAGCGCTTTTCGATCGATTTTACCATTTGCCGTCAGCGGTATCCGATCGATCTGCACGAAGTACGCAGGAATCATATAATTTGGCAATCGCTGAGCTAAGTGTTCTCGCAGTTCGCCTGCAGCCAGTTTCCGATCGGCTACAACATACGCACATAGCTGCCGTTCTCCGTTTTCAGCAGTCCTTGCGATCACAACGGCTTCGCGCAGAGCATCGATTTGTCCAAGCAACGCCTCGATTTCTCCAATTTCGATCCTGTACCCGCGAATTTTTACCTGTTGATCCGTTCGTCCCACGTATTCGAGGGTACCGTCTGGCAACCAGCGAGCGAGATCGCCTGTTCGGTACATTTTTCCACCTGGTGTAAACGGATTGTCTACAAACCTCTCCGCTGTCAGTTCAGGCAGATTCAAATAACCGCGAGCTACGCCGTCTCCAGCCGCATACAGCTCTCCCACCGCGCCCAGAGGCAACAGCATGCCTGCTCGATCCAGCACATACACTTGTGTATTGCTGATTGGACGACCGATCGGAATGGTAGATCGATCCATATCCTCCAAGCTGATCGTATGGCAGCATGTAAACGTTGTGTTTTCCGTCGGGCCGTACCCGTTGATTAATCGCAGGTTCGGGTAGCGTTCCAAAACTTTTTTCACATGCGGTTTCGATACAATATCGCCCCCCACGAGCAATTGCTTGACCCCTGCCAATCCTTCGAGTTGATGTTCAGCCATAACCGTAAACAATCCTGCCGTTAGCCATACAATCGTGACCTGATACTTCCGTATCGCTTGCGTCCAATCTTCCAGCGACAAGCCGGTTGGAGGCATGAGCGCTAAAGACGCTCCATTCAGCAAGCTGGCCCAAATCTCAAATGTCGCAGCATCGAAGGAAATGGTTGACCCTTGCAGAAAGACGTCACTTTCACAGATGTCTACGTAATTTGCTTGGGCAACAAGACGTACAACCCCGCGCTGTGTGACGCAGACTCCTTTGGGAGTTCCTGTAGAGCCCGAAGTATAGTTGACGTACGCCAGATGAGTCGGCCCTGTGAGCGACTTCAGATTGGTACCATCTTGGTCGTATGCTAGCTCGTCATCGAGAAGCACAACCTTTTCAGCAGCAAAGGCAGTTTGTTGTAAATGGCTCTGGATTAGCAGTACGCGAACATTTGCATCCTGCATCATGTAACGTATGCGTTCCTCCGGATAGTGAGAGTCGATCGGCACGTAGGCTCCTCCCGCTTTCAGGATTGCCAGTATACCGACAATCATCTCAATAGAACGTTTAGCCGCAATGGCTACCAACTGTTCCGCTTCAACCCCGGCTCTTCTCAACGTCCGCGCCAAACGATTTGCTTTCTCGTTCAACTCTCCATAGGAACATTGCTTCTCCCCGAATAAAACGGCAGGTGCATGTGGCGTTCGTTCGGCCTGCTCCTCAAACCGTTGATGGATCGCAAGCTCTCGAGGATACGGTAATTGGGTATTGTTAAACAAACTGATCAGTTGCACTCGTTCTTCATCCGCCACGATTTGCAGCGTTGCAAGGCTCGCCTGCGGATTTTCGATCACTGAGGCGATCAACTGCACAAAGTGTCTCGCAAACCGCTGCACGGTTTCAAGCTTATACAATGAAGTTGCGTATTCCAAATGGAAAGCTATTCCGGCTTCTTCGTCCACCGCCTGCAAGGTTAAATCAAATTTTGCTGTCTTATGCTCGGTATGATATGGCTTCATCTGGAGCTGATCGAGTCCAAACGGCTTGCTTTCTGTATTTTGCAAAACAAACATCGTGTCAAAGATCGCGTTGCGGCTCAAGTCTCGATTGACTTGCACCTGTTCAATCAGTTCTTCGAACGGGTAGTCCTGGTGTTCATAGGCGCTCAGCATCGTTTCCTTGAGTTCTTTCAAATAAGACAGAAACGGCTTCTCTCCCGCTGGATAGCTGCGGATGGCCAATGTCCCGACAAACATACCTATCAAACCTTGCAAGTCGCTGTGGGTTCTCCCCGCAATCGGCACACCAATGATGATGTCTTCCTGCCCCGAATATTTATGCAAAAAAGCTTTATAGACGGCCAGCAACACCATATATAGCGTCACGCCGTTTCGGGCGGCAAGCTGGTGCAATGCATCCCTTTGCATTGAGTCGATCTTGAATTCCAGAGAGCTGCCCTCGTATTTCTGTATCGCAGGACGTACATAATCTGTTGGCATTTCCAGCACAGGCAGTTCTCCGCCTAATACTTTCATCCAATAGGAGCCATGCTGTTTCATTTGTTCTTTCTGGGCCTCAGATTGCTGCCACACCGCGTAATCTTTGTACTGAATGCGCAGCGAAGGCAGTTCCTCACCGCTGTACAAGCGGACAAACTCCTCAACCAAAATATCCATGGATATGCCATCGGAAACGATGTGATGCATGTCGAACATCAGCAAATGGCGATCCGCTGCCCATTCGATCAAACCGACCCGCAGCAGAGGCGCTTTGCTTAAGTCGAACGGCTGCACGAAGTCGCGTATAATGGTCTCTTCCTCATTCCAGCCAGCCTGTGAAAAAGCTACTTCAAAGTCGACCGTCTCGTACACGCGTTGCATCGGCTCGCCTTGCACCATCTCGAAGCCTGTGCGCAGCGTCTCATGACGATCGATGAGACTGCGGAATGCCTCTTCGAAGCGATTGCGGTTTAGCGTTCCTTCAAGTATTAGCATGCCCGGCATGTTGTAGCTACGCTCTGCCCCGTTGATCTGCTGCAAAATGTACATCCGTTTCTGCGCCGATGACACCGGGTAGTAGTCCCTTGCTTCGATGAGAGGAATGGCTGCGTACTCCTTCTGCTCCAACCCGGAGATCGCCTGCGCCAGCTCTTCGACTGTCGGACAACGGAACACGTCTCTTAACGGAATCTCCGCCTCCAGCGTCTGATGAATGCGCGATACGAGCGTCATCGCTCGGAGCGAATGGCCCCCGATGTCAAAGAAGTTATCGCGAATGCCTACGCGCTCCAGTCCCAGCACCTCTTGCCATAGCTGCGCCAGCTTCGCTTCCGTCGTCGTGCGCGGCGCTATATATTCCGTTCCCGTACTCAGCGCCCCTTCCGGCGTTGGCAGTGCCTTTCGATCCAGCTTCCCGTTTGGCGTGAGCGGCATCTTCTCCAAGCGAATGAAGTGCGAGGGAATCATGTAAGTCGGAAGCTCCGCCGACAACTTGCTCCTCATTGCCTGCGCCGTGAGCTCACCGCTGCCCGTTACATAGGCGCACAGTTCCTGCGTTTCCCCAGCGGCAACAGTTACGACCGCTTCCTTGACGCCGTCGATTCGCAGCAGATGTGCTTCGATCTCGCCCGGTTCGATCCGATACCCGCGAATCTTCACCTGATGGTCGATCCGTCCCAAATGCTCCAATCGGCCATCCGGCAGCCAGCGGGCCAAATCGCCCGTCCGGTAGATCCGCTCCCCGGGGAGGTACGGATGATCGACAAACTTCTCCCTGGTCAGCTCTTCGCGCGCCCAGTATCCGCGGGCGACCCCGGCGCCTCCGAGGCACAGCTCGCCTACGGCTCCGATCGGCTGCAACTGCAGCGCTTCGTTCAGCACGTACGCCTGCGTGTTCGCCAGCGGACGGCCGATGCTGACTTTTTCTCCTTCGCTTTCCTTCAGATGTTCAAACGTAGACCATACCGTCGTTTCCGTCGGACCGTACATATTGTACAGCGACGCATTCGTTTGCGCACGAAGCTGCTTCAGCATCGCCGCGGAAAGCGGCTCGCCGCCGATCAACAGGGCTGGTATACGGCGCAACTTCTCAGCGCTGTGCTCCTGCTTCAGCATCATCGACAGCCTCGAAGGCGTTGTCTGCATCAGTTGTACCGGATGCTCTTCCAGCAAATCGCCCAGCAGCGCAGGGTCCTGAAGCTCCGCTTCATTGGCGAGAACGATCTGCATCCCGCAACTGAGCGGTACCCAGCTCTCGGTCACGAAGATGTCGAAGGATACCGTTGTGACCGAGAGGATCGACGCAGATGGCGCAAACGGCAGCGAGCGCACCATCCCCGCGATAAAGTTCACGACGTTCCGGTGCTCCACCACCACGCCTTTCGGCTTGCCGGTGGTGCCCGACGTGTAGATCACATACGCGCTGTTCATCGGCGTTGTCGGTACATTCGACTGTACATCCGTTGATCCCGTGGATACCGGCGAATAGGCTTCCAATTCTTCCGCGGAGGCGAACCTCACCATGGCGGAACAATTTTCCTGCCCTTCGGCTTCCGTGGCGGCTAAGCGTTCCTTCTTCTCTTCGAAAACCGCAGCAGCTATTTCCGTAACAGCGGAACGTTCCTCATCCAAGCACAGGACATGCCGCAGCGGCGTTTCTTCCCAGTCTGCCACCGTTTCCGTCTGTGCCCCTTCGCTCAGCAGGATTTGGATACCGGCATCCTGAATCATTCCCTCGATGCGCGCTGCCGGCAGCGCCGGATCCAGCGGCACATAGGCCGCGCCAGCTTTCAGCACGCCCAGCAGAGCTGCGATCAGTTGCGGCGAACGGCTGAGCAGCACCCCGACGCGGTCTTCGCTTCTCACCCCGTGCGCACGCAGCCAGCCAGCGATGCGGTTGGCTCGCGCTTCCAGCTCGCCGTACGTCCATACGGCCTCTCCGCTTACGAGCGCCGGTTGCTCCGGCGTCAGGGCAGCCTGCTGTTCGAATAGCGCATGCACCGTTGCTTCCGCAGGCAGCTCAACCGCCGTATCGTTAAATGTCACCAGCAGCTCTTCCCGTTCTTCCGCCGTCAGCAGTTCCAGCTTTTCTACCGCCACGTTCGGGGTGGACACGATCTGCTCTACCATCCGCATCCAGTGACCTTGCAAGCGCTCCATCGTGCCTTGCTCGTACACCTGTCCGTTGTAGTCAAAATGAATGTGCAGCTCTTCTCCCGGCTGAATCATCACATTCAGGTCGTAATTCGTTTGTTCCTCCGCCTGAACCCCCGTAATTTCCAGTCCGCTTGCATCCGCTGACGCTTCCGCCTGCGCGGTTTGCATCGGGTAATTCTCGAACACAAGAATATGGTCGAACAGCTCTCTCGTTCCGGCGCACTGCGCCTGGATTTCGTGCAGCGGATAGTAGGCGTAACCTTGCGCAGTCAGCGCCTGCGCCTGCATGCGGCGCAGCAGGTCCGCAACCGTTTCCCGTCCCTCGCACGCTACCCGGACAGGCAGCGTATTGATGAACAGTCCGATCATCCCTTCCACGCCGGGAAGGTCTGCCGGTCTGCCCGAAACGACACCGCCAAATACCGCATCCCGTTCGCCGCTGTAGGCGTGCAGCACCAGTCCCCATGCCGTTTGCAGCAGCGTGCTTACCGTTACGCCGTGCGCAGTGGCCGCCAGTGCGATGGCTTTGCTCTGCTCCTGAGGGACGCTCCAGCTCACCCGTTTCGCTTCATAGCCTTGCGCCTCCGGCGCGCAAGGCGTTGTAGATTCCCAATACTTCTTCCATCACCAGCGGCAAGCACCAGCCGTCCATCAACAGGTGATGGAAGCTCCATATCACCTCGTGGGTTTGCTCTCCTGTGCGGAGCACCGCCACACGCATCAGGCTCTCCGACGCTACCGCAAAGCCTTGCTTCCGGTCGTCCGACTTCCACTGTGCTATGCAGGCTGCCTGCTCGCCCGCGTCGTGCATCGTCAGATCGCAATAGGTGATTATAAACGGCCGCTTCCGGTACACGACTTGCAGCGGTTCGCTTCGCCACTGACTGTCGATGCTCGTTCGCAGCACCGCATGCCGCTGCACGACGGTTTGCCAGCTTTGTTCAAACGCTGCCGGCTGCAGCTCGCCTTGCAGGGTCAGATGGATCTGGTTCACGTAAGCTCCTGCCTGCGGATCCAGACGGCTGTGGAACAGATCCCTTGCTGCATCGGCGTCAACGCATATACATCTTCGATCTCACCTAATGCTGCGTTACGCTGCATGAGCGCATCCAGCTCTTCTTGCGTAAAGCCAGGCTGCAGCAGATCGCTTGGCGTCAGTTCCGTCCTCTCCTGCGCGACACAATGGGCGAGCAGCTCTTGTAAGCTGATCTGTAACTCGTGCGCGAAGCGCTCCATCGTCGCTTGGCGGTATTGCTCCGCGCTGTAGCTGATGTGGAGTCGAAGCGCTCCTTCCGCGATCATGCCGTTGCATTCCAGCGCCGCCGCACGCTGTCTTCTGCCGCTTATCGCCTCGCCCGTAGAAAGCGGCGAGATTCGCAGCGCGCTGTGCTCCAAATCCTGATCGAACTGTCCTAAATAGTTGAACGAAATGTCAGGATCGCACGCCCACTCCGCCTCATTCGGCACGGACATGTAGCGCAGAAGACCGTAGCCGATCCCTTTATGCGGAATCGCCCGCAGCGTTTCCTTCACGCGCTTAATCCGCTGCGGCAGGCTCATTTCCGGCTCGATCTCCAGCACCACCGGATACGCGCTCGTAAACCAGCCGACCGTCCGGCTAACATCCACATCCGCCGCAATCGGTTCTCTGCCGTGTCCTTCCAGCAAGACCGCCACGCGTTCGAGTCCGCTCCACGCTTGAACCGCCATGGCCAGTGCAGTCAGCAACAGATCGTTGACCTCCGTCCCGTAGGCCCGGTGTGCTTCTTTCAACAATTGCTGCGTCTGTGCCTGCGACCACTCCACCGTCAGCGACCGGCTGGCGGCCAGCGTGGACGCGCCTTGCTCATCATCTTTAGGCAGAGGCACTAGATCCTTCTCTACAACCGACTGCCAGTAAGCACGCTGCATCTCCAACGCCGGACTTGCCGCATAGGCGCCAAGCTGCTGCGCCCATGTTTGAAACGAGTCCGTTTTCAGCGGCAGCCGAATGTCCTGTCCTTGCGCCGCTTGTTCGTAAGCTGACGCGATATCCTCAAAAAGGATGCGCCAAGATACTCCGTCGACGACCCAATGATGAATCGCGATCAGCAAATGATAACCCGCTGGCTCCATGTTTCTTCGCCACGGAAGTCAAATACGTCCAGACAATAGCTTTCGCCGTCTTCCACACTACGGTTCCAAGCGGCATAGCCGTCTTCCGTCTGCGTTACAATTATCCGCAGCGCGTCGTGATGCTTGGCAATGCGCTGCATCGTCAGGCGCAGCGCTCCAATGTCGAACCGGTCTTCCCGGTGCAGCATGACCGCGTGGTTGAAATGATGCAGATCCACGGGATCATGCTGCACGATCTCGACCTTATATCCGGCTTGCAGCAGCCGTGAAGCGACTTGAATTGCTTTGATTGAATCGCCGCCAAGCTCAAAGAAATGATCGAAGATGCCAATCTTCTCTGCGCCCAACACCGACTTCCAGACGGACACGAGCGCTTTTTCCTCGCCCGTGCGCGGGGCGACGTATTCCGTCCCCGCACTCAAACCTTCTTCCGGCGCCGGCAGTGCTTTGCGGTCCACTTTGCCGCTGGAGGTCAGCGGCATCCGGTCGAGCTGCGTAAAGTATACCGGAATCATGTATTCTGGCAGCTCGCGGGCCAGCGCCTTCCTCAGCTCTCCGACCGTCAGCACGCGCTCCGCCACAATGTACGCGCACAACTGCTTTTGCCCGGCAGCATCCTCGCGTGCAACCACGGCCGCCTCTTCCACCGCAGCTACCTTCAGGAGCTGCGCTTCGATTTCTCCAAGCTCGATCCGGTAACCGCGGATTTTCACCTGATCGTCGATCCGGCCCAAATAATCCACAGTGCCATCAGGCAGCCAGCGGGCCAAATCGCCTGTTCGGTACATCCGGCGGCCCGGCTCGAACGGATTTTCGACGAACTTTTCCGCTGTCAGCTCCGGACGGTTCAAGTAGCCTCTGGCCACCCCGGCGCCCGAGATGTACAGCTCCCCGGCGACGCCGATCGGCTGCAATCCGCCGCGCGCGTCCAAAATATAGACCGTCGTATTATGAATCGGCTTGCCTACAGTCGCTTTTACGTTTGAATAACATGGACCTGTGAGAACCTCGATCGTCGTTTCCGTAGGTCCGTAGTGATTGTACAGACGATAGCCAAGCTGCAAAACTTCCTCTTTCAGCCGATCGTCCAGCTTTTCTCCACCGGCGATGACATGTTGCAAGCCCGGTAGTTTGGTTTGACTCACGAGCAGTTCCCGAATGTAAGACGGCGTGAAGTTGATCGTATTGATCTTGTTCTCGTGGATGTAGTCCAGCAGCTTAGGCGGATTCAGCAACGTCTCTTTCTGGATCATGTGCAATGTTTTTCCGGTCATCAGGCTGCCAAATAATTGTTCTACGCTAGGATCGAATGTAAACGATGTCGTTAACATCAGGTTATCGCTCAGCTCATAGCGGGAAATATACCAGGAAATGACGTTGGCGGCATTCCGGTGCTCTACCATAACCCCTTTTGGCTTGCCTGTCGAGCCAGACGTATAGATGACGTAGGCCAAATCGCTCGGACTGGAAACATTCACTAGGTTCGTGGCATCTTCAAGGTAAGCGGCGGGATCGTCCAGCCTGATCAGTGCTTTTGCAAACTGGCTGGCGTATTCCTGGAAGCGTGTCTGCAGAAGCAGCGGCGATGCGCCTGAATCCTCCAGCAGATAACGGATGCGCTCGGACGGATACGCCGGATCGATCGGCACATAAGCGCCTCCAGCCTTCAAAATAGCCAAAATGCCGACGACCATCTCCAGCGATGGCTCCGCCATAATGCCGACCAACCGGTCAGCTTCCACACCCGCGGCCTGAAGCGTCCGCGCCAGCCGGTTGGCTCGCTTATTCAGCTCGGAGTACGTCAGTTGATGATCTTCAAATACCACAGCCACTGTGTCCGGTGTTTTCGCCGCTTGTTTTTCGAACAACTTATGCAACGTTGCTTCCGCCGGCAGCTCAACCGCCGTATCGTTAAATGTCACCAGCAGCTCTTCCCGCTCGTCAGTCGTCAGCACCTCGATGCTTCCCAGCATCGCCTGCGGATGATGAATCGCTTGACGCAGCAGCTCGGTAAAGTGACCCGCCCAACGCTCGATCGTCGTCCGTTCGAACAGTTTCGACGCATATTCCAGGGTGCATCGCATCCCCTGCTCGTGCTCGCTGACCGACAGCGTCAAGTCGAATTTCGCTGCTCCGCTCTCGATCGGATACGGCGTCCATTCCAGACCCGCCAGCTCCAATTCGGCCTGCTCGGTGTTTTGCAGCACCAGCATGGCATCGAACAAAGGATTGCGGCTCATATCCCGCTGCTTCACCACCTGCTCCACCAGTTCCTCGAACGGGTAGTCCCCATGCTCCAAGGCCCCGAGCGCCGTCTGCTTCACTTCCTGCAAGTAAGCAGAGAACGGCTTTTCTCCGGACGGGTTCATCCGCAGCGCCAGCGTGTTCACAAACATCCCCAGCATCCCTTGCAGGTCCGCATGGGAACGCCCGGCGATCGATGTACCGACGATCAGTTCTTCTTGACCGCTTAACCGCCCCAGCAGGGCGCTGTACGCGGCCAGCAGCACCATGTATACGGTCGCGCCGTTTTCCCGGGCCATCTCTCTGACCGCTTCGGCCAGCACACTGTCCAGCTCGAAATCGACCCGATCCCCCTCGAAGCTGCGCACCGCCGGTCGCGGAGCATCCGTCGGCAGGCTCAGCACCGGCAGCTCGCCTGCAAACTGGCTCAGCCAGTAGCTTTCCATCTTCCGGTAGGCCGCACTTTGTCGGTACCCCTGCTGCCAGAGCGCATAATCTTTGTACTGCAGCCGCAGCGGTTCCAATTCTTCTCCCGCATACAGCTTCGTCAATTCCTGCACCAAAATGTTCATGGAGGTACCGTCGGACACGATATGATGCATGTCGAACAGCAGCACGTGATCCGTTTCGTCCAGCCGCACCACCGTCGTACGCAGCAGCGGCGCAACGCCAAGGTCAAACGGACGGAGGAAGCGACGAATGAACGCCTGCGCCTCGGCTCCTCTTGCCTCCTCGTACATGACGGTGAAGCCGGGAGCCTCTATGATGCGCTGCATCGGCTCCCCGTCTACCGCCGCAAACGCTGTGCGCAGCGATTCATGACGGGCGATGAGCGCCTGTAGGGCGGCTTCCAGCCGCTGGCGATCCAGCGCTCCCGTCAGGCGAAGCGCCGCAGGCATGTTGTAGCTCAGCTCGGCGCCCTCCAACTGCTGCAGCACATACAGCCGTTTTTGCGCGGACGACAACGGATACGCCGCCTGCAGCGTAGCAGGCACAAGCGCTTCAAAGGTGCTGCCCTCCGCCGCCTCCAGGGCAGCCGCCAAGCTTTCAATCGTTGGCGAGAGGAACAATTGCCGCAGCGGCACCTCCGCCTCCAGCGTCTGATGAATGCGCGATACGAGCGTCATCGCCCGGAGCGAATGGCCCCCGATGTCAAAGAAGTTATCGCGGATGCCGACACGCTCCAGCCCCAGCACCTCTTGCCATAGCTGCGCCAGCTTCGCTTCCGTCGCCGTGCGCGGCGCTGCATATTCCGTTCCCGTTCGCAGCGCCCCTTCCGGCGCTGGCAGCGCCTTGCGGTCCAGCTTCCCGTTTGGCGTGAGCGGCATCTTCTCCAAGCGAATGAAGTGCGTGGGGATCATATAAGACGGAAGGCCTGCCGACAACTTGCTCCGCATCGCCTGCGCCGTGAGCTCACCGCTGCCCGTTACATAGGCGCACAGTTCCTGCGTTTCCCCGGCAGCAACGGTCACGACCGCTTCCTTGACGCCTTCAACTCGCAGCAGATGCGCTTCGATCTCGCCCGGTTCGATCCGGTACCCGCGGATCTTCACCTGATGATCGATCCGGCCTAGATGCTCCAGTCGGCCATCCGGCAGCCAGCGGGCCAAATCACCCGTCCGGTAGATCCGCTCCCCGGGGAGGTACGGATGATCGACAAACTTCTCTCTGGTCAGCTCTTCGCGCGCCCAGTATCCGCGGGCGACCCCGGCGCCTCCGAGGCACAGCTCGCCTACGGCTCCGATCGGCTGCAACTGCAGCGCTTCGTTCAGCACATACGCCTGCGTGTTCGCCAGCGGACGGCCGATACTAACTTTTTCTCCTTCGCTATCCTCCAAATGTTCAAACGTAGACCATACCGTCGTTTCCGTCGGGCCGTACATATTGTACAGCGACGCATTCGTTTGTGCTCGAAGCTGCTCCAGCAGCGCCGCTGGCAGCGGCTCGCCGCCGATCAACAGGGCTGGTATACGGCGCAGCTGCGCGGCGCTATGCTCCTGCTTCAGCATCATCGACAGCCTCGAAGGCGTTGTCTGCATCAGTTGTACCGGATGCTCCGCCAGTAAATCGCCTAGCAGTGCAGGATCCTGAAGCTCCGCTTCATTGGCGAGAACGATCTGCATCCCGCAGCTGAGCGGTACCCAGCTCTCGGTCACGAAGATGTCGAAGGACACCGTAGTGACCGAGAGGATCGACGCAGATGGCGCAAACGGCAGTGAGCGCACCATCCCCGCGATAAAGTTCACGACGTTCCGGTGCTCCACCACCACGCCTTTTGGCTTGCCGGTGGTGCCCGACGTGTAGATCACATACGCGCTGTTCATCGGCGTTGTCGGTACATCCGTTGCTCCCGTGGATGCCGGCGAATAGGCTTCCAATTCTTCCGCGGGGGCGAATCTCACCATGGCGGAGCAGTTCCCTTCGGCATCCGTGACGGCCAAGCGTTCCTTCTTTCCTTCGACAGCCGCAGCGGCTATTTCCGTAACAGCGGAACGTTCCTCATCCAAGCACGTAACAGCCAAACGTTCCTTATCCAAGAACAGGACATGTCGCAGCGGCGTTTCTTCCCAGTCTGCCACCGTTTCCGTCTGTGCCCCTTCGCTCAGCAGGATTTGGATACCGGCATCCTGAATCATTCCCTCGATGCGCGCTGCCGGCAGCGCCGGATCCAGCGGCACATAGGCCGCGCCAGCTTTCAGCACGCCCAGCAGAGCTGCGATCAGTTGCGGCGAACGGCTGAGCAGCACCCCGACGCGGTCTTCGCTTCTCACCCCGTGCGCACGCAGCCAGCCAGCGATGCGGTTGGCTCGCGCTTCCAGCTCGCCGTACGTCCATACGGCCTCTCCGCTTACGAGCGCCGGTTGCTCCGGCGTCAGGGCAGCCTGCTGTTCGAATAGCGCATGCACCGTTGCTTCCGCAGGCAGCTCAACCGCCGTATCGTTAAATGTCACCAGCAGCTCTTCCCGTTCTTCCGCCGTCAGCAGTTCCAGCTTTTCTACCGCCACGTTCGGGGTGGACACGATCTGCTCTACCATCCGCATCCAGTGACCTTGCAAGCGCTCCATCGTGCCTTGCTCGTACACCTGTCCGTTGTAGTCAAAATGAATGTGCAGCTCTTCTCCCGGCTGAATCATCACATTCAGGTCGTAATTCGTTTGTTCCTCCGCCTGAACCCCCGTAATTTCCAGTCCGCTTGCATCCGCTGACGCTTCCGCCTGCGCGGTTTGCATCGGGTAATTCTCGAACACAAGAATATGGTCGAACAGCTCTCTCGTTCCGGCGCACTGCGCCTGGATTTCGTGCAGCGGATAGTAGGCGTAACCTTGCGCAGTCAGCGCCTGCGCCTGCATGCGGCGCAGCAGGTCCGCAACCGTTTCCCGTCCCTCGCACGCTACCCGGACAGGCAGCGTATTGATGAACAGTCCGATCATCCCTTCCACGCCGGGAAGGTCTGCCGGTCTGCCCGAAACGACACCGCCAAATACCGCATCCCGTTCGCCGCTGTAGGCGTGCAGCACCAGTCCCCATGCCGTTTGCAGCAGCGTGCTTACCGTTACGCCGTGCGCAGTGGCCGCCAGTGCGATGGCTTTGCTCTGCTCCTGAGGGACGCTCCAGCTCACCCGTTTCGCTTCATAGCCTTGCGCCTGACGCTGCCGCTTCGGCAGCGCAGATAACGCTTTTCTTCCATCACCAGCGGCAAGCACCAGCCGTCCATCAACAGATGATGGAAGCTCCATATCACCTCGTGGGTTTGCTCTCCTGTGCGGAGCACCGCCACACGCATCAGGCTCTCCGACGCTACCGCAAAGCCTTGCTTCCGATCCTCCGACTTCCACTGTGCTATGCAAGCTGCCTGCTCGCCCGCGTCGCTCCTCGACAGATCGCGATAGACGATTGTGAACGGCCGCTTCCGGTACACGACTTGCAGCGGTTCGCTTCGCCACTGACTGTCGATGCTCGTTCGCAGCACCGCATG
>NZ_JASIUF010000015.1:0-201579 GCF_030363895.1 Paenibacillus sp. S-12
TTCAGCGGCAGCCGAATGTCCTGTCCTTGCGCCGCTTGTTCGTAAGCTGACGCGATATCCTCAAAAAGGATGCGCCATGAAACTCCGTCGACGACCCAATGATGAATCGCGATCAACAAATGATCCCCGTCCGGGCACTGGAACAAGCCCAGTTTCAGGAGCGGACCGGCGGCCAGCGAGAAGCTGGCCTGCAGCTTGCCGGCCTCCGTCTCAACCCGCTGGCTCCATGTTTCTTCGCCACGGAAGTCAAATACGTCCAGACAATAGCTTTCGCCGTCTTCCACACTACGGTTCCAAGCGGCATAGCCGTCTTCCGTCTGCGTTACAATTATCCGCAGCGCGTCGTGATGCTTGGCAATGCGCTGCATCGTCAGGCGCAGCGCTCCAATGTCGAACCGGTCTTCCCGGTGCAGCATGACCGCGTGGTTGAAATGATGCAGATCCACGGGATCATGCTGCACGAACCAGCGCTGGATCGGCGTAAGTGGCACGGGACCATACACCTCTTCTTGTTCCGCGCGGCGAGTGACCGCCGTCATCTGGGAGCTAAGCTCGGCGACGACCGGATAGCGGAACAGATCTTTCATCTCGACCTTATATCCGGCTTGCAGCAGCCGTGAAGCGACTTGAATCGCTTTGATCGAATCGCCGCCAAGCTCGAAGAAATGATCGAAGATGCCAATCTTCTCTACGCCCAACACCGACTGCCAAACAGACACGAGCGCTTTTTCCTCGCCTGTGCGCGGGGCGACGTATTCCGTCCCCGCACTCATGCCTGCTTCCGGCGCCGGCAGTGCTTTGCGGTCCACTTTGCCGTTAGGCGTCAGCGGCATCTGCGCAAGCTGCACGAAGTACGACGGGATCATGTACCCTGGCAGTTTTTGCGCCAGAGGGTTTCGGAGTTCATCGGCCTCTAGATCACGTGTCGCTTTGATGTAGGCACACAGCGTTTTCCGGCCGGTTTCGTCCTCGCGGGCGATGATCACCGCTTCCTGAACGTCCGTTACACGAAGAAGCTGTGCTTCGATTTCTCCAAGCTCAATCCGGTAACCGCGGATTTTCACCTGATCGTCCATGCGACCTGCATACTCTATTGTTCCATCCGGCAGCCAGCGGGCCAAATCGCCTGTTCGGTACAACCGCTCGCCCGCCGCAAACGGATGCTCCACAAACTTCGCCGCTGTTAACTCCGGATTGTTCAAGTATTCGCGCGCTAGTCCGCTGCCGCCGGTATACAACTCTCCAATCACGCCAATAGGCAATATCTCTTGGGCTCTGCCCAGCACGTATACTTGCGTGTTGCTGATCGGACGGCCAATCGGAATCGACGCGCGCTCCACATCCGACATTCGGATTTCATGGCAGCACGTAAACGTCGTGTTTTCCGTCGGACCGTAACCGTTGATCAGCCGTATTTCGCTGAATCGCTCCAACACTTTTTTCGCATGCGGCCTTGAAACAACGTCACCGCCAACCAGCAGTTGCTTCACCCCGTACAAACCTTCTAACTGCTCCTCCACCATCACATGGAACAAGCCAGCCGTTAGCCACAAAATACTGACGTGATGCTGCTGAATCGCCTGCACCCAGTCCGTTAGCGACAATTTTCCGGGCGGCAAAATCGCCAGCGCCGCACCATTCAGCAAACTGCCCCATATCTCAAACGTCGCAGCATCAAAGGAAATCGTTGATCCCTGCAAAAATACGTCTTGTTCGCTAATGTCCACATAATTTGATGACGAAACAAGTCTGACAACCCCGCGATGCGTCACGCATACCCCTTTAGGCGTTCCTGTTGAGCCCGAGGTGTAGATGATGTACGCCAGATCATCGGCCATTGCTGCCACTGCCAAGTTCGCACTATTCGCGAAGTATTCTTCTGCAACGGACAACGGCTCCTCTTCCAGTTCCACCTTGACTCCCGCAAAAGAAGCCTTCTCCTTTAAATGCTTCTGAATCAGCAGCACCTGCGCCCCGGAATCCTCTAACATATAGGAGATGCGTTCCTGAGGATACTCGGGATCGATCGGCACATATGCTCCGCCGGCTTTTAGTATCGCCAGTATGCCTACGATCATCTCCAGCGAGCGTTCGGCCATGATGCCTACCAATTGCTCACGCTGCACCCCTCGCGCCTGCAATCTTCTCGCCAAGCGGTTAGCCCGCTCGTTCAACTCTCGGTACGTCAGCAGCCTATCTTCAAATACCACAGCTACCGCATCCGGGGTCCGTGCAGCCTGCCGTTCGAACAGCGCATGCACCGATGCTTCCGCCGGCAGCTCAACCGCCGTATCGTTGAATGTCACCAGCAGCTCTTCCCGCTCGTCGTCTGTCAGCATCTCGATGCTTCCCAGCATCGCCTGCGGATGACGGACCGCTTGGCGCAGCAGTTCGGTGAAGTGACCCGCCCAGCGCTCGATCGTCGTCCGTTCGAACAGTTTCGACGCATATTCCATTGTGCATCGCATCCCCTGCTCGTGCTCGCTGACCGACAGCGTCAAGTCGAATTTCGCTGCTCCGCTCTCCATCGGATACGGCGTCCATTGCAGGCCCGCCAGCTCTAAATCAGCCTGCTCGGTGTTTTGCAGCACCAGCATGGCATCGAACAACGGATTGCGGCTCATATCCCGCTGCTTCACCACCTGCTCCACCAGTTCCTCGAACGGGTAGTCCCCATGCTCCAAGGCCCCGAGCGCCGTCTGCTTCACTTCCTGCAAGTAAGCAGAGAACGGCTTTTCTCCGGACGGGTTCATCCGCAGCGCCAGCGTGTTCACAAACATCCCCAGCATCCCTTGCAGGTCCGCATGGGAACGCCCGGCGATCGATGTACCGACGATCAGTTCTTCTTGACCGCTTAACCGCCCCAGCAGGGCGCTGTACGCGGCCAGCAGCACCATGTATACGGTCGCGCCGTTTTCCCGGGCCATCTCTCTGACCGCTTCGGCCAGCACACTGTCCAGCTCGAAATCGACCCGATCCCCCTCGAAGCTGCGCACCGCCGGTCGCGGAGCATCCGTCGGCAGGCTCAGCACCGGCAGCTCGCCTGCAAACTGGCTCAGCCAGTAGCTTTCCATCTTCCGGTAGGCCGCACTTTGTCGGTACCCCTGCTGCCAGAGCGCATAATCTTTGTACTGCAGCCGCAGCGGTTCCAATTCTTCTCCCGCATACAGCTTCGTCAATTCCTGCACCAAAATGTTCATGGAGGTACCGTCGGACACGATATGATGCATGTCGAACAGCAGCACGTGATCCGCTTCGTCCAGCCGCACCACCGTCGTCCGCAGCAGCGGCGCAACGCCAAGGTCAAACGGACGGAGGAAGCTGCGAATGGACGCCTGCACATCGGCTCCTCTAGCCTCCTCGTACGCGACGGTGAAGCCGGGAGCCTCTATGATGCGCTGCATCGGCTCCCCGTCTATCGCCGCAAACGCTGTGCGCAGCGATTCATGACGGGCGATGAGCCCCTGTAAGGCGGCTTCCAGCCGCTGGCGATCCAGCGTTCCCGTCAGGCGCAGCGCCGCAGGCATGTTGTAGCTCAGTTCGGCGCCCTCCAACTGCTGCAGCACATACAGCCGTTTTTGCGCGGACGACAACGGATACGCCGCCTGCAGCGGAGCGGGCACAAGCGCTTCAAAGGTGCCGCCCTTCGTCGCCTCCAGTGCAGCCGCCAAGCCTTCTATCGTTGGTGAGAGGAATAATTGCCGCAGCGGCACCTCCGACTCCAGCGTCTGATGAATGCGCGATACAAGTGTCATCGCCCGGAGCGAATGGCCCCCGATGTCAAAGAAGTTATCGCGGATGCCGACGCGCTCCAGTCCCAGCACCTCTTGCCATAGCTGCGCCAGCTTCGCTTCCGTCGCCGTGCGCGGCGCTGCATACTCCGTTCCCGTTCGCAGCGACTCTTCTGGCGCTGGCAGCGCTTTGCGGTCGATTTTGCCGTTATTCGTCAGCGGCAGTTCTTCCAACTGCACGACATACGCCGGAATCATATAGTCCGGCAAGTTCAATCGCAAAGCTTCGCGCAGTTCGGCGAATGTAAATTCGCGTTCGCCTGCCACATACGCGCACAGCTCATGGCTGCCTCGCTCATCTGGCAGCGCGACTACAGCCGCCTCTCGAATTCCTTCCAACGCTAACAGTCTAGTTTCGATCTCGCCCGGTTCAATCCGGTAGCCGCGGATCTTCACCTGGTGGTCGATACGGCCCAAATACTCCAAGTTGCCGTCGGCCAACCAGCGGGCTTGATCCCCGGTTCGATACATCCGCTTTCCTTCCAGCCATGGGTTGGCCAGGAACTTCTCCTGCGTCCAGCCCGGCTGATGCAAGTACCCTCTGCCGACACAAGCGCCGCCAACATACAGTTCTCCCGCTACGCCGATCGGCTGCAACTGTCCAAACGCGTCCAAAATGTACACAGACGAATTGCTGATTGGCTTGCCGATCGGCGGCAGCGCCGTCATCGGCTCTTGCGGCCTGATCGTGTACGTGGTCGCTACATGTGTCTCCGAAGGGCCGTAATGATTGTGAAGCATAACGCCCTGCTCCTGCAAGTAGCGCTGCAGCTCCGGACCGACAATCAGCGCCTCTCCGGCCGTAATCAGATGCTGCACGCACGTTGGCCAACTCGCTTCGTAGGCCGGATCGTTCCAAACGAATTTGACGAACGACGACGGCAGCAGCAAGGTTGGAATGCCTCGTTCCTCTACATAACGGAATAACGCAGTCGGATTTTGACGCATGTCCTCCTCGACGACATGCAGGGTTCCGCCCGCCAGCAAGGTAGAAAAGATTTCTTGATAGCTCACATCAAAGCTGTACGACGCATACTGCAGCACCTGCTTGTCAAATGGAATGGACGTACACTCGTATTGGTGCATGATCAAGTTCACGAGGTTGCCATGCTCCAACATGACGCCTTTCGGCTTCCCGGTCGTACCTGACGTATAGATAACGTAGAGCAATCGGCTGCTTTCGTTATCCGGCTCGTAGGAGCTATCCGGGCTATTAGAGTTATTAGAGCTATCACGGCTCCACGCACTTTGCTCGCTTGCCGCAAGAAGCTCTTCGATGATGAACGTCTTACCGCCGTATCCAAGACCTTCTCTCGTTGAAGCGGAAGGGGCATCCGACAGCAGGCATGCCACTTTCGAATCGTCCAGCATGTACGCGATGCGTTCCGCCGGATAGGAAGGGTCGACCGGAAGGAAAGCCGCGCCTGCTTTCAAAATGCCCAGCAAACCAATCATCATGTGGGCGGAACGTCCCGTCATCAGCCCGACAATACGGCCGCTGCCAATCTGTTTCAGGCGCAAGGTAGCAGTCAGGCGATCCGACAACCGATCCAGTTCTTCGTACGTAAGCCTTGTATCGGCACATACGACCGCAACAGCTTCCGGTGTTGCCTTCGCCTGCTTGCGGAACAACTGATGCACCGAGGCATCCGGCATTTTCTGTACAGGTCCGTCCATCCAGCCTTGGAGCGTCATTCGGTCCTGTTCGTTTAGCAAGCTCGCTTTGCCAAGGGTGACATCCGGGTCAGCGGCCGTATGCCGCAGCAGCGTGATGAAATGATCTTTCCACCGTGAGATCGTATCCGCCTCGAAGAGCGCTGTCGCGTACTCCAGACTGCCGTGCAGTTCCTCTCCCCCCTCGTGGATAAATAACGACAAGTCGAATTTCGATGTCGGGTTTTCCAACTCGTAGGGTACGATGTCGACATCGGCCATCTGCAGTTCAGACCGGTTCATATTTTGCAACACAAACATCGCATCGAAAATCGGATTGCGGCTCACATCCCGCTGCCGTACGACATGCTCCACCAGTTCTTCAAACGGGTACTCCGCATGCTCAAACGCCGTTAAAGCCAGTTGTTTCATTTCTTCCAAATAGCTTCGGAATGTTTTGTCAGCAGAAGGCATCGAGCGGATGGCTAAGGTGTTGACGAACATGCCGAGCATGCCGGACAGGTCGGCATGCGGCCGGCCAGCAATCGGCGTTCCCACAATAATTTCGTCCTGACCTGCCAGTTTGCCCAAGAACATACTGTAAGCGGCGAGCAGCACCATGAATAACGTGGTCCCCGTGTCTTGCGCCAGCTGCTTGATGCTGGCAGTCAATTCCGCATCGATCGTGAAATCCAGTCGGCTGCCCGCAAAGCTTTGGATCGACGGACGGGCGAAATCGGATGGCAGCTGTAGAACCGGAAGCTCGCCGCCAAGCTGCTGCAGCCAGTACTCTTTTTGTTGAACATACGTATTCGAATGACGGTTTGCCGCCAGCCAGACGGCATAATCCTTATAATGAAGCGATACGGGCTCGAGACGATCGCCGGCATACAGCCGTGTCACCTCTTCAATCAAAATGCCCATGGAAGTTCCGTCGGAAATAATATGATGCATGTCAAACAGGAGCAGATGCTGCGTATCGGTCAGCTTGGTCAACTGAACGCGCAGCAGTGGTGCCTGGCTCAGATCGAAAGGACGAATAAACTCCCTAATGAGGTCTTCCGCTCTCCTGTCCCCCGCTTCCCGATAAAGCAAATCGAACGCAACCTCAGCGCTAATTCGTTGAACAGGCTCGCCGTCCACCACATCAAACCCGGTTCGCAGCACCTCGTGGCGAGCGATAAGTTCCCGGCAAGCCTGTTCCAATCGGGCAAAGTCCACACGTCCATTGAATAACAAGGCTGCAGGCATGCTATAGCTTAGTTCTGCACCTTCAAACTGCTGCAAAATGTACATCCGTTTCTGCGCCGAGGACACCGGGTAGTCATTCCTTGCTTCGGCCTGCGGAATGACGGCATATTCCAGCCGCTCCAGCTTAGAGATCGCCTGCGCCATCTCTTCGACTGTCGGATAAAAGAACACATTTCTTAGGGGCAGGCTCACGCTCATTTCCTTGTTTACTCTGCTTATAAGCGTCATTGCTCGGAGCGAATGACCCCCGATGTCAAAGAAGTTATCATGAATGCCGACACGTTCTAGCCCCAGCACCTCTTGCCATAGCTGCGCCAGCTTCGCTTCCGTCGTCGTGCGCGGCGCTGCATACTCCGTTCCCGTACTCAGCGCCCCTTCCGGCGCTGGCAGTGCCTTGCGGTTCAGCTTCCCGTTTGGCGTGAGCGGCATCTTCTCCAAGCGAATGAAGTGCGTGGGGATCATATAAGACGGAAGGCCCGCCGACAACTTGCTCCGCATCGCCTGCGCCGTGAGCTCACCGCTGCCCGTTACATAGGCGCACAGTTCCTGCGTTTCCCCGGCAGCAACGGTCACGACCGCTTCCTTGACGCCTTCAACTCGCAGCAGATGCGCTTCGATCTCGCCCGGTTCGATCCGGTACCCGCGGATCTTCACCTGATGATCGATCCGGCCCAAATGCTCCAATCGGCCATCCGGCAGCCAGCGGGCCAAATCGCCCGTCCGGTAGATCCGCTCCCCGGGGAGGTACGGATGATTGACAAACTTCTCCCTGGTCAGCTCTTCGCGCGCCCAGTATCCGCGGGCGACCCCGGCGCCTCCGAGGCACAGTTCGCCTACGGCTCCGATCGGCTGCAGCTGCAGCGCTGCGTTCAGCACGTACGCCTGCGTGTTCGCCAGCGGACGACCGATGCTGACTTTTTCTCCTTCGCTATCTTCTAGATGTTCAAACGTAGACCACACCGTCGTTTCCGTCGGGCCGTACATATTGTACAGCGACGCATTCGTTTGCTCCCGAAGCTGCTTCAGCAGCGCCGCGGGCAGCGGCTCGCCGCCGATCAACAGGGCTGGTATACGGCGCAGCTGCGCCGCGCTGTGCTCCTGCTCCAGCATCATTGACAGTCTCGAAGGCGTCGTCTGCATTAGCTGTACCGGATGCTCCGCCAGCAAATCGCCCAGCAGCGCAGGGTCCTGAAGCTCCGCTTCGCTCGCGAGAACGATCTGCATCCCGCAGCTGAGCGGTACCCAGCTCTCGGTCACGAAAATGTCGAAGGACACCGTGGTGACCGAGAGGATCGACGCAGATGGCGCAAACGGCAGCGAGCGCACCATCCCCGCGATAAAGTTCACGACGTTCCGGTGCTCCACCACCACGCCTTTCGGCTTGCCGGTGGTGCCCGACGTGTAGATCACATACGCGCTGTTCATCGGCGTTGTCGGTACATTCGACTGTACATCCGTTGATCCCGTGGATACCGGCGAATAGGCTTCCAATTCTTCCGCGGAGGCGAACCTCACCATGGCGGAACAATTTTCCTGCCCTTCGGCTTCCGTGGCGGCTAAGCGTTCCTTCTTCTCTTCGAAAACCGCAGCAGCTATTTCCGTAACAGCGGAACGTTCCTCATCCAAGCACAGGACATGCCGCAGCGGTGTTTCTTTCCAGTCCGTCACCGTTTCCGTCTGCGCCCCTTCGCTCAGCAGGATACGGATACCGGCATCCTGAATCATTCCCTCGATGCGCGCTGCCGGCAGCGCCGGATCTAGCGGCACATAGGCAGCGCCGGCTTTCAGCACGCCCAGCAGACCGGCAATTAGTTGCGGAGAACGGCTGAGCAGCACGCCGACGCGTTCTTCGCTTCTCACCCCGTGCGCATGCAGCCAGCCGGCGATGCGGTTGGCTCGCGCTTCCAGCTCGCCGTACGTCCATACTGCCTCTCCGCTTACGATCGCCGGTTGCTCCGGCATCCGCGCAGCCTGCTGTTCGAATAGCGCATGCACCGTTGCTTCCGCCGGCAGCTCAACCGCCGTATCGTTGAATGTCACCAGCAACTCTTCCCGCTCGTCGGCCGTCAGCACCTCGATGCTTCCCAGCATCGCCTGCGGATGACGAACCGCTTGGCGCAGCAGCTCGGTGAAGTGACCCGCCCAGCGCTCGATCGTCGTCCGTTCGAACAGTTTTGACGCATATTCCAATGTGCATCGCATCCCCTGCTCGTGCTCGCTGACCGACAGCGTCAAGTCGAATTTCGCTGCTCCGCTCTCTATCGGATACGGCGTCCATTGCAGGCCCGCCAGCTCCAATTCGGCCTGCTCGGTGTTTTGCAGCACCAGCATGGCATCGAACAAAGGATTGCGGCTCATATCCCGCTGCTTCACCACCTGCTCCACCAGTTCCTCGAACGGGTAGTCCCCATGCTCCAAGGCCCCGAGCGCCGTCTGCTTCACTTCCTGCAAGTAAGCAGAGAACGGCTTTTCTCCGGACGGGTTCATCCGCAGCGCCAGCGTGTTCACAAACATCCCCAGCATCCCTTGCAGGTCCGCATGGGAACGCCCGGCGATCGATGTACCGACGATCAGTTCTTCTTGACCGCTTAACCGCCCCAGCAGGGCGCTGTACGCGGCCAGCAGCACCATGTATACGGTCGCGCCGTTTTCCCGGGCCATCTCTCTGACCGCTTCGGCCAGCACACTGTCCAGCTCGAAATCGACCCGATCCCCCTCGAAGCTGCGCACCGCCGGTCGCGGAGCATCCGTCGGCAGGCTCAGCACCGGCAGCTCGCCTGCAAACTGGCTCAGCCAGTAGCTTTCCATCTTCCGGTAAGCCGCACTTTGCCGGTAACCTTGCTGCCAGAGCGCATAATCTTTATACTGCAAACGCAGCGGTGCCAGTTCTTCTCCGGCATACAGCTTCGTTAATTCCTGCACCAAAATGTTCATCGAGGTGCCGTCAGAAATGATATGGTGCATATCGAACAGCAGCACGTGATCCGTTTCGTCCAGCCGCACCACCGTCGTACGCAGCAGCGGCGCAACGCCAAGGTCAAACGGACGGAGGAAGCGGCGAATGAACGCCTGCGCCTCGGCTCCTCTTGCCTCCTCATACGCGATGGTAAAGTCCGGGGCCTCTATGATGCGCTGCATCGGCTCCCCGTCTATCGCCGCAAACGCTGTGCGCAGCGATTCATGACGCACGATGAGCCCCTGTAAGGCGGCTTCCAGCCGCTGGCGATCCAGCGTTCCCGTCAGGCGCAGCGCCGCAGGCATGTTGTAGCTCAGTTCGGCGCCCTCCAACTGCTGCAGCACATACAGCCGTTTTTGCGCGGACGACAACGGATACGCCGCCTGCAGCGGAGCGGGCACAAGCCCTTCAAAGGTGCTGCCCTTCGTCGCCTCCAGTGCAGCCGCCAAGCTTTCAATCGTTGGCGAGAGGAACAATTGCCGCAGCGGCACCTCCGCCTCCAGCGTCTGATGAATGCGCGATACGAGCGTCATCGCCCGGAGCGAATGGCCCCCGATGTCAAAGAAGTTATCGCGGATGCCGACGCGTTCCAGTCCCAGCACCTCTTGCCATAGCTGCGCCAGCTTCGCTTCCGTCGCTGTGCGCGGCGCTGCATACTCCGTTCCCGTTCGCAGCGACTCTTCTGGCGCCGGCAGCGCTTTGCGGTCGATTTTTCCGTTATTCGTCAGCGGCAGTTCTTCCAACTGCACGACATACGCCGGAATCATATAGTCTGGCAAGTTCAATCGCAAGGCTTCGCGCAGTTCGGCGAATGTAAATTCGCGTTCGCCTGCCACATACGCGCACAGCTCATGGCTGCCTCGCTCATCGGGCAGCGCGACTACGGCCGCCTCTCGAATTCCTTCCAACGCTAACAGTCTAGTTTCGATCTCGCCCGGTTCGATCCGGTATCCTCTTATTTTCACCTGATGATCGATACGGCCCAAATACTCGAGGTTGCCGTCGGCCAACCAGCGGGCCCGATCCCCGGTCCGATACATCCGCGTTCCTTCCAGCCATGGGTTGGCCAGGAACTTCTCCTGCGTCCAGCCCGGCTGATGCAAGTACCCTCTGCCGACACAAGCGCCGCCAATATACAGTTCTCCCGCTACGCCGATCGGCTGCAACTGTCCAAACGCGTCCAAAATGTACACAGACGAATTGCTGATCGGCTTGCCGATCGGCGGCAGCGCCGTCATCGGCTCTTGCGGCCTGATTGTGTACGTGGTCGCTACATGTGTCTCCGAAGGGCCGTAATGATTGTGAAGTGTAACGCCCTGCTCCTGCAAGTAGCGCTGCAGCTCCGGACCGACAATCAGCGCCTCTCCGGCCGTAATCAGATGCTGCACGCACGTTGGCCAACTCGCTTCGTAGGCCGGATCGTTCCAAACGAATTTGACGAACGACGACGGCAGCAGCAAGGTTGGAATGGCTCGTTCCTCCACATAGCGGAAGAGCGCAGTCGGATTTTGACGCATGTCCTCCTCGACGACATGCAGCGTTCCACCCGCCAGCAAGGTAGAAAAGATTTCCTGATAGCTCACATCAAAGCTGTACGACGCATACTGCAGCACCTGCTTGTCAAATGGAATGGATGTACGCTCGTATTGATGCATGATCAGGTTCACGAGGTTGCCATGCTCCAACATGACGCCTTTCGGCTTCCCGGTCGTACCTGACGTATAGATAACGTAGAGCAATCGGCTGCTTTCATTATCCGGCTCGTAGGAACTATCCGGGCTATCAGAGTTATTAGAGTTATTAGAGTTATTAGAGCTATTAGATCTATCAGAGTTATTAGAGCTATTAGAGCTATCACGGCTCCACGCACTTTGCTCGCTTGCCGCAAGAAGCTCTTCGATGATGAGCGTCTTACCGCCGTATCCAAGACCTTCTCTCGTTGAAGCGGAAGGGGCATCCGCCAGCAGGCAAGCCACTTTTGAGTCTTCCAGCATGTACGCGATGCGCTCCGTCGGATAGGAAGGGTCGACCGGAAGGAAAGCCGCGCCTGCTTTCAAAATGCCCAGCAAACCAATCATCATGTGGGCGGAACGTCCCGCCATCAGCCCGACAATACGGCCGCTGCCGATCTGTTCCAGGCGCAAGGCACCAGCCAGGCGATCCGACAACCGATCCAGTTCTTCGTACGTAAGCCTTGTATCGGCACATACGACCGCAACAGCTTCCGGTGTTGCCTTCGCCTGCTTGCGGAACAACTGATGCACCGAGGCATCCGGCGTATTCTGTACAGGTCCGTCCATCCAGCCTTGGAGCGTCATTCGGTCCTGTTCGTTTAGCAAGCTCGCTTTGCCAAGGGTGACATCCGGGTCAGCGGCCGTATGCCGCAGCAGCGTGATGAAATGATCTTTCCACCGTGAGATCGTATCCGCCTCGAAGAGCGCTGTCGCGTACTCCAGACTGCCGTGCAGCTCCTCTCCCGCCTCGTGGATAAATAGCGACAAGTCGAATTTCGATGTCGGGTTTTCCAACTCGTACGGTGTGATCTCGACATCGGCCATCTGCAGTTCGGATCGGTTCATATTTTGCAGCGCGAACATCGCATCGAAAATCGGATTGCGGCTCACATCCCGCTGCCGTACGACGTGCTCCACCAGTTCTTCAAACGGGTACTCCGCATGCTCAAACGCCGTTAAAGCCAGTTGTTTCATTTCTTCCAAATAGCTTCGGAATGTTTTGTCAGCAGAAGGCATCGAGCGGATGGCTAAGGTGTTGACGAACATGCCGAGCATGCCGGACAGGTCGGCATGCGGCCGGCCGGCAATCGGCGTTCCCACAATAATTTCGTCCTGACCTGCCAGTTTGCCTAGGAACATGCTGTAAGCTGCGAGCAGCACCATGAATAACGTAGTCCCCGTGTCTTGCGCCAGCTGCTTGATGCTGGCAGTCAATTCCGCATCGATCGTGAAATCCAGTTGGCTGCCCGCGAAGCTTTGGATCGACGGACGGGCGAAATCGACCGGCAGTTGAAGAACCGGAAGCTCGCCGCCAAGCTGCTGCAACCAGTACTCTTTTTGTTGAACATACGTATTCGAATGACGGTTTGCCGCCAGCCAGACGGCATAATCCTTATAATGAAGCGATACGGGCTCGAGACGATCGCCGGCATACAGCCGTGTCACCTCTTCTATCAAGATGCTCATGGAAGTTCCGTCGGAAATAATATGATGCATGTCAAACAGGAGCAGATGCTGCGTGTCGGTTAGCTTGGTCAACTGAACGCGCAGCAGCTGTGCCTGACTCAGATCGAAAGGACGAATAAACTCCCGTATGAGATCTTCCACTCTCCTATCCCCGGCTTCCCGATAAGGCAAATCGAACGCGACCTCAGCGTTAATTCGTTGAACAGGCTCGCCGTCTACCCTTTCAAACCCAGTTCGCAGCACCTCGTGGCGAGCGAGCAGCTCTCTGAAAGCCTGTTCCAATCGGGCAAAGTCCACGCGTCCATGGAATAACAGAGCCGCAGGCATGTTATAGCTTAGTTCCGCGCCTTCAAGCTGCTGCAGCACGAACAGCCTTCTTTGTGCGGATGACAGCGGATAATAATCGCATGGCTCGGCCGGCTGCAATCCCTTAAACAGATCCTTCGATTGCCGTTCGACAAGCGTAGCCAACGCTTCAATAGTTGCAAAGCGGAATATGTCACGAATCGAGATTTGTACATGCAACGCTTGATGGATGCGCGATGCCAACGTCATCGCCTTTAGCGAGTGGCCTCCCAATTCAAAGAAGCTGCTGCTTACTCCTACTTGCGAAATTTGCAGCACGTCTTCCCAAATTGCGGCTAGCTGAGCCTCCGTCCGTGTACGAGGGGCCATGTATGGTGCAACGGCTGCCGGTTCATAGGCAGGTACAGGCAATGCCGATCGATCCAGTTTTCCGTTTTTAGTAAGCGGCAGCTCCGCAAGGCGGATGTAATGCTCAGGTACCATATAAGCAGGCAGCGCCAGGCTCATTTCATGTCTTAATGCGGACAGATCTAACGCACTATCGCTGACATAATAAGCGCAGAGCACTGCATGTCCAGGCTTATCTTTTCGAATGACGACGGACGCTTGTCGAATATCGGCATTCAGCAGCAGACGGGCTTCAATTTCACCCGGTTCAATCCGGTATCCTCGAATTTTGACCTGCTGATCGATCCGTCCCATATATTCAAGATTGCCATCAGGCAGCCAGCGGGCCAGATCCCCCGTTGCATACATCGTTTTGCCTTCGTTAAAAGGATCGGGTTTGAATTTCTCTCGCGTAAGCTCAGGCTGATTCCAGTAGCCTTTGGCTACTCCAGCGCCGCCGAGATGCAATTCCCCAGGAACGCCAATAGGAAGCACCTGTCCTCCGTCGCCCAGCACATAGGCTGTCGTTCCGCCAATTGGACGGCCGATTGGGATACTTGTCATGCCATCCGTTTCGCTAACCGTGAACACGGTTGAAAACGTCGTATTCTCCGTAGGCCCGTATCCGTTCCATATCTTGATGGAAGGGCATGCTTGCTGAACGGCCCGAACATGCTTTGGCAGCAGCACTTCTCCCCCCATGATCAAATGCTGAATTCCAGTAAAAAGTTCACCATCCGCATCGGCCAAATGGTGGAAAAGAGATGTCGTCAAAAACATAACCGTAATGCCGTTGGTTGCGATAAACTGTCCCAAGCGGCTTGCGTTCAGCAGTACTTCTTTCTCCACAGGGTATAGTTGACCGCCATGAAGAATAGCGCCGAACATTTCAAAAGTCGCCGCATCGAAGCTGACCGAACCTGTCTGTGCGAAGCGATGTCCTTCATGAAACGGTACATATCCGCCGCCTGTCACCAGGTTGACCACATTGCCGTGTGTGACCAGCACGCCTTTCGGCCTTCCCGTTGTGCCGGAGGTATACATGATATAAGCGGGATCATCGGCGCCGACCGTACGCGATTGCACTTCTGCCACCGGATCCTCATGTAAAAGCCAATCGGCGTTGAGTTTGATGACTGCCCCCTCATACGATTCCGGCGGGCGCAAATTGCCGGCAACCAGCAAAAATTCCGCTCCGCAATCGTCCAGAATATACAGATGACGGTCCTCTGGAGCTTCAGGATCCAGCGGCACATAGGCGCCACCCGCCTTCAAAACTCCCATGACAGCTACAATAAATTCAATGGATCGATCAGCTAAAATCCCGACAGCCGCATGAAGCGGCAGTCCTTCTCTAAGAAGCTTGCCGGCCAGAATGCCTGACTGATGCTGTAGCGCTTCATAGGTAAGGTTACGTTCACCGCATACAACCGCCAATCGTTCCGGGTAATTGCGGACGACCTCTGCAAAACGATCCGTGATCGAGACATTCGGCATCGGGGAAACAGGTAATCCGCTATAAGTCATAAGCTGTTCAATCTGTTCTTCTTGATTAAGCATTCTTGCTTCAGCAAGCAGCGTATCCGGGTCCGTAATCACATCATGCAGCATGACTGTGAAGTAACGGCACCAACGCTCTACCGTTTCGCGAGCAAATAAAGCCGTAGAAAACTCCATAGAGCAGCGATAGCCATCCGGGTGTTCGTTAACCTGAAGCGTAAGATCAAACTTTGCCGTTGTATCTGCAAACGAATACGTGTCTACACTCAATTCAGGAAGCACAATCGGTAACGAATCGGTATTTTGCAGCACAAATACGGCATCGAATAACGGATTGCGGCCCATATCCCGCTCTCTGACAATTTGATCGACCAAATCTTCCAGCGGGTAATCCCCATGCTCTAAGGCATCCATCGTCGTTTGTTTGATTTCTTGTATAAAATGCAAAAATTTCTTTTGTCCCGAAGGAAACGTACGCAATGGCAATGTATTTACAAACATCCCCATCATGGACGACAAATCTGCATGGGAACGCCCGGCCACCGGGGAGCCGATGATAATCTCGTTTTGGCTGCACAATCGCGATAAAAACATGCTGTATGCCGCCAGCAATACCATGTACACGGTCGCCCCTTCATTCAGCGCCAACCTTTGCACGGACTCCGACAATGCCTTGTCAAGATGAAAATCAACACGTTCTCCGGCAAAACTGCGCAGCATCGGGCGGGAGTAATCGGTCGGGATATACAGCACAGGCAGCTCGCCACCCAGATGCTGCAGCCAGTAATCCTCATTCTTCTGATAAGCTGCACTATGAGCGTATTGCTGCTGCCATACGGCATAATCTTTGTATTGCAATCGAAGGGGGTCAAGTTGATGGCTGGCGTACAGTTTCGCAAATTCTTCTACAAAAATACTGATGGATACGCCATCGGAGATAATATGGTGCATATCAAGCAGCAAGTAATGCAGCTGTTCTCCCGCACTTAAAACCTCGACACGCAGCAAAGGCGCTTGCTCCAGATCGAATGGACGTACAAACTCCGCTATCCTTGCGTCAAGCTGCTGTTCCTCCGCTGCTCGGTAAACGACGGACGCTTGCACATGCTCGTGCACTTTCTGCATAGGCTGATTGTCGATGAATGTAAAAGATGTTCGCAGAACGTCATGACGCAGAATGATCTGTTGCAGGGCCGACTCGAATCGCGTGGGGTCCAGACTGCCTTCCATCCGGAGAACCGCCGGCATGTTGTAACTGACGTCTATGCCTTCCAACTGCTGCAGCACGTACATCCTTTTTTGGGCCGATGTCAGCGGATAATAATCCATCGGCGCCGCCGGCTCCAGCGTATCGATTGCTTTGACCGATCTGGAAGCGAGCGCCTCCGTCAATGCTTCAACAGTGGAATATTGGAACAGATCCCGGAGCGTCACGTCAGCCTGAAGCTCTTTTTGCATGCGGGAAACGAGTACCGTCGCTTTTAACGAATGGCCGCCTCGTTCAAAGAAATCATCCCTCACTCCGATCGGGCGAACGTCAAGCACTTCTTGCCACAATTCGGCCATTTGTTGTTCCGCATCGGATCTTGGTGCCAAATAACTTCCGCTTTCGGCTAGGTTGCTGCCCTCAGGATACGGCAGGGCACGGCGATCCAATTTTCCGTTGACCGTCAGAGGCATTTGCAGCATGGGAACAAAATAAGACGGGATCATGTAAGAAGGTAACGCAAAGCCAAGCCGTTGTCTCAGTTCCTTCGCCGTGTATTCCCGATCCGCGACAAAATAGGCGCACAGACTTGCACTTCCCTCCGATCCATTAATTACAGTCACAACTGCCTCGCTTATCCCAGGAAGCGTTAGCAGATGTGCTTCAATATCTCCGAGTTCGATCCGATTCCCGCGGATTTTCACCTGATGATCAATGCGTCCCAAGTACTCCAAAGTTCCATCCGGCAGCCACCGGGCCCAATCGCCAGTACGGTACATACGCTCTCCAGGTACGAAAGGATCGGAAACAAACTTCGCTGCCGTCAATTCCGGCTGGTTCGCATACCCTCTTGCCAAACCAAGACCGGCAATACAAAGCTCTCCCGGTACGCCGAATGGAGACAGCCTTCCCTGTGCGTTGACAATATAGACACGAGTATTGGGAATAGGGCGTCCGATGGAAACAGCAGTCTCTTCCGTTAATTCCACAGCCGTCGTTACGACCGTATTTTCGGTTGGGCCGTATTCGTTCATCAATTGCATTTCAGGATTCATTGCTTTCAAACGGCGAATTAAAGGCATGCCTACGGCCTCGCCTGCTACTACCGCACTGCGCACCGAACGCCAATCCTCGCGGCTCATGTTTTCCAGCATGGCGGAGTAAAAGCTC
Source organism: Paenibacillus sp. S-12 (assembly GCF_030363895.1). Lineage (NCBI taxonomy): Bacteria > Bacillati > Bacillota > Bacilli > Caryophanales > Paenibacillaceae > Paenibacillus > Paenibacillus sp. S-12. The sequence continues at coordinate 17,422 of NZ_JASIUF010000015.1, forward strand.
GGCGGGCTCTGCAAATGGGTGATTTGATGATGGATGATAGCTTCGCGAATGGCTGCAGCATCCTTGCTGTTCTGATCGCTCAGCATAACAACGGCAGCTCCTGAGACGATAGGCGCAAAAAAGTGAGTCACAAACGAATCGAATATAAAAGGATTCAGCATCAACGCCCTGTCGCTCGGGCCAAACTGGTAGTGGCGCTTTTTCCACTGTATGGTGTTCGCAAAGCTCCCGTGTTCGATAATAACGCCTTTGGATCTTCCTGTAGTGCCCGAAGTGTAGATGACGTAGGCCGAGTGCTTCGGATCAATCGAGCGTCCCTGCTCTTTCACGGGAACTTCTTCTTCTTGCAGCGGATTGTCTTCAAAATATAGAACGGAAACATCCTGACGAAGCTCGGCAATGAGCGGCTTATACTTGTTGAACGTAAGCAGCGCTTGCGGGCGGCTGTCCTCCAGCATAAATCGAATCCGATCCGCGGGAAATTCCGGATCAATCGGAAGGTAGGCTCCTCCTGCTTTCAAGACCCCAATTATACCTGCCGCCATTTCTAACGAACGGTGAGTCATGACGGCGGCGATCATATCCGTCCCTACGCCGCGCCTGCGGAGTTCGGCACCCAGTTGCTCCGCCCATTCGTTTAGTTGCCGGTAGCTCAGCTCCCCCTCTTCCCCAATAATCGCCGGGAGGTCGGGAGTTAGCGCCGCTTGCTGCTCGAACAATGTCAGTACAGATAATGCAGGATCATACGTTTCTTCTCTACCGGCGAACCGCTCAAGCAAATGTTTTTTATCTTGGGCGGTAACCAAGTCGTAAGCGCCAAGTTTGACGTCCTGGAAATGAACGGCCTGAAGGAGAAGCTCTTGGAAGCAGCCACTCCAGCGTACAATCGTATGTTGCGTAAACAAAGAAGAATCGTATTCCCAACTCAATAAGAAGCTGTCCTCTCGCTCGGTTACAGTGAGCGTCAAGTCAAACTTGGCTGCCGTGTAATCCAACGGATACGGAGTCAGATTGACATTTTCCAGTTTCAGCTCTTCATTTTCCCAATGCTGCAGAACGAGCATTGCGTCGAATAGTGGATTGCGGCTTAGATCGCGCTCCTGAACCATTCGCTGGACCAGTTCCTCAAACGGATATTTCTCATGCTCGAACGCAGATAACGCCGTCTGCTTCACTTCACGGAGATAGTCGGCAAACGTTTTTTCTCCTTCTGGGTACATGCGGAGCGCCAAGGTGTTTACAAACATCCCTAACATGCCTGACAAACCTGCAAGCTGGCGTCCCGCCACCGGCGTGCCGACAACGATCTCGTCTTGTCCGGCTATACGCGACAGAAATGCGCTGTATGCGGCTAGCAGTACCATGTACACGGTGGCGTCGCTCTTGCGAGCCAACTCGCGCACAGCCGTTACAAGCTCGCCGCGCAGCTCGGCGTCCACCCGGCCGCCTATAAAGCTGCGCACAGCAGGCCGCGGATTGTCGGTCGGCAGCCGGAGCGCCGGCACCTCCTCCGCAAACTGAGCCAGCCAATAGGCTTCCTCCTTGGCGTAATCCTCCGTATGACTATAGGCTTGCTGCCATACAGCATAGTCTTTATATTGCAGCTTTAGCGGCTCCAGCGTTTCACCGTCATAGGCCGCAGCCAGCTCTTCCGTCAAGATTTGCACAGAAATGCCGTCCGAGATGATATGATGCATGTCAAATAAGAGCAGATGCCGTTGATTCCCGAGATGTACGACTTTGGCCCGCAGCAGTGGTGCCGCGCCCAGGTCGAACGGTCGGATAAACGCCCGAATAGGCGCGTCTGCTTCCCCGTCCTCTGCCTCCTCTTCCGCGATAAAGAAATCAACTTGCTGCTGCACGCGTTGAATAGGTTCTCCATCTACAATAGCAAATGAAGTACGCAAAGCTTCGTGCCGAGCCAAAAGCGCATGGAACGCGGCTTCCAATCGTACCTTGTCCAGCGTTCCTTCCATTAGAAAGGCAGCCGGCATATTGTAGCTTAGCCCTGTTACATCCAATTGCTGCAACATAAATAACCGCTTCTGTGCGGACGATAGTGGGTAATAAAGCTGCTCAGGGGCGGATTCAAGCGACTCGTAATTACGTTTCGCCGCCGACCCAACCACCTCGGTTAATTCTTTTAGCACTGACGCCTGAAAGATGTCCCGCAAACCCAGTTCGATCTTGAACTCCTCATGAATGCGTGTCAACAGTGTCATCGCTTTCAGCGAATGGCCTCCAAGTTCAAAGAAATTATCTAGGAGTCCGATCTGCTCGTGATCCAGCACTTCTTGCCAAAGCTTTGCCATCCGTTGCTCAGCATCCGTTACCGGGAGCAGGTATGGTTTGGAGGAAATCCTTTCATCCAGCGCAGGCAAGGCTCTTCGGTCCACCTTCCCGTTTGTCGTCAAAGGAAGCTGATCCAGCTTCATAAAAGCGACAGGAATCATATAGTCCGGCAGCATCGAGGACAAGAATCCTCGCAGCTCATCTGTCTCAAGCTCCCTCTCGCCCGTGTAATAAGCGCAAAGCACCTGCTGACTTTGACGATCTGGCATGACGGCGACAACCGCCTCACGGATGGATGCGATTTGTGTCATGCATGATTCAATCTCGCCTGGCTCTACCCGATAGCCCCTTATACTGAGTTGGTCATCAAGACGCCCAAGAAATTGCAAGTTACCGTCCGGAAGCCAGTAAGCGCGATCTCCGGTGCGATACATGCGTCCATCCTTCACGAACGGATCTTGAGCGAATCGCTCTGCCGTCAATTCCGGCCTGTTCAGGTAACCCCGAGCTACCCCGGCTCCTCCGATGCACAACTCCCCCGGCACGCCAACGGGTTGCAATGTCCCGCCCTGACCAAGCACATACAGGTTGGCGTGCGGGAGCGGTCTGCCAATCGGCACGCTTCCTTCTTGAGGCTGTATACTGCCATTCATTGCCTCATAATAGGAAGCATCAATGCAAGCTTCCGTCACTCCATAACTGTTGAGAATACGCATGATAGAGCCGCAACGACCGTATACCCTCTGATAATCTTTCGCCGCAAAGCGGTCTGAGCCCATAATTAACAAACGTAAGTGTCCCGTACTTAAACCATTTTCGTAGATATAATCCATGAGCGGCACAAGCAATGCCGGCGTCGATTCCAGCAGTGTAATGCCTTGTTCGACGATGACCGCATGGAGACGAGGCAGGCTGAGACGAGTTTCGTTCGAACATATAACGAGCTGTCCTCCGCTCAGCCATGCTCTGGCCAAATCGCCGGCAAATACGTCAAAAGAAAAGCTGGCCATTTGCAGCAGTCGTACATCCATATCTCCGAGCCTGTATTCATGATGCCATGACCATGCGGTTGAAATCCAACTGCGATGCTCGATCATAACTCCCTTGGGCCTTCCCGTTGTTCCGGAGGTGTAGATAACATACGCAAGTCGCTCAGGTGAACAGCCGTGAAGTAAATTGGTCGAATCGTCGTCGTAGCTTGACGCAAGCCTCAAATCTACAACTCGGCAACCGTCAGGCACGGTCATCAAGTCATCGTCGGCAGTAAGCAGTACTTTGGCTTCGCTATCCCTTACCATATAAGCCAGGCGCTCGGCAGGCAATGAGTTGTCCAACGGAACAAAAGCGCCGCCTGCCTTTAATACGGCAAGAACGGCAGTTACGATAAGCGGAGAACGTTCCCCCAGAATGGCGACAGGTTCTCCGCTGCCTATGCCCTGGCTTCGAAGCGTCCGAGCGAGCCTGTTCGCTTGCTCATTTAATTGTCCATAGGTCAGCGATAATCCGCCCGGTTCCGCAACAGCGATTTGATCCGGCATATTTTCTGCATGGGTCTCAAAGATTTCGTGCATAGAACGGTCAAGTCGTTGCTCGATCCGTTGTCCGAAGCTGTAAGTGTGGAGTATATTCTTCTGTTCTTCAGGAGGCAGAATGTCCAATTTCCCTACCGACTGCAAGGGGTTCGACATCGCTTCCCGGATTACATGCAGCAATCTTTGGAACAGACAATCGATGTCTTGGCGCGCAAACAAATCTGTCAAATAATCGATTTGAATGGCCATTTCTCCGGTTCCTACATGTTCGCGGATGTGCACCGTCAATTCGTTATCCTGGTGCCCATTACCCAGAGGCAGTGTCTCGTATTGGAAAGGCGCATCGTCAGGCAGCGTGCCCCATTCCATGGGGTGATAATTGAAGAACACAGGCAGCAATGCCTCTGTAAAACCGAAACGGTTGCGAAGGTCCGGGACAATCCGGTTAAACGGGTACTTTTGATGCCGAATCAGCTCGCTTTGCTTGTTCTTTACTTGTTTAAGAAAGTCCGCGAACGACCAGGAAGCGTCAATGCGCATGCGAAAAGGCGTCGTACTGACGAGCATCGCAACCATCGACTTCTGTTCTCGAGATGTCCGGTTGGCGTACATCGTTCCAAGCAAAACTTCTTCTTCTCCGCAAATCCGCGACATATACAGGCAAAGGGCAGATACGAACAAGTTAAATGGAGAGACATGATGTGATTCGCAGAACATACGGATGTCGTTGCATGCAGATGCCGGAATTTCATATTGGGCATAATTCGCCAAGCTGCCGGCCGTCTGTATAGCGTTTTCGGAAGTGCCAAGCCGTGTGATGAAAGGCCGCGTAAGGAACTCGCCCTCCCAAAATGCCTTATCTTTCTGAAACCGGGAAGATTGTAAATACTCCTCCTCATTACGGAGCAGATCCGTGCAAGCAGGCGCCGCTTCTTGAGGCAGCTCTCTATTGCAAAGCAAAGCATGATAGCCCTCAACGAATTCATTACCCAACAAGTTGAGCGAATAGCCGTCGGCAATAATATGATGGATGCTCAAGAACAGTCTGGCTTCCGATTCACCAGTCCGAAACAGCGTAAATTTAAATAAATGAGAGTCAAAAAGGGGAAATGGTTGACATGACAGAAACTCAACTTCTTCTTTCCATGCCTCTGGTTCTCTATCGCATAAATTCACAATATCGATGTCAATTGGTGTAAAAGGAACAATATAACTTAGTGGCTCCTCACCTTCTCTCTGCTGCAATCGCATACGGAGAGCGTCGTGACGGAGAGCGAGGCTTTGCAGCACCTCTACGATTTTATCCTCTTGTATCGTGCCCTTGATAGTAAGCAAACTGTTAAGCGTGGCAACTGTCGTATGCGAATTCAAAAGTTCCATGTACCAAATTCGACGCTGCGCTTCTGTAAGCTCGTAATAAACTATTTCATTTTGTTGCAGATTGGCTTCGCTCATTGACATAAATACCCATCCTTCTCTTTGGAATCCTTGGAATGCTGGTATTGGCAGATGCTTTCCGCTGCGGGTAATTGTAACAAAGTAGCTTTCAATGTAGCTTTAAACTTCCTATAATTTCACCTTAATCTTGCTAATGAATTGAATAATTCTATGTCTGTCAGTTTTAATGAGAATTGTACGGTTCTGGTTGTAAGAAAGAATTTGTTTGAGGTTTTATAAATACAGAGGAGTATCCTTATTTGGGTATCGATCATGATTTCGTATGTTTTTATTGTTTAAGCGATACTAGTCTTCTTGGGCTCTCGTTTTCCTTAAAATTCTGATGTACTAAATTGTAGTCAGTAGTTGCTAATATTTTGCACTTTTCGACAGCAGAACTGGTGAATACATTCTCCTTTCCCACCTTTCTCTTTATTTATAACAATAGAGTGACCGTAACCGTCAGCCCCTCGGGGTGAACGGCTTCTCAGCTCTTTCGCGTAAGGACGAAGATCCAAGACGCTAAAAAAGATAGGCTATCAATCTTTTGTATACATTTTTTGCAGATCTTCAAAGAAAAGTAGACTTTCTTGGAAAACACACAAGGTGAATCCCTCCATTCTTGGGTATTTTTGGTTTGCTATCAAAAAAACTTCGCCAAGTTGGGGTGAAGTCCCTTTTTTATGACTGAAAATTCTTGCGTATTAAGGGCTCAGATTCATGCAAAATACTCAAATATAAAAGAGCCGCAAGAAAGTCGACCTTTCTTACAGCTCAAAAAAATAAAGCAAATCCAACCCTACGCAGAGTCAGATAAGGATATATTTTGAGTGAAAAGAATAAGGTAACTTTCTTGCCATTAAAGAATAAAACAGAACAAATAGAACTTGTTTTATTCTTTAAACACGTAAGCAAGAAATTTTACATTACCCTCTTCAACTCCTATCGAAAGTGTTAGCGCAATATTAACATACCAGATATTTCATTGCAATATCCCAATTGTTAAATAATAACTTTTTTCTGACTTGAATCGGGTTGGAGGCTACCCATTATTTTATTTGAGTAGACCATCCACACCACCATACGTACCGCTCGGTATTCAGCAGTTCCTAAGTTCACACAGTGACTTGACGCTCTACTTTTAGGTATGGAAAGAAGATTTTTCGCAGGCATTACCCAACCAATTGCTAAAGCTCTAATTAAACTTATTTTTTCATATCCATTATCTCTTGTATTTGTTTTCTATTAATTTTTATCCTCATACCCAACTACTACATTATCTATAGTATCTGTTATGTAGATCTGATTGGGATGTAAATCTATTTTTCTACTTACTTTTCCTAATCTATTGTCAGGATGATTTACTTAGGCTTTGTCATATTCTTCAGAAACCTTGGCATAAATTTTCTCATCCAAAGGTAGAAAATTACTACAAATACTCGCTATAAATCTCGTTCACCAATTAATGAAGTATAAAAGTCTAGATTCTACTGAATACCAAGTTGTTTTGCTTGGCAGGACCTGATATTCTCTAATATCTTGAAGCAAATAAGAAGTAACCAAGACGTCATAAGGCTCCCATTTATATCTGCATGCATCAGGACTGCTTTCTTTCTCTATACCTGACTGACACACAGTCCCATATGGGCAAGCACAAATATAAATATCAATACACTCCACTACATCAATATATATTGATGCGGTGGAGTGTATATCTGCTTATTTTATCGTTTTCTTTAATCCAATTTCATCATCATTTATTTACAAATGATCAACTTTCATGATTCATCACACACACTATACCAATCACATCTGCCCATTTATTCTTTACGAACAACGGCTGTATCCACAGTTCACACAGGTCTTGCATCCCTCCATACTAACAAGCGAAGCTGTACCGCAGGAAGGACATAAGTCTCTGGATTGTCCGCTCATCGGCTTGGATATATTTTTCCGAGCTTGTACGGAATCTTCTGCCGAAATTGTACTTGACGTCTGCCCACCCACATCCTGCTGGTCAGAATTGTTTTGCTGTTCATTACCTATTGCAGCTTGTTGACCGTTGTTGTGTGACTGATGTTCGTTGTTACTCGACTGTTGGCTATCATCATTTTTATAATGGTAAGACTGTTGGCCGTCATCCTTATTGTTATTGTTTCTAGACGGATTATTGTTATGGGCGTCCGATTGCTGGTTGTTATTTTTGCTTGGCTGCTGATCGCCTTTGCTTTCTTTACCAGTGTTCTGGTTCTGTTGTTCCTTGTGATCCGCTTGCTCCTGCATATGCGTCTCCAGTGCCTTCGCGACCGCATCCGCAATGGATTCTACTCGGTTGGCCCCGAAGCCGATAGCGCCTGATCCGCCGATACCCTTCAAATGTTTGATAAGCAGTTCCACCTTGTTCCCATGATCCCCATATCGCAGGAACAGGGAGCATACGCGACCCAATGCTTCTGCCATGGCAAATACATCTGAACCCGCTTTGCCAACATTCAAGAAAATCTCTGCCGGAATGTCATTCAGATCATTTATCGTAATGTATGCCATCCCAAATGGCGTATTAATCTTGTATGTGGCGCCACGCAATATTTGTGGTCGACGCTTATACACATTATTTGAGCTTGTTTCAGATTCCTCTGTACCTTCTTGGTTCGAAGCAGACGATACTGAGGCACTGTTATTTCCTTCCTGCTCATTGTTCTTCTTCTGCTGATTTTTATCTTCCTGACCCGAAGCGGCATCCGATGAAGCTTGATCATCTGAATCGGAGTCCCGACGATGAAGCTGCTGTTTATTTGCAGTTCCTTCGTTCTGCGTTGTCTCATCATTAGAGGAGGACTGACATTTTAACGTGCCGCCGTTCCCTAATTGATGACTTTCCTGATTGCTCGCATTGGAATCACCCTGCCCATACTGTTTCTGCTGCGAATCCGAATGGGAATCAGCTTGCCCCGACTCTGAATGACTACCCTCTTGCTGATTCTTCCCTTTATCCGTCGAAAGTACCTGCACGTCTCGGCTTCCATCTCGATAAATGGTTACCCCTTTGCAGCCGAGATCGAAGGCAAGCTCATATAATTGCTTCGTCTGCTCGATCGTGAAGTCATTCGGACAATTCGCGGTTTTGGATATCGAACTATCTACCCAACGCTGGATCGCTGCCTGTGTGCGGATATGATCCTCTGCGGAGAGATCCATTGCTGTCACGAAGTAATCTGGCAATTCCTCGTTCGGATGTGCGTCCTTCCATTGTTGGGCAATCGGTACGAACTGCTCATCATACCCAAGCCGGCTCTGACGATAATACTTGAAGGCAAAGTATGGCTCAATTCCGGTTGATGTGCCTACCATCGTACCTGTGCTGCCAGTTGGAGCTTGTGTTATGACGGTGACATTGCGGATTCCTTTCGCCCGAATCGCTGATCCAACTTCAGGATATACGCTGGTCATCTGCTGCATAAACCCACTCTGTAAATAAGGATCTGCTTGGAAAGCAGGGAATGATCCTTTCTCTGCCGCGATCTCTGCAGAGGCTAAATACGCCTCACGAGCAATGAAGCCAAACAGTTTGTCAAGGAACTCAAGCGATTCCGAGCTTCCATATCGGATTCCTAGCTTGATCATCAATTCTGCCAAGCCCATTGATCCAAGTCCGATACGACGTTCCTTTTGCTGATTGTTTTTATTTTCTTCAAAATGATAAGGTGTTTTGTCAATGACGTTATCGAGAAAACGAACCGCATAACGCGTTACCTTCGACAGTTCCTCCCAAGCAACGTCCCGCTTCTCTGCATCATAAAACTTGGACAGATTGAGCGCAGACAAATTACAGACGCCCCACGCTGGCAATCCCTGCTCCCCACAAGGATTCGTACATATAATCGGGTTAAAATACCAGCTGTTCGACATCTGATTATAATGCTCCATGAAGACAACGCCCGGCTCCGCCGACTTCCACGCCGACTCTATAATCGTATGCCAAATGTCGCGAGCCTTCACGGTTTGATATGGAATCACAGCCTTACCTGCCCGCTTCCATTTTACCAAATCCCCATCCCACTGCTCATCATAGTCCGGATCACTCGTATCCGGGAATACTAACTGCCAGTCCAAATCCTCCTTTACAGCCTTCATAAATCCATTACTTACACAGACGGACAAATTCGCATTTGTCACCTGCCCTGCAGTCTGCTTTACCGTAATAAAATCCATAATGTCCGGGTGCCAGTCATACATCATTAACATCAATGCACCGCGGCGGCTTCCGCCCTGCTCAATAAGCCCTGTAGTATAGCTGAACAGCCCACCCCATGAGACGGCTCCGCTGGAAGTCCCATTGACCCCTCGTACGATCGCTCGTCTCGGACGCAAAGAGGACAAATTGATACCAACTCCGCCCCCACGCGCCATAATCTCCGTCATTTCTGACAGCGTCTGCATAATCCCGCCGCGACTGTCCTTCGGTGATGGGATGACATAGCAGTTGAATAAGGTCAACTCTTCACTCGCCCCTGCTCCTGCAGCAATCCGTCCGCCAGGCACTAGCTTCCAGTCATCAAGGACATAGCGGAATTTATCTGTCCATTCGATTTGCTTTTCTGAAGTCGATTCCACAGAAGCAACGGCGGATGCAAGGCGATCCCACATTTCTTCTGGCGTCTTTTCCACAGCAAGGGTCAACTTTTCAATCGAGGTTTGCACGGCTTCACCCCTGCGCAATGCGACAGATACGTTTTGTCCGTCACGCGCAATTACCTCTCCTACTTCCTTTGTCGGAAACTTCGGATCATCCTTGGTTAGTACCAATACAACATCCCCAACCTTGGTATGGTTCGTATCCACCTCTTTTTTGGCATAACGATCCAAAAATATTTTCTCACTTAATCCTTCCAACCGCTTATTCGATATCTTATTCAAAGAGAACAACCTCCTGCTTACAATCAAATGATGACGCATCCGGGCTTATACTCAAGCTTCCTTCAACGAAACAAACACAATATGTAGTATTCATAATAGATTATAATATACTATATATAGAATTGATGTGATAAATGCCTCATCTAATCCTCATTGTTCCCGGCTCATGTGCAGTTATGAAATGAGGAGAAAGCGTCCATACTACTCGGTAATGATATGATTTGCTTTAGTTAGGGAGGGAGACAACATGTGTGCGTATCAGCCGCCAAAGGAAGAGCCTCGCAAGCCGAACGACACTTTGACAACAGTAGCATGCCCCGGAAACGGAGCTTCTATGGGTACAGCAGGCAGTGATGGTGCAGTGCACCTGTCTTCACCGAAAACTAGTGTTACAGCAATTGGTCGTATACCCGTTACGATTGATCATGGATGGACAGATGAGCTTCTTGGCCGAATAAACAAAAATAGCCCTTGGGATGACTGGACCATGTTCCGACTTGCATATGAGGCCAAACAAGCACAGCGGATTCACGCATTCGACGAGCTGCAATGCCTAAGTCATATATCGAATGTCGATCCATTACCACACCAGCTAGAAACAGCCCGCAAAGTGCTGCACGATATGCGTGGAAGAGCGATATTGGCCGACGAGGTTGGTCTTGGAAAGACAATCGAAGCTGGTCTTGTTCTCAAGGAATATATGATTCGAGGACTTGTGAAGCGAGCACTCATTCTAGTGCCCGCCTCTCTTGTGCTGCAATGGGTTCGTGAGCTGAACCACAAGTTCGGCATTCCTGCGATCGCACAAAAGAAAGGATTTCAGTGGCACAGCGATATTGTAGTCGCCTCCATGGATACCGCTAAACGCGACCCTCATAAGGAAGTTCTTATGGAGCAGGAATATGACATGCTTATCGTTGACGAAGCCCATAAACTGAAAAATCGCAAAACAACCAACTACCAATTCATTCAGCATTTGCGCAAAAAATATTGTCTGTTGCTCACAGCAACACCTGTGCAAAATGATATGAACGAGCTGTACAACCTAATTAATCTATTGAAGCCCGGTCAGCTTGGCGGTCAAGGTGAATTCAGCACGAACTTCGTCGCTGACAAGCGTGTGCCGAAAAATGAAGGCATGCTGCAAGAAGCGCTGTCTAAGGTAATGGTGCGCAATCGCAGGGGAGAAGGCAATGTGCATTTTACGAAGCGCATTGTCAAAAACGTCCCGCTTACCCTATCACCAGAAGAACAAGCACTCTATGATGGCGTCACACGATTTGTAAAGGAGCAATATAAAACAAACAGCGGCGATGCAGGCAGCATGTTCTCGCTGATTACCTTACAGCGTGAAGTATGCTCCAGCCGGGATGCTGTATTTTTAACATTGGTGAACTTATCGAAAAAACTCGCTGAGGATTCTCCGATTCGTAATTACATTTGGGATCTTGTTGATCTCATTAAGGGGATTCAGGCGAATACCAAGGCTGAGACTGCGATGAACATTATTCGTGACGTCAATGAAAAGGTTATTGTATTTACAGAATACAGAGCCACTCAGGAATATTTGCTGCAATACTTCCGTAATGCAGGGCTAGTAGCAGTTCCATACAGCGGTGGAATGAATCGGGGCAAAAAGGATTGGATGATGGATCTGTTCCGTGGACGCGCCCAGGTAATGATCGCAACAGAGGCTGGAGGCGAAGGAATCAACCTTCAATTCTGTCATCACATGATTAATTTCGATTTGCCATGGAATCCGATGCGTGTAGAGCAGCGAATTGGTCGTGTGCATCGGCTAGGACAAAACAATGATGTGAAAATATATAATTTATCCACAACAGGTACGATTGAGGAATATATTTTGAACCTTCTGCATGAAAAAATCAATATGTTCGAGATGGTTATCGGCAGTCTGGACATGATTCTGGAGCGCTTTGAGAAGCAGGATTCGTTCGAGAAAAGCCTATCTCGAATTTTGCTGGAAGCGGATTCGGAGGAACATATACGCAGTGAAGTAGAGCGGCTCGGCAATTCATTGAATGCCATTCGCGAGGAAATCAATATGGAAGAAGATACACAGGGCGCTGCGCTGCACCAGCTCCTGCAAGGAATGAGTGCTGAAGTAGAAGGCTAACGACAAGGAAAGGAGGCTGCAAAATGAATACGGAGCAAATTCGCAAATATGTGCTCGATTATTTGGAGGCAACAGAATGCCACATCATGGAGCTCTCTCCTGCAAGTGTAACGGTAAAGCTCTCAGAGCGAGCAGATCGCAAGCTGACGAATCGCCCCTATTATTGGGGCTTCGTTGATCGTACTGGGGCGGAACCCGAAACGATGCGCTTCACCTTCGTATTCGATCCATCTGCAATGCCTCCTGATCCGCCTCGCGGCCCATATGCGCCACCGCCAGCAGGAGTTGCACCCGCCGCAGGAGTTGCACCCGCCCCGCCAGCGGCAACAGTAAATGCTCCACAGATGGGGTCAGATGCCAATCCAAATGCCGGCGATTCTATTCTGGGCCGCTACTTCGGCGTAGCCCCTGCCTTTACAGGCGGTGGGGGAGGAATTGGACGAATTCCGCGCGAAGATGTCACCTTTGGCAGTCGGCGTTTGTCCAGCATTATGCAAGCAGCTCATGAAGAGGGTCGCTTCATTAGCTTATTCGCAGATCATGCAGGCAATCAAACCGCTGTTCGCTCACCACGGGGCACTAAACGTTCAACCGCTTATGAACCGTGGCTTCTGATGAACCTTAATGTGGAATTCGCCTGTGATTTGAAGCGAGAAGAGATTCACTCTTACGGCATTTCACTAGTATCCGGCCGCATTCGTAGCGATTTCATGGAGCAGTTACTCTCCATATCCTTGTCTCCTAAGCTTCCGTCTAACGTGCATGTCGCACCATGGTCTTTATCGATTGAGCAAGCTCGTGAGGCTGTTGAACAGCAGCTCATCAAACTCATTTCGACCTATGACCATACATGGGCGGTGGAAGCAGCCGAACGCTTGAATGAGGAACTGGTGCGATTGCAATCCTACTATGAGCCACAGCTTCAGCAATCCGGCGCTCAATCCGAAATAGATTCCGGCACATCTGCAAATAAAAAGCGGCAAGAAACGATACAGGCTGCTTCAAACCCAGAATCTGAAGATAGCAGCCAGCGCTCGAAGCAAGAGGTAATCAAGCAGCAGTATGACATGAGATGTCAAGAGATACGCTGGCAGTTCGAACCACGAATTACCGTACATTTGCTAAATGCAGGCTTGATTCATCTTCCTTCGACAATGGCATAAGCCATTCAATCATGAACGACAAGGAACCGCCACATTACGGCAAAAATAGAACGAACGATGGACAAGCTCCTAAACAATGGAACGACACCATTTTTAAAGCTTGTCCCTTACAATAAAGGATATCAACCAACAGCAAGCGATACAGACAGCGTGAAACAACGGAAATTAGAGGTGAATCAGATGAATAATGAACCTTGGTGGACGAAAATGGCTTATATCGCCGCTTCCGCTGCACTGACTTCTATTGTAGCCGGTAGTGTTACCATCGGCATCTTGCTTGCATCCAGTTCTACGAAGCCGCTTCTAGGCAGTGCTACAGAGACCATCGTGAGTGAAGCTCACGCTCCGCATTTACATAAAAATGCCTCCACAGAAATAGTAGAAGCTCAGTTGATCTCACCTGCAGCAAAAATGAACATTTCCCTACAAACGGTGTCATTTACTGCCCTACCGACCGAGAACCAGAGTAAGCAGATCGATGATTCCGTTTGTTACTATCTGAACCAGCTTGCAAAGGAAGCACCCTTCCAGCAATGGGCACATGCAGAAACGGAACGCTTCCCTCTTGGCCCTGGCATGCATGGATGGTTTATTCGAGTCATGGACAAGCAGAAGCAGATCGGCTATATGATTTTACAATCCGATGAAGAAGGATGGATTCGTCTGGCTGAATACGGGCTCGGGGAGCAGCAGCCCTTCGATGAGTCAACCTTAAAGCAGGCACTAAGCTCTAAACAGCAGTTGAATACGAATACGAATGGGCTTACGAAAAGCCCTCGTGTGACTAGCATTTATCCGTATCAGTTAGCGCCCCTGCTTACGGTATGGAGGGTAGAATGGGACAATCATTCAGTGGATTGGCTTGATGCACAAAGCGGGGAGTGGTTGCCTCTTCCCAAAAACTACGCACCGGCCCCCTCAGTGAAGGATATCAGCAACATCTCTTCATTACAAAGCCAAGCACCTGTTAATAAGTCAGATCGTTTGGGAAGCGGCGATGAACTTTATTCGTTTAGGCTTCTTTCATCGAACAGCTCCTCATCGCAAACCTATCGCGAAACAGCTTCTTCGAGCAATTATATCGCACCATTCAATCCGTATGAGAATCTGAAATGGATCATAAAATCTGCACCGGTTCAGACAGATCTCCCCCTCAATTATGAGGAGCAGAACTGGGTTTACGTACAGCGGATGAACAGCGGTCTTGTAAACCTGCCCTTTTCCTATATCGGGATTCAAAAATGGCTTCCGGCAGTTGCACAGGACGATAGTCCGAACTCATCAAGCAGCAATCACCCCCGCCCAGACAATGTATATGTAATCGTTGGCTCTCAGGACATGAAATCAATGCGCTGGCTCCCTTCTTCAGCTGCATTGCAGGCAGGTTCATTTATTCCGCAATCTTAAAGAAGAAACAGGATACGCTCATTCTTGAGCAGCAAATTAGGCACGTCTTCCAAAGACGTGCCTAATTGCTTGTTAAGGCTGAGAAGGAGTACTGGAGCCGGATGAAGGAGAGCTTGAAGATGATTTAACATGCTTGCGCAGCAAACGGAGCAATTTTAACTCACCTGCTTTTTTGAGCAAAGGTTTACTTGCATTTCCCCATTTACCGGCCCACATTTTAACCCCGAACGGCACCATTCCGAACCATTTTGTTTGCCACGGTTCTTTCACGCGATTTTTTCGCTCCAATTGACGCTCTCGACGCGCTTCGACTGGTGTATCCATATATGTAACAACGCGCTGCGTGATGTATTTAATCAAATCTTCTCCCTTAGCTGCCATAACGGTTCACATTCCTCTCGTCGTTGTATCTAGGCTGCTTCGCCCCGTTATTCCTAGGATACCCACATATAAGCCGCACCAACCCATGATTCTAATGAATTGCCAGGAATGAGGTTGACCATTGCGGTGCACGATAAAGATGGAATGTATTACGTTGACCAATTGACAGAAAGAAGGGCTTGATTCATGCTACAACAACCTTCAAGTGCAACCAGATTGCGCCGAATGGTCGCTGGCATTACAGCCATTTTCATCGGGTGTACCGTTTACCTAGGGAATGTGCAAGCCGAGGATGCTGCAGCTGCCTGTGGACAAGCCTCATCTCATGAATCGGTCTTGAATGTAATTCCGGAACCCTATCTCATTTCTATTTCCTCCAATTCATTGCCTATGGATTCCGTTCCAAGCCTACCCTTTACTAAGCTTGTCTTAATTGATGCAGGTCACGGAGGAATTGATGGCGGAACAAGTCATGGCGATATATTGGAGAAGGACATCAACCTAGCTATCGCTCAAAAACTGTACCTCATGCTGAAATCAAAGGGGATTCCGGTTATTGTCAACCGAACAGGAGATTACGCACTGAGTGATGATAATCGTTGGTCCGCGACCCGATCCAGGCATCGTAAAGATCTTGCTCAGCGACGACAGCTTAGCCAAGAGTTGTCGGTTTCAATGTTCATCAGCATTCATGTTAATTGGAGTAAAAACAAAGCTAATCGCGGTCCGATTGTGCTGCATCAGAACGAAGGAAGAAGCCGGATGCTTGCTTGGTTCATACAGCAATCGCTTAATCCAGTCTTTCGATCGAATAAGCACCCCGAGCTTGGCCCGACCTACTACTTGCTCAAACGAGTCGAGCAGCCAGCCGTCATTGTGGAAGCAGGATTTATTAGCAATGATCGAGATCGCCGCATGCTAACGGAAACACGTACACAGACATTGATCGCTTCCCGGATCTGCGATGCAATCGTACACTATCAGACCATGTTCTGACATAGGAAGCGCTCATTTCATCTTTCTAACGGAAGCAGGGAGATGATGGGCGCTGATTTTTTATAAGCTGAACTTTGTTAATAATAAATGTAGGGATGTTTTCAGTGGAGAATTGCCGCGTATACTTTAATAAGTTAATTGAATAAAGTGAGGAGGAATAAAATAAACCTCTTAAGTTTCGATTCTTAAGAGGCTGTTAACGTTCCGAAATCATATGCTCACCCAATCGTTTAAAATGAAATGCTAGATGGACGAAAACTGTCCGTGAGATGACAGTCGATCATTCAATCCTTCTTCGCATCGTACACAACCCAACATTACGCTGTGCGCTGTTGTACAAAGTTCATAATGACATAACCTTCAACTACACGATATTGAATCGCGCCGCATTTCTCCATTACCTGCAAGGCTGCAGTAAGAGCATCAATTGCTTCCGAGATGATACCAGGCTCAATACCACGTTGATTGTTCATATAGCGTGTGTTCAAAGCATCGCGATGCACAGCATCCAGCTTCGAGCAAGCAGCATGGAAAATCATTTCTTGTTCCTTCGCACGTGTAATCGCATGACGCAATTTATCTTGTTCACGGCGTACACCCGCCATGTTCATCTTCATGTCTTGAACATAAGACATCCGATAAGACAATCGACGCTCATTCAACGCACGGCTTGCACGGTAGTCACTCAAGTGGTTCAACCAATTGTTCACTAGTATTGTATTCATTTGTCATACCTCCAACTTCTTAAGAAAAAACCTCCTAGCTCTATTTTCGATGAGTCAGGCTTCTTAAAATTTCTTTCTTTCATTTATTTAAACGCATTACAACATGTTCAAACATCATTCCAACAATTGTGATAGATTACCTTACATCAAATAAGCATGCGAAATGATCAGCAATACTATCAAAGGCAACAGTAAAAACAACAACATCAAAATTACAACCAATAGGGAAAAAGCCGACTGTGAGTAACGAATTCACGGGAAGACACGGATTGGTAATTGGACGGTGAAATGACGGATGAGGGATTATCTTGCGCTATTAAATAATGATTATACACTCGATAATCAATCATGTCAACACTTTTTATGAAATTTAGATCAATTCCTATCCCGTACTCCTTTATCATAGCCAAAATTGAAGATCATTCAAGTTAATTAATTGTATACAACCGGGACAATCCACAATCAAATCAATACCTAACGAATAAGATATAGTAATGGTAATGGATTCTCACCGTCATACATATTATATTTTATTACTGTAAAGCAACTATGCACTTAAGCGAATAAGCGTTAAATGACAAAAGATTTTCACATTTACATGGCAGGATCGGGTACTTTCTTGTAGTAATATATAAATACGGGAGCAGCCAGAGGACGAAAATACCGGAAACTGACAGCCGTGAATACGCAATTTATGAAGGGAGCAAGTGAAGATGAACGAACAACACGTTGCACTGTGGTTGTACAACAAAATTAAAAGAGACATCGTCGTTAATTTGGCTGATGCTGTTCAAAGCATTGAAGAGAAATTTGGTAATCGCTACACTTACGCCATTGATCACGGCAACAAAGCAGTCACCAAAACAGTTGCTATGGAATTCGGGAAATTGAACAAAGACAAGAAAATTGAATGGATTCCTGCAGAATATAAATGGGTTTTTAAAAACTAAGCATCATTCATTCATAGAAAATGACGAGCCGCTGGCCATTAAGCCAAGCGGCTCTTTTGTATAATCATTCCGACGACACTCCAATTCTTGACAATAGAACCTCCGCTTGGGCATATCCAGCAGGCATACTGAGATATATGCCATAATCATAGTAGGAAGCATCATAGCTTTGAACCGATTTTATCGTTCCATCAGCCTTTACTCCCTTAATGCCTAAGATATGCGCATTCTTCTTGTTCCAGGTTGAATTCGGATAGAATACGTCAGCCGCATGATCTTTATTTAAATTGACGGTAATGGCTTGAGTGAGCGGGACATCATATCCGTGGACTTTCGCGTTCCCGCTGCTCGTTATTTGTACAAGATACTCCCAATTTTCGATCTGGGCAGATTTCCCTCCAGGCAATTTCATAACGACCACTTCTGCTTTGTCCATGTCCGCCTTGTTGGAATTCGAGTTGAACGAGCCATCAGCCTTATCATTGTAGTTGATTGGTGCTGCCAATCCATAGAAAAAAGCGCTCTGTTCCCCGATATCTTTGTTCCACAATCCATGTTGAACATTCCAGCAGGTTCCGTTGTAAGCAAACACATAGTCCTGAACGGGACGTTGCGGGACGTTGCTTCCACCGCTGAATTTGCCTAGTGAAAGCCTGCTGAGCGGAGATATGCCTGAACCGTCAATTTCAATGCCCGATCCTCCGATCGTTACTCCTCCATAAGAGTCACACATAAAAAGATTGTTCCACCCTAGCATAATTCCGAACTCACGCCAGCTTCCATCCGGCTGTAACGCTCCGATATCTTCTCCGGTTTGGTCACGCGCCGGATCCCCTACACTGTATGCCTTTTTCCCGTTAGCCTTCCATAAATTCATTCCCTGATTATCCAAATCTCCGATGTTCTCTTCACCCGGGTACGTGCCGCAAGCCTGCATTTGCCAACCAAAGCTGAAATTGTCGATATTGATCCGCTTAAATCGCTTGGCGGTCTCATCGTATCGCGCGTTGATAAGCAGCCACAACTCGTGCACTTCGACACCGTTGCGAATCGTATGGATCGTTGCTGTATTAAAAAATGGATCGTTCAATCACATCCCCTCCTATACCATAATATCGATCAAAACAGACGATGTTACGGATGCCGGATTTAAAGAATACAGAAGCAGGGATGTAGATGTACTATTGGGTAAAAAGCCATTTTGATTCGTATTATAGACGCGGCATAGGAGTGTGATGCAACCTTAAACAAAATGGTTTATCCTTTTTTGTTGGACATAATACCTCGTGATATTCACCTACATAGTATGTAGTAAGTTATACGCTATAATATAATGTTCTGAAAATTGGAGGGATTAAACAGTGAGACAATTAGCTCCACCACCATTTCAAATTAATCCATATGACGAAGTGGCTCCACAAGGTCAATTTCGTGACTTATTGACAATTGACAACATCTCTAATAATAGAAGCATCACAGCAGTATCGAGGATCCCGAACAGCATGGAAGTGTGGTGGATTGGCAGAAACGGCTCCATACAAGGTGCTTTTTGGTATGAAGGAAGCCAGTGGCAACGATATGAGTTAGCTCCGGCAGGCAGTGCCGCTCGGAACGGGAGTATTATCGCTTTATCGAGGATCCCAAACAGTATGGAAGTATGGTGGATTGGGGCAAACGGTTCTGTGCAAGGCGCATTTTGGTATGAAGGATCGCAGTGGCAAAGGTATGAATTAGCTCCGGCAGGCAGCGCTTCCACTGTTGGGAGTATCACGGCGGTATCGAGAATTCCTAATAGTATGGAAGTATGGTGGATTGGGCCAAACGGCTCTGTGCGAGGTGCATTTTGGTATGAAGGATCACAATGGCAAAGATATGAACTAGCCCCAGCAGGCAGCGCTTCAATCAATGGAAGTATCACAGTTGTATCGAGAATTCCTAACAGTATGGAATTATGGTGGTTAGGAGCAAATGGCTCCGTGCAAGGCGCATTTTGGTATGAAGGATCACAATGGCAAAGATATGAACTAGCCCCAGCAGGCAGCGCTTCTCCATTTGGAAGTATCACATCCGTATCGAGGATTCCAACCAGTATGGAAGTATGGTGGTTAGGACTAAACGGCTCCGTTCAAGGTGCATTTTGGTATGAAGGATCACAATGGCAAAGATATGAACTAGCCCCAATGGGCAGTTCCGCAATTAACGGAAGTATTACAGCTGTATCGAGAATTCCTAACAGTATGGAATTATGGTGGTTGGGAGGGAACCGTTCAATACAAGGTGCTTTTTGGTATGAAGGTGGACAATGGCAAAGGTATGAATTAGCGCAGCGGGTGGATTTACGATCAATGGGAGTATACCCTTATCCAGTGTACCAACCTTCATGGAATTATGGTTGATTAGACGTATAGAAGTGGGAGAGGAGCTGTCTTTGAGACAACTCCTCAGGTGTAGAGAAACCCTGTCCTACTTGATAGGTCACAGGCTTTCTCTGTTTTTAGCCACACTGTATGTAAGAAAGAGTGAGGGATTTCCCCAGGTTGAATCATGTCTGCACGTCTTCTTTTTTCCAGTCAGGGAGCAGCAAGAAACAAGAAACCTAGGTCCGCTTTTTAACAAGTCGACCTAGGTTTCTGTTCGTATGTTCGGGAATGACATCTCTTATTGGGTGTTTGCTGCATGAATGACGGGACGCTTATGACTCCATGGCCGGACGGATTCCATTTGAGCGGCAAGCCTCAGCAATCCGGCTTCGTCGGCGAAACGACCGGCAAACTGCATTCCAATCGGCAGGCCGTCCGCGCTCCAACCGAGCGGCAGCGAAATAGCAGGCTGACCCGTCGTATTAAAGAGACTTGTGAACGGAGCGTGAGTAAACATCTGTTCCGTCCAGCCTTTTATATCGATTTCCTGATTGTTCGCATTCAACAGACCCAGCGGAAACGGCAAAGACGCGATCGTTGGGGAAAGCAGCACATCATACTGTTCAAAAAAACGGCCTACAGAGCGGGATGCTTGCGCACTGATATCCAAGGCAGTCAGCAGATCATTGGCGGACAGAGCAGCGCCGCACTGGTACGTTTTCAGGATGGTTGCTTCCAGGTTATGTTCTGACGGTACCCGATTCAGCACCTTAGCAAGCCGTTCAATGCCATGATAAGTATTAGCCGCCCAAATGTTCATCGTCGCCATGAACAATGGCTCGTAATCCAACTCTGGCTGAGCCTCCACTAATTCATGCCCGAGCTCTTCACATAAGCTGACGGTTTCATGCAAGACACGCAAACATTCTGCATCAACAGCCGTGCCCGAATAAGGATTGCCCGTCCAAGCAATGCGCAGCCGCCCAGGAGCTGAAGAGACTTCTGCCAAGAAGGGACGACTCGGCCGCTCTGCCCAGGCATATGCTCCTGGGTCTGGCCCCGATACTGCATCCAGCAGCGCAGCCGCATCGCGCACGGTCTTGGTTACGGCAAACTGAACGCCAAATCCGCTCAGCGACTCTCCGTTGTCAGGCCCATTTGGCGTTCGTCCGCGTGTCGGCTTCAAGCCGACCAGTCCGCAGCAAGAGGCAGGAATACGAATAGAACCTCCACCGTCATTGGCATGGGCTACGGGCACAATCCCTGCCGCTACAGCTGCCGCCGAGCCGCCGCTTGAGCCTCCTGGACTCCTCTCCGGATCCCAAGGGTTTCTCGTCGGTCCATACAGAACTGCTTCTGTTGTTGCGTTGAAGCCAAATTCCGGCGCTGTGGCAGATCCCAGCGTCACGAGTCCCGCCTGACGGAACCGTTTCATCAACTCGGAATCGTACGGGTAAATCATTCCTTCCCCCAACCGGCTGCCGTTGTTGAGAGGCACTCCTGCGGCATGCAGTGTCGAATCCTTAATCAAAAATGGAACACCTGCAAACGGTCCATTCGGTAAAGCAGACATGCTCTCCTTTTCTGCTGACTCCTGCATCGAAACGGCCATCACATTTAGCCTAGGATTCAACAGCCGGATAGCTTCGCTAGCTAACGCAGTCAGTTCCTGTGGCGTAACCTCGCCGCGCTTGACCAGCTCGGCTAGCCCCAGACCGTCATAACTCGCATATTCGGATAACTTCATGGTACTCACCTCTTTCTTCGTTATGCGCTTTATCTTAAGAGAAGGTGCTTTCTTGAGATCAAGCATGCAATTATTCTTAATTCCCCCAAAATCAGGAGCCCCCAATTTCAGTTTATTATTATATAAAGGAAAATATAGAATCTTTCTACATGAAAATTCCTGATGCAATAGATAATCACCCCTTGATACGGGATGCAACCCAGGCTTCAATCAACAAGACGCCAAAATAAGAAGAGATTTGATCAAAGCCCGCTTCTTCAACAATTTCGGTACTTGTGTCGCTCTCCTTCTTTTTCACCGTCAGTCCCCATTTTGTTGTTTTTGTGCGATGTCGGGTTCCTTAATTTTCACACCCAACATCCCTGCCTCCCCTTCCCAATTCCGTGCACTTCCACTATAATGATTATCATTATCAATGATAGGGGGATTCAAAAGAACCCAATACATAGCGTTATAAATGTTTGGAGGATTTTATACATGTGGATTATTTATGCTTTTGGCGCAGCACTGTTTGCAGGATTAACATCTATTCTTGCTAAAATCGGAATTCAAAATACAGATTCCAATCTGGCTACCGCCCTTAGAACCGGGATTGTGGTCATTTTCGCATGGGTGATTGTATTTGCAGGAAACTTGCATCATGCTCTGTTTGACATCAGCTCGAAATCTCTTTTCTACCTCATTTTATCTGGGCTGACAACTGGCGCCTCTTGGATTTTCTATTTCCGAGCGCTTCAATTAGGTAATGTGAATGTTGTCGTTCCCATTGATAAATCAAGCACCATTATTACGATGCTGCTTGCAATCATCTTACTGGGAGAACCCGTCACGCTCTTAAAAATCATCTGTATGACGTTGATCGGGATTGGAACGTATATGATGATACAAAAACAATACGCAGCACAATCCGCAGACAGCAGCATGAAGTGGATTTGGTACGCAGGACTCTCTGCTTTTTTCGCAGCAATCACAGCAATTTTAGGAAAAGTGGGCATAGAGGGGGTTGATTCTAATTTAGGTACTGCCATACGAACGATTGTCGTGCTGATTATGGCTTGGCTGATTGTATTCATGACAAGAAAACAGGGCGACATCAAAAAAATCGACAAAAAGAGTTGGATTTTTATTACATTATCTGGTTTAGCTACCGGTATGTCCTGGCTGCTCTACTTCAAGGCCTTGCAAGAAGGACAGGCGAGCATCGTAGTGCCTATCGATAAATTGAGCATACTTGTGACGATTATTTTCGCTTATATCGTATTTAAGGAAAAATTATCATTGAAAGCTTTTATAGGTCTTATCTTGCTTATTAGTGGAACTCTATTGCTGTTGCTGTAACTGTTTTCTATCCTCCTATTTCGATAGAAGCGGCAATGCACAAAATTGTACATATAGACTCCGGAGAGGCTTAACCGGAGTCTTCGCTATAAGAATATCTTTAAGTCTATAAAAAATCTTGAAACAAAAAAGGTTCCTATTCTGCTGAAAACAGAATAGGAACCTGTAATTGAAAAGGTGGTGCGGTCAAGAGGACTCGAACCTCCACGTCATTGCTGACACTAGAACCTGAATCTAGCGCGTCTGCCAATTCCGCCATGACCGCATATCATAATATGTAACTACCAAATCCGTTAATTTGGAATCAGTAATCATTACTATACACGGTCAATCCAATTGTGTCAAGCGTAGGTAAAGTGGAAAATAAAAACACCCAGTCTGTCGAGAAGCTCGACGACAAGGCGCTTCCATTTGCAAGGATATAAAATAAAAAAGCCTCATAAAAATGAGGATTCGTTGATGAAAGTATGGTGCGGTCGAGAGGACTCGAACCTCCACGATATTGCTACCACTAGAACCTGAATCTAGCGCGTCTGCCAATTCCGCCACGACCGCATATTTAATTGCTTCCATTGAATCGCCAAACTGTTTTCCCAGCGACAAGAAATATAATATCATGGCACCAAGGCAAACGTCAAGGCTTTTTAAAATTTTTTTGAAATCTTGTTTTCCCGCCTAAGCTGCATGGCAGTTGGCAGGTTTCCCCTCCCCGCTGCCCATGCAGTATGTAATATAATCCGGTTCAAACTTCAGGGACGATACGCGGCTCATTAGCCGACTGAATCGCATAGGCACGGCTCAGCTTCACCACACGCCGATTCCGCTTGCGAATCATAACGGATTCATCATCCCAGGCTACCACGTAACCTCTGACGTCGTTGATTTCCAGCATGTCCCGAACGACTCTAACCAGGGTTCCTTCCTGCCGGTAGCTGTCAAGCACAGCTTCTTCCATCATGAAAACTTACACCTCCGATATGTACAACATGCAAGGCCTGCCATCGTCAGCAGGCCCTGCACACACTTATTCTCCATCTCAATAGCCCACATGTTCCTTCGTATCGTTCGTTTCGAACCAGTAGTCAAGCACCTTAGCAGACATTACACGCTTGTTAATATACGCAACCTGTTGTGCCGTAAACTTTCCTGTCCAGCCAACCTGCAGCTGATCGCACAGCTTCACGATCGTCAGCAGTTCTGACCAAGCGACATACCGTTTGTACCAGAAAAATTGAGGGTGTTCAATCATGTACGGGTACAAATCATCAAACTCCGTGTGTTTACAATCAAGTGCCCGTTCAAAATGGTTTTTAGCTTCCGTCACTTTTTCTTCCAAAAAGCGAGCTGTTGGTTCATCCACCATATGCGTCGCCCCCTCTCACCATCTTATACTTTATTATATGCCAAAGAGGTGAATGGAGAAAAGGAGAACAATTCTTTCAATTCGTTGCAACTAAATGGGGTTTTGAAGCGTCTAACTATTATATAAGGGTTATTATGGCTTGATCCATATTATTTACAGTTGATATCTAGTTCATAACGCCCAAATTGGCAAATGATTCATATTCCGACAATAGGGTAATATGTTCTAGGCCCGCCGCGTGGCGGTTAAGGAGGATTTACGATGCAGCGATCTACTTGGCAACGCAGTATTACGGTTGTACTGGCCGCAGTCATGATGACTTGGCTGCTTCAAGGATGTTCATCCCAGAAGCACAATGTCTCCCCAATTGAAACGGATACGCCTTATTCGCATCAGAAAGATACCCGTGTGAATTCTGGTGATCGTAAACCTGAAGGGAAGCAAAATGAAAAAACCGTAATTGCATCTCCTAAGAACCAATCAGCTAATCATAGTGATTCTACATATATTGAGCATGAATTTGACCGAACCCGCCCTCAATTGAAGGGCATCGCGCTCACTTCCAACGATGATGAAATAAAGGAGGTGTGGGGTGAGCCTTCTGATCACTATGTCATGGATGATATCGATCCGATTGATGTGTATCAGTATGATGGCTTCTCATTTGGCTGCAAGCAGGATGGGAGCGTCGTCTTTATCGAAGTATCGGGTGAGGATACCTCGACAGGCATTCAAGGCTTAACGATCGGCGACAATGATGATACTGCCTCGAAAGTGCTCGGTCGTCCTGATCATGATACCGATTATGTGTGGAGCTATGAATTGAAGAACTGCTTGCTGCGGCTCGATATGGATCCAAAAACAAACAAAATTCAGGCAGTAAAGCTATTCTCCCATCAGCGCGCATAAGTAATCACTGAATGATACAAATAAGAAACGCCTTGATTCCGCTTGGAGTCAAGGCGTTCTTTTCGTCCGCAACCGATAGCGGATTACAAAGTATACTATTGTACCACCCACCGCGAGTACCGCGATTCCACCGAATAGTATTGGATTCCCCTTTGAGTGAAGCCAGCGCACTGCCTCACGCCAATGGTTTCCGACGATATGGCCGAGCGTCAGGAAAGTGGTCACCCACACAAGAGCACCCGATCCAGCCGCAAAAAGATAGGTTGTCCACCTCATCCTGGACATACCGGCAAAATAACAAGTCAAATGACGCAGCCCTGGCACAAAATAACCAAAAACGATGCTCCAACCGCCGTATTTCTGAAACCATTCTTCTGTTCGCTCAATCCGCTGCGGCGTCAGCTTTAATTTCTTTCCGTATCGATCCAGCAAAGGCTTGCCCACCTTGCGTCCGACCATATAACTGATGAACATCCCTGTCATGCTCCCTGCTAAACAGACAGCAAAAGCAGGTATGTATTGGAATGGACCATTAACCGTTAAGCTGCCTACAAAAACCATCAGCGTTTCATCTGGTACAGGGATGCCGATGATGCCGAGCGCCAATAACATAAATAAGGCGATGTATCCGTAATGAGACAGCGCCCACATGACTGTATGCACCGTTAGCCCCCCTCCCGTAATTCGATATCTATTTTATCATATCCAGACAGTCATGTCCGGCCCTACTTGCTCATATTTTTATAGTAGAGCGTACAAGCTTGGTAGGCAAGGAGGCGTCTATTCATTGAAAAAATCAGTGTTAGTTATGCAAATTGCATTCACGTATATCGGAACCGTCGTGGGGGCAGGGTTTGCAACCGGACAGGAAATACTGCAATTTTTTACAGCTTACGGGTGGTGGGCTCCCTTTACCATTCTGTTAACAACAGCACTATTCATCTGGCTCGGCACCAAGCTAATGCTGTTGTCTCATGACATTAAGGCGCGTTCCTACGAGGATATTAATCGAATGCTATTCGGCGATCGAGTCGGCGGTATCATCAGTCTATTCACGATGGCTATTATCATTTGTGTGAACAGTGTCATGCTGGCTGGCGCAGGCTCCGTATTCGTAGAGCATCTTCACATGAATTATCAAATCGGACTGCTCATCACGCTACTTGGTTCCTACTGGTTCGTAAGCCGAGGCATGGACGCTATCCTGAAGCTCAACTCCATTGTCGCTCCTACTATGCTTACGTTTACCTTGTTCATTATCATTCATACACTGCAAATGCCCAATGCGTCCCAAGTGCTTGCCTTGAACACGGACAAGTCCTTCTATGCAGCTTGGAGCGCACCGCTCCTATACGGGGCCTTCAATTTGGCTATGGCACAAGCCGTTCTCGTTCCACTTGGAGCCTCGATGCCGAACAAAAGAGTCATTCAGCTTGGAGGTATTATTGGCGGTGTACTTATCGGCGTTCTGCTTCTCTCCGGACATTTCGCTTTGGCTGTACACATGCCAGGCATAACGCAGTTCGACATCCCCATGGGGCATATTGCTACCGGTCTCGGCGTGTTCATTCAACTGATTTATGTCATGCTTATTTTTTCAGAAATCTTTACAACCTACATCGCTGATGTATATGGGATTACACTGCAGCTTCAACAGCGTACCGGAATTCATCAGAAGCTCATTATTTTGATGATTATGTTGTTTTGTTATTTGTTCAGTCAATTCGGCTTCAAACCGCTTGTATCCTTCTTGTATCCGCTCTTTGGTCTATTTAGTCTAGCCTGGCTCTATCTGCTTATTCGATCATCTGGCCCGCCACTGAATGATAACAATCGGCCTCCATCCAATGCTGCTTATCCTACAATTATGCCCCTTCAACCAGTGAGCCGAAAAAGCAATTCGACTCCGCCAAAATCATAAATAATGCTGAAACTCAAGGCTGATAATTGCCACGCAAAAAAGGCGCATTACCCTTCACAGGGCAACTGCGCCTTTGCTTCTTTATCAACAGTACTCTAATCGTTCCAATTCAATTACATTGGCCGCTTCTGGTTCATGCTGGATCATTCGCGCAATATGAGGATGGCAGGTCGTCATGATGACATGGTGTGAACGAGACAGTTCAGTAAGTGCCTTAATTGCCAGTCCAGCCCGCTCCCGATCGAAATTGACCAAAATATCATCCAGTACGAACGGAACGGATGCTCGATGATCCAAAGCCTCAGCGAGTGCAAATCGGACAGAAAGATACGCTTGCTCCGCAGTTCCTCTGCTGAAATGATGGCTTCGCACCAGTTGACCATCTCGCCGTTCCAGCGTAATTGTTTTCTCACCGAACGGGATGAGTACCCGGGTATATCGTCCTGCGGTCATTTGCAGCATATAATGAGCAGCGCGTTTGAGTACAAGAGGCTGCTTTTCTTCCTCATACAATTTTCGAGTACGTTGGATTAGCGTTTTGGCGAGCGCGAGAACAGCATATCGTGAAGCCTGCTCGTCCAGTCTCGCTTCCTGCAGCGCAAACTCCTGATGGTGAGAAGCCCCTTCCACCTCTTGCTTCAGCCTCTCGCTTT
The DNA here is from genome assembly GCF_030363895.1 of Paenibacillus sp. S-12. Taxonomy (NCBI): domain Bacteria; kingdom Bacillati; phylum Bacillota; class Bacilli; order Caryophanales; family Paenibacillaceae; genus Paenibacillus; species Paenibacillus sp. S-12. The sequence continues at coordinate 45,650 of NZ_JASIUF010000015.1, forward strand.
CCTGCTCTAATCTCCCATTGCGACCTTCCAGCTCTCGAATGCGCTCGTCTACGAGCTCCAGTTCACATGTAAGCTCAGTGATCCGCTGCTCTAACTCCCGTCCGTCATAGTGGATTAACAGCTCTTCCATTGACTGAAATGCTGCTCGTTTACCACCGCGGTACAGCACTGCTTCCAAGTCTCGTATAAGTCGCTCCAGTTCGATCTTATGATTGTATGCATCAGCACTGCTCAGCAGTTCATAACCTGTATTTACCCTCGCTTCCAGAAGAAGCTTGTCCATCGCTCCCTGTGTCTGTAAAGCTTGAGCCTGCTGTTCCCTCCACTCTTCTTCCAAAGAGTTGCTGTGAAGCGTCAGCTGGCGATATTCCAGCTCCCGTTCCTGTTCACGCTCAATTCGTTCCAACAAACGGAATAATCCACCTATTGTAGAGCCGGTCAGCAGTCCTTCGTCTTCCACTCGAAGAGATGTCGCAGCATGTAAAGAAGCAACTGCTCCTCCTTCGTTCGAACCTGTCCGATTCTCTTGTTGCGAACGACTGGAAATAAGCAGCTGTGCTCTGTGCAGCAGACTGCTGCAATCCTGCTCGAACAGCTCCAGCTGCCCAAGCAGACGAGTACGCTTCTCTGCAGAACGGAGACGCTGCTGCTCCACTTCTTCGGCCTGTTCGAACCTTCTGACAAGTTCTTTCACTCCAGCCAGGCTGAGCTGTTCCGGGAGAGATTCCTGTCGCAGCCAGGCAACCCAATCGCGATAGCGCTCCTCCTCTTTCTTCTGAGCAGCACCGAGCTCTGCAGTAAGAAGCCGATAGCGCCGTTCTGCTGAGATTACCATCTCATGCAAGGAACGGCATGTCTCTTGCAAGCCTTTCCGTTCACGCTGCCACTCCGCAACATCTTGAGACGCCTTCCTGATATCAACAAGCTCGGCTGTATGCGAATTGCGTTTCAAGGAGGAGAAATAGGGCTGCAAAAGCTGACGAAGCGCTTCGGTATGAGCGTATACCGCATGCTCAAATCCGTGTGAAACATTTTCATTCGGATACGCTGTGTCAAAAGAATGCTGTGAGGATGGAGAATACGGAAATGACTGGGAAGATATATATACAAGAATAATTGTCGCGACCAAACCTACCAAAGCAATCACACCAGCCATAAGCCATTGCTGTCCGATCCATCCCAAGCCGGCAGCAAGCAGCATCACACCGAGCCCAAACCCATAAATCGCGCGCGTGTGCGAGACCTTATATGAACGCGATGCATTACGATTCATGCGTGAGTAAGAGGTCATCTGAGGCTGAGCGCGTTCCCCTGTGAGAACATGCAACCCACCGTCAGTTGAAGCGTTCCATACCCGTACAGCATCAGCCAGTGCCTGTTCTGTATGCGCAATATCAGTTGCGCATTCCTCAGATGGTGCAAAGCCGCTGCCATTCACGCCGTCAGTTTCATAGCGTTCGAGAAGCTTCTTTGCATCTTCGTATTCCTGAAGTGCGCTCTCGGCCTCACGGGCTGAACGCTCCATTCCAGCTTCCGATTGAGCAACCGCTAAACGGCACGCTTCAGCACGCAGCTCTGCCGCTTGTACCTGTTCCATATAAGAGAAAGCATTGCTGGAAAGCAACCTCTCTGGCGTCCACGATGCATCCGTCTGGCGTGCTAGCCGCCACAGTTCAGCTTCTGCCGCACTGTATTCCAGCTCTGCCTCGCCAGCGGCCTCTCTCCAATGCTGAACCGTATCGGTCAACTGCACAAGGCGTCTTGTCTCAGCCTCCATCTCCAGCAGTTGGCTGAACGGCTCTTGCCCCAGCAAATTCGCAACTGCCGCCTTACGCTTATCCTCGATTCCTCTGCAAGCCGCTTCAATGTCAGAGAGCTTCCGTTCGCATTCCTTCCATTGGGTCGCATGCTCAGGGAGCCTTGCAATCAAGTCTGCTGGCTGAGCCTCCAACTCCTGCTTGGCAGCTACATAACGAATCCATGTATCTGCCACTCCACTAGCACGCTCTGCCGTCGCCAGCTCCGCACGCAGCCGCGTCCGCTTCTCCACACACCGATTCAGTTCAAGCCGTACAAGGGTTACTTGCTCCGCAAGCTCCCCTAGCTTAGCCGCATGTCGGTGAGCTTCCCGCTGTCCCCGCTCCAGCTTGTCCATAGCATGCAGCGTCTGATTGATATGCTGATTGCGGCCTCTAGGCCTGTACAGCCCATCCATCGATTGCTGCAGCCATCGTTCTGCCTCGGTAATTCCTCTGCCTCCATATAGGCCAGCATCGTATAAATACGCCCCTACCTCATCATCCTGCAGCGTTTGCAACTCCTGCAGCTCATCGAGTGTTATGCCAAATAAGCGGCTATACAACCCCGAACTCAATCCCCCTAGCAATTCATTCTCCAATTGAGTTTGATCGGCTTCTGTCACAATCCCTGCTTCTGTCATCTTGCGAATGCTCGTGTGGGAGACACCCTCCTGCTCCCAGCGCTCTATCGACCATTCGGCGCCACTACGATCGAGAACATTCATACGTCCCCCATACATACTGCCCTCAGACGGCATAAATCGGGAAGGATTGCTTCGGCGCTTCGGAAATCCATACAGCATATCACGAATGAAAGAAGTAATGGTACTCTTACCTGCTTCATTTGGGCCATGAAGCAGCGTAATTCCTGCACCAGATCCCCGTTCGGCAAGCGGGATGACCGTATCACGGAATCCTCCATATCCTATCAAATGTATCCGCAATATTTTCATGAACGCTTCACCTCTCGCTGGAGCCATTCGACTGCCAGCATCATCGCTTCCTCGATCCACTCTTTCTGTATCTCCCCAGATTGGGAAGCAAGCCAATTCCGCATGCGAGGATGCTGCTGAAGCGTCTGCAGGGAATCCTGAATCAAGGCCTCGCTTGTATCCTCATGCTGCTGTGCCTGCCTCGCTATCCTGATCATATCTCCCGGGAAGCTATCGGAAGCTTCCCACTGTTCAACATCAATATCTGGCTTGCAGCTTATACGGAGTGCAACTGGCCACAGAAGGCCTGATGCCCCCTCAAATAAGGAGTCGTCAACTTCTTGTGCTTGCCATGCTTCCATCCACTGTGCAGCCAATGCTTCCTGCTGGAGGGATGCGTACAATACCGTTCGTCCGATTAATTCCAATCGAATGAGCGTCAGCCGCCCTTCCGTACCACTTTTCCAAGCCATCATTTTCTCATCAAGCAGCTGCATAATCGATTGCATGGAGCTGATGCCGTTCACATCGATTTGTTCTTGGCGCCATCGTACCGTGTCCAAAGGTTCGAACTGCAAGCTGACATTGCCATGCTCGCTTACATCCACCATGTAACAGCCTTTCGCGCCGATTTCTTTCACATGCCTGCCTTGTGTATTTCCAGGATACACAATATAAGGAGACTCGTTCAGTACTTCTCTCATATGGATATGACCAAGCGCCCAATAATCATAGTTTTTCTCTATTAGCTCTCGCTTCGAGCATGGCGCATAAGGATCGTGTCCAGCTCTTCCATCCACAGTTCCATGTAGCACACCAATTCGGAATAGCCTTGGACTTCCATCTCCCTGGTTCCTATGTAATCTCTTCATCTTGACGTTTACATTTCCATTTGCTTCTAGGGCACATTCATCATGACGAGCTGTATGATCGCTATGCACAGCAGCAGATTCCGGAGAGTCAGGATACATAGCTGCTAAATTCTCATATACTGCGGAATCACCGTAGGACATGCCGCACACTACCGCCACCATAGCTCCATCCTTATTGGGAACGAGAACAGCTTGCGGAGCATTTGTAGGGAATATAGTGACATTGTCCGGCCACTCCCACTTCACCTCGCGGTGAAGTGGATCATGATTGCCATGAATGAGGTATACTGGAATCCGCTGCTCGTAAAGCTGCTCCATTCCTCGTTGAAGCCGCCACTGAGCCTTAAGTGATCGCTCCTTGCCATCATATAAATCACCGCTAATGACCACGAAGTCCACCTTTTCACGAATCGCAAGACGAACTAAATTGTCCCAGGCAGCAAAGGTTGATTCCAGAACTTCCTCTTTTAATTTATCCGGCAAGGCCTGTAGGCCTCGGAAGGGACTGTCGACATGCATATCTGCTGCATGGATAAAACGAAACGGAATCAATGCTTCACCCCCGCTTCGGTTGATAATGTACATATTTACGTTTAAGCTCATTGACGATGCGTGTCAGCGAATAGATTTGCTTCGCCTTCGCCCACGCTGCCCGCGCAAGTTCATATCGGAACGATCCATCCATCATTGCCCGCTCCAGCGCATTACAGAGTGCAATTGGATCATCTGGCGGTACAAGCAGTCCATTGACTCCATCTTCGATCTGTTCTGCAATCCCGCCCACATTCGTTCCGATGAGCGATAACCAGCACAGTGCCGCCTCCGCAAACACAGAACCGAACGCTTCCGCCCGTGAAGGCAGTACAAAAATATCAAAAAACGGCATAAATTCCTCCGGATGAAGCATATAGCCGTAAAATATCGTGTCATCATAAATTGACAGCTCTTGTGCAAGCTGCTCAAGTTCCTTGCGAATCGGCCCATCACCAATAATATGAAGTACATAGGCATGGCCCCGCCGCTTTAATTCTGCACACGCATGAAGCAGTACATCGAGCCCCTTTGCAGGAACTAAGCGGCACATCGTAATCAGTTGAGGGACAACATTATCGTGTGCGATCGGCTTGAATCGCTTTTCATCAAAGCCATTCGGCAGTACCTCTATTCGCTCTGCATGACGGACATAAGGCTCCAAATAGGTTCTAAATGAATATGACACCGTCATCATTTCATCCACCTGATGCTCAAGTTCGCCATAAAGAGACGTAAGAAACTTGTGCTCCGGCCCATTCGGCTCAATCTTGCCGTTTAAAATGAGCTCCTGCTCAAAGCTGGAGTGAATCGTCACGATGACTGGCGTATCAGGGTACAACTGCTTCATAACAAGACCCGCAATCGGATGATGGGCATGGATCAGGTCGTAGTGCCTGGTCAGCCGCAGCTTCGTCCACCAGATATAGTCACGGTATGTCTGAATATACTTCTGTACGATTGGGCTTTCTCCGTACTGGTTCCAATCGAATGTTTGAAAATGGACTTCCTCCTGTCCCTTGCCCCGTAATCGCTTCGGCAGCGAAAAAATCTCCATCTCCCAATGAGGAGGCTGGAATCGATCCAGTATATATGGAACCATGGAGGATACTCCTCCCGGTTGTTCAGGCGGGAAAAACAAGGCTTGCAAAATATTCATGCGAGGCCTCCTTCTTGTTCGCGCTTTTCGCCGTTCAACCTTTATGATATATTAGAACATATGTTTCAGTAAAGAACCTTCCTAATGGAGCTGTCACTCATGACTCATTCGGCTAATTCCCTTTCTTACGTGAATAACGTGATCGGACTAGCATCTTCCTGTATCCTTTACATTACCTTCATCATGATTTTGATGGCCATTCGCCTCTATATCCGGCAGCGTTCTCCAGCATATATCTTATTAGTTGTATCTCTGCTCCTCATGGCTGCAGAACGGTTTACAGATGTGATCAGCCTGCCATGGCTGCAATGGAACCTCCAGGTCTATCAATGGTTTGTCGTCGGAACCACCTTGCAAGCGTTTTCCTTCATTCTCATGAATATGGCGATATATCGGCTCTATAAAAGGCCAACGCGTGGTTATCGAATCCGCTTCTATGGCATGCTGTTGATTATCCCAATTGCAGCAATGCTGTCCATCCCTTTTGATAGGAACATTACACCAACCATCGGAAGCGCATGGCCACTGCTTCTATATCTTATGATTGCGGCTTTATTTTGTTATGTGTGGGTAGCCCCAAGAATCGGACAGCGTATCACTTATATATGCAGCTTAGCGGCATACTTTGCCACCATATCACTAACAACTATAAATGCCTTACTGTTTGCGTACAATAACAAGCAGTTGTTCCTGCTGGAACGACTTCTCCCACTTGCTTATTACACCCTATTGTTCTTCATCCTGTTCGAGCGCGTGGTCGAGCTGTTGCACATGACCTATCGAACCTCCATTACAGACGGGCTGACCGGACTATTCAACCGTAGACATATCATGAAAGTGATGCAGCAATATATCCGTAATGAGTATAAAATTTCATTTATCTTTTGCGACATCGACAATTTCAAAAAGGTAAACGATACCTACGGTCATGATCAAGCGGACGAAATTTTGAAGCAGGTCTCTCTTATTATACGCGAGGAAGTAGAGGAATACGGTATACCTGGACGTTTCGGCGGCGAGGAATTAGTCGCTCTTCTTACGCACCGTAATGCCCGGGTAGAACAAATCGCAGAAAAGATTCGGCATCGCGTGGAACAAGAGACAACCGTAACGATTAGTATCGGGCATAGCACTCTTCGCAAATATATGACTTCAGACGATATTGTACGTGAAGCCGACCAGGCTATGTACTATTCTAAAACTCACGGTAAAAATCAGGTTACGAGTTATATGCACATCCAGAAAGCTTCAAGAGATATGTCGTAATAAATAAGTAACGCCTTCTCCTGCATCTTCATGTAAGGGAAGGCGTTACTGTTATTTCAAATATAAACTATTGCACATCTCTTTTGTTAAAAATGATGAGCGATGCGCCGAGAAGCACGATCATGTACACCGCATAGATCGTAACACTGAATCCGAAGCTCGCTTCCTTGAATGGAAGGTTATCCCCACCATTGAAGTATGGCTGCCAGTTCAAGTTCGGGAAAATTAAAAACTTGTACCAAGGCTTGCCGGCAAAGAAGTACATTCCTGCTCCAACGACAGACTTAATGACAATCGGAACGGTAATCGCCAGACCCAGGCTGCGTGTAAGCACAGCAGCTGTCATGGCAAGCACCGCGTAGAACAGGACATCTGGTATCCGGAATAGGATATCTTTCAATATTACCACTAATGTAACATCTGCGGACATGAAGCTGAAGAATATCATTCCGAATACTATACTGCAGATGACAGTAAATACATAGACCGACAACAAGATGAGGACAACAGTAACCATCTTAGATGCAAGCACCATAGTGCGGCTCGCTGGTCTAATTAACAGCTGCTTAATCGTTCCATCTCGATACTCATCGGTAACAATTTGCGCAGAGACGACCATAATAAAGATGCCAATGAGCGAACTGAACAAAAAGTTAATGTCACTTGCAAAGGCCATATACGGATATGGATCACTTTTAAAAATGAAGAACCGCATTGCGACAGCTACCATCAAAGTAATAACCGCAATAAACGCATAAAAATATGGAACCTGGCGCTTGCTGTTCGCCTTCATCCATTCATTTTGCACAAGGGATACAAAGTATCTCATTCAATGCGTCCCCCTTTCGTCATGGACAAGAACGTCTCTTCCAATGTCGGTGCAACTGCACGCACTTCATAAATGAGAACGCCCGCTTGAACGAGCTTCTGTACCGCTGCCGGAATCTCGTCATGTAGTAATTCAATCTTAATTGCGCTGTCTGCCTCTACAATTGTCTTCCATTCTGCAGATGCCAGTACTTCCGCTGCTTTAGCAGCATTGTCTACCTCAAAGCGGATCGCCACAGCAGCAGATTGTTGTCCTTCTTCATTCGGATCAAGTGATCGTTCTCCGACGAACTTGCCGTTCTGAATAATCAGGACACGATCACACATCAGTTCAATTTCCGACAGCAAGTGACTAGACACGAGAATCGAGATATTTTCCTTTTTGGCAAGATGGCGCAAATAATCCCGCAGCTCACGAATCCCGGCCGGATCAAGTCCATTCGTAGGCTCATCCAAAATCAATATCGAAGGATTATGAAGCAAAGCCTGCGCCACACCTAGACGCTGACGCATTCCAAGGGAATATGTCTTTACCTTCTTGTCCAGCGCATTCTCCAAATCAACAAGCTTGACGATCTCCTTGATGCGTTCCTCTGTAATCGGCTTGCCGCTCATCCGAACGAAATGCTGGAGATTTTTGCGCCCGGTCATAAATTTATAAAGCTCTGGATTCTCTACGATTGCTCCCACATGGGCCATAGCCTTGGAGCGATCTGTTCGTATATTATGCCCCTCAATCATAATATTTCCGGACGTCATGGACATCAGGCCGACCATCATCCGTATTGTTGTTGTCTTCCCCGCTCCATTCGGTCCAAGGAACCCGTACACTTCCCCGCGTCGTACGCTGAATGACAAATTATCGATAATGGTTTTTCCTTTTATCTTTTTCGTAACATTTTGTAGTTCTACAACGACATCATTCACCATTCATCCGCTCCTTTCTCCTATTGTACACGGCGCTCTCGCAGCCTGTCCCCTAACTTCTAGATCCCCTAGTCAAATTGTATCCATGAGTCGATCATACCAATCACCAATCCTGCCACCTACTCCATACGTACAAGCTTACATTAACGTTTCGCAAAAGAGTCTTACATTATTGTAACCTGATCCGAATATATCCATAAATGAATATCTGCCTAGTAAATGAGCGGTTGGCTGGACTACGTTTCCTGTCATTCATCGTTGCATCGAAGCCTAGCAGTCCGGTAAACTATACAATGCTGATTATTTTATACCCATTCAGAAAGGAGCTGTAACATGTCCCTAGATGCAACAACTTTGTCATTGCCACAAGCCTATATCGAACAAATGAAGCAAATGCTCCCAAAGGATGGGGATGCATTTTTGCTCAGTTATAAGGATCCGCGCACCTTCGGACTTCGTGCCAACCCCACAAAATGGATTACCCATGCTGATGCACGCTTGAATGCAGAGCAGCTATTTCATCTGCGGCCTGTCCCTTGGTGTGAAGAGGGATACTACTATGATGAAGCCTCTCGACCAGGGAAGCATCCGTATCATGCAGCAGGCTTTTATTATATTCAGGAACCATCGGCAATGTCGGCCGTCGCCCTGCTTGATCCTCGGCCAGGCGAATTCATTCTGGATCTTGCTGCTGCTCCTGGAGGAAAATCCACCCACATTGCAGGGCGTATGCGCGGCGAAGGCGTCCTGATCGCAAATGAGATCCATCCTCAACGCGCTAAAATATTGGCTGAAAATATTGAGCGAATGGGAATCGGCAACACAATTGTCACCCAGTCCGATCCGCACGCACTGGCGTCGAAATTCCCGCACGCATTCGATCGCATTATGCTCGATGCGCCTTGCTCTGGTGAGGGCATGTTCCGCAAGGATGAGGATGCAATACGCGAATGGTCGCCCGAGCATGTTGCAATGTGTGCAGCACGGCAGTGGGACATCATTCAGGCAGCGGTAGCCATGTTGAAGCCAGGCGGGACAATCGCCTATTCCACTTGCACCTTCAATCGCCAGGAAAATGAAGAGATTATTGATCATTGGCTCCGACACTTCGATCAGTTCAAGCTACTCCGCATGGAGCGCATTTGGCCGCATCAAGCGGAAGGAGAGGGTCATTTCGTCGCCGTATTACAGTGGCAAGCAGACCATTCTGCTTCTACGGAAGCATCCAACACCAACATGCGAAGCCGTAAGCAGGGACGTAAAAGCAGCGGCTCACGAGTCAGCGATCCCCAAGCTGCTTATTCACAGTTCGAAGCGTGGAAACGCGAGTACCTTCCTGGACTTCACCTGCCACAAGGCATACCGTTGCTGTTTGGTGAAGAATTGTATTGGCTACCGCAAGGCAATGTTTCCGCTGTACATGCACTGCAAGGCGGCGAAACGCTGCGAGGACTTCGCGTACCTCGTGCCGGTCTGCATCTGGCACATCTGCGCAAAAATCGCATCGAACCTGCCCATGCGCTGGCGTTGTATTGCCGCTCTGCGAAGGAGGCAGCTCAATCCATCTCATTCGCTGCAACAGATTCCGCTGCTGAGGCATACTTGCGTGGAGAAGCACTTCCGTTAGAAGGTGACAATGCCCAACTTAAGGGCTGGACACTCGTTTCTATTGACGGTCTGCCTATTGGCTTCGGCAAAGCATCAGGCGGTCAGCTAAAAAACCATTATCCGAAGGGATTGCGCACAACCGGATAGAAAGCAAAAGCTCCTGTATACGCAGGAAAAAGCCACTGATCTTGCACAATGAGATGCTTCAAGCTGAAGCTTCGATTGTGCAAGGACAGCGGCTTATTATTCATCGATCATGCTATTGCAATCGGATGGATGAAAGAGCCGGTAGCACCCCTTTACCTTGAACGGGGTTACGCCCCCCTATCTCCCAAAGACAGAACCAGCCACTAGCAATACTTCAGCAAGGTAGCAGCCACTCCATCCTCGTTGTTCGACAACGTGACTTCCTGTGCTGCAGCCTTCACCTCAAGCGGGGAATTATCCATGGCTACGCCCATGCCTGCAAATTGGATCATTGTCATATCGTTATAATAGTTGCCGATGGCGAGCACCTGTTCACGCGGTACGCCGCGCATCGCAGCAAGCTGCTTGAGCGCATTTCCCTTCGTTGCATCCTTATGCATAATATCGATAAAGTAGTCCCCTGAGCGAATAAAATTGTGCTCATGTGTCCATTCATTCAATTCATGCTCTACTTGATCTATCTCTTCCTTATGTCCGCTCATTGTCAGCTTCACAGGCGCATGCGGCAAGCCCGTCCAACCTGGAAACTGCTTCGGCTCAATTAGGAATTGGCGGTATAAATGCAGCATCTCCGGGGTCAGTTCATTCAGCTTGTCCACATATAATTCGAAAGCGGTATTAATATCAAAGTGAACCCCATTCTCACGACAGTATTGAATATAAGGCTCCAATCCTGCACTTGGAATATCGAAGCGATGAAGCAGTTTGCGTCCTTCTGAAGCGACGGTGGCAGCGCCATTGTGGGTAATTACCACACCATCAAGGCCAAGCTCTTCTAAGTATGGAAGTGTACTAATTGGGCTTCTTCCCGTGCACAATACAATCTCCACGCCTTGAGCAGCGACCTTGCGAATCGCCTCCGCATTCGCGTTGGACAGCGTATGATCATCATGCAGCAGTGTTCCATCCATATCTAACGCTACAATGCGATAATTCATCATTGATCTCTCCCTTTTCTCTCTAGCCTTTATATGTTGTCAGCCATATGAATTTTCAATCATTAAACCTTCCTTATTGCTGATGCTGCTGAAGTGCTTCTAGCTCTTCTGCTGTACACTCTCTCCATTCACCAAGCTTGAGTACGGGATCCAAATCTAGCGTTCCCATTCGGATACGTTTCAAATAAATTACTTGCTTCCCTACCGACTCGAACATTCGCTTCACTTGATGGAACTTCCCCTCCGTAATTGTCAGTTCGATAAAGGAATGCACCGTTCCATCTGCTTGCTCCTCATGACCGGAGATTACAAGATGCGCTGGCTTTGTCACATACCCATCATCAAGTTCGACACCTTGACGAAACGCCGCTCCATCATCATTGTCGACCCGTCCTCTAACGGTCGCTACATATGTTTTTGGAACATGCTTCTTCGGAGATAACAGATCATGTGCCAGCTTGCCGTCATTCGTAAGCAACAGCAAGCCTTCGGTATCCTTGTCCAGCCGTCCTACCGGGAAGGGTTCAAAATGACGAAGCTCATCTGGCAGCAGATCAATGACCGTACGCTCTCGCAAATCCTCCGTTGCTGAAATGACGCCCTGCGGCTTATTCAGCATAATGTACACAAATTCACGATATCGAATCTGTTCACCGTCAAGCATCACTTCATCTATATCAGGATCTACCTGTACACCGCTGTCCTTAATTAACCGCCCATTGACTTGAATCAAGCCGCTTTTTGCCCACTTTTTAATTTCTGAGCGACTGCCGCAGCCCATATGTCCTAATAGTTTGTCCAACCTCATTTTTTTTGCCACTGCATGCTCACCTCCATGCTGCACGGGTTGATGTGCTTCTTCGATCCAGGTTTTATGTCAAAATGTACACATGCCTTCTTAAGCCATGCCATTACAGCATACCATGCCGACATCGCGAATAACAACGAATCCTCAATTTGCGTGACAATTCTCGAGTTCTCCTTACAATATTGTCACAATGCAACTTAGGAAGAAACTTTCACGTTTATCCACCGTATGGAACACTGTCATTTCCTAGATCAATACATACCTACATCGAAGTAATAGAAAGAAAGGAGGAGCCGAATGCTACGTGTCGAAGGTCTGTCACACTCATTTAAGAACGGCCCCGAAACAACCCAAGTACTGCATTCCATTAATTTTGAAGTTAAGCGCGGCGAGATGGTTGCACTGCTAGGCAGCTCAGGTTCTGGTAAATCCACATTGCTCAACTTAATGGCGGGCTTAATGAAGCCAACTGAAGGGAGCATTTATATTGCAGATCAGGATATTGTAAAGCTGAACGAGAACTCACTTGCTGAATTTCGACGCAAGCATATTGGTTTCATATTTCAAGCGTACGAGCTAATAGCCAATTTAACTGTACGTGAAAATGTAGAGCTCCCACTTATTTTCCAAGGCGTACGTCCAGCCGAACGAAAGCAAAAGGCGATCCGTCTGCTTGAACAGGTTGGTATTCCTGACAAGGCTGAACTGTTCCCATCTCAATTGTCTGGTGGGCAGCAGCAGCGTGTCAGTATCGCACGCTCGCTTATTACCGAGCCATCGGTTGTTTTTGCGGACGAGCCTACCGGTAATCTGGACACACGAACAGAAGAAGAAATTATCGCAATCCTAAAAAACTTAAACGAAACCGTAGACACCACCTTCATTATCGTCACACATGAAATGGAAGTGGCCGAACAAACAAAACGCATTATTACTTTAAAGGATGGCATATTGATCGAGGACGGATTGCACACGCACGTAAGTCCAATGTTGACGACAGAAGCTGTTCAGGACGAAAAAGTTCTTCATCCCGTTGGAGGTGAGCAGTCGTGAGAGTACGAGACTACCTCCATCTATCATGGGATCAATTGAAGAGACGTAAGGTTGTTACTGGCTTATGTGCGGCTGGAATTTCGATTGGCTGTGCCGCAATTATTATTGCGATGAGCGTCGGGGAATCTGCACAAATGTTTGCAGAAAAACAATTGAACTCCTTTTTAAAGATGGACGAAATTACGGTTACTCCGAATACGGGGGTCAGCCAAGGCGGAAATCAAGGCAAAAACGGCGGACAGCAGGCCAAAGGTGCAGATAACGAGAACGTAGAACGCGGAAAGATTACTGCGCAAAAGATTGAGGTCATCCGCAACATCCCTCATGTAAAGGCAGTGGCGCCATTCCAGCAATTCGGTTATTTGGAAATGAGCACATTGGATGACCGCCGTACTGGAATTGAAGTATTTGCAACAGATCTCAATTCGTTAACTCAATTTGACAACAAATTTATGCAGGGTTCTCCTTCCGACCTCGATGGTACCGTCATCTTAAACTATGGAGGAACCCTAGGACTTGTTGATCAAGAAACGATGGATAACCTGATCGAACAGTTGTCTAACAATCCGTATGACGATTCACTAATGGAGCAGTACAACAATCTTAATCGCATCCCTACTGCGATGTATCAGCGACAAATACGTCTCAAAACGATGCTGGGTAATGGCGACAGCAAGACCTACACGAGCTCTCCGCTTCGGGTATCTGGCATACTTAAGAAGCCGGCCGGTGTCAGTGAGAATCAGGTAGCATACGATAAGAAACTTTACGTATCTCTTGAAACCGGCAAAATGCTGATGCAAGAGCTGCGCTTGAATAACGGCAATGAAGAACAAGGTACATATAACAATGTCATCGTGAAAGTAGACGATCAAGCGAATGTAGGACAAGTCGAGAAGCAAATTAAGAAGCTAACGCTGAACACACAAACAAACCTGCACCAGAAGGATCGTTTGCAGGAGAACTTCGCCATTATTAAAACGATTGCACTGGGCATTGGCCTATTTGTTCTTTTCATCGCTTCCATTTCGATTGTGGTCGCGATGACCATGTCAACCTATCAGCGGCGCCGACAGATCGGCATCATGAAGGTTCTCGGGGCGAACCTGAGACAAATTCGCAATATGTTCATCATTGAGGCAGCACTGCTTGGATTGGTTGGCGGATTGATTGGAGTTATGCTGTCTTACTGGATCGTATGGGCCATTAACGGGGTGACAGCAAGTACAATGTCAGAGAGTACAGGAGATGCGATTATCTTCATCTCCTTATCCAATATTCCAATCGGAATTATTTTTGCGATCGTGACAGGCATTCTGTCTGGTATATATCCAGCCATCAGCGCCTCTCGTACCGATGCTCTAACCGCTATTAAGCGAGACTAAGTGCCATCGTTCAATTGCAGTCCGCAGTTGTTCCACATAGAGGAGGACATAACCATATGAAATCGATATTAAAATGGTCAATTATCATACTTATTTTAGGCGGTATCAGCTTTGGATTGTACCGATTCGCCAACCCTGCGCAGCCGGAAGTTCCAATGGATAATGCAGGTGCTATCACCTTCCCCGTTACGAAGGAAACACTTGTCAACCATATCGAGGTAAAGGGAAAATCGACATACGAGAAGGAAACAATCGTATATGCTCCATTCGGTGCCGAGGTGAAGCAATGGGCAGTGAAAGACGGACAGCAGGTGAAAAAGGGCGACCTCATTTTCCGCCTCGATCCAAGTACGCTAACGAATGAAATCGCACAAGCGGAAGCTGCCATCAAGAAGCAGCAGTTGGAAACACAGCTTGCGAAATACCAATCCGCCCTCGGGGAAGAAGATCAAGCCCTTCCTTCCACGGAGGCCGAAATGAAGAAAAAATTCGTCGAAAAAGAAACGACCAAGCTGCAGCAAGAGCTTAACAATGTGACGGTCGATATTCAACGCAAGGAAATTGCTCAGAAGCAGAAAAAGGTGGATGCATCCGAATACATCGCCCCTTCGCCTGGCATTTTCCTGTATGATGACCCGAACAAAATTCCGAAAGCATTAAAGGAAAATGATCGCGTCGGTAAAATCGTAGATTTGAAGAAATTGCAGCTCGTCACTCTTGTTGGCGAACAAGATGTATTCCGGATTAAGCCTGGCATGGCTGTTGAGGTAAAGATGAACGCCATGAAGAATGTCAAGCTTCAAGGTAAAGTTCTAAAGGTGTCCAAGTTCGCTAAGGCTGTATCCGAAGAACAAAGCAATCAGCCTGCACAATTCGAAGTCATCATCGGACTCGATGCCAATGAGAACCTGATTGCCGGCCTTAGCCTTACTGGCCAAATCGAGACGCAGCGTAAAGAGAATGCGATTGTCGTTCCTACTGTTGCGGTAATGCGTGAGAAGGACAGCGTCTACGTCATGCTGGATAAAGGAAATGGTCAAGTAGAGCGTAAAGATATCAAGGTTGGCTTGGAGACAAGTGAAAAGACCGAGGTGCTGGAAGGACTTAAAGAAGGCGATACGGTCGTACTGCAATAATTCGTACTTTCTTTGAAATTAGCGGTATAGAGCATAATGCGGTTCAGTTTGATTAGATGAAAAGAAGAAGCACCCTGCAAAACCTAAATGGTTCTGAGGGTGCTTCTTTTTACATTAGAGCGAAGATTGCTCAGCTTCTATGTCATCGAACTCCAGCATCGTAACAGGTTGACCTGTCGCAATCTGAACTTTGCGAATTCGATGTTTTTCCCGCTCAAGCACGGTGAATTGAACGCCATTCCATTCCAACTGAGAACCCTTTTTGCAGTCCGGCATTCGATCATACAACCATCCTCCGATTGTATCGATATCTTCATGCTCAAGATCAGTGGAGAGCAAGTTATTCACGTCGGTAAGCAGCACCTTGCCATCGAAAATGAAGGTGTGCTCATTCACTCGTTCAATCTCAGGACGCTCTTCCTTATCGAATTCATCGCGTATGTCGCCAACGATTTCTTCCAATATATCTTCAATCGTGATCATGCCTGATGTTCCGCCATACTCGTCAATCAGGATCGCCATATGCGTGCTTTCTTTCTGCATGCGCTTCAGGAGTTGATTGATCGGTGTAGATTCAGAGACGGTAAGAACAGGAAGCATGATGTCAGACAATTTCTTATCAGCCGCTTCATCATACTGCAGGAACAACTGCTTTGTGTTGATCATGCCCACAATAAAGTCCTTGCTTCCACGGATAATGGGATATCGGGTATACTGCTCTCGCTTCATTACGGGGATGCTCTCTACGACAGGCAAGTCTTCCGACAAGCAGATCATATCGGTTCGAGGCACCATAATTTCCTTAGCCAGCAATTCGTCAAATGCAAATATGCGGCTTACATATCCAAACTCGGTTTTATTGATTTTACCGCTTTCATAGCTCTCATTCAAAATAATTTGGAGCTCTTCCTCGGAATGAGCTTCTTCCTGTTCTTTCGCAGGCTTCAATCCAAATAAGCGGATAAATCCATTTGCAGAGCTGTTCAACAACCAGATGAACGGATACATCACCTTGTGAAACCAGATAATCGGTCTTGCAAACAGCAAGCTGATCTTCTCCGACTTCTGAATCGCCAGTGTCTTCGGGGCAAGCTCACCTACCACCACATGAAGGAACGTAATGACGATAAATGCAATCACAAAGGAAAGAATAGACCCTGCCTGCTGTGGAACAGATAACCATACAAATACGGGATGAAGCACCTTCTCAACCGAAGGTTCTCCCAGCCAACCAAGTCCCAGCGCTGTAATCGTAATGCCTAATTGACACGCTGACAAATAGCCATCAAGATTGCTCGTCACTTGTTTCACCGCAAGCGCATTTTTGCGTCCTTCCAGAACCAATTGATCAACACGGCTGGAGCGGATTTTAATGATTGCGAACTCTGTGGCTACAAAAAAGCCGGTAAGGATAATCAGTATTGCTACTAAAATGAAGCTGATACTCGGGGGTAAATCCATTATTCGTCTCCTTTAGATACAAAATATGAAGCTTATTTCCACATATTATACAGGTTCCAGGAAAGGAAAACAAAAGCCTCTACAGTCGGAAAATGACTTCTATCGTTATTGATATTCCAGTCCTCCAGAAAAATAACATCATCACGCGTCATTGCACGAGCGCATGCTCTCCTATACGCTGTAGAACCAATTTTGTATGAAATCATCGCATCCGGTGTAACCATACAAGCCACCTCATTCTACCGCTCATATAATAATTTTGCAGACCGGCAAGATTGGGGGTGAAGTGATGGCTATTTTGTTTAATAGAACACTAATATTCGATAATTTGTCTGAATTGCTCGTAGGTAGAAATAAGTTTGAGCTTGTGCTTCAAAATGGCATAAATCAAAGTCTATGCGACCTTCACATTGCTACTAAGAATAACCTTGGCATCCCGCCACAGCTCGCCTCATTGAAAGTGCAGACAACTTTCGAATCAAAAACATTGGTATTGAGCCCGCCTGTAATATCACTTGATGTAGACTTCCTGACTCTCTTTAATAGCAAACAATGCGTTCCGTTTGGAACACTGAACAGTATCTTCTTACTGACATTGACATTTACAAGAACGTTTTTGCCGGGTGACACTCTGGTGATCGCTCCAACTAACAGTCTCGGAACCCTTGTCATTGCCTAATTCGTAAAAACTGTAGATATTACAGCAGAACACCATTTCCGACCTCGTCATGAAATGGTGTTCTGTATCTCCGTTTATTCGAATATGACATGTTTAGTCATGCAAGGATGGCAACTCACAGCTCGAAATAAGGAAATGAAGTTCTTGATCGACTATCCGAATCGTAATGTCTTGAAATGGCGGCAAATTATCCTCATGCTGCTGCAAGGCGTCCAACACTTCTTCTGCATCGGTGCGCAGTTGATGTAAGTCAATCCCCAGCACAAGATTAGGATAGGCGTGCAGCTTTTGAAGCGCGGCCACAAGAAGCTTGACCGCTCCGGAACGGTTGCCGTTCTGAAAATGATGCAGTCCAACCGCTACTTGCAGCAGGCCTTGGAGAAGAGGCTTCCGCCCCTCCTCAAGCCATAACTCTTCCATGACATCATGACATTGATAGTAGTCCCGCTCCTCATTGAACAGCTTGATGAACTGAACATACAGCCTATCATAAGGGAGAGCCTGTTCAGCATTCATAGCTGAATGTCCCCGTTCTTCTTCGCACTCTCCAGCTCCCTCGTGATCTCTTCCTCTAAATTTTTCAGTTCTGTAATATCATCCTTCTCCCATACTTCATTGAAGCGATTCTGGAATTGAATGGCTTCAGAAATACGGTGATAATAATACAGTTCTTGAATAAAGGACAGGCATTTCTGTACAATCTTCGACTTATCTTCGAAGCTCTGTTGTGCGACGAGAATTTCCTGACGGATGCTGGACATTTCGTTATCCAATACAAATGCCGCTTCCGCTGCCGTCTTCAGCCGCTGGCGAACTTCCTCAGGAAGGCTGTCCTTGTATTTATAATTCAATGAATGTTCAATCGTCGCCCAAAAATTCATCGCCAGGGTACGAATTTGGATTTCTCCCAAAATCATTTTCTGGCCAAGCGCCGTTTGAACCGGATATTCGATAATCATATGGAAACTGCGATAACCGCTTTCCTTATAATTGGTAATGTAGTCCTTCTCATATACGACCTTCATGTCCTGGCGATTGCGAATTAAGTCTGCCACTCGATGAATATCATCGACGAATTGGCACATAATCCGAATGCCTGCGATATCCTCAATTCCCCGCTCCAGTTGATCAAGGGGCACCTCAAGGCGCTTCGATTTTTCTAGTATGCTGGAAATTCTCTTCACCCGGCCCGTTACAAACTCGATAGGTGAATATTCTTCTCGCTTCTTCAATTCAGTTCGCAACGTTTTGAACTTGACCTTCAGCTCTTCGACGGCCTGTGCATAAGGCAGCAAAAAATTTCCCCAATCTCTTCCGTCCATTTGTATGCCTCCTGTCCATTCCAACCATTCGTTCAGTGAACCTGTGGTGTATCACGATACGACCATTTCTTATCGATGATCAGCCCCAATAGCTTCTGAAATATGCTTGAATCCATCCTGCTTCATTAGTCGCTTCAAGCCTGAAGCCAGCTCACGGTTAATTCCAGGCCCCTTATAAATGAGACCCGTATATATTTCGACCAGACTCGCACCGGCACGAATTTTTTGATACGCATCTTCTGCAGTGAATATGCCACCCGACCCAACAATTGGGATAGCCCCTTTGGTCATACGATATACTTGCGACACGACTTCAGTCGAGCGTTCTGTCAGCGGCTTTCCACTTAATCCCCCATTTTCCAACCGATGGACATGGGTTGCTCCCATGCGAGACAGCGTAGTATTTGTAGCAATGATCCCCGATACTCCACTCTGTACAATCGTCTCGGTCATGCTTTCCAATTCGCTGTCCGATACATCCGGAGCGATTTTGACGAGAATAGATTTATTTTGGCCATGAGCCGCATTTTGGCGATTCATTTCATCTACGACTAAGTTCAATAGTGCCCTCAACTCGTCACCATGCTGTAAATTCCGCAGATTGGGCGTATTTGGTGAACTGATATTGACTACGAACAGATCTGCCACATCATACATCGTTTGTATGCATTTCAAGTAGTCTTCATACGCCTTATCATTCGGGGTAGCTTTATTTTTACCGATATTGACCCATACCGGAATTGGTCGCTCCTTAATCGCTGTCAATCGCTCGTGCATAGCTTCCGTTCCTTCATTATTGAAGCCCATTCGATTGATTAACGCTTCGTCTGGAGGAAGCCGGAACATGCGCGGCTTATCATTGCCAGGCTGTCCTTTGGGCGTGACAGTACCCACTTCCATAAATCCGAAGCCAATGGAAGAGAATCCGCGGACGGCCTCCGCATTTTTATCTAGTCCTGCCGCAAGTCCAATCGGACTATGGAATGTGAGACCGAACAGTGAAGTCGTCATGGCGGGATCTGCCTTGACTCCATACATTCCACGCATCATGGCAAGCGCACCGGGCACCTTCGCTGCTTGCGCCATGCCACCTATAACGAGGTGATGCGCTTTTTCAGGATCTAATTTGAAAAATATCGGTTTAGCTATGTTGCGATATAACAAAGGTTCCACTCCGTTCATTGTGCCATACATGTAAGCCATGATTACTGACAACATCGTATAGTTACCGTACCGCGCAAGACTTATACTTAAATCCTAACAATATACTATGTAACATCCTTGGCGGGCATAAAAAAGGCTCCATGTCATAGTTTAAAGGTTTCTAGCACAAAAGAAAAGTGCATATGTCATCCAACCCTGACTGGTCAAACATTTAGAAAACGATTACAATAGGCATATAGAGGTTTTATAGAAGATTTATAAAGAAAGGTGATGACCTATGGCAGTGAAACGCAAATCCCCAACAATACCGGCTAAGCATGCAGAAGAAGTGAACAAAAAGGCGATCTTATGGGTCGGAGGGGTTCTCTTGCTATTTGTCATAATCGTATCTACACTGCTTATTGTAAATGGATAGCATTTCCCATTATTTACGAAGAAGAGCCAGAACTCAAGTCGCACTTGAGAATTCCGGCTCTTCTTCTTGATAAGAGCATCATATTTACAGCCAGCGATATCTCTTGTTCGGATTGTCCTGCTTCGGGCTCAAGTTAAGTCGATAGCGGCTGTCCTTATCCGGCACAAGCAGCTCCTCTGGCAATATATCAGAACCTATCACGACTTCTGTTCCGATCGGCACCATATCGAACAATTCCTCAACATCTTCCTTCGACATCCGTACACAGCCAAGCGACTTATCCAATCCAATGCTATCCGGCTCATTCGTGCCATGAATGGCATACAACGTATCTGACAAAGTCATCCCCCGACTGCCAAAGTCGCCAATTGACGACCCGTTCGGATCCACTACCTTTTCGGTAATTCGAAACGAGCCCAATGGAGTTCGTTTGCCACCAAGACCAACTTTGTAATTTCTCAGCATAATTTTACCACTTACGACCGCAAGTCGATGATGCTTCCTATCGACCAAAATACGCATTGGCTCCCTGAACGGATCTGATTCATCGCTCCATATATTTTGAAGTGCCTGCTGCTTCGCCTTCTTAGGGGCTATCTGCTTCGCCTTTTTCATATGAGACATATACGATGCAGCTATCTCGTCATAGGTTTGGGCGATTTGAGGAGTAATGCCTGACACTACATTGTTCGGGTATTTGCTTGCTAGTTTCGACCATTGCTTAGGCGCTTGATCATTCATTTGCAATACAGCCGTAAGTGCAGACTTGGCTACCAGCCGCTCCACACTTCTTGGCATCCATTGCTGTACAAATGAACTTGCCTGTACACGGTCAGCGTCACACTTGCACTGCTTGCCTTGCAGCGGAGTCACAACGATGTTTTGCCCGTTTGAATCTGCAGACAGCCGGTAGTCGGGACGCAGTGGAGCCTTCCACATCCACCATTGCTGATGAGTGCGAATATGAAGCAGATAGTGAACATGATTCACTTTGGAGGCAATGTGTTTGGCATCCTTCAACGCATGGCCGAATGCAGCATCGTCTTGTTCCGGAACGAGTATGCCAGCTTGAGATGGAATCGATAAAGCACCATTCGGTAGATGCACATCCGTTTTTTTAGAAATCGCATCGTCTTTTGCTTCCCCAGCCTCACTCTCAACAGAAGCAGGATACATTCGAGAAGGAGCTTTCACTTCACCAGCTATCGAGCCGAGCAGCAGAAAGAGCAGAATAGCAATGCCAATTCGCTTCTTCCCATTTCGGGAGATGTGTGATGCTGCTTGCTGCCGCTCGGTGTTCTCTGCCAATTCCTCAATCTCCTCAGATAGACGAGGCACATTCTCAAAGGCATGATAGATGTCCCCTGCTTCCTTGAAGCAATAATTCGCCTTGCCTTGCTCACCATTTCGCTCATATTGCTTGCCTAGCAGATACCAGGCCATCCGATTATCCGGATGCGACTCAATATACTCCTTTATATATGCTTGGTCTTTCTTCGATCCGAGTGGATGTTTTCCATCCGATGAAGAAGTCAATTACATTCCTCCCTCCGGCACATTATTTAGCTGTTATTCGCTGAGGCGGGAAGCACGTTCCCGTTGCCGCATAGCGCAGGAAAATTCGGTCTCTTACTACGACTGCCCTTGCTTGTGCAACCCACTGGACATCGAAGCCGAATTGTTCAGCCACAAAGCGGACAGGCACTAATATTCTGCCGTTCTGTATGAAGGGAGCTGTAGGAAGCTTCAATACAGATGATGTACCGTTATCTTCCACATTCACTTGGTTGCTTCCTGGACGCAGTTCGATGCTGCTCTCCCCAAGTTGAAGAACCACTCGCTTACCTGCTCGCCACTCCGTCTTATAACCCAAGGTTTCTGCCAGAACCCTTAATGGCAAAAAGGTTCTGTCGCCCTGAATAATCGGCGCCGTATCCGTATACAAAGGCATACGATTGTATACTAACTGAACCTGAGATGCGCGCGATTGATCCAAAGGTCCCATAACGCATTCAGGAAGCTCATAACGGCGAATAAGTCGGATTGCATTATTAAATCCTTCTGCCACCGCTATTGACCCATTCGCGAGCACAGCAACGGCTGTCGGCTCATGCAGCTTAGCATAAGAAGTAATTCCGTCCAAATCACCGCTTTTGCCAGCTTGTCCGCTTAGTGTAACAACCTCTCCCTTATATATATATCGGACAACATGATTCCATCTGTCTGCGACTACAATCCCATTTTCATTCGTAATTGCAATTCCTGTAGGGCTATTGAATATCGAATTCGAAGCAGCGCCATCGCGATATCCTCCTGGCGCATACAGTACTCGCTGGACACCTGGTAAGGTATACCCGGCAGTAGAACTGCTCCCTGCAATCGTTGATACACTTCCCTGTTTCAAATCAATGAGACGAATACGCTGGTTGCCCGTATCTGCGACAGCTAGTTTGCCATCATTCATCAAGGCAATCCCGCTTGGTTCATTGAACATCGCTTCTGTCAGGTTGCCGTCTTTAAAATCACCTGCTCCTGTTACTGACCCCGGTGAATATTCCACGATACGGGAAGAACGGGCAGTTAATGTAGTGACCATCCCCATTGCATCAATTCGTCGAATAACGTGATTCAATGAATCGGCAACATATATCGCTCCATCATCCGCTACGGCTATGGCTCGCGGCGTATGGAAGCGCGCTGTCCCTGCTGCACCATCTTTCCAGCCAGGAATACCATCGCCGGCTACTGTGGTCACTTTTCCAGCCCCATCTATTTTACGAATGACATGGTTTCCTGCATCCGCCACGTATAGATTTCCTTTTTTATCTGCTGCAAGTCCTGTCGGCTGATCGAATTGTACCTGAGCCTGCTCTCCATCCTCCCAGCCCTGCTTATTGATCATTCCTATAGTTGCCGTTATGCGTCCCTCAGCATCCAAGCGACGAAGTACATGATTACGCGTATCGGTAACAATAATCGATTCATTTTCCCCTGCTGCAATTCCTGTGGGGAATTGCAGGCGCTCCACTTGCTTATTAGCCATTGCTTTGCCAGATAGGTGCACCGTTTCATACCAATGTGATGCGGCCTTCCAGGCAGTCATCTCGATTGCAGGGGAAGTAAAGTGTTCAAAGGCTTGAGCCTGTTCAGACTTCTTGTTCAACGATGGGGCTGCTGCATATACCTCAACAGAGGATGCCATCGCTGCAGTACCAGCTATTAATATGAAGACGATGACAAGATGCATTTTTCCCGTGATTTGTCCGACTTTCATTTCCAATATCTCCTTCAACCGTTACGGAATAAGCTTGATTTCGAGCGGTTTCTCCATCGTATTAACTTGCAGCAGCAAACCTTTTTCATCATAAAAACGAACATTCGTCAATTTTAATGACACTGGATTATTGCTTCCATTTGTTTTAAACGGCAGCTTGACGAGCGTATCGTCGCTGTTGAGTGCTACATATCCAGATGTAGTCATCATAATGCGATATGTGATTAATGACTGGGTTGCGGTCACCACGGAATCGACACTATTGCTCTTTGCATAATCTCCAGGTTGGTGTGCAATTTGAAATTTGCCACCGCCATCTCGATATTTCTCTTTATTTGCTTGCAATTCCCCTGTGTCTAGTTCAGCTCCCTTTTCTATCTCAATGGTGAACTGCAATGAAGCTGCGTTTACAGGGGCGGTTAGGCGCTTCAGTATCGCCGTCACAATGAATTGATCACCTGACTTGACTTCATCCTTATCAGCGGCCAGTTCAAGAACGTGTTCTTGTGGCTTTGGATCCGGCTTTGGATCCGGTTTCGGATCTGGCTTTGGATCTGGTTTCTCTGGATCCGGACGACTTGGATCAGGGGAACTCGGATTGACCGCTCCGCCTTGAAAATCCTTATCTTTGTTAGATTCCTGACATACTCGATTTTCGTATGCATTTTCACATACTTCCAGTTGAGCTTTTTTTAAATTTTCTATAAATTGCTGCTTCATAAGTTCCGAGCTCAGTGAGGCCTCATAATTCTTCTCTACTTGTCCCTGTTCTTGAAGCTCCGCAGCCTTTCGCTGCTGCTCAAGGGCTCCTTCCTTTTTCAGCCCATCATTTGCTTCTAGCTCTCCCAACCCCGCCTGTTCCTCTACATGCTTATGTATGAAGGTCTGCTGCTGAGATTCTTCCTTTGTCAATAATAACGTTGCTGTTTTCCATGGTAACCCGCTCAGGTTCGCTTCCTGCTCTGTCAGCTTTCCATACTCTACAGCAGTTCGAACCACATAAGCAATGAAGCTGCTCATATTATGAGCGACCCGTTTCTCAAGTGGTTCCGCCTTGCCGCTATTCGCAATATTCTCGATAAGTTGATCAGAGCCTCCGCGCAGTATCCCGCCAAATTTCCCCTGCAGCATCCCATAAGATTGAAGAACCTCACATGCACGCAACTGTAGACTGGCTCCTTCACATTTTCCCTCTGACCACTGTTTCATGGTCGTCTTATTCTCCTCTTCTGCATCTGCCGCACCAGCAATCATGGCTTTCACAACTGCCATATCCCATTGTGTAAGCAGTGTCCCTGCATCCGCATACCCATATTTATAGTCAGTTCCTAACCCTGATAAAGTAAACGCAGCCGTTTGTGCAGGAAATACATCTTGATGGCCGATTGTCACGACCTTACTTTTACCGAATGATGTATCCTTTTTTTGCGGCTGGCTGCCTGATAAATCAGAACTGCTGCTGACCTTGATTGGGAATTCCGTTCTTACAATCCCCGCTGTAACATACAACTGTGTCAGTCCATTTAAGGGATAGACCTTGACCCCGAATTGCGTGCCGCGAACCGCCATAACCGTTGTTGGCGTCTCCAGCACAAATCGATCATCGATTCCTGCAATAGACTTTACCTTGGTAAAGACGGAACCTGCCCATACACCGATGCGAGTCTTCACACCGCCGTCCTTTTTTAACTCGGTAAAGCTAACATCTGCATCTGCGCCAATCGTCAGTTCATCCTCTTTATCTCCCCCGACCAATTGAATGACAATTCGGGATTTATCTCCGGTACGAAGGCGATCTCCTTGATTAATACTCATTTTTTTAAATACTTGAATCGGCTTATCTCCTCCGGCCTTGGTAACCGACACACTGCCTTTCCATTCCTTCACAATACCCACTCGTACGGCTTTGGCTGCACCCTCTGCACCATATGCAGTTCCCCATGATCCAGCTCCAAACAGTGTAAAAAACACCACCATAAAGGCGAGACTGCTTTGCAACAAGCGTTTCTTTCGCATTCTTCCATGCTCTCCTCATTTCTCAGACATAAGATTCATTTCTAGAACCGCTATCATGAACATGTTGGCGAATCTATCCAACTCAGTTTCCTTCCCGCTCAGCACGAACTTCATAAGCTAATACTTGTTCCGATTTCCCTTTTAATTGAAGTGCTCCAATACTTGTCACTTCAAAACGATTGCAAATTCTCAAATAGGTTTCCTTTCCAACAACAATTTGCCCCGGCAAGGCTCGTGATTCCAATCGCGAAGCGACATTGACGGTATCTCCGATGGCCGTATAGTCCAAGCGCAGTTGCTCAGAACCGACATTTCCAACTATCGCTTCCCCACTCTGAATACCGATACCAATTCCAAATCGGTCACTCAGCTCAATTTCCTGCAATAATTGAGTACGCAATTGCTCAGCACAGCGTTGAAGCTCTAATGCGGCTCGTACTGCGTGTTCAGCATGATTATCAAGATGCTGCGGCGCTCCAAAGATTGCCATGACGCCATCGCCCATAAATTTATCCAAGGTTCCATTATGCTTAAATATCGTGTTTGCACACAAATGCAAGTATTGATTCAGAAGTTGGATCGTTACTTCAGGAGCGAGCCTTTCAGACAATGGAGTAAATCCTCTTACATCAATGAACATAACCGAAATGTCAGTACGTACTCCTCCTGCCTTAACAGGTGCTTGTGATTCCAGCAGCTTCATCACAACCGCAGGTGATACATACCTGCCAAATAAATCTTCAACATGCTGTCTTGCTCTACGTTCTTCTCGGCCCCTATAGGCAACGATGAGAACAAAAGAAGCCCCCATTCCGCAAAGCTCAGTAAAGTAGGGAATGAAGACAGAGCCACTCTCGTAAATACCAATCCATACGATTGTAAATACAAAGACGATACCTATTGCTGCAGCAACACCTTGAACGCCTCGAATTCGCGATGCGCTCCAACCTACAATGCTAATTCCTAGAAGTAATGCAATCACATTCCAAAAAAACGGAGCTTCCTTATAAAAGCGACCTTCCACTAGCGATTGAACCATATTCGCGTGAATCTCCACGCCATAAAGTGTCATTGATCGACTAAGCGGCGTCATGTGCCGGTCGCTTAATGAGGCTGCATAGGGGCCTATTAAGACGACGGAGTTCTTGTAATAGGAAGGATCAACAGTACCATTCCATACATCTGCAAACGACTGACGATCATAGCCGTACAGATTGTCCGTGCTATCGCCATAAATGGAAGAGAAATAATCGAATGCGACTTGATCCCGATTCTCTGTCGGAATCACCTTCTCCCCCCGATACCAACGGCCGCTTAACCCATCCCACCGAATTTGCTTATCTTCTGGCAATAACTGATTCGCGGCTAGAACATCTATAGAAGGAATCATCTTTCCATGTTCATCCGGAATGCCTAAACTAATTTTTCGAATAACGCCGTCACCGTCTGGAATTACATTCACATGTCCGAGTTGACTATCAGCAACTCGAATGGAAGATGGAGGCCGCTCAACACCAGACGCTTCGAGAGAATGGGCATTCTCTTGTAAAGGAAGAAGTGAAACCTGCACCGGCAAGTATATTGACGGGTATGTACTCAATTGTTCAGATAAGCGTTCGTCCTCCTCTTCATGCATAGAGGGATCAAGCATCAGTAAATCGATGACGACCGCCCGGGCACCGGCATGCATCAACCTTGCACTTAATTCGGCATAATAGGAGCGAGACCATGGAAAAGAGCCGAGCTGTGCTAATGAAGGCTCGTCAATCGCTATCATCTTGATTCGATCATCGGGCTGCCGCTGTTCAATACTCTTCGTTCGCAAAGCATCACGAAATGCCTGCTCCGCCATATGAAACACGCCACCAGCTCCATGAGTGTACACATATACCATAATCATGGTCAGCAGCGATACGATCAATGCCGGGACAACGAATTTTCTCATCTCGAAATCACCTACTTCACCTTGGCAGCATGAACCATTTTATTGCTACAATCAAGAATGATATATTCTGCTATATTTAATCTATCATATTGTATGAGCGTATACGATGATATTGGTTATTTCAAGCTGAATTTTGTCGAATTTTGCGAATTGTTGCTTTGATGCAGTAATTAGTTGAGGTGAGCAGATATAATAAAATCCCCGCGGGAGGCGCGGGGATCGTGTAGGTATTTCTCTCTCTATGTGTGTAGTATGCTTCCAGTAGATTAGTTAAATGGTGCGTCCGCAATCTTAATAGAATCTGTTGGGCAGCCGTCTGCAGCATCTTGCAGATCGTCAAACAGATCGTCTGGGATAGCGGTTACCCCTTGGTTGTTGTCACCTTCAAAAATAACTTCTGCGATACCCTCATCATCGTAGTCATAAATGTCAGGTGCAGTAGCGCCACATGCTCCACAAGCGATGCATGTGTCTTTATCAACCCAAGTATATTTTGCCATTGGTCAGTTCCCTCCTGTAATCGTACAGATCTTCTTGGTTCCTCCGTTATCAATATAATACAAACAAGCTTGGAATTCAAACGATTTCCAACTTTTTTAAATGATTTGAAAATTATTAATTACTCGTCTGATCCATGCAGTGTATCAGTTTGAAGGGAAGTACCCCGAACACGGTGATTGCGAAGCAATGTAGAAGGATCATCTCCAAGCATTCCTAACGTAACAATCGCATTTTCTCCATATTTATCTCGTATCCGATCCATCGTCTCTATCAATTGCTCTCGCTTCGGCTGACGCTCGAAATCAAACAAATCCAACTGTACGGCCGCTTCTTGCTTTGCTACTAGATTTTGGCCCGTAATCCCTAGAAGCCGAATCGGCCTGCCTGACGTCCAGTGCTTCTCATAAAGCTTCCAGGCCTCATCCAACAAGCATCCAGCATCGTCTGTGGGTCCCTGGAGTGTGCTTGACCGCGTTATCGTCTTCATATCCGGAGTACGAATAGTAAGCTGTACAGTTTGTGCCATCAGTTTTTGCTTTCGTATCCGGCGCGCCACCTGATCTGCCAAGTTCAACAAAACTCTTCTTACTTCTTCCTTCGACTCCACATCCTTCGGCAAGGTCGTCGTATGGCCGATTGATTTGTTCTGTTCACGCTCTGCTTTCACTGGCGAATCGTCGATGCCATTGGCTGCCTGCTTCATCCAATGCCCCTGTATGCCGAACAATGACACGAGCCGCCCTTCATCGGTATGCGCCAGTTCTCCAATAGTGCGTATTCCCGCGCGGGACAGCTTATCAGCAGTTTTGCGACCAATCCCGAACAACTCGCCGCACGGTTTATGCCACAATTGCTTCGACATATCCCGAATTCGCAGGATGGTAATCCCATTTGGCTTTTTCATATCAGACGCCATTTTTGCAAGCAGCTTATTCGGTGCTATGCCAACTGAGCAAGGCAAGCTCAATTCCTCTCGAATCCTCGTCTGCAGTTCATTAGCAATGTCGAGCGGTGTGCCAAATATTTTGGATCCTGTAATATCCATGTAACACTCATCGATCGAAACGACCTCAACTAGCGGGGTATAGCTGCGCGCGATTTCGATAAAGGCTCTTGAATATTTGCGATATAAATAAAAATCAGGCCGAATGACAATCAAGTGGGGACACAGCCGCATCGCCTCCTTCACATGCATTCCTGTGCGAATGCCAAGCTTGCGGGCAGCATAAGAACAAGTAACAATGATACCCTTGCGCAATTCCATGCTGCCAGCCACCGCCGTTGGCTGGCCTTGATATTTTTCAGGTTCTTCTGCTGCATGTACAGAGCAATAAAAAGCATTCATGTCGAGATGCAATATGACTCGACCCTTGGTCGGATAATATTGTTGTATGTAGTTGCGCGAAGTTTCGTTCTCATTCATAATACTGCCCCCTTCCTAACAGCTTCATTGTATTCATACAGCCTAATTAACTACGCAAGACAACGATCCCTTTATTTCTATATATTACCAATATATCTCGAACAATTGTTCTATTCTCTTATAAGCTTACTGATTACTACAATCCGTTGCAAGCATGAATACCAACTTCCTTTGCTAAAAAATCAAGTATACGATTATGATTTTCGACTATACAAGCAAGAAAGCAGTGCTATAATAGGGAAATAGTTATTTCCATATTCATCCTTGCATAACTTAAGGAGGTTCCTAGAATGTCAAAATTCATCTCTATCTTTGACACAACACTTCGCGATGGCACCCAAGGCGAAGGAATTAGCTTGTCCGCGGACGATAAAATCAAAATCGCGCGCAAACTTGATGCGATTGGCGTCACATACATTGAAGGCGGCATTCCGGGAAGCAACGGCAAGGATATTGAATTTTTCAAAAGAGTAGCTGCTTATTCATGGAATGCGAAACTAACGGCATTCGGCAGTACCCGACGCAAAGATTCACTCGCCGAACAGGACGCCAACCTAAATCGCATTATTGAAGCGAACGTTCCTGCTGCAACGCTTGTAGGAAAGTCATGGGACTTCCACGTCCATACCGCCCTACAAACGACGCTAGATGAAAATTTAGCCATGATCTATGATTCTATCGCCTATCTGAAGCAAGCAGGACTTGAGGTGATGCTCGACGCAGAGCATTTCTTTGACGGCTACAAAAACAACACGGAATATGCGATTGCAGTACTGCGCAAGGCGCAAGAAGCCGGCGCTGACTGGGTCGTCATGTGCGATACCAATGGAGGCACACTGCCTAACGAAATCGGCACCATCATTCGAGATGTTCGCAACCATGTGCAAGTGAAGCTTGGCATTCATACACACAACGATTGTGAGCTCGCTGTTGCGAATACACTTGCAGCGGTAGAAGCAGGCGTCACACAAGTACAAGGCACAATCAACGGATATGGTGAAAGATGCGGCAACGCCAATCTATGCTCCATCATTCCGACACTTCAATTGAAGATGGGATACTCCTGTGTTGAAGATAGCCAGCTCCAAGCGCTAACACCGGCTGCTCGATATATAAGCGAGATCGCCAACGTAGCTATGCCTGTCAATCAGCCTTATGTAGGCAACGCAGCCTTTGCACATAAGGGAGGCATCCATGTCTCTGCGATCATGAAGGATTCTCGTACCTATGAGCATATCGTCCCTGAATTGGTTGGCAACAAACAACGAATACTTGTATCTGAATTAGCAGGCCAGAGCAACGTTCTTTCAAAGGCACAGCAATTAGGGTACGAACTTGATGCTACGAAGCCTGAAACGAGGGCAATTATGGATCGAATCAAGGAGCTTGAGCATCAGGGCTATCAATTCGAAGGCGCGGACGCTTCACTGGAGCTCTTATTGCGTCAGGCTACAGGGCAAGCCGAGGATCCTTTCACATTTGAGTCGTTTAAAATACTGGTAGAAAAATCATCACAGCAATCCGTTGTATCTGAAGCAATCGTCAAGCTGCAAGTAGATGACGAGTCCATTTATATGGCCGCTGAGGGCAACGGCCCTGTGAACGCATTAGACAGTGCGCTGCGCAAAGCACTTAGTCGCCATTACCCTTCTATCGCAGACATGCATCTCACCGATTATAAAGTTCGTGTACTCGATGAGAACAATACGACAGCAGCCAAGGTACGAGTGCTGATCGAATCAACAGACTCCAACAATACGTGGAGTACAGTCGGAGTCTCCAGCAACGTTATTGAGGCCAGTTGGGAAGCACTTATCGACAGTATTCGTTACGCGTTAATAGGTCAAGAGAAGGTGGCTACGTCCACCGAGCGCAAAGAGCAGGTTGGACTCGTCAATCACTAACGTAATGCAAATATTCTTTCATAGAGATAGAGCCATGACCTCCTTGATAAGTGGTCATGGCTCTATTTACTTCAGTTCGTTATTCTGCAATGACTTGTTGAATGGCCTGTTCTAATTCAGCAGGTGGCCTGATACCATCATAACGCTGACGAATTACTCCGTTCTTATCCAGCAGTACATTCGTAGGGAAGCCAATTCCATTATACGCTTTGAACGCCTGCCCTCTACTATCCAGAAGAACCGGATTCGTTAAACCATAGGCCGCAACGAATTCCTTGGCTCCTTCTTCTGTATCGTGAGCGGTTACATTAATCGATACCATTAACAGCTTATCCTTATACTTCTCGTGCAGCTTCACTAAATCAGGCGCTTCAGCCTTGCACGGATCACACCAGGAAGCCCAAAAGTTAACAAAGATCGGCTTGTCTTGCTTCCCGCCTACCGTAATAGGTTTCATCTCAGATCCTAGCACATTCAATGAAATCGATGGCGCCAAGTCCCCAACCTGCCCGCCAATTTTGGTCGGAGCTCCATTATTGCTGACTGTAGATGTCGACTTATCTTGATTGTTCCATATCGCAATTCCAATGAGCAGCACACTCACTACAAGCAATAGTAAACTTTTTTTCATCCTATATTCTCCTTGTTCGCATCTTGTTCCGTGTTCATATTGTACCCTTTTTCCAGTAAAAATACGATTCCCTTCCGACAATCACCTTTCCTAACCTGCTCACGTATGCCAACCGAGTTATGCGGGTACAGTAACGACGAACTGACTCAAAGACTACACGAAGGAAAGGTAATGTATGTCATCACAACAATCTCGGCCACTATGGCTTGAATATGCAGCTCTGGCAACCGTCCCCCTTGTTATGGTACTGGGAAATTCCATGCTTGTCCCGATTTTGCCCGAAGTCAAGCGACATCTTGGATTGACTTCCCTTCAGACGAGCCTCATTATTACTTTGTTCTCGCTATCTGCCGCCATTATTATCCCGGTCGCAGGATATTTGTCCGACCGATTTGGGCGCAAAAAAATTATTATCCCGGGACTTATTATTTACGGAGCAGCCGGGGTATTTACCGGGCTGGGCGCACTGTGGAATTCGTACCCGCTGCTTATTAGCTCCCGGGCTATCCAAGGCTTAGGTGCTGCAGGAACTGCTCCAATTGCCATGGCTCTCGTCGGTGATTTATATAAGGATGCAGAAGAAAGTCAAGCCATGGGACTAATTGAAGCATCGAATGGAGCCGGCAAAGTCATTAGTCCAATCCTTGGAGCCGCGCTTGCGCTGTGGACATGGACAGCCCCATTTTTCGCTTTTCCTTGCTTTTGCGCTTTGTCGCTAGTAGCGATTATTTGGCTAATCAAGGAACCTCGACGCAAGCAGGAGCCTACTCCGTTGAAAACGTACTTGCACAATGTTGCCGAAATATTCAAAAAAATGGGGCGTTGGCTAATACCCGCTTTTTTTGCAGGCTCGCTCGCCTTATTCATTTTGTTCGGCATTTTGATTTATTTATCCGATATATTAGAGGAAAAGCCATATTACATTAAAGGTGTCGTGAAAGGTCTCGTGCTCGCGATTCCGCTGCTTGGCATTGTAACCACCGCCTTCATTACAGGTAGCTTAATTAAGAAAAACGGTATTCTCATTCGGCGAATGATGATAATCGGACTTGTCTGCATGTCACTATCACTCGGTCTTACGATCATGTTCCATAAGCAGATCGTGTGGTTCATTGCCTTAATTACGATTAGCAGCATCGGAACGGGAATGCTTCTTCCTTGCCTTAATACGATGATTACGGGAAGTGTGGAAAAAGCAGAGCGTGGAATGATAACGTCTTTGTACAGCAGTCTGCGCTTCTTCGGAGTTGCACTTGGGCCGCCACTGTTCACCTGGATGATGGAGAAGTCACATCAAATTATTTTTATTAGTGTGACGGCTTTATCTATTATTGCGCTTATACTCGTCTGCCTGTTCATTAAGCCAGATGCAAAGGTGCAATAGTACAGATCCTATACAAGTTATTTCCGACCTGGGAGCAGACAGCATCATTGTCCGCTCCTTTAATCCATTTAACCCCTAATACATAAAGGTTGTAAAAGTCATATAAATGTCATGTTTGGACTGATTATTCAGAACCATAACGTTTGACTGTATGGTTTGCTATCTAGTATCATAGATGAATAAGTGAGGTGATGACGATGGGGGCTACTAACAAGTTAATACGAATCGGAGAGCTGGCTCGCGCCGCGAATGTAAGTCAACGAACAATTGACTATTACACGACGATAGGCCTGATTGAACCGGTGAAGCGCACAAATACAAACTATCGTCTGTACAGTCATGAAACGATTGAACGAATCGAACGTATTAATCAATTAAAACAAGAAAAGTATAGTCTCGATGAAATCAAGCTTTACTTCTCGCAATTGAACAGTGTTACTGCCGAGCGTGAATTGGAAGAACGACTAACTGATTTGCAAATTCATCTGCAAAAACTAGAACGTGAAGCAAAAGAGCTTAGTCCAATGCTGGATAAGTTAAAACCAACACAAGCACAGTCATTGTTCAATCGTCTTGCTGCTCAGAGTGCAGCTTGTGTGGAGGTATTGCTCAATTTAATCGATAAGGGCAACAATCACTTTATGATGTAATACAACAATTGCCGCTAGACCGTACTCTTGATGTTTAAATGGGAGGTTTGAACATGCTATTTTTTCACCCGATGGATTTCTTGATTCTAATCGCTTTTGGATTATCAATTTGGGCGCAGTTCCGTGTTAAAGGAACCTTCCAACGATTTGCTCAAGTAAGAGCTATGAGTGGCTTGACCGGCTATGAAGCAGCACGTCGAATGCTGGATGCAAACGGCCTTCATGATGTTCCAATCGAACCGATTCAAGGTGCGCTTACCGACCATTACGATCCAATCAACCGTGTCGTACGGTTGTCAGAGCCTGTTTATTATGAAAATTCAATCTCAGCAATCTCAGTTGCCTGCCATGAAATTGGCCATGCGATTCAGCACCAGCAGTCGTATCCGATGCTCGTTCTGCGCCACCGCATGTTTCCGATAGTTAACTTTTCGTCCGGTATCGCACCATTCATGTTGATTGCAGGCTTTCTTTTCCAATGGAGCAACCTGATTCTGTTAGGGATTATTTTCTTCTCTGCAGCCGTATTGTTCCAGCTTGTTACCTTGCCAGTTGAGTTCGATGCAAGTAGACGCGCACGCGATCTGATGATTGCTGAAGGGTACGTAACGAATGAGGAAGAGCGCGGTGTAGCGAAAGTACTTAATGCAGCAGCATTAACATACGTTGCAGCGGCAGCCATTTCTGTGCTGGAGCTTTTGAAGTACATTATGATATTTACAAATAATCGCAACGAATAAAAATGAATTAGCTTTCACGCACCGTAATTCAAAGAACCCCACTCCGATGCTTTCGCGCATGGATGGGGTTCTTCTGTGTAACAGACTTAATCATGATAAGGTAGCAGAAGATGAAGCCTTCGTAGACTTAGCAAGCTGCTGCAAATCGTGCTGGGCAAAATATTGAAGTAAAAATGCATGAAATGTATGAGCAACTAACGGTAATTTCTCACCTGAACGATAAATGATGCCGATTGTCCTCGTTACTTCCGGGTTCACAACCCGCACTCGCGCAGGCTGCAGCTCTGAGGTATGCTGGAGGGCCATATCAGGCAACAAACTTACTCCCATGCCAGCAGCGACAAGTCCCCTTATTGTTTCTGTTTCCTCACCTTCGAAGCCAATACGCGGTGTAAAGCCAGCTTCGATACAGGCATCCCATACAATTGGCCGCAGGGAATACCCTTGACTAAACAGTACAAAAGCATCCTCCTTCAACTGAGTCAAAGAGATCTCCTCTTCAGTCGATAACGGGTGATGCGGAGGCAAAATTGCATATAATTCTTCGGTCAGTACAATTTCCCCCGTTACATGCTCACATTCCTTTGGGAATGGAGAAATGAACGCAAGATCCACTTCGCCGGAAATGACATCCCGAATAAGCGACGGATACATGCCCTGCTTGAATCGAAATTTCACATTCGGATGACGCTTACGGAATTCTGCTACAATACTCGGAATTAAATGCACGCCTAGGCTGTGAGGGAACGCAATTCGAACTTCCCCCAGCTCAGGATCCATAAACTCTTGTACTTCTTGAATCGCACGATCAAGATCCTTCAAAATCTCCTCCGCTCGCTTGCAGAACAACTGACCTACCGGTGTAAGCTGGAGGTTCCGACCCTTCTGTAGGAATAACTTAACACCAAGCTCTTCTTCCAACTGATGAATTTGCCGGCTAACGGCGGATTGCGCCACATGCAATTCTTCAGCGGCTTGCGTGACATGCTCTTTTTGCGCTACTTTCACAAAGTAGTGCAATTGCCTAAGTTCCACGACTTCTCGCTCCGTTCTGTCAATTATGCTATTTCATTTTCACTTGCAATCATGCCCTTCTATAAAAAGGGTTGATTTTACTTCCTAATCATCATATGCAAGCATCATTCAACGGATAAGCCGTAATATACCATATACTGCAAATCCTGCAGCCAACCCGCCTAAATGGGCGCTCCAGCTTATTCCTTGAATGACGAAAGATTGTACAATACCAATCCCTAATATAATTAACAATGTGCGTCGGGATGCCTCATCAAGGGTTTGGCGACGGAACATAGCAATAAACAAATATGCACCGTATATGCCATAGATCGCACCTGAAGCCCCAACCGCAAGCGTCCCCCATTCAGACAGCCACAGCGCAGCAGCATTCCCTAACAAACCGCTGCATATATAGAGGACGGCATATTTGAACGATCCCATCATCTTTTCAAGTGGTGGTGCAAACACAAATAGGGCGAACATATTAAATAGCAAATGCTCGAATCCACCGTGAAGGAACATAGCAGAGGCCATGCGCCATGTTTCCTGAATATAGGGTGTTTCCTTATAGATCGCTCCATGCCGAAACAAATTTTCGCTATTCGTACCGCCGCTAATCAACAACACGATAAACATAATCACATTAGCGATGATAAGCAATGTGGTTATGGGGTAGCTTTTGACATAGGTACGCCAATTTTCATACCGAATAAAAATCATTAGGTCTCCTCACTTTCATCTGCTGGCTTACATACATAGGCGTACTGTTTTGTACCCATATTATCGCATACTTGAAATCATTCTCAATTATGAAGTGAATTCATCACGAAGCGACATTGGACAACCTTATATGCAAACCGTATAATGGACAATAGGTTTACCAATTATGTGCATGATATGTAAGAAGGAGGCTACCAACCATGTCCGCAGAACGTACAGGTGTGGCAACATTAAAGGGAAATCCTATCACATTGATCGGCCCCGAACTTAAAGTAGGCGATAAAGCGCCTGAATTTCAATTGAATAAATCGCTCGTTGATGTCGTTGGACTTGAACAATTCGCTGGCAAAGTAAAGCTGATCAGTGTTATTCCGTCTATCGATACTGGTGTATGCGATGCACAAACACGTCGCTTTAACGAGGAAGCTTCCAAGTTTGGCGAACAAGCCGCAATGATTACTGTTAGTGTTGATCTTCCAATGGCACAAGCTCGCTGGTGCGGAGCAGCCGGTGTAGACAATGTCGTGATGCTGTCTGACTATAAGGACAACAACTTCGGTAAATCTTACGGTGTACTTATTAAGGAATTGCATTTGGATATGCGCTCTATCTTCGTAGTAGATGCCGATAATACGATTCGTTACGTTGAATATGTTAGCGAGATGACAGAACACCCTAATTATGAGCAAGCATTGGCAGCTGTAAAAGCGCTTCTGTAACACCACGATACCAATCAACTAGAGTAAAAGCGAGAGAAGAGTGAAGGCTCCTCTCTCGCTTCTTGATTTCATTAACGAGTATTCTATTTCCGCACGGCACCCGCTACTACCTTCGCTCCAAGTTCGTTAGCTATTCATTTTATAAGATGCCAACTTCTTGTCCAATATGGCATACAGATCGAGAATAACTCGGTAGTTCGCGCCAAAATCACCAAGTCCGCCACGAGAAGCAGAATAGATATCGATTGCAGTCTTATTTGGCCCTACATTAATAACGGAGACGGTTATATCCATCGTCCGTCCTGTCATTGTTCTCTTCTCTAGCGTAATCTCGCCTACAGAAGACACCTCATGCAGCACTTTGTACCCTTGAATTTTCTTTAGTGTGGATGTGACTTCTCCCCAAGCTTTCTCTCGGGACATTTGATAATAATGCGTTTTCAATTTAGGGTCCTTTGCACGATCGCCGCTCGATTCAAAACTGCGAACGATACCGACCAGTACACGTTTCAGTGACAAGAGTGTGTTCCTCCTTTTTCTAGACAGCCGATGCTCACTTATCTATAGTGTATCATTGTTCGTGATCGAACGAAAGAGAATTTACATAGAAAAAGAAAACACCTCCTCCCATGAAGTCATTCATGAAAGAAGGTGATTCGCTAAGAAGAAAACCCGCCTATGCCGTTCAGCTCCTATGCTTCTGAACCCGCTCTCGCAGGTGGGTGTCCGCATAAGCACATTTGACGTCCCTTCGGAGAGGGCTTGCCAGCAATGCTTAGATGTTGAACTCCCTAGAAACAAACATTGGTTCAAAACAACGTAAGCCTACACGTACATCGCAGGATGTAATGCTTATTATACTGTGTTGTTCACGCAAAGTAAACCATGCAAATTGCCTACTTATAATGGTCAAATGAAAGGCTACGATACGCAACCGTTAACTACGCTTCATTTGTTAGGAACAACATCATATCATATTTTCCTAAAGCAGTGCAAGTCTGATTGAGCTATCGTGTAAAGGAATTATCTTCCGATTGTTGTTCGCCCGATTTCCCAGATTCCGATGCTTCAACTTTATCTTTGACTTCTGCTTCTTCTCCGTCACCCTCTTGGGCGGCTACCATACGCTGGTACTTGTCCTGAATTTTTTGGAATGCGTTATTGAAATTGAAATAAGATAAGTATGCGATTAATGAACCTGAGAAGAAGAACAATAGAACCGGCCACTTCGTTAAGCTAAAGTATAAGATAATGCAGCTTAACACAATTGTAACTACACTGCTAACTGGAGTAAAAATCGTCAACAGTACGCTGTTCTTCATAATATGTGTTGTCTTCGCTTGCAAATGAGCCACCATAGAGAAAAAGTTGAACAAAGAAACAAACAACAAAATCAGCAAGCCGAGCATCGCGTATCCGATGAATTGCATCGACTTCAATTCTGTCATATACACGTAGTAGTCGATATACATAATGGCGAACAGCAGCGTGTAAAAGATTCCACCTACCATCGCCTGCTTATAATTGTCTTTGTAGGATTTGAAGAATGTGCGCAGCAGTTTGACATCTGTATCCCCCATAATCCATTTTCGCGTTACGGAGAACATCGCGGCTGTCGCTGGGAACAATGTAAACGGTGCCACAAGTCCCATTGCCCAATTCATCGTAATGGATTCATTTACAAAGTTCTGTTGATCGACTAGTAATTTCACGAATAAAAAGATAAAAAAAGGTGACGAACAGATCATCCATAATATGTTCGTAACCGAAAAACGCATTATCCATTCTGAAATGCGATAAAAGCCGCCCATAATCCCTCGAAATTCCAAAGGTCATTCCTCCTCATCATCCTGTCTCTTCTACTATAATACAAATTGCTACCTTAGTGCCAGTGCCTATTTTGGCGCAGATTAGGTTGGTGTCCACAGCGATATAAGGTTTTTCGCATAGGATATTAACGTGACAACACCAAACAATGCAGCGTTAAAGGAGGTCCCCGTATGGGTCAATTAGGTTTCGGAGGTAGCTGTGGTGGATGTGGATTTACATCCACAGGAGTGATTCTTGTCTTGTTCATTTTGTTAGTTATTGTTGGTCGTGCTTGGATCTAACCTTTTGGAATAGTAAACCATCCTCACTCCTGAATTGTCTATGTACAAGCAAAAAGAGACCGCTCCATTCGGGGCGGTCTCTACGATCAACGAAACACATTCACCATTCCATCCATTGCCTTACCTATTCGTCGCGCTTGTTACGGTTTTCCTCATTGTTAAAGCGTCTTGGGCGGCGATCTCCACCACTGTAGTTACGCTCACGGGAATCGCTGCGTCCAGAGCGCTCACCGCGTCCGTCACGATTGTAACCGCCACGGTTGCCATCTCGGCCACCATCGCGTCCGCCACGATAGTCGCGTCCGCCACCGGAACGGCCATTGCGGTTGTAAGGCGCAGACATCTTGCGTCCGCTGGAACGAAGATCCGGCTTGCGACGCTTCACGCGGATTGGATCTTCCGGTGTCAAGGAAATGGCTACATCCTTCTTATCGCCTGTCAGCATCTTGAATGCTGCAGACAACAATTGTACGGAGTCATACTGCTCCAACAATTCGATAGAGATGCTTTTGTACTCATTCAGTTCTCCATCTTTGAGTACATCAAGAATGCGATCTGCAATGATACGCTGCTTCCCTTCAATCGCTTCTGCAAGGCTAGGAATCGGCTTGCGAGGAATGCGATGACGAGTAACGCGCTCGATGAAGTGCAAATGATCAATCTCACGAGGCGTTACAAAGGACCATGCACTACCCTCTTTACCTGCACGGCCAGTACGACCAATGCGGTGTACATAAGATTCCGGATCTTGCGGCAAATCAAAGTTAATAACATGTGTTACACCTGATACGTCCAATCCGCGCGCAGCTACGTCAGTTGCAACGAGAACATCAATGCTGCCGTCGCGGAACTTGCGCATAACTGTATCACGTTGATTCTGGGACAAATCACCATGCAGCCCGTCAGCAGAATATCCACGTTTTTGCAATGCTTCAGACAATTCATCTACACGACGCTTCGTACGTCCAAATACGATAGCAAGCTCTGGAGATTCCATGTCGAGCAAACGGCTTAATGCGTCGAATTTCACACGCTCAGGGACTTCAATGTATGCTTGATCAATGAGTGGTGCACTCACATGTTTAGGCATTACCGATACATGTTCTGGCTCGCGCAGAAATTGATTAGCAAGCTTTTGGATGTTCGGTGGCATTGTTGCGGAGAAAAGCATGGTTTGGCGTTGTTCAGGTACGAGGCTCAAAATGGAAGTAATATCTTCCATGAAGCCCATGTCAAGCATTTCATCTGCTTCATCCAATACAACGGTTGCTACATCATCAAGACGAATTGTCTTGCGGTTGATGTGATCAAGCAAACGACCAGGTGTACCGATAATAATTTGCGGATGTTTTTTCAAAGCACGAATTTGTCGTCCAATATCTTGTCCACCATAAATCGGCAATGAACGCACACCCTTGAAGCGAGTCAATTTGCCGATTTCATCAGCAACCTGAATCGCCAATTCGCGAGTTGGTGTCATAATCAAAGCTTTTACACGTTCTTCAGTTGGATCAATCTTCGAGATCAACGGGATACCGAAAGCAGCCGTCTTCCCCGTACCCGTCTGCGCTTGTCCGATAAGGTCTCGTCCGGTCATCGCTACAGGTATCGCTTTCTCTTGGATTGGAGTCGATTCTTCAAACCCTAATTCCGTAATCGCCTGAAGCACTTTCGGCTCCAAGCCAAATTCTGCAAATGTCTTCAAAATATTCATACTCCTTCATTGTGGACAATCCACAGCCTTATCTGTATTCTTAAGTAGCGCGACAATGGTGACGAATGGCACTTTCAGTCAACCGTCTTCTCATATACAATGCGGAGGGACACTCTTATTGTGTAGCGTGAGCTCCGCGTCAAATTCATGTACATCGTTGGTAACTAAAGCCTACTCAAGAATATCCAGCATATTATAACACATAAATATTGAAGAATACCAGATGCGAACTAACTTATACTACGTTTTGAGGTGACATTGCTTGAAACGCATATTGGATATTATCTTGTTAATTGCCGGGGCAGCGCTCATCGCTGCATCATTCAATTTGTTCTTAATGCCCCACCATTTGCTTAGTGGCGGCGTATCTGGATTATCGCTTGTTACAAATTATTTAACGAAGTGGAATCCGAGCTTTTTGTATTTCGCCTATAATTTACCGCTTATCATATGGGGCTGGTTCGTCCTTGGCAAGCGCTTTATCAGTTACAGTTTGATAAGTGTTGTCGCGACAACCTACTTCATTTCTATATTTCCGGTAAAAGCTGTTGCCAACGAACCGCTTTTATCCGCGGTCTTTGGGGGAACATTAGTCGGAATAGGAAGTGGAATATCACTACGAGTAGGCGGCTCATCAGGTGGATTCGACATTATCGGTTCTATTGTAACCAGATATCGCGATTTCTCAATTTCGAACATTTTGGTTGGAATGAACGCAACTGTAATCGTAACTCATGGATATTTATCGAATGGATGGGAACTGGCACTCTATTCCATGGTCTCTATTTTCACAACCGGAAAAGTGATTGGAACCATCTATATTAACCACTATAAGGTAACGGTATTCATAATTACGCGAAATAAAGAGGCTCTGATCAACAAGCTGCTGTCCTTGCCGCACGGAGTTACCGTCATTAAAACCACAGGTGCATTTACGGATATTGAGAAGGATATGCTAATGACAGTGACCACACGCTATGAATTGACGGAATTGAAACGGGTTATACGCGAAAATGACCCAAAGGCTTTTGTTAATATTGTTGAAACTGTCGGGGTCATTGGCAATTTCCGAAGGCCAAAGAATAGATAGGCTATTGAGTTACCAGCTGTACAAGCCGTACATATGCATATGAATCGTTGTCAGCAATACAACAAAGCCCGTCCGCGTAAATGGACGGGCTTTGTTGTGCGATGCGAATGAGAGCAAACACGATGCAGAGCCTTACTTTCCAGCTTCCTGCTTATACTTTTTGACTTCAGATGGAGAGGCATATACATAATGTTCTGGCATAATTTCAACCAAGCTTGGATTCTCTGCACTATAATTATGTACGCCTGGATTATAATAGATTCGTTTGCGATTCCGTTCGTGATGAGGGTCTGGATGCGGAATGGCAGAAAGCAAAGACTTCGTATAAGGATGAATTGGCTGTCGATATAAATCATCTGCCTTGGCCAACTCCACAATCTTGCCATTGTACATCACGCCAATCCGGTCAGAGAAATATTTAACGACGGACAGATCATGTGCAATGAATAGAATCGTAAGTCCAAGCTTCTTACGAAGCCGATTGAGCAAATTCAATACCTGCGCCTGAATCGATACATCAAGTGCGGATATTGGCTCATCTGCAATTACCAGATCAGGGCTTGTAATTAACGCACGAGCAATTCCGATGCGCTGCCGCTGTCCTCCTGAGAATTCATGCGGATATCGACTTGCATGCTCCCGGGTCAATCCAACTGTCTCTAGGATGTCATAGACCATATCTACACTTTCCTGCTCACTGCGGCAAAGCTTATTAATTTTTAAGCCCTCCGCAATTATTTCCTTCACGGTCATTCGAGGATTCAGTGATGCGATTGGATCTTGAAAAATCATTTGCATGCCGCGCGTCACTTCTTTTCTGAGCTCCTTGGTCAAGGCTCCTGAAATGAGCGTGCCATTAAAATAAATTTCTCCGTCCGTAGGCTCATACAGACGGATAATCGTTCTGCCCGTTGTTGTCTTGCCGCAGCCGGATTCACCTACAAGCCCAAACGTTTCGCCGCGATACACCGTAAAACTAATGTCATCGACTGCTTTGACCACCGTTTTCTTTCTGCCAAAACCGCTGCTGAAATATTGCTTTAAATGCTTAACTTCCAACACCGGATCGCGAGTGATTACATTCGTCATCTTATCGCACCAGCCTTTCCGTTTGCTGCTCAATTCGTCTCTTCAATACATCCGGAAGCTCCACCTTCGGTGCATTCGGATGGAGAAGCCACGTCGCGGCATAATGCGTGTCGCTTATTCTGTACATGGGCGGCTCTTCTTCAAAGTCAATATTCATCGCATATCGGTTGCGTGGAGCAAAGGCGTCTCCTTTGGGCGGATGCAGCATATTAGGAGGCGTGCCCGGTATAACGAGCAATTCGTCGGATGCGCTCGTCCCCAGATCAGGCATGGACACAAGCAAGCTCCAAGTATAAGGATGCTTCGGGTTGTAGAAAATCTCGTCCACCGTTCCATGCTCGACGATTTTGCCCGCATACATCACGGCCACACGATCCGCGACGTTAGCCACCACCCCAAGATCGTGCGTAATGAATATGACGGACAACTGCCGTTCCTTCTGGATCTCCTTAATCAGATCGAGAATCTGCGCCTGAATCGTAACATCAAGCGCCGTCGTCGGCTCATCGCATATCAATACCTCCGGGTCGCATGCAAGGGCAATCGCGATAACGATACGCTGACGCATTCCTCCTGAGAACTGGAACGGATATTGATGGAATCGCTTCTCCGCATTCGGAATGCCTACAGCCTCCATCAGCTCCAGCGCTTTGGCTTTAGCATCCGCTTTGCTTAGCTGCTGTGAACGAAGTGCCTCCATAATCTGTTTGCCGATCTTCATTACCGGATTTAGAGAAGAGAGCGGATCCTGAAAAATCATGGAAATTTTAGAGCCCCGGATTTCCGTATATTGCTTCTCTGTATACTTCGTTACATC
The DNA here is from genome assembly GCF_030363895.1 of Paenibacillus sp. S-12. NCBI lineage: Bacteria > Bacillati > Bacillota > Bacilli > Caryophanales > Paenibacillaceae > Paenibacillus > Paenibacillus sp. S-12. The sequence goes on from NZ_JASIUF010000015.1 coordinate 89,885, forward strand.
TTGCCCATGATACTTGATACTGCCGCGTTCGATAACAGCATTCTTTGATAAAATCCCGACAATCGCTTTGTTCGTTACGGATTTTCCCGAGCCTGATTCACCGACGATAGCCAGTGTCTCGCCTTTGCGTAATTCAAAGTCGACCCCGCGCACGGCCTGCACCTTTCCCGCAAATGTATTGAATGAGATATGCAGATCATTTACTTGAAGAATCATATCGTTGTGTGTCGTCATCCTAACTCCCCCCGCTATTCGCTATTATTCTTGGCCTCTTAAAGTCGGATCGAATGCATCCCGCAAGCCGTTTCCGAACATATTGAACGACAACATTAAGATCGAAATGATAATTGCAGGAAATAGCGTTAGGTGAGGATGTTCGAGCAACACCTTCTGACCTTCCGATAGCAAGACGCCGATGGAGGGTTCAGGGGCTGCGATGCCGAGTCCCAAATAGGAAAGAAATGATTCCGTAAAAATAGCACCTGGAATTGCGAGCGTCGCTTGTGTAATGATCGGACCGATTGCGTTCGGCATAATGTGCCGGAATATCAAGAGACGATCCCGCGCTCCCATCGTACGGGATGCCAATACATATTCTTGACCTTTATATTTATAGAATTGTGCCCGAATCATGCGGCTCATGCCAATCCAGCCCGTAACAACCATCGCTAATATAAACGGCGTTATGCCTGCACCCATGAGCATAACAAACAGGATTACGACGACTAAGCCAGGTACACCGCTCAATATCTCTATAATTCGCTGCATGATCATATCGACCGCACCGCCATAGTAACCGGAGATCGAACCATACGTGACGCCAACCAGCATATTAATGAGTACAGCCATAAATCCTATTAAGAGAGAGATGCGGGTACCTTTCCACAAACGCGTCCATTGATCGCGCCCCAATGCATCAGTGCCCATCCAGAAATATTTATCCTTCGCCTCTTTTAACTGATAAATATCTACTTTGGCCTGTACCATCGGAATTTTATTACCGCGGTAATCAAGTTCGTATTCTTTAAGCACTTTCACGATCGAACCTTTATATTTTTCTTCCATACTCGTTTTTTTCACGTCCATAACTTTCGTTCCATCCCATATTCCCAGCTTCTCCAGCACCGGGACGCGCGGGGGCAGCAAGCTCCATTCTATATGCTGTTCCCGATAGGAATAAGAACTGATCATCGGAGCAATTATAGCAAGCAGTACGATAATGCCAATCACAATTGCCGCTATGGTGGAAGCTTTATTCCGGCGGAATCGCAGCATCGCATCCTGTAGAAATCCAATCGCCTTTCCTTCAAATTTCTCATCCGCGATTGGCTTGTCCCGTTGGACGAATTCGAATGGGTTCCGCTCCGTGTTGTTATCTGTATTCCGGCTTATCTTCATTATTTCTTCCCTCCCATTCGAATGCGCGGGTCAATAATTCCGTATGATAAATCCACGATCAGAATACTGATTAAAGCAATTAAAGAATAGAAGAACATGACGGCAATCGTAAGCGGATGATCCAATGAGTTAATGGAGTTCACAGATAGAGAGCCAAGCCCAGGCACACTGAAAATATTCTCGATTACGATCGCTCCCGACAATATGGAAAAAATCATCGGAATAATAATATTCGAGAGCGGAATGAACGAATTGCGAATCGCGTGGCGCACGGTGGCCTGCATATGCGATAGGCCCTTCATTCTTGCCAACAGCATATAATCAGAATTAATTGTTTCGCATAATTCAGCCCGCAAATACCGTGTTATAATCGCAATTTCGCCAAAGGACAACGCCAGCACCGGCAAAATCATGGATTTAAACTTGTCCCAGGTAATCCCTTGATCCGTCGATAGCAAGATCGGCAGCAAATCCCACTTGTAAGCCACTACATATTGCAATAATGCTGCAAATACGAAGGAAGGAACGGATATGAACAGCACGACCATCATGTTGATCCCGTGATCGGTCATCGTATTCTTTTTCAATGCTGCTATAATTCCGCACATAATACCTATTGGCAGCGTAAATAGAAGCGCCATAACATTTAACTGGATCGTGATTGGAAGTTTTTCCTTAATAATATTGAATACTGGTACTTTCGGCTGCACTTTAAGCGAATCCCCGAATTCAAATGTAAGGAAATCCCCTAGGAAATATCCATATTGGACAATGAGCGGCTTGTCCAAATGATATTTGGCTTCGATCCGTTCCCGAACGTCCGTAGGCAGCAGCGGATCATTTACGATGCTGCCAGGCATGGCATGAATTAAAAAAAACAATAGGCTAATGATCAGAAATAGAGTAATAGCCATGGCAATCAGTCTTTGCGATATGTATCGTAACATAAGCCTGGGACTCCTTTTCCGCAAGGTAGGAGACCTTGCGTTACCACAAGGTCTCCTTAGTTCTGGTATTAGTCCACAATGTCAGCTTGCAGGATGGCAAACTTGACTCCCGGGAGGTATTTTCCTTTTGTGGCCAAATGAATTCGATCTTGATAGATCACTGCATTGTTGTTTTGGAAGAGCGGAATTTGTGGCACATAATCAGCCAGCATTTTCTCCATTTCGCCTAATGCCTTTAACCGTTCTTCCGGCTTCAACAGCAAATCGCCTGTCGTAGTCCGTTTCTGCAATGCATCGAATGCGTCACTGGCGAAGCGATGGCTACGGTTCGGGAAGTCCTCCCTCCATACCTTCATGCTGCTCCACGGATTGAACGCATTTTGGGTCATGGAGCCAATGCCCAATTCGTATTTTCCTTCTTTGTAAGCGTCATAAGCAGAGCTCGGCGGCATCGCTCTAAGCTTAACGGCAAGCTTATCCTTACCGAACAGGTTTTCGTACATTTCCTGCGTCACTTCTGCTGTGCGTTTCATCGTTTCCTGCGCATCGAAGTATGTGATTTCAACCGTGATTTTCTTGTTGCCGTTCGCCTGATACGCTTTTTCAAAATATTCCTTCGCTCTATCTGGCTCATATCCCATTCCTGGAGCTACTGCTAACTTTGCTTCTTCAGAATCGCGATAGCGCTTGCCCTCTTTGTAATCTCCAACTATGCAAACTGAAGAAATGTAATAAGGTGCCGATTTGAACGTTTTAAAAATACCTTTGGCAATTTTATCGCGATCGATTCCATAGTATAGCGCTTTGCGGAAATCGTTGTTTTTCAAGATCGGGTTGCTGTCCGATTCGGAGTTCACATAGAAGCCCCAAACTCCATCTGCTTCTGTATAGACGACCCGCGGATCCTCGCCGTATTTATCGAATTGTTCGCCGCTAATCGATACGGAGTCAATTTCACCTTTTTCCCACAATTGAACACGGGTCGAGCTTTCCGTTACAACTCGGGTTTCGATGCGGTCAGGCTTATAAATTGCAGCCAATGGCGAATCCGGGTTCTTTTCAAACGTGTGATGCTGATCGCGAACCCATTCGGTCAAGCGATACGTCCCGGAAGAAGGCACCAGTTCTTTCGTAGTCCCATACGTCGTTTCACTGCGATCAGACTTCATGCCGCCCTCGTACAATTTCTCGTGAACGGGGGATGTCGATCCACCGCCCGCAAAGACAGTTAAGATATCGATGTCCGGCATTTCGGATTCCAACGTAATTTCCAGCGTGGCATCGTCTTTGGCCTTAATTCCGACATCTTCCCATTTTGCCTCGCCCTTAAAATATTTGTTAGCGCTTACAACGGGGATGTTGTCAAACAATATGAAAGCATTTCTATTGGCTAGCTTCGGATCGAGCAGCATTTTATAGGAGTATTCATAAGTTTTCGCAGTAATCGGCGTGCCGTCCGTCCACTTCAATCCTTCTTTTAACTTGAATGTCCATACTTTATGATCTGTTGTGGTTGGCAGATCAACCGCATGATTGCCAACAAATTTAATATTGTCCGTTGCTTCGTCATAGATAAGCTCCAATAAATTTCCGTAAATATACTCCATCATATCCGAGTTTGTGGCATTTTCGGATGTATGCTGGTTGAACGTATCCGCACCCATAGTTGCAAGACGCAAGACTTTCGGCTTATCGCTTGCAGTGCCTTTCGAATCGGTCGCAACCTTACCTTCATTCTCCTTGCTCCCCTGATTCTCTTGTCCGGCATTCCCGCTCCCGCCCGAGCAACCCGCGAACGTTAGCATCATCATGATAGCCAAAACAACCAAGAACGGTTTTTTTGGCAGCTTCATACAATCCCCTCCTGATTTCTCATTTTTTCAATTCATTATGTAAAGTATGTGGGTAACAAGGTAGAAAGAACGTTGGGCCGCATGCGCCAATAAAATTGACACCGTGTGAAATAATGGGCCTTTGGATTGGATGAATGCGTTGACATTGTTGTAGGCTTGAAACTAGACAGAGAGCCGATTCATTGAGGAAGATCATTACACGTCGGTAACTGGATATGCATATATACCACGAATCGACAACGATCAAATGCATACTTATGAGGTAAATTATGTAATAGTTTTTTATAAATGCTATCAAACTAAATACCTATAGTCAAGAAATAAATCATAGAATATTCCTTAGAATACTCGAGAAAATGCGGAAATAGGAGGAAATATGATAGATTATGACGAATCTATCATATTCATTACACCAAAATATCTTCTCACTCGTCATCGCCAGAAAGCCTCCAATACAGCTAGACACCGAGCGAGTTCACAAAGAAAGGAGTTTCGCCATGAATCGACTGCTGCTTCTTGTAACCCTCTTATTTACAGTTGGTTATTCCATCTTGAACGGTCACAATTCCCTGCTTATCAACCTGTCCAATTCGTTCTTCATCATTGGTCTTATCTACCTATTAATCGCCTTGCTCACTTACGTGCGGAACATCGGCTTCTTTAAATCATTAAGTTATCACCTCCATCGCAAGAAGAAGGAAAAGGAACAGGCGCTTCATTACGATTCTGGCGACGCATCGCTGGCTGGGCAGCCTCAAAAGAGAATGGCCTTGCATGAATATGCTGACTTGATTCGTTCAAACCAATGGTCCAGTAAAATATTATATCTGTTTTCAATTCCGCTGCTGCTGTGCTCCTGCATACTGGCAATCTTCGCAACATAACAATCCCCGTTCCATAACAGAACGGGGATTAACTCCCCTTCTTTAGTCACTTTGAACGCTCATTTCCATGTGACCACGATATTGGATGGCTGTAAGCTGTTTCCTCCCGGACTTCCGCCACCGCCAAAAGATATGCTCCCCTTCGATGGTATACTGTCATTCCAGCCTGCCGATTCAATAATATAGTGATTGCCATTGCGGCTTACAATTCTGGCATCCCATATCTGGGATATAGAGCCGCTGTAGTCAAATTCCAGGTGCCAATTCGAGATTCCCGCGGAACCATTATTGGTCAATGTCCCCTGAAAATTATACCCACTCCCCCAATCGCTCGTAACAGTAAAAATAAAACTTACATCCGGCTTCGTAGACTTATCTGTCACGACCGTTACCGGTTGACTTGGCTCGGATCGATAGCCCAACGTGTCAACGGCGGTTATCGTAAATGAATAAGAAGTCTCAGGAGTCAGACCTGTAACGGTTACCGATGTCCCCTTCGCTTGAGCAACCGTCCCTCCAGACAGCCATACCTCGTACCTAACCACGCTCGTTTTTCCCGTCGAAGGCAACCAGGATAGGGACACTGTCGTATCCGTCTTGCCGGTTACCACAACTTGAGTTGGAGCACTTGGAGGATCCGTATCTACAGGAGGCTTGTTGGCTGTACGCACAAGCAGCGGAGCACTCGCCTCGGATCGATTGCCTAACGTATCCTTCGCCTTCACCGTAAAACGGTATTCCGTATTGTCCGTTAATCCCGTAATCGTCGCTTCTGTTTTTGATGTGGACAGTGCAAGGTTTCCATCCTTGTATGCTTCATATCCGGAAATCCCCACATTGCTTATTGATGGATTCCACTTGAACGTCACTGAGCTATACGTTGCCTGCACAACCGATAGTCCTTGCGGCACTGTAGGCGGTTCATTGCCAGGGTTAGTGCCGGATATCCCCAAATCCGCTGCCACTTTATCTACAATCTTTTGCCCTGAGCACGTATATTTGGAGCTAGTGCGGCAATCCGAGCTTAAATCCCAGTACATAGCACCGCCAAGCCCCTTGGATTTGATGTAGCTCGTCTTATACCCTATAGATTGGTTATCGTCATAGGACAGGAATACGCCCGTTGCTGCATTGAACAGGTACGGCACTTTCGCGGAATCATTCCAATAGCGCTGATATCCGTTTTTATTTACATAGTTGGCCGCTACATCGCCGTAATCAAACACTCCTGAAGCTCCAGACTCCCAGTTGTCCCATGTGCCGTTAGGACGCACATTGCCATCCCAACCTCCTTTGCAAGCTTGATACAGGCCGTCGTTGTTCGGTCCCGGATCGCATCCTTTCCAACCGACACCGTAAACCGCCAGCCCCATTACGACTTTGCTCAAATCCACCCCTGCGCGTTCATAGACTTGAATCGCTCCGTCAACATAGAATTTGGTTGCCGCTGCCGGGTCACGTGGATCTTCATATAAGCCAGTAGTATGATTCGTCGCTTTTTCCCAACCTCCGTGGAAATCGTACGTCATAATGTTGATGAAGTCGACAAGCTGCATCACCTTATCCATCTCTGCATTATCAATATACCGCTGCGAGGCACCAGTAGCCAAGGTGAGCAAATATTGCTTGCCATCCTGTGCTCCTGCTGCATCAAGCTGCTTGCGCACCTCTGCGAGCAGCTTTGTAAAGTTAAATTTGTCATTTGGACTGTAGCTGTTGCCTTTAATTCCTTCCACGCCTGGATACTCCCAGTCAATATCGATACCGTCAAAGCCGTATTCGCGAATGGCATCGACTGCAGACTTAGCAAAATTGATGCGATACTGTTCATTTGCCGCCACATCCGAGAAGCGATTGGACCAGGTCCACCCGCCTACTGAAAAAAGTGTTTTCAAGTGCGGATTCTTAGACTTTAATTGTTTTAAACGAGCGATATTTCCGCACTTCCCTTTTTGGCAATCTTCATAAGGAAGATTGAGAGCGCCTCCAAAATTTGTATTCACATCTGCCCACGGTTCCCCTAATACAATTGCTCCAGTAGGGACATTCCCCTTTTGCAGCGGAACCCCAGGATCTGTGCATGACCAAGTTTTCTTATTTGGATTATCCGAAGAGGTCGAAGGGTTGCCATGCTTACCATTCCAGCAAATATCAAAAAAAGCATAGTTCAAATGCGTCAACTTTGAAGCATCAATATCCGTAACCTGATAATTCCGGCCATAGATTCCCCATGATGTAAAATAGGCCACCGATTTATAAGACGATGACGCCTTTGTGCCTGGGAGATCAGAAGAAAAGGCTGACACCAATCCGGAGCCTCCTCCCGGCCAGAATAAGGCACTCATCATAACAAGCAGTACGACAAATAAAAGAAAAATCCGCATCGCATGTTTTCTTATGCCGATCGGCGACTTCGTTTTGTACATTCTTTCATCCCTTTCACTTTGAGATTCACAGCAAGCTGATTGCTGATGGAAAAATTAAGGACAAATACCTTGCCTCACCTCCTCAAGAGCAAAATAGAACGGAGAATCTAAAAGATAAACGATTAAACGGTTCATTTTATGTAAAAATAAGGATGCTAAGAACTAAAGGCTAACTCTTCAGAAAAATGGGGATCCATAAGTAGGTTGTTTACTGCCTGTGAGGCGTTTTTAAATATGAAAAGGGTCGAGTCAGGGGCTGATTACAATCCACCTAGAACTCGACCTTTTTCCTTGCGTTATTTGCAAACTTATGTACTTGTCAGGCAACGCTACTTCATAAAACCGTATTTAAGCGGATTTAATGAATGAAAGACTTAATCTAATCAGGGAGCCGTGATCAGAAACGATCCTTGCGTTCACTTGCTCCCCGACATAACGAAAAGACGAATTCTCTTCCTGTAAAGATGGACTGTTATAGTTGCCCCTTAACAATATCGGTATCGGTTATGCCAGATCACGTGTATGCTTAGACAGTTTCAGGAAATAGTCCAATGTCTTCTGTACACGCTGAATCACCTGTTCTTGTACAGGCTGTCCCTCTTCAGTGAACTGTCTAGCATCTCCGCCGATAGAAATCCATTCTGGGCAGTTAATACCGTGTACATTTCGAATAATCGTCTGCAGGTGCGTTAAAGAATTGACGCCAACCGCACCGCCGGCAGAGCTCATCGACAAGACAACCTTATTGTTGAAATAATCAAAGCTCAAATAGTCGATTGCATTTTTCAGTACGCCAGACAAGCTGCCATGATATTCTGGCGTAGCCAGAACGACAGCATCAGCTTCTCGAACGGACTCTCTCAGCAGCTTCACATTCTCATGCTCCTCTGCATCATCCGGGCAATAGAGAGGAAGCGGAAGCTCATATAAGTCAATGACTTTCGCCTCATGTCCTCTTTCTTGTAAACTTGCCGCTACATAACGGACAAGCTGCGCACTTGTCGCTTCCTTGCGATTGCTGCCTGCTATACATACGATACGCATGATCGCACTCCCCTTCTATCATAATTCGGCTGCCAAGCATCTATGAATCTCGAGCGGGGATGATATAACCGCTGCCATTGACGCAGCGCTTCTTCTCAAGCAAGGTCAATTCTTCCCATTTCAGCCCAGGAAGCTCCCGCTCGAAATGTGCTTCCGCATACAGAAACGCTTGCTCCTCTGTATCCGCCGTGAGCACATATACGAACGTCCCTTGCATCGATGACGCTTCCAACCGATATATGTACATTTTTCCATCCCCTTCCCTATCGCACATCATACAAAAAACCGGAATAAGGCGTCAAGATCTGTACAATCTTCGAACGCGATCTTAATCCAAACCCGAGTCGATAAATGACATGCCAAAAAGCCCGGCCGACCGCATGATGCGGGCAAGCCGGGCTTATCCAAATCTGCTTGAACAAGCAGCGTCTTATTGAGACAGACGCGTAGCCAATTCGTACAGCTCCATGTTGAATTCCTTTTTCGTGTTCACAACAAGATCGATATCGGTTGCCACCAGCTCGCCTTTGATCATACCACAAGCCTTGCCGGATTCCCCTTCCATCAGCTTGCGAACCGCAAAGTCGCCAAGACGGCTTGCGAGGATACGGTCGAATGCAGTTGGCGCGCCACCGCGTTGGATATGACCAAGAACCGTAACGCGCGGCTCAACAGTAGGGCAACGTTCGATGATGGCATTCGCTACATCTTCTCCGCGTCCAACGCCTTCCGCTACGATAACGATACTGTGACGCTTGCCGCATTCGAAGTTTTCTCTCATGCGGGCTGCAACTTCATCAATGTTATGATCAACTTCAGGAACAAGAATCGATTCCGCACCGCTTGCAAGACCTGCATACAGCGCGATATCTCCACAATGGCGGCCCATCACTTCTACAACAGAAGAACGTTCGTGGGAGCTCATCGTATCGCGAAGCTTGTTAACCGCGTCAACTACGATGCTGACAGCTGTGTCGAAGCCGATTGTATGATCGGTAAAGGAAATATCGTTATCAATTGTTCCTGGCAGACCCATGGTCTTGATGCCAAGCTTGCTCAATTTGTTCGCACCTTGATAAGAACCGTCGCCACCGATCACGATCAAGCCATCGATGCCATGCTTGCGCAAAATGTCCGCACCCTTTTGCTGGCCTTCTGGCGTTCTGAACTCTTGACAGCGAGCGGATTGCAAAATCGTACCGCCACGTTGAATGATATCACCAACACTGCGGATGTCCATCGGACGAATATCTTCATTCAAAAGCCCTTGATATCCGCGTTGAATTCCGTAAACCTCAATTCCATTAAATATAGCTGCACGCACTACTGATCGGATTGCAGCGTTCATACCTTGAGAGTCCCCGCCGCTAGTCAATACGGCAATCTTTTTTACAGCAGTCATGATTTGTTTCCTCCCTCATTATCCTCAATACATATGTTTGCGTATCCAGAGGCTGTTCATCCAGAAAAATAACCGCATAAGCGGACTATTTCGCATGAGACGCTTGGATACTTGTTGAACCGCGGCCTGTTCCCTTACTTTCGGATCTGATAAATATAGAGCTAGCAGCCCTTCTATAATCATACGATGAAATCGTCCATCCGGCAGCGAGCTAACTCGTTCCGTTGCAAGGTCTGCAAAGTGGCCAATCCGGTTCACGACCAAGCTCTGATCGTCGTAATAATTGCAGAAATTCAAGTCTCCGCCGCTACGATCTTCTTCCTGGTCAATTAAATAATCTAACATAATATGCAGCCCACATACATAAGGAAAATATGCCTCTAGAATGCGGTCTGCCTCAGCATGCGTCAGTCTCTCGTCTGCCGCAGCCAAAAACAACTGGAACACACCTAGCGTAGAGCCGGTCGCCGCAGCGAATTCATTCCAGCCCAGCTCCGAAAAAGCCGATTCATGCAAACTCCACCAATCCAGCAGTGCCTGCTCCCGAGAATCCGGGTGAATATGCTTGTACACTTGCAGGTCTGTATACAGTCCGACAAGACGAACAATATGCGACTGCACAACCTTATATGCCGGCAGTGAAGCGATACACTCCCTGCACGTCAATACTAGATCACGCAAATAGCCCCCGTCCTCTCGATCGTCACGGAGCGCATAGTAATCTTTCAGAGGTTCGTCCGGTTGGACCGCATCCAGCATGGCCTGATGAAGCAGGCGAAAATCATCCGCATCCATCGAGGTGCTTCGGTCGCACAGGTTATCCAAGTAGTCACTGATCGTTTGAAAAGCAACAATGAGCGGGATCAATATATGGCGCACATCTAACCTAGCCGCAGCGTACACCGCACCGCCCTCGCAATGAAACTGCTTGCTAGCGATGCTCGCGAGCGCCTGCTTGCGCAGCTCCTCGTTCGGAATACGCTCAGCCCGCGCCTGCCAATTTGCCAATGATTGACGAACCTCCGGCAATATGTACTTATACACGCGGTACATGAGTCCGAGCGGCTCTTTCGGAGCTCGCGTACGGCGTTGCCTCACCTGATTCAAGAAAATCCTCCGTCCTCTGTGTAGGTCAACTTCTACGGGATGTTACTGACACTTATTGCGTACTCATTTTAACCACACCTATTATATTACGAAGTGACTAATTGCACAAACGATTGCATGCGATAATCACTAGTGGTGATTTTTGGCATCTACGTCCTGATGAACCCGGTACCATAAATTCAGATCGATAATCTGGGAAGCCAGTTCTGCGATCTCGCTATTCAGCCGGCAGGAAGCCTCAAATTTCTCCTCCTCGTTCAGCGCATTCTGCTTCCTAATAATCGTACGTTCCAGTTCTTTAATACGGTCGGGAATCCTACCTCGAGTGTGTTCCCACTTTTCCATAATAAGCACTTGATCGTCCCAGCTCAGTCCGTCCCATGAATCTTCTACTATAGGCACCTCTATACCCAGCCGTTCATCGAATTCGAACCAATCATTCATAATGCTGCCACACCTCCGGTAAATAGGATGCATCATTAATGCTGTTAATGTACCATGCCGCTTAAGAGGATGTAAATGACGAAACCGTCCCATTCCAGAAGAAGCATGCTATACTAGGGATTATGCCATTTATACTTGCTCAGTTGACAACTCCGCTATACATACATTCATCTACTTCATGGAGGGAACACACATGGCGCATCCGGCACCCCGGAACACAGAAGCGCATTGGCTGCGCGCCTTTACATTTATGATTTTCATGACCTCTTCGGTCGTTGTTTCGTATTTGCCGCTTTATTACAAATCACTGCACTTCACAAGTGTGCAAATCGGACTTCTTTATTCCATTGGCCCGCTCATTTCGATTGTATCCAATCTGTTTTGGGGTGTAATGAGCGACAAGCTTGGCACGTTAAAAAAGGTACTCATCACACTGCTAATTGCCCAAATTATTCTGTCCGTGACGCTTGCTCAAGCTTCATCGTACGGAGTCGTCGCACTGCTTCTCGTTTGTTTTTATTTCTTTTACTTTCCGATCTATCCGTTGAACGACAGTTTCTCGATCATGACCGCCCAATCGCAAGGCAAAAGCTTCATCGGCATTCGTGTATTCGGCTCTATCGGATTTGCGGTATCTGCGCTTCTATTCGGCTTTGTCCTGCGCTCAATAGGAGCCTCATATAGCATTTGGATCATTGTTCTATTAGGCGTGCTGTCACTAGGACTTGCCTTCCCGCTCACAGATAAGCGAGCTTCTATGAAAAAGATGGAGCTATCCGGTCTATGGGTTGTTCTGCGGCAGCGGGAAGTGCTGTTGTTCTTCTTGTTCGTATTGCTGCTTGCGATTGGACATCGGCTGAATGAAGCCTTCCTTGGACTATCATTGTCCCAAATTGGGGCAGATGAATCATTGGTTGGCTGGGCCTGGATGCTCTCTGCGCTGAGTGAAATCCCGATCTTCTTCCTATTGAATGCCTATGGGGAGAAATTCAGGGAGCTTCCGCTATTAGCTTTCTCTGGATTAACCTATACCATTCGACTTTTGCTTATAGCCGTGCTGCAAGATCCCGCATGGATCGTATCCACTCAGCTTTTGCACAGCGTTTCGTTCGGTATTTTTTATTTCGTTGCAGTTCGATATATAAGCCGCGTCATCCCAGATGAATATCGTTCTACCGGGCTTGCGCTGTACACAATCGTGTGGTCAAGTATTGCCGGACTTATTAGCGGTACTTTTGGCGGGATCTTAATGCAGTCCTTCGGCAAGGATGTGCTCTATGACGTTGCGGCTGGCTTTTCCTTCGTTGCCTGTCTCGGCTTTCTGACCATGGCCGTAATCGCTCGCCAGAATGAAACTGGTTCAAGACGGACTTTACGCAAAGGAAGCTAATTGCTTTTTTTGAAGTGTACCGTATAATAGTAGTAGGTCCTAATACAAGGTCTTAAAGGAATCATACTACTCGTTCGGTGGAGGGTCACCAATATGACAACTACGTATGAGACGATAAAGGAAGTCATTCATGGGCGCCGCAGTGTTCGACGCTACGATGAGCGTCCCGTGTCTGTAGACGACATTAAGGAGCTTATTGATTGTGCTCGCTATGCTCCAAGCGATACGAACTCGCAAACGTGGGAATTTATTGCGATTGTAAATCGTTCCATCATTCAGCAAATTGAACAGCTTACTTGGGATGCGCTGCATGCCAGGGCACAAACTGCAGAGGAGCAAGGATTGAACAAGGAAGCGAGAATGCTCCTCAAATCCTTCGGGCCTTATGCAACAGCCTTTTCTGACGCACCAGCACTCATTGTATGCTTAGCAACACCTTATACCTCGAAATTCCGTGAGCGCATCTTCGATCCGATTCAACTGGTGCCAAATACAGTGTGGGAAGAAGAAGGAATTAAGAGCAGCTGCTTGGCCATTCAAAATCTAATGCTAGCCGCACATGCGCAAGGATTGGCTAGTTGTCCGATGACCGGCCCTGTTCTATTGGCAGCTGATGCAATCAAGTCTTTACTGGAAATTCCTGAAGATCGTCAGGTGAACATGGTGCTTGCCTTAGGCTATCCGCACGAAACGCCAGCCAAGCTGCCGCGCAAGCCTGTCGAGGACATCCTGCGAATCGTCGACTAAAAAAGCACGATAATGTACGAATGTACGTTTATCAGATCTAACCAAGCAAGCCCCTTGCACTTCTCCATCGAATGAGAAGCATAAGGGGCTTTTCCTTTTACTATGCGTCAATCGTTGTATAGCATGTGATGGGCAAGCTCGACTTCATCAATTGAAGGACGCAGTATATAGTTCTCAGTTGATTCTTCATTTGCATTGCAAGGAACCGTCATGATCATGACCTCATTCCGCTTAGGTGCACCTGTCTCCATGTGGGGTATTACCTGCGAACAGGATGACACTCCGCGGGAACGGATTTGTCTTCCTGCATATCCTTGCGCATCCAGAAGGAAATCAGCACAGAGTCTCTGTCACCATACAGCTCGCTCGACTCGTACGATATGGAGTATTGACCTGACTTACTAAAAAAGCAGCCATGCTCATATTGGAGCATGGCTGCTTGGCATTGCTAGTGCACTATTTATAAATGACAGCCCTTAACGGGACAACTCATTATAATTTAATGACATTAGCTGCTTGCGCACCGCGATTGCCTTCAGTGATATCGAACTCTACTTCTTGGCCTTCGTCAAGTGTTTTGAAACCGTCGCCTTGGATTGCGGAAAAGTGAACGAATACATCTTCGCCGTTTTCCACTTGGATAAATCCATAGCCTTTTTCTGCGTTAAACCATTTTACAGTACCTTTCAAGGTCAAAACCTCCTCACTTCTTCGCCCTTACAGGCGAATAGTAACATTATACTTAAGCAAAAAGTCAAACGCAACTTTTCCCACAAAAAAAGATTTCTTAAGATCTTGCAAATAAAGTCGTCTATATTGCGGTTTTTGGGGAAATCAGATTTGATTTCATCTAGTTGCTAAGGTATCATGATCGGTAAGACGAACTGCTTGGCAATACCGTATACAACTTAGATTGACGGTGCCCTGCACCAAGAAACGAGGTAGCTTTGAAATGATGAAAAAACACATTATTTATAAAAAGGATAACTGGAATATGCTGACGGTTGAAGTACAGGGCCGTTATATCGTATTGCGTGAAATATCCGAACAATGGGGAGAGGAATGTCATAACTTCCTAAGCCGTCCGGCGTTGATGCACTGGGCGGAACAACGCTTCCCTAAAGAGGAATTCGTGGGCAAGGAAGAGGAATGGAACGAGCTGATGCTCAGATTTAAGCAAGTGTAAAGGCAGGATGCATATGAATTTTTCATCAACGAACCTTATTTTCATTTTGCTCGCATTCTCATTAGGAGTCATACTGATTTGGAAGAGGGATACGCTGCCTGATAAGCTGCAAAGGCCTTTGGCGATTACTGCATTGTGCATGATCGTTTTTGCCTTCTTCCTGATCGTATATTCCTTCTTAGCGCTCGGAACTTAGTCTGCGACTTGTTTTCAGAACAAACGTAGCCGATCGCAGCAGATAGTTTGGCGCTGCTCTGGTCATACTACCCTACAGATTTATTGGCAGCTCTCCCAATAGGAGAGCCACTATGAGTGCCTACGGAGGGGTAATATGGCCACAACACGCCAATTGGTGATCGGACTGGTTACAACCGCCATCACGGCGACCAGCCTGCTTCCCGCTTCTACAACTACTGCCTCAAGTCATAAGCATGCAGTAGCTAAGCCATTATCGCAGCATCAACACATGAGGAGGGTACATATGCAACAAGTATTGAAACGTTCAGAAGTTCCACAAGATGTGCGCTGGAAATTGGAAGACTTATTCGGTTCACAAGCTGAATGGGATAAAGAGTATTCGTTAGTTAACCAGCTTTTGGATAAGATGAAGCAATATCAAGGCAAGCTGTCTGAGGCTGATGCACTGAAGAACTGCTTCGAGCTTGAAGATGACATTTCCCTACATACCGAGCGCCTGTACGTGTATGCAAGCATGCGCCATCATGAAGATACGGCAGAGCCTAAATATCAAGCCTTGTCAGAGAAGGCAAAGCAGTTGAGTGTAACGGTTGGGGAGGCGCTCTCTTTCATTACACCCGAAGTGCTGTCCTTGTCCGACGAACAGTTGAATGCTTTCATCGAGGATCCGAAGCTCTCTGCATACCGCTTCACCTTGACGGAAATGAAGCGTCAAAAAGCACATGTTCTGACGAAGCAAGAAGAAGCCTTGCTCGCGCAAGTCGGAAGCATGTCCAAGGCACCTGAGACCATTTACAGCATGTTGAATAATGCGGATATGAAATTCCCGACCATTAAAGATGAAAAGGGCAACGATGTGGAGCTGACACATGGCCGTTACATTCAATTCCTTGAAAGCCGCAACAGCGAGGTTCGCAAGGCTGCATTTGAAGGTGTATACGGCACTTATCGCAAGCAACGCAATACAATTGCTTCTACACTGAATGCAAATGTGCAGAAGAACTTGTTCTATTCGCGTGCACGCAAATACCCTTCCACATTGGAAATGTATTTGTACGGCGATAACATTCCGAAGGAAGTCTACACGAACCTGATTGATACGATTCACAAGCATTTGCCGCTTATGCACCGTTATATGAAGCTCCGCAAGCAGCTTCTTGGCGTGAAGGAACTGCATATGTATGACTTGTTCGCTCCGGTCGTCGAAGAGTTCGATATGAATATTACTTTCGAGGAAGCTAAGGCTACTGTGAAAGAAAGCTTGAAACCGCTTGGCGAATCTTATCTGAAAGTGCTTCAAGAAGGATTCGATAACGCATGGATTGATGTTTACGAAAATGAAGGCAAACGCACAGGTGCATACAGCTGGGGCGCATACGGCACTCACCCTTATGTGCTGTTGAACCACAAAGACAATTTGAACAGCATGTTCACATTGACTCATGAAATGGGTCATGCATTGCATTCGTATCATTCAGACAATAATTTGCCATACCGCGATGCACAATACACGATCTTCCTCGCTGAAGTTGCGTCTACGCTGAATGAAGCACTGCTTATGGACTACATGTTGAAGAAGACTACGGACAAGAAAGAAAAGATGTACCTGCTTGCATACTACATCGATCAGTTCCGTACAACGGTATTCCGTCAGACGATGTTTGCCGAATTCGAAATGATCATCCATGATCGTGCAGAAAAAGGCGAAGCGTTAACACCACAGTTGCTCTGTGACGTGTACTATGACTTGAACAAAAAGTACTATGGCGATGATATGGTCATTGATAAGGATATCGAAATGGAATGGGCGCGTATTCCTCATTTCTATACGAGCTTCTACGTATTCAAATATGCAACAGGCTTCTCGGCAGCGCAAAGCTTCGCGAAGCAAATTCTCGAAGAAGGACAACCGGCAGTCGAACGCTATACAGGCTTCCTGAAGAGCGGCGGCAGCGACTTCTCTATTAATATCTTGAAGAAGGCCGGCGTTGATATGTCCACACCTAAGCCAATCGAGGAAGGTATGAGCTTGCTTGAATCCCTCATTGAAGAGATGGAGCAGCTTGCAAAATAAATGTAAAAAGACGCTCGACAGTCTGCTTTCTTGACTGCCGAGCGTCTTTTTAGTCTTACAAAGTCGATTGATGAGCATCCATAAAGGTGGCATCATCACTATTCTTCACTCTAGTTACTCCACCCCGTCAAACGGCCAGCAACGCTGCACACCCGCCGCATCCAGCTCAGATTGATATGCCTTCAAATGCTGCTTATCTTCATAGACGCTGCGTGGAATGACACCCTGTGCGATGGAATAAGCGATCAGATGGCCGACTGCCTCTCCTATATTCCATTCGGTTGGATGGAGACGATAACATCCATTGGTAAGCTGGGTCGTACCGATATTTTTGCAGGCAGGCAGAACATTGATTACCCGCTTAGGGATCAAGGCACTAAGTGGTATTTCATAAGGCATTGTTGGGATGTAGCAGCTTCTTCCAGTCTTTGTTGTTGTGTGTAAATCCATGGAGTAGTGCCCCACTCCCACACTGTCCTCATATCGGCGTATGCCCAAGCCCTGCGCTTTGCGAAGCTCTTTACTGACATCCTGCTCCGTAATCGTATACATCGCTTGGATTCTTCTCGATTCACGAATATAGGCCGACTTGGAGAGACCATCCTCTGTACCGACAGATGGACCGTATAAACGAAATTCAGGGTAACCTGCTCCCCCATCCTCACGAGGCGCCTCTGTCTGAAGCCAATAGAGCAGAGACAAGCTCAACTGCCTTGCTTCCGCGATAAGCGCATCCCGTTCCTCATAGCTCATTTCAACGGGAGATGCAATCGAGTAGTCATTTTGCGGCCAGTTGATTAAAGACAAATCTCCAGAATACATTCCATCCTGGAACTGCGAGGCATCAATTGTACGGCGATAAGTCCATAGGGGCATTGGGTCTACATCGTTAGGCAAGCAGATGAACTTGCGAAATTCATGAGTCGCATTTGGCTTCGTATCCCACCAGCTAAGCAGTGGATAAGGCGATCCCTCATGATGAAAGCTCCTCCATCGTTCGTAACTGTCCGGTCTAGGGATCGGCTTATTGTTCGCAGCAGCCTCCGCATCCAGCTTCTCTAGGGACATCACAACCGTAAACGCTTGCAAATCAGCTGGATCCGCTTCCTCCAACGCGTGAGGCTCCCCTGTCACTGCACGTGACTCTGCCCCAACCACGTATTCAATTCCTGCCAATGGCAGCACATCTCCGCATTCGGTTGCATCCACATAATAAGCGCCTGTAAGTACCGACTTCTCAAGCGTAATCCGATTTTGAACCACAATCTTCGTTACCGCATCCCCGTGTGTATCCGCATGAATGGGTACCGTATGATACAGAATCTGCAATCGCCCTTCATCTACATGCGGACGAAGCCATGACAGCAATAAATGATGTGCTACATTCGGCTCATGGCATAGCCGGCTCACCCATCCATTGCCTGGATTGAATGTATTGTCATAGGCGTATCGATCCTGCAGCAGCTCCGGCTTCACTAATGAAGCATAGTGACTGCGGATTTGATTGCGGAATGTTCGGTAAGCAGCAGTACAGCCTGTTTGTTCAATCCATGGATGCTCATCTGGTGGAACAGCCTGACTTGTAAGCTGTCCGCCTATCCAGTCCGTCTCCTCTGTCATGATTACTCGCAGGCCTCGATTGATCAATGTCCACGCTGCCAGTGTTCCCCCAAGTCCGCCGCCGATAATCACAACGTCTGACTTCATCATATTCATGAATATCCCTCCCTTACCATTTCCAAATAACCCCTTTCCATGATCATACCATGGCAACCCTCTATTATGAATATTAATTCCACATTAAAGAATTTAAAATGGAGAAACCATTCAACTTGTGGCGAATGAAGTCGAACATTATACTGAGATTAGATACATAAAATAAAGGTAAGGAGGCTACCTGCAATGCGAATTCAATGGTCCTTGCTGGCAGGGCTCATTTTTGCGCTGATTACAGCGATATTTGCCGTTATCAATGTAAATCCAGTTCAAGTTAACCTGCTGTTCGGCACATTCGACGTACCGCTTATTCTACTTATTTTGGGCTGCACGCTGCTAGGCGCAGTAATTGTAGGCTCATACAGCATTTACTTACAGTTCCGCTCCCAGAAAAAGATTAAGCAATTGGAGCTTCAGCTTGCGCAGCTTACTGGGGAGGGCTCATCTATGTTAGAGAGCCATGAATCTCTAAGTGACCAAGAAGGTTTACTTCCTAACGGAGAACCTTCAACTGAAGATCTCACCGGCTTCACAACAACATCCAGCGTTAATAAGACTGAGCATTAAGCAAGATGGCACCAACACATGCACGATACATATACGGACAAACGATTTTGAGGAGGAACGTAACCTATGACCACATCTGCATATCCAACAATCGCACCTGAACCATTTCATGCAATAATTGACGAAACCTATGTAACAGCCTTCCTGCTGGAACTGCTATCAAGTCCAAGTCCGACAGGCTATACCCACCATATTATGAAGCGGATTGGACATGAAGCAGAACAGCTAGGATATTCATTTGAGCTGACGCAAAAAGGCTGTGGCGTCATTAAGGTAGCCGGTACGAATCGCAGCTCGAAAAAAGTCATTGGATTATCCGCCCATGTAGACACACTCGGAGCTATGGTACGTTCGATACATACTGACGGAACATTGCGCTTAACTTCCCTTGGCGGGTATATGTCTGGCTCGATGGAAAACGAATACTGCCAAATTCATACTCGCAGCGGTCATACATATACAGGTACAATTATGACGAATCATCCTTCTGTTCACGTATACAGCGATGCAAGAGAATACGCACGCGAAGAGAAAAATATGATTGTACGAATTGATGAGCTTGTGCACTCTAAGAAGGATACCGAAGCGCTTGGCATCCGTACAGGAGATTACGTTTCCTTTGATGCGCGTCCCGTACACCTGCCAAACGGTTTAATTAAGTCTCGCCACCTAGATGATAAGGCTAGTGTAGCTGCATTATTCGGATTGCTGGAAAGCATGAAACGCCATGCTTGGCAGCCAATGCATGATATTGTCATTTTTATTACAAATTATGAAGAAATCGGACATGGAGCGTCATTCATTCCCCAGGAAATAACAGAATTGCTTGCCGTTGATATGGGTGCTATGGGGGATGATTTGTCATGTAAAGAAACAGACGTGTCGATTTGTGCGAAAGATTCATCCGGTCCGTATGATTATATGATGACAGGCCAACTGATTGCACTTGCAGAACGTGAAGGGATCGAACACGCAGTCGATGTTTACCCACACTACGGTTCAGATGCATCTGCGGCACTTCGCGGAGGCAACAACATTCGAGCTGCGCTAATTGGTCCAGGTGTTCATGCCTCACATGCGATGGAACGCACTCATCAACGTGCAGTTATGAACACAGCACGCTTGATTGCAGCATACATCACAGAGGAATAAGAGCAAGAACAGATATAATTAATGCTGTTAATCACTTTATTCCCTAATGGGAGTGATTTTGTCCTATCTTCCACATATCTTAGCTTGTGCAACAGTGAATAAGAAGGGAGGCTCGAAGGTAGATGCTACAGCAACAGCAATTTTCAGCGTTATGGATTCAACAACAGTCAGACGGAGCATTAGATATACAAGTTCAGCCATGTACACCGGATCAACTATCAGCGGGCACAGTAACAATTCGCACTGCTTATTCAGGTTTAAACTACAAAGATGCACTTGCCTGCTCGCCTACAGGCAACATCGTTAAGTCATATCCCTTCATTCCAGGGATTGATATGTCTGGTGTCGTTATGCAGTCTGAGGATGAACGATACTCGCCAGGCCAGCGTGTGCTTGTAACGGGTTATGGGCTGGGAGTGACCCATACGGGAGGGCTCAGTGAAATTGTCCGTGTCCCTGCCGAGTGGATCGTTCCGCTACCAGATTCGCTCAGTCTGCGGGAAGCCATGATTTTCGGTACAGCAGGTCTAACGGCTGCACTCGCCGTTGAACGCTTGGAACGCCACGGAATAACACCTGAGCAAGGGCCTATTCTCGTAACCGGCGCAACGGGAGGCGTAGGTTCTATTGCCGTATCCATGCTTGCCAATCTGGGGTATGAGGTTGTCGCCTCAACAGGCAAGGCACAATATGAAGAACTGCTTTATACGCTTGGCGCCAAGCACATTGTCGCACGCAGAGAGCTTCTGCCTGAGCGGCCAAGGCCGCTCGATAAGCAGCGCTGGGCAGGTGCAATCGACGTATGCGGCGGGGCTATCCTTGCCTCTGTCCTGTCTTCTCTGCATTATGGCGGAGCTGTAGCTGCAGCCGGGATGACCGCAGGCGGGGCATTACCTGCTTCTGTCTTTCCGTTCATTTTGAGAGGTGCAACCTTGTACGGCATCGATTCGGTATTCGTCTCGAATGAGGATCGTATGCGTTTATGGTCGCGAATCGGAAAACAGTGGAAGTCATTCATCGATACCACGAATTGGATACGTGAATTGCAGTTGTCAGAAGTCCCTGCCTATGTCACTGAGCTTCTTCATGGCAAATCGCATGGTCGTGCCATCGTAAAGATAGGTGACAATGAGTAGAATGGTATTGGCTTTGGATAGATAGATAGCAAGCACTTTCGTCATTCATGATTTGATAAGCAGCAAATCATAGAAAAAGAGCAGGAACCAAGTTGAACTGCCCCCCAATTGTTAGACACCATCTAGCGATTGGAGGTACAGTTCAAGTAAGATTTCCTGCTCTTTATATTAGTGCTGATTCAGTTTCTCTTGCTCCCAGCGCACATGCATATCCTGTGCAAGCTGCTCAATCGAGCCACGTATTCCAATCTTAGGAATGTTAATCTGTGTATCCACAAATGCCTGATTTGCTGACATTGCTGAACGCTTCCATCCTGGGCAGCGAGCTAGGAACTGATCTGGATTCACTACCCTCACACCAAGAAAAGTCTGCCCCATCATCTCATAAATCTTAATCTCCTCAACTTCCGACCAAAACACTTTCCCCGCCGCCCCAAGCGAAGCTTGATCATAGAATCCTTCCACTGTCAGGATTACTGCAGGTTTAGGAATGAGCATGCGGTACATGCTGTACAGACAGCCAAGTCCAAAAAATGCAATGCTTATCGCTCCAAGGATTACATATATCCCTTTATCCGTTCCTAACAGTACTGCTCCAATTGCAATGAAAATGAGAGAACATAGACATAATAAGATTAATTTTCGCTTACTAGGATAAATAACAATATCTTGTGATTCCGGTTCATACTTCCCCATCATACGAACGCTTCCCTTCACATCGCTGTTATTCATTAGCAGTATCGTTCATACCTTTCACGTCAACTCATATGTCATTAATGTTACTTTGATTTCTCCGCCTCGATTTGCTCGGCAAGCTCACTTAAATAGGTCCATCGCTCCATCAAATGCTCTAACAGCTTCTGGGCTTCGGCATCTTCCTTCATTAGCTCCTGCAAGCGTACAGAATCATTGAACGCCTGCTCCATATCCTGCTGGATTCGTTCAATATTGCTCTCGGCTTCCATAATGCGTTCTTCAATCTGTTCATACTCACGTTCTTCTTTGTATGACATTTTGAGCTTAGGCTTGCGTTCTGGTTTGCCGCCAGGCTCTGTGGCAACAGTCGCTACCTTGGATTGCGTTACGCTGCTTTCCGAATTTGTCGAATTTCCATGCTTGGATTGCCACTCCATATATTCTGAATAATTGCCGACATGCTGGTTGACATGACCATTTTCAAATGACCAGATACGTTCTGCTACACGATCCAAGAAGTAACGATCATGAGATACCGTGATGACAACGCCAGGGAAATCATCCAAATACTGCTCCAGCACTGCAAGCGTCTGTACATCCAGGTCATTGGTTGGCTCATCAAGCAGCAAAACATTTGGGGCTTCCATCAAGATTCGAAGCAACTGAAGCCGCCGTTTCTCTCCGCCTGACAGCTTGCCAATCAAAGTCCACTGCATCGTTGGGCTGAACATGAAGCGCTCCAGCATTTGTGCAGCCGTTACTGTATGCCCTTCAGCAGTCTGAACGGTTTCTGCTCCCTCGCGTATATACTCAATGACACGGAGCGACTCATCCATTTCTTCATGTTCCTGTGTGAAAAATCCAATGCGAACCGTTGGCCCTAACACGATGGTTCCTTGTTGCGGCTCGCGCATGCCTGCAATGACACGAAGCAGTGTCGATTTTCCGCTCCCGTTCGGCCCAATGATACCTATGCGATCCTCCGGTACAGTAATATAGCTAAGATCCCTGAACAGCTCACGACCATCAATCGAGCATCCAAGAGCGTCCAGTTCCATAATTTTCTTTCCTAGGCGTGCAGACATTGCGGAGATTTCCACTTGTCCATTTTTTGCAAGCGGGTTATTTGCCTGCAATTCCTCGAAGCGTTGAATCCGCGCCTTTTGTTTCGTTGATCTTGCTTGTGCCCCGCGCCGAATCCAAGCCAGCTCATTTCGCAGCAAATTCTGACGCTTATCCTCTGACGCAGCTTCACGCGCCTCCCGATCTGCTTTTAACTCTAAGAAGCGCGTATAATTGGCTTCATAGAAGTAAGCGCGACCTTGATCCAGCTCGATCATACGATTGGCTACGCGATCCAGGAAGTAGCGATCGTGCGTAATCATGATTAATGCACCACTGCGCTTTTGGAGCAATGTCTCCAGCCATGCTACAGTATCATTATCGATATGGTTCGTCGGTTCATCCAACATCAGCAAATCCGAAGGGTGAATCAGTGCTGAGGCAAGCGCTACACGCTTGCGCTGACCGCCTGACAAATCACCCATACGGGCGTCAAAGCGATGAATGCCAAGTTTGGACAGAATTGTCTTGGCATCGCTCTCGAGCTGCCAAGCCTGAAGACGATCCATATCATCGCTAGCTCGTACAAGTCTTTGCTGGACTTGCTCATCATCGGGATGAGCTGCGGCCGATTCCAAGCTCTCGGTATATGTTCGAATGGCAACCATTTCAGGAGCATCCCCGCCCATCACCTGATCCAAAACAGTAGCGTTAGGATCATATTCCGGCTCCTGCGGCACATATTGCACGCGAACGCGGTTTCCAACCATAATCTTGCCTTCTTCTATTGGCTCCAAGCCCATAATCGTACGAAGGAACGTAGATTTACCTGTACCATTCACGCCTACGATACCGAAACGATCTCCCTCTTCGATGCCAAATGATACATCTTTAAACAGCGTTTTATCCCCATAACTTTTACCTAATTGTTCGATCGTCATTACATGCATGATTTCCGTTCCTCCAATCAAGCTCAACCCATCTATAACGAAGTTGCAGCGCAATCCAACTGCATCTCCAATCTACTTCATTACCTATTCCTTATCATAACATTTCATTGACAATAGACGATAGCTTATATGCACAGTTCTTGTCCATTCAGGTGAAGACAAACTGCAAAAGAACGAAGGGGCCACTATTGTGCCCCCTAGTTTCCACCTCCCATCATCGAAAAAGGAGAACCATTGTATCGGTTCCCCTTCTGAATAAAACATTCATGCAGCTAAGAGAGCGGCATGCCGTGCTTACATCCATTCTGAAATAATTCGGATGCGAATTGAATTCGCCGCCGCAAATCATGAATGGAGAATGTCGGATCAAATAAAATGTCCATCTTGAGCATATCAAGCATCCCGATAAAGGATTTGGCGTGAAGTAGGGGATCTGGTAGATCAAAGTTCTCCATTGTACTTGCAATCCGCTGCACATAGCTTTGCATGAAATTGCACAGCGCTCCCATCATTTCCGGATCCTTATTCGGCGCCTTGAAGAACAGCTTCGTATATTCCCTGCGCTTGTAATAATGCTCCAAATGATGTTCAGCTATGAAGGTAAGACTTCCTTCGAAGGTGTCACGCTCAAGAAGCCCTTGATCCAGCTCCTGCAGAAACTGCTCGAAGCTGCGCATAATTATAGCCGCAAATAGCTGCTCTTTGCTCTCGAAATATAAATATAGCGTTCCTTTGGCTATGCCAGCCTTGTCAGCTATTTCCGACATTTTCGTTTCATAAAAACCATTAGAACCGAAGAGTTCATAAGCTGCGTTCATAATTAGCTGCTGCTTGTCACTCTGTCCATAACTCACTCGGTTCACCTCCTTGTACACTGCTGCCCAACAAATAGACTAACATTCTGCTTCGACTATAACATGAGTCAGGAATGTTGTCGATTTCAATTGCGTGACAATTCAAGCTCTCTTTCCGACTACAGAAGCAGAGCGACAAGAAGTGAGACAATTCCGCCGATACATGAAGCAAGCAAGTTGACACGATCATTATTTAACCAAGCGAG
Organism: Paenibacillus sp. S-12; assembly: GCF_030363895.1. NCBI lineage: Bacteria > Bacillati > Bacillota > Bacilli > Caryophanales > Paenibacillaceae > Paenibacillus > Paenibacillus sp. S-12. The sequence goes on from NZ_JASIUF010000015.1 coordinate 115,324, forward strand.
GCCGCGAATATGATTCGTCGCTGCTGCACAGTGCAACAACCGCTCTGTGGATACTCCACAAGTTCTGCATTGATACCCTGCCTGCACAGTGGCGCCCAACAGGGAATCAAACAATGCTCCCGCTGTTCCGCCAATTGTCGCAGCAACGATCACAATAAGGAGAGTGGTCCAGTTCAATCCGTCACCTGCCGGATGAGTTGCTACTAAATCCTGCAGCACCATCAAACCGACTGCCGCAAAGCCTATCGTAAGTGCACCCGCCACTGAAGCGGACGTGCCAAGCGGCGATATCGCCCCTGACGTACCAGCCGCTACCTGCTTCCCGTTCAGCAGTGAGCGAGGCAGCCGCTTGCTCAAACTGCCAATTTCCGTTGCCCATGTATCCGCATTGACTGTCGCCATCACCCCGATGAACAGCCACAGCCATACAGAGCTTGGCCATATTGCATTCGCCATACAAAGCAGCATGCCAATCCCGCCATTTGCAAATACCTGACCGGCATCGCGTTCACCTGTTTTTTCATAAATATGATCAAGGTGGGATTTTTTCCGTTTTTTCCATTTCGACCAGAAAGTTGACGTGATGAAAAAGGCAAGCAGCAACCCAAACCAGACTAAGTTGCCGCTTCCATAATAAATCGTTCCCATGACCACAGCGGCTGCTGCCCCGGATCGTGTCAAGGCACGCTTCCAAAGTGCAGCTCCCGCAACGACAGCACTTCCTACAAAGCCAATCAGCCACGGATTTAAGCTATCTATCATTTCTATCCACCTTGCAAGCATTGTGGCTCTCCTCCTTTCGTCCGTGCCCAATTTTACCACAACGAACCTAATAATATTCCTTATTTTCCAAATCCCCGATAAGCTAGAAGCTAGGTAATAAATCTATGTAAAAATAGTATATAGTAGTACTCTAAGTGAATAAAGTATATGTTAGGAGGAGTGCATGCCAATGAACAATGCTTGGGAGACCTATTAAAGAAAGCGAAGCAGCTCGATAATAGTTTTGAACCTTTTCCCCTGGTACCAGGAAATGAGAAGGCGTACCTCGGTCAAATATGACGAGGATCGCAAATCTTGGGGTATTTTCTTATACGAGGATGTAAAAATGATAGTAGAGAATAAAGATTATTTTTTGCTTCACCGTATCGAGAACAACGGTAGTCCCGCCAACTTGGAGAAACATGCCCAGATGCGATCCGCTTCACGACATTGATGAGAGATCCAGAGGGGCTTAGATCTAAATAAGATGCTCTCCTTCTCGTTCCAAATTACGTATGGCATCTGGAAACAAAAGGGGATCGCGGACTGCCCTTTTTCAACAATTCTTTGCTTCATAGATTGACAAATATATAAAATATTATGCTGATCTTCACGCGTATAAAATGTCATTCCCCAATTGAAGGGGGAATGACATTTTCCATATTTATATAATGTCTATAAATTTACGATATAAACATATTATTTTAAAAAAAACAGAAATGACATTACCCTTTGATTAAAAATCGACCTATTATTGAAGTATTTCTATTCCTACATCGATAAGCTTTTCACATCCAAGAAAACTTAATGAGATTTTAGCACGATTTTTCCGTTTGTCCACTTTCCGAATAATTCCTTCCATCCCCTTTAGTGGGCCACATTTTACTTGAACTCGTGAATTTATGACGATTGCACCCGATAAATTGATAATATGATTTCTATCAAGCAATTGAAATAACATAGAGACTTCTTCTTCAGGAATGTTAGAAATAGAAACAATATCATCGTTTTTATATATCTTATGTTGTATTTGAAAATTATTAAGAATACTGTAGACCTTCGGTACCTCTCGAAGCTTGTAGTAGGTTTTTGTATTCATCGTAGTTCGTATGAGAAGATAACCGGGAAACATCGTTTTGACAACATAATGAATATGGCCTTGTTTTTTTTCACATAATCTTCGCTTAGGTACAATCGCATGTAATATGGACGGATCAAAATCACGCCGTATAATTGATCGAACAGTCTCTTCACAGCCCGTTTCAACACTTAATGCATACCATTTCATTTTTAGCCCCCTCACAACATATGAAATCCTAAATTTATCATGACGGTATTTGCACGAATCTCCTCCAAAATGAAGGACACAGATAAGACGTTCTATTTGCGAAATCGATAACTCAACACATATGATATCTAGATGTCTAGTTCGTAAGAGAGCTCATTAGTGAAGTTTGTTGATATTATTCTGCGGTGTCGTTGCTGGAAATTACTCGAGGCGTAGTTAATGTAACTACATCTTTATGTATTCATTTGCTCTTCAATCTTGCAAACATTCATGCAATCTCCTCCTTTTCTATATAAATTAAATATTATCCAAGATATTGTCGAATCCTTCTTTTAATCGTAAAAAAATATCATGTTATTCTCCCAAATATAATAAAAAAGCCCGAAAACGGGCTTAAAGAAATGAAACTAAATATGGTTTTTGTCCATGCTATTTTCAACAAATCGAGGTAACATCCACAATCGTTTAAATGACCTTTTCCATAGCACATATGCGGCATCCGCCAAGCATTTCACCATCCATTATGAGCGACAGCTCGTCATTAACCTGTACAGCTCCCACACCTGCAGGCGTTCCAGTAAACACCAGATCTCCTACCCCAAGCCCATAATGATCGGCAATATAGGTAATAAGCGTATCAAATGAGAAGATCATATCATGCGCCGAACCTGATTGCACTTCCTTGCCATTGTTAAGCAGGCTAAATGGTGAATGCAACAATGCCTCTGTTCCCGGAAAAGGACGGAAAGACGTAATCGGCGCAGAATTCAAGACTCCTTTTGCAGCCATCCAAGGATGCCCCTTATGCTTGAGCATATCCTGTACATCACGCAGCGTAAAATCAATTCCTAAGGCGTAGGCATCAACAACCTCGTCAGCGGTCATTCCCTTCTGAACAGGCTTCCCGATTCGAAGCACAAGCTCGATTTCATGATGTACGGATCCAAGATGAAGCGGAAGCGGCAGATCGATCATCTCTGAAATATGCGCAACCGCGTGAGAGGGCTTCATGAAAACCATCGGCTCCTGAGGAACTTCGTTGCCAAGCTCAGCAGCATGCAGACGATAATTGCGGCCTATGCAATATACATTTCGAATGAAGGAATGATTATTTTTATCCAAGCTTTGCGTTCTCAAATGTGGATTCATACCTTTCTCCCCCATCAATTGTTCGGTATCTTCCTGTCAGTATGATTACGTATGAATTATTGCTTTTTGCGTATGTTTCCATTTTGATCAATGTGGATGCCTGACGATATTTCCTGTAGTCGCTTCATTACTTTTTGTCCTCGCTCACCCTCTAACGGGATTGCTTGTCCTACATCTGTGAAGTACGGTGTCATTTTAAGCTCACACTTGCCGTCCTTCTTACATTCTGCTTGAAGCGCCATTGTCTCCCACGTTTTCGGATTTTCCGCTTGCGTGAAAATAAAGTTGCCCATACTGTAAGCAATCCAACTGTCCTGCTGCTGTTCAAAACCTTGTACGACATGTGGATGTCCGCCAACGATGAGATCGGCGCCGGAATCCACGAACAGCTTCGCCAGCTCCTTCTGCTTCGCATTTGGTTCATCTGTCCGTTCTTCTCCCCAATGCGCAATGACGACAACAATATCAGCTTCCTTCTTCGCTGCCTTAATCGCTTCTGCCGCCCGCTCCTTCGTTCCTTCATAGGTAGTCGCTACTCCAGGCTTGTTTTTCCACGCATACCAGCTATCATCGGGAATAACCCGACTCAAACCTAAAAATGCCAGCTTAATCCCATTGCGCTCTACGATTAACGGCGTATAAGCTTCCTTTGAATTCTTCCCGGCTCCTATGTAGCTGACATTTGCTGCTTTCAATGCTTGGAATGTATCCAAAAGCCCTTCTTCACCTTGATCCATCGAGTGGTTGTTCGCCAAGTTGACGATGTCGATTCCAGCATCAGCCATTACCTGGGCCATCTTCGGGGAGGACTTATACACAAACAGCTTATTGTCTGCTGGCTTTCCGCCTATAGTCAAGGGCGTCTCCAGATTCCCAATCGCAAGATCCGCATCCTGTAGCAGAGACTTCGCATAATAATAAGGGAAATCATATCCCTTCTCCTTGACTACATCCTCGACTCGACCTGACATCATCATATCGCCGACGAACGTCAAGCGAACCGTGGCCTCCTTCTTGTTTTCTGGAACAGTTGTCCCGTCATTTGCATCCGTTGCATCTTTAGTACCCTTAGAGTCGTTCGCGCCCTCTCCGTTCTGTTCTTGATCTCCTACGGCTGACTTATCTCCTGCAGGAGCCGTTATTCCATCCTTGGCTTCTGTCCCGCCTAAATCAAACAACTTCCCCTGCCAAGCAAATAACGCTGCTGAAATAACGATAATTCCGAATACAACGTATATCCATACTGCTTTGCGTTTCCGCTGCTGTTGCTGCTCGCGCCGCTGCTTGTGTCGTTCCGTTCTCGATAACTCCATAGGCTCTCCTTCTTATCATTATTTTGGTATGCTTGCTCGGTAGAAATATACGCTGCTTCCATTATAACAAGTGAACAATAACGTGGGCAAAGAAGCTTTTGCACAATTTTCCAAACAAGTTCATACAAAAAAGAGGCCGTGTCCGAGCACGGCCTCTTCTTCAAGTCATTGAATTCAACATCACGGTTTGCCTCAACTCATCATGATGCTTCACTTTATCTGCAAGAAATGGTAGGGGATTATCCTGCGAATGTTCCACTTTTATCTTCTTCTGCCGAACACATGTCTGCCAAAAATGCAATGGACTGTTCGCCAGCAATTCGACCGCTGCGGATACAATCCGGCATGCCAACCCCTTCATACGGCTGACCTGCGAGATATATACCCGGAAGCTCCTTGCCGACTTGCTCACGCAGTCGCTGAATGGCCTGCACATGACCAATAGGATACTGCGGCATCGAGCGCTTCAGTCTCGTGATCTCTACGAACTCAGGCTCAGCGGTAACGCCCATAAGATCCCGCAATTCATTGCGAACCGTGCGCTTAAGCGCCTCATCCGGCCATTCGACCCGCTCCTCATCGCCTGCGCGCCCAATATAGCAGCGGACGATAAGCTTGTCCCCTCTTGACGTATGCGGCCACTTGATCGATGTCCACGTACATGCCGTAATGGCCCGCTTCTCTTTCCGCGAGATAAGGAAGCCCGTTCCATCTAGCGGCTTCGTCACTACGCTCCTCTCAAACACACTGACTACATTGGCAACCGACACATGCTCGATTGCTTCCAATCCAGAGGTGTCCACATGATCATTCAAGAAAGTGGAGGCGTGATAAGAAGGCGTGGTCACCACAATGGATGGCGTCTCCATCGTATTGCCATTATCGAGATAAATACGATACCCTCCATCTGCCAGCTTCTCGAATCGTTCTGCTCCAACACCTAGTTCAATGTCTACATTCGCTTCTCGCAGTACATCGTCCAAACGTTCAACAAGAGAGGTCAAACCGCTGCGGAAAGTCAAAAAGGTTGAACCCCGCGCAACGTCCGGCAATCCGGGCAAAGACTGCCCCGCCTTGCGGTTTGCAATCATCCCTTTTATCAAGCTTCCATATTTTCGTTCCACTTCTGCAAATTGCGGAAATGTTTGCTGCAGGCTTAGCTTGCTCATATCTCCTGCGTAAATCCCAGCCAGCAGCGGCTCAGCAATATGCTCCATAACTTCATGACCTAATCGCCGTTCTAAAAATGAGCCCAGCGATTCATCCTCGGTCGACATGCGCGGCTTCTTGAATAAATCCATTAATGCACGCAGCTTGCCCATGACCGAAATAAGCCCTGTCTTCGCGAATGGAGCCAGCTCGGTAGGAATTCCGAGAATCAGTCCCGGAGGCATGCGATGCATGACACCTCTTCTTACAATGTATGTCTTCTTGGCATGTGGATTCGTTGCTACAAGCTCCGATTCCAGTCCGAGATCGCGCGCTAAATCGATCATCGGCATCTTGCGGGCGAGAAAGGAATCAGGCCCCTTCTCGATGACGCACCCGTCTTTGCGCAAGGTTTCAATCTTGCCGCCTAGCCGAGAGGTTTGCTCAATGATAGCAATCCTCAGCGTCTGTCCGTTCTCCTCCGCTTTCTTCGCTGCATAGTAAGCGGCGGACAACCCCGTTATCCCCCCGCCGATGATGACCAGATCCCGCGAACATTTCATGTTACGCCCCTTCTTTCTCTAGCTCCCTATTGATCCAACTTCATAATCGTGTCGGCCAACACCAACATATATTGTGGATCGTCATTCAACATCCGTATACGCTTGAAGCCGATTTGCAATTGCTCTGCAGTGCGAAGTGCTTCAATGTCCAAGTCATATAAAACCTCCAAATGATCCGACACGAACCCGATTGGAGCAGACAGTACCCATTTCGCGCCTTCTTCTGCAACTGCAGCTAATGTATCTAAAATATCTGGGCCGAGCCATGGCATTGCAGTTTGGCCCGCACTTTGCCAAGTGAAGCGCCATTGTCCGCCCTTTAACCCGCACTGCTTGGCTACAGCTGCTGCCGTAGCATTCAGTTCGTCCGGATAAGGATCATTCATTTCCAATATGCGCGCCGGCAAGCTATGTGCACTAAATAGCACCTCAACCTCACCACGCACCGCTCCCTCAGTCACGAAGGCTTCCAGCTGCTCATTTACACGCTTAGCCAGCGCATCTATAAGCTCCGGATGCAGGTGATAGCTGTTGACGCATTTCATCTGAATGCCATGCTTAGCCGCTTCTTCCTGAGCACGCTTATTATAGCCGCCAACGCTCATCACAGAATAATGCGGAGCGAGCACAATGCTGACTGCTTCCGTTATTCCATCCTTCGCCATTGCCGCCACGCCGTCTTCAATATATGGCTGAGCATGCTTCAGACCTTGGTAACACACATACTGCACATCCATACCTGCGGTTAAACGATCCAAGGTATGCTGCAGCCCTGCAACTTGACGATCTGTATTTTCGCGAAGTGGAAATACTCCACCTACAATCGCTTCATAGCGCTCTTTTAATTCCGCCAATTGCTCGGCAGAAGGAGGGTTCCCTCTGCGAATATGCGTGTAGTACGGCTCGATTTCTTCCATACTGCATGGTGTCCCATAGGACATGACGAGAACGCCTACTTTTCTCTTACTCATGCGCCACCTCCATCAAGATTGCTGCTAAGCCTTTATTTGCGGGAAGCAATTGCCTCTGATGAATAGGCATGAACGAATTCCGTCAACTGCTTCAATTTATCCAGCGATGCCTCTGGGAATAGTCCATGTCCTAGATTAAAAATATATCCAGGCTCCTTCACACCTTCATCTATAATATGAGCCGCTTCACGTTGGATAATGTCCATAGGACCAGTAAGTACAAATGGATCAAGATTGCCCTGAACTGCATATTTGCCCTCTAGACGCTTCCGTCCTTCTGCGATAGACACCCGCCAATCCAGTCCTATCACATCGGCCTTCAAGACATGCAGATACGGAAGCAGCTCGCCTGAGCTAACTCCTGGGAAGTAAATGCTCGGCACACCGAGATCAGACAGCTCATCATAAATCCGCTCGATCACAGGGAGAACATATCTTACGTAATCACGTGGAGACAGCGATCCAACCCAGCTATCGAACAATTGGAACGCTTTCCCGCCGTTCGCAATTTGAGCGCGAACATAACGGATGACCATATCGCCGAGCTTGTCCATAAGTGCGAACCATACCTCTGGCGCTTCGTACATCATCGTTTTCGTACGTATATAAGATTTCGATGGACGCCCCTCAATCAGATAGCTGGCAATCGTAAATGGAGCTCCCGCAAACGTAATCAGCGGTACGTTTAATTCAGAATCCAGTATCCGAATGGTTTCTAGAATATGTGCTAAATCCCCTTCTGGATCAACCGGCTTCAAGCGTTCAACATCCTTCGCCGTGCGGATTGGATTATGAATCACTGGGCCAACCTGAGCGACAATATCAAAGTCGATTCCAATCGACGCAACAGGATTCATGATGTCTGAATATAAAATAGCTGCATCGACGCCCAGCTTCTTCACCGGCATCATCGTCACTTCCGCAGCCAATTCAGGCTGACGGCATATTTCAAGCAAGCTGTATTTCTCTTTAATCTTGCGATATTCCGGATCATAGCGCCCCGCCTGGCGCATGTACCATACCGGAAGCCGATCGACCGGCTCCTTGCGGCATGCACGTATAAAACGATCATTATAAGTCATATATACCCTCCAAACGAACGGTATTGTGCAATTTGTTACAACCTAACGCTTCCATTATGCCCGTTTTCCAGAACGACCACAACCAGACCATCTGCAGAAGCTATGACAATCTGTTGACAATCCAAGTCCAAAAATGAGCAGACTTTGACATTTTATCATACAACCCGCTTCTTTGCCGATAATGCGCCCTTATATTGTTCAAACCCCATCATAAAATTTATGATGTTGCGCATCATATGCTCATGGATTAGGGACAAACAGGAGGATTTCGCGCATCATGGATTTGCAACAGCAGCTTACACATTCATTTCGCGAATGCGATGACTTAACCGTACGCTCCTATGCTGACGGAGAGGTGACCCTTTATTATTTCGATCACCTGTTGGACGGAGCCCAATTCCAACAAATTGTCACGTCATTCTTCGAAGATAACCCGACTGATGTGAGCATAATGCGCATGCTATCCACTTGGCAAGCTATCCAGGAGCCTAGTCCAGCCGCGAGTGAACGCAGCTTCATTACTGATATCTTGAAAGGCCGCATCGGCGCAGTGTATCGTTCGAAACTGTATACCGTGTCATCTGGGAGCGGATCCACCAGATCAGTAGAAGCAACTGAAAAAGAAACGTTAATAACCGGACCGCATGACGCCTTCACAGAAGGCTGGAGCACCAATGTGTCACTCTTGCGCCGGCGACTTCGAACCACGGATCTTAAAGTAAAAAAAGTAGATGTAGGAGACAGCTACTCTCAATTTGTGTACCTCGTTTACTTAGAAGAAAAAGTCGATGCATCGGCACTTGATGAGATTAACCGTCGGATTCAGCTTCTCCATATCGATGAAGTGCTGGACGGAAATACAGTAGCAAAATATTTGGAGAATTCGCCGTTCTCCATCTTTCCACAGTGGTATGACACAGAACGGCCTGACGCAGTTGTTCACCTTCTTACACTGGGCAAAATAGCGCTTATTACAGATAACAGCCCTTCTGCAATGGTTGCCCCTGCCCGTTTTTTGGAGTTTTTCGCTTCAACAGGGGATATGTATGAAAGATGGCATTTCAGTATTTTTATCCGCTTGCTTCGATTAGCAGCCTTTATGCTTTCTATTATGTTCAGTGCATTTTACGTAGCCGTCACTACGTATCACTATCAATTCATTCCGGCCACCTTGCTGAAAACCATTGTGAGCTCTCGTTCCTCTGTTCCATTCGATCCCATGATCGAAGCGCTGCTGATGGAGTTCGTCATTGAGTTGCTGCGCGAGGCAGGGGTTCGGCTTCCAACGAAGATTGGACAAACGATCGGCATCGTAGGCGGTCTCGTCATCGGACAAGCAGTCGTACAGGCTGGATTAGCAGGGAATGTGCTCATCGTATCTGTAGCTGCAGGAGCGCTTTCCTCCTTTATCGTGCCGAACTATACCATGGAAACTTCGTTGCGCCTGCTTCGCTTCATGTCGATATTGTTAGCCGGATTTCTCGGTTACTTTGGGCTCATGTTGTTTTTGATTGTATTTATTATGCATTTATGCCATTTACGAAGTATCAATCGGGAGTATATCTACATCGATGATGTGCCTTTTTATCTGTTTTTAAAACAAAACCGAGTGCCTCAATCGGTAACGCATCCGTCGACAAATATAACCGTCGGAACCCATCAAGAGATGACATCGGAGGTGCGGCCTTGTCACCAACATACAAAGCTTGGGGAGTAGGTATCCTCATTTATATGACACAACGGGGAGCTTTGTTTTTTCAATTGCCCAATGTTATGGCACAGCAATTTGGCACCAACAGTTGGGTTATGATCCCTGTTTTTTATATTCTTTCACTGATCCACATTATTGTGATGTATTACGGGATGCGAAGACATGGATTTCAGTCTATTCCACAACTCATATCGGAGAGACTTCCGGCATATGCAGCTGTTCCTCTCCTCAGCTTCATTGGCATTCAGTTCATCGGGATTGTATATACCGTGATACATTCCTATACGCTGGTGTTTCAGTATACAAATGATACCTCAGTAAACATTCATACGCTGAGCATTATCATTTTAGGAACAGCTTTGTACTGTGCATGGCTAGGCCCCTACACAATGGCGAAGTCCTCTATCGTTTTTTTGTTTTTGACATTCTGGTCAATTGGCCTTGAGCTGCTGCAATTCAATGATTTCCAATTCACTCGGCTTACACCCTTTTTCTTTTATCAAGCCCATCCAACGGCAGCCGGCATCTCAGAAATCATGAGCTCTTTTTTTGGTTTTGAGCTATTGATGATGTTGGCTCCGCTATTGGACAAAAAGACGAAATGGTTCCGCACTGTACTCTTGTTCAACGGAATCGCTGCCGCCTACTACTTGATGTACTGTTTGCTTGTTCAAGGCATGCAGCACGATCCTTTACCCGGTTCTGCGGCTGTACGGAGGCTCCAGATTGACAGCGCTTGAGAATATTACCGACCTGCTGTTCATCTTCATGATGTTCTCTGCCGTTATCTCTGCTTCCTTGTACATATGGAGTGCTTCGCAAGCTGTCATGCATATTCGGCATCAAGCACCCAAAGCGCCTGTTTTTGTACTTCTTTGCGTATTATGCTCAATACCGCTGCTTGCTTCCATCACTGTTGAGCAATTTGGCAAGATAAGCGAGTTTGTCGCATATGGAGACTGGATACTCATTCTGATCCTCATTAGTCTGTATTGGATTCTCCCAGTCCATGCTGATCAGCAATCGGCCGCTAAGCGCGAAGATACGTCCATACAAGAATCCGCCTGCCCGCAAACGTGAACAGGAGGTTGTGTCATGAAGGATACATCCATTCGAAAGCTCTTCTTAACCGGAGTATGGATCATCTCCATTATCGCTATAACCGGATGCCAGCAAAAGATTATTGTGAATGAGGCAGGTTTCATTCAAACCATTACGGTCGATGTTGGGGAGAAACACCCATTCAAATACGGCATCAGCTTTCCGCAAGAGTCTAGTGGCAACAAGACACTCATCTGGCATTCGATCCTGGAGGCGCCAGATTTCCAGGGGGCTATGAATCATTTCAATCTGCAGACACAATCCCAACTCGTGGTTGGACAACTGCGCAACATTTTGTTCGGGGAAGAGGTCGCGAGGCAACCGGTAAATGCCATCCGTCATCTTGTCTATGACTCGAAGTTCCCTTTGACCTCCAACCTGCTTATGGTGAAAGGCAAGGCCAGCGGCATTTTCCAAGCGCCCAAGGGGGAGTTGAACCTCGCCCTGTATCAATTGCTGATGAAGCTTCATAAAAATAAAAACTTGACCCTATCTTCACTCTTCAACTTTATTCGAGACGATCTCGATGATGGGATTGAGCCTGTCTGCTCCATTGCCAGTTTTAATAAAAACGATGTTCGAATTCACGGAATGGCATTGTTTCGGAACGGAAGCTGGGTCGCGACCCTGCCCGAGGAGGATGTCAATTTCATGCTCACTTTACGAAGCAACCGAATGACGGCGCTCCTGTATATTCCAGAGGAACGGATGAACAAACAACAACCGCTTATTATTGAAAATGCTCAAGTCAAACGGAAAATCCGCGTTATCCGAACGGATCCCTATCCAGAGGTGGAAATCACACTGTCCATCAAGGGAGCCACCACCTCATCATTGAACGAGCTTGGCAACAATAATGTTGGTACCTCCTCCAACATTACCAAGCAGTTGCAGCGCAAGTACGAGCAGGTCATTCGCTTCCTTCAGGAGCAAAAGACAGATTGTCTCGGGATCGGTGCACATGTACGCAATAAGATCGGTTATCCTGCTTATAAAGGCGAGGAATGGCCAGAACGATTTGCGAAGTCCAACATTCGCTGTATTGTAACGTACAGCAAAATCAATGAGGTGTAGCAATGCTTGGCATCACTGCCTTCCAATATGACAACATTGTTATAGTACAATATGGTATACTGGTACCAGTTGCTGGCACATCGGACGGACCGTGACCGAAGAAAGTGGTGAACAAGAGATATGCAGCAATGGAAATTAAATCTCATCATTTTATGGTTCGGTTCATTTCTTGCCATGGCAGGAATGACCATGGTTACCCCGTTTCTTGCTTTATATTTGCAGCATGATATCGGACTGACCGATACGCATCAAATCGCGCTCTGGTCAGGATTCATATTTGCGGCGAATTTCTTCACCTCATTTATTTTCCAGCCGATATGGGGGAAATTCGCTGACAAATACGGGCGCAAGGTCATGCTGCTTCGCTCGGGATTCGGAATGGCGGCAGTTACCGCATTAATGGGGTTAGCGCAGACGCCTTGGCATCTATTGCTGCTGCGCATGCTGAACGGAACCATTTCCGGATTCAACCCTGCTGCCGTTGCGCTAGTATCGTCAACGACGCCCAAAGAACGAATGGGCTTCGCGATGGGAGTTCTTCAATCCGGGGTCGTTGCAGGCTCGATTTTGGGGCCACTAATGGGCGGCGTGTTGGCCGACTTGGTCGGATACCGTCCTATTTTCTACATCACAGGAACGCTCCTATTTCTGGCAACCATGCTGACAATGTTCATGGTGAAAGAGTCCTTCGATCGTGAGAAGGTAAGCAAAACGTCTGAGATGTCTGTACTGCAGGGTTTCAAGGAATTGGCCCGCATCCCGCAATTGAAGTCGTTGTTGGCTGTTACCTTCCTGCTGCAATTCGCCATGCTAAGTCCCATGTCGTTATTGCCGCTGTATGTACAGGAGCTCCATGGATCACAGCAGGGTCTGGCATTGCTAGCCGGAGTCGTAAGCGCAGTGACCGGATTGTCTAATATGATCTGTTCACCGATACTCGGCAAAATCAGCGACAAAATCGGATCGCATCGCATCTTAACCATTTGCCTAGTCGGTGCAGCCTGCTGCTTAATCCCACAAGCCTTCGTCACGCAAGTATGGCAGCTTGCCGCTGTTCGGTTTGCACTCGGAATCTTCATGGGAGGACTCCTTCCTTCCGTTAATTCGCTTATCCGCAAATTTACGCCTGACGGTATGGAAAGCCGTGCTTACAGCTTCAACAGCAGCACCTTAGCGCTGGGCAACATGGTTGGACCGATTGTCGGCGGATTGCTTTCGGGCGTTATCGGTATCGAAGGAATTTTTATTATGTCAGGAGTATTGCTGCTCCTTAATACGTTGTGGACTCGCTTCTCGTTGTACGGCAGCAACCGTGCAGAACTCCGTCCGTAGTGCCAATGAAATCACGTGTTCCACACCATCAAGAGATCATGGTCACAAATACATTTTGCCGACTACATCATCAGAAGTAATGAGCACATCATGAACAAGACCCAGGGCATCCCTGGGTCTTGTCCTATTTGATATCCGCGACTGAGCTCCGCTCTACGAACTCAAATCGCATAATTCGCTGTTCGGGCACTGCTTCAGGATTCATAATTCGTGTAAAGCACGCCTGAAACATAGCAGCTCCAGCTTCTTCATTGCGATAATCAATTGAAGTCACCCCGATAACTGAAGCCATCGGGAAATTCTCGCAACTGATTAAGGATAGATGCTCTGGGACATGAATTTCTTGCTTCCGTCCCTCCAATATCATTCCAGCTGCAACTTCATCGCCAGAAGCAATGATAGCGGTTGGACGATTTTCCATTGCAATCCATCTCTGGAGCAGCTCCGCTCCATGCTGGATGTTGCTGCTCCGATAGAACATCCAGTTCTCCTCAGGGGTTACGCCAATATCACGGAGGGCATCCACATAAGCTTGCAAGCGAATCGAACTATTATAGCTATATTCTCTACATACCGATATCCCGATACGACGATGTCCCTTCTCGATGAGATAGCGCATGGCATAGCTGTAGCTTCCATAGTAATCAAAGCTTATCGAAGTTATCGGACGATTGCCGGCATGCTCTAAGGATACAATGGGTCCGTAGCGCGTGTATTCCTCAACCGTATCCCATGACAAGTCCTTCGAAACAATAATCAGTCCGTCAATTTGTCTCTGCTTCAGCATATGGAGCGCACGCAGCTCTTCTTCCGCGTTATAGTCCGTTTGAAAAAATACAAGATTATATTTATGTCGCAGCGCTTCTTCTGCCAATCCCGTCATGAAGCTTGAGAAAAACGGCATATCCATACAAGGAAGAAGAATGCCGATAAGCTGGGTTCTCCCCTTAACCAAATGCACCGCATTGAAGTTTTGCGTGTAATCGAGCTGCTCGACAACCCGCATGACGGCCTTCCGCTTTTCTTGACTCACATAAGGATGATTATTCAGCACACGGGATACCGTGGTGACAGATACACCGGACAGCTCCGCAATCTGCTTAATATTCGCCATTATCGCGATCCCCCTATTCATCCAATGCTTCTTCATTATACCGTATGGTAACCGATGTCTGAAAAAAAGTAAAAAAGCTCTTGCTATGAAAAGCATTTCATCTGATACGTTATGACTGTAGCCGTTACCTGCTGGCGTAACCTGATGCACCACACGGAGAAAACCGATAGCTTCAATCTCCTAGGGCGTTACGGCAGGATGGCTCGCAGCCGATGAGAGAGGGAGAGATAATGATGACTAGGAGCATCGTATTTTTTGACATAGACGGGACATTATTGAATGAGAAAAAACAAATAAATCCCTCGACGAAGCAAGCAATTGCTCAACTGCAGCAGTCTGGGGTCTATACGGCCATTGCAACTGGCCGCTGTCCAGCATCCTTCCAATGGGTATGCGAAGAACTCAATATACGATCCTTCGTCTCTATGAACGGACAATACGCCGTCTTTGAAGGAAAGGTCGTCCATGATAATCCGCTGCCGGCCGCTGAGGTTGAACGCTTAACCGATATGGCAACGAAACGCAATCATCCGCTTGTCTATTTGCAGGCAGATGCAATGCAGTCCTCCATGGGACAGGACTCCATTAGTGATGCGCTTAAGCAATTCCAGATCGGACGCTTGCCTTTACGGCAGGCCAGCGATCAAGACAAGTCTGTCTATCAAATTTTGCTGTTCTGCAATGAACAGGAAGGCAAGGAATATGCTGTTCATTTCCCTGATTATCAGCAGCACCGCTGGCATCCGAATGCGGTAGATTTTCTGCATGGCAATATTTCAAAGGCCGTCGGTCTGCAAAAGATGCTTGAATACGGCGGATTCTCACGTGAACAGTGCTGTGCATTTGGCGACGGCACCAATGATATTGAAATGCTGCAATTCGCAGGCATAGGAGTGGCTATGGGCAACGCATCCCCCGATGTCAAATCATACGCGAATGTAGTGACAACTTCCCACAACGAAGATGGGATTCGAAACGGTCTGCAGGCGATCGGTCTTCTATAGCCTCCTACGCAAAAAACCTCCGGCTGGAAAACCGGAGATTTTTTCATGTTTGCTCTTTTTTCGATTTTACTTCTAGCTAACCTCTTTTATGCGGTGCAAGTATAGCTGCTGTTAAATCTAGATGCCATCGATAAAGCTTATATCCATGTAACATTTTTGTACATTCCTTATACGATGTGCAGAAGATTCAAGAATACAAGCACAATGACAATTGGAATGACCACACGTAGCAGCATGAGATACATTGCGAGTCCCTTCTGCCACCAAACCGCTTCCGTACGGAACTCTTGCTTCAATCGCGCCTTAGGGAATCGATAACCGACGAACAGAGCGATTAGCAGTACACCAATCGGCATCAATATATTCGTCACCGCAAAATCCGCCATTTCAAAGATGGTTAAACCAAAGAGTTGAATCTCTGACAATACGCCGAAGGACAACGCAGATGGGACGCCAACAACAAATATCAATAAGCCGAACAAGACGCTCAAACGCTTTCGATTGATTTTGTTGCCTCCCGAGAAGCCTGACACCAATATTTCCAACATCGAGAACGCGGAAGTCAATGCAGCAAACAAAAACAACGCTAGGAATAATGTAATAAAAATTCCGCCATAAGGCATTTGTTCAAATAAAGCCGGCAAAGTACCAAACAGCAGTCCCGGACCTTCTTGCGGCTTCATTCCCAAAGCGAATAATGCTGGGAAAATCGCAATTCCCGCCATTAAGGAAGTGAGCACATTCAAGATAACGACGGAAGTCGCCGATTTTACCAAAGATTCTTTCTTGTTCAGGTATGAGCTGTACGTAACCATTACAGATACACCGACACTGAGACAGAAGAACGATTGGCCAAGGGCATTCAATATAGCTTGTCCTGTCAGCTTGCTAAAGTCTGGCTTAAGGAAATATTCAAGTCCTTCACTCATCCCTGGAAGCGTAAGTGAACGGATTATGAGTACAAGGAACAAAATGAATAGACCCGGCATTAAAATACGGCTTGCCCGCTCAATCCCGGACTTTATCCCCTGCCCTACGACGACGATCGTAATCAGCATGAAGGATAGTTGCGCCATAACAGCAGTCCAAGGATTAGATACGGTCTGTGCGAACAGTTCATCATAATTTCTGCCCGCTACAAGCAATCCGCCTACAATCCCACGAGAGAGATAGAGCAAAATCCATCCCCCTACAACGCTATAGAAGGAAAGCAGCAGGAAGCAGGTTCCCATCCCCAAATAACCCGTCCAATGCCAGCGCGTTCCCGGCGCAATTTCCTTATAGGCTCTAATCGCTTCCTTGCCTGTTCCACGGCCAATTACAAATTCAGCAATGAGCAGCGGCAAACCAATCCCCAGTGTAAATATAAGGAACAATAGAAAAAATGCCCCGCCACCGCTTGTGGCAACTACATTCGGAAACTTCCATATCGCTCCGAGGCCTATTGCCGATCCCGCCGAGGCAAGTATAAATCCAATCTTCGATGTCCATTGTTCTGTAGCCTTCATGAATTCCTCCCGCAACCGTTCTTTCTCGTTGTCCCATCTCTTTTACTCTATGTCGCCTCATTCGTAATCGCTGTACTTTAGAACGGAAGCCAGTTCATCCCATGCAAAAACACAATACCTACAATAATCGGCAATACGTAGCGCAATAGCACCATATATACAACTAATCCCTTATGCCACATAGAGGGCATCGTGCTCCATTCTTCCTTCAAACGCTCCCGCGGATATCGGAAGCCGACAAATACAGAAATAAGCAGCACCCCTAACGGAAGCATCACATTCGTTACCGCAAAGTCCGCCCATTCGAATACATTTTTGTTCATCCAGGTCAGTTCGCTGCCAACCCCAAACGACAGTGCCGACGGTACGCCTAACACAAAAATGATCGTCCCAAATATCCAGCACATCCGCTGTCTGCGCACTGCATCTTGATGCGAGAAGGCAGCAACCACGATCTCGAGCAAAGAGAACGCGGATGTCAATGTTGCAAACAGGAATAATGCAAGGAATACCGCGATAAATATACTGCCGTACGGCAACTGCTCGAATACATTCGGCAGGGTCACGAACAGTAATCCTGGGCCGTCCACCGGCTTCATTCCTAACGCAAACAACGCAGGGAATATTGCAATACCTGCCATGAATGATGTCATAACATTTAACCCAACGACAGATAGTGCAGGCTTGCCGAGTGATTCCTTCTTATTCAGATAGGAACTGTACGTGACCATACAGGAGCCCCCGACACTCAAGCAGAAGAATGACTGCCCAAGCGCGTTCAGCAGCGCTGCCGAAGTCAATTTGCTGAAATCCGGCTTCAGAAAATATACAATTCCCTCGTACATGCCCGGCAGTGTCAAAGAACGTACGATCAGCACAAGGAATAGTACAAACAATCCTGGCATTAAAATGCGACTTGCCCGTTCGATCCCGGACTTCACTCCTCTTGCTACTACCAGAATAGTGAGCAGTATAAAGGCTCCTTGGGACAATACTGCAAACCATGGATCTGCCACAGTCTGTGAAAAAAGCTGCCCGTAATCTCGTCCGTTCTCCAGCAATGTGCCGCTAATCGAACGAAGGAAATACAGCACGATCCATCCGCCTACTACACTATAAAAGGAGAGCAGCAGTGAGCACGTTGCCATTCCTAAATACCCTATCCAATGCCAACGGCTATTCGGTGCCAAGTCTCGATAAGCAGAGACTGCCTCCTTGCCTGTTCCACGACCGATAAGGAACTCAGCAAGAAGAAGCGGAAGCCCGATACCGAATGTAAATAATATAAATACAAGGAAAAAGGCTCCGCCGCCGCTCGTTGCAACTACATTTGGAAATTTCCATATTGCTCCCAGTCCAATAGCAGCTCCAGCAGAAGCCAGTATAAATCCAAGTCTGGACGTCCATTGTTCTTCCGATTTCATCTTATGATCCATCCTTCATCGTCTAGTTGCCGTCACATATTATAACATAAGAGAGTGCGGCACCACTCAAGATTTTAGGACTTCAGAGGCGATTTCATACGCCAAATTACGGTTATCGAACAATCGCAAGCGCCAAACCGTCATATGCTGGAAGCAGCGTGCTAATGAGACGTTCATCCTGAGCGATTCTTTCATTAAAGAGCCGCATCGCCTGTACAGCTGGTCCCTGTTTGGCCTCATCGAGCGTTCGGCCGCGCAGCATCAAGTTGTCCCCCGCAATGATGGCGCCTGGACGAGCCAAGCGTATGGCATATTCCAAGTAGTTCGGATAATTCCCTTTGTCCGCATCAATAAAGAAAAAGTCAAACGTAGCCTGCTCCTTCTCCAGCTCTTCCAAAGCATACATCGCTTCACCGACTCTATACTCCACTTGACCTCCGTATCCCGCTTCCGTCAAGTTTCTCTTTGCAATATCTGCATAATCCTGCCGCAGTTCGAGGGATACCAGCTTGCCTTCCGCCGACATTCCGCGAAGCAGACAACAACCACTGTAACCGCCTAGCGCACCAATTTCCAGAACGCGCTGTGCACCGATCATACGGACAAGCATTGTCAGCAATCTTCCGTATCCTTCATGCACCGATATGTCCGGCAAGCCATTTTCCCGAATATTTTCCTTAATCCGCTCTAAGATATCGTCCTTCTTATAGAGCTGTTCCAAATAGGTTTCAACCGCATCATTAGACATTTTCACAACCTCCTGCTTTTTATGATATGATGAATGCCATATGAGTACAAGTCAGACAAGAAAACGGAGTTGAATGATTATCATGAGTCGACCTTGGTCGTTAATCGCAACCGCACCGATGGGCCTTGAAGCTATCGTTGCCCGCGAATTGCAACAATTAGGATATGACACTCAAACGGAAAATGGGCGCGTTCATTTTACTGGCGGGCCGCTGGATGTGTGCCGCGCTAATTTATGGCTGCGTTCTGCAGATCGCATCCTCGTTAAGATGGGACAATTCCCTGCCCGTACCTTCGATGATCTATTTGAAGGAACGAAGGCCATTGACTGGCATGAATGGATTCCAGCGCACGGCGAATTCCCTGTCGATGGACGTTCGCATAAGTCTCAGCTGTCCAGCGTGCCGGCTTGCCAAGGTATCGTGAAAAAGGCTGTCGTTGATAAATTAAAGCAGCAGTATCATATTGAATGGTTTGAGGAGACAGGTCCTTTATACCGGATTGAAGTGTCCCTGCTAAACGATATTGCAACAATTACATTAGATACAACTGGCGCCGGCCTGCACAAGCGGGGCTATCGCAAATTGACAGCCAAAGCCCCATTGAAGGAAACAATGGCTGCCGCACTTGTTCAGCTCAGCCGCTGGAATCCTGAACGCCCGCTGTATGATCCATTCTGCGGATCGGGTACACTGCTTATCGAGGCAGCTATGATTGGATGGAATGTTGCTCCTGGATTGCGCCGTTCTTTCTCAAGCGAAGCTTGGCCAATCATCGGTGAATCGTATTGGGAAGAAGCTCGTGACGAGGCATTCGATGCGGTACGAGACGATATTGAACTGCAGATAGCCGGTTCAGATATTGATCCAGAAGCGATCCGCTTAGCAGAAGCAGCAGCGAAGAGCGCAGGCTTCGGACGTGAAATACAGTTCCATGTAGCACCGGTTGCTCAAGCGAAGCCAACTGGGGATTACGGCGTCATTCTTACGAACCCGCCATACGGGGAACGCTTGAATGAACAGGATGAGGTCGACCGCATGATTCGTCAGCTCGGCTTCCTTTATAAGACGCTGCCGACCTGGTCAATGTTCGTCATCAGTCCGAACCGCCAATTCGAGCATAGAATCGGCGATCCGGCTACGAAGCGGCGCAAGCTGTACAACGGCAATATCGAATGCCAATTGTATCAATACTTAGGCCCTCTTCCTCCTCGCAAACCGCGGACAGACGAGTCTACTCAGGCCTAATACAATTCAGGTGCATGTGCTATGCTTTCTTATTTGACTTACAGGATGGCATGAACATGAACTACTATATAAGTATGTCCAAGGGGCTGTTCAACACATCGAACAGCCTCTTTCCTATAACGTGTATGATTCGCGGCGCGGATTGGTTTTTCCTCTCGAAACCATACAATATGTATTCACATAGCGGCCCTTTTTGACTACTCACTAAACAAAATAGTTAAAAAAACATTTACGCCTTTGTTTTTTAAAATTTGGTAAATCAACAAAATCATATAGCCTCTATCGCGGGTGCCTTCTTTTTCAATTATTACATTTTCGTAAAATCTGGTATGATGTAGAGTGTTTGTAGAAGATGTACAGAAAGGATGGAAGTATGAATTCGACTATGTATGGCTCGTATAATACCTCCAGCCATCGTCTCACTATCTCGTCCATATTCGGACGATTCGCTATGGTATGGTTTATCGCCTTAATGATGTGGAAGCTCGTTTGGTTCGATCGCACTTTATCCATTCCATATATGACAATGAGCACACCTGACTTTTTTGTAGCTCTAGGCACATTACTTATCATAGCTGGGTGGACGTTCTGGCTGTCAAAGCGCTGGCGTACGATTGTACTGTTAGTGTTGAATGTACTACTCACAATTCTTATTTTTTCGGACTTGGTATATTTTCGTTATTTCCAAGATTTCATCACTGTTCCGGTGCTGCTGCAAGCTGGACAAGTAAGCTCGCTTGGGGACAGTATCGCTTCCCTAATCCATCTCGGTGACATCTGGCTGTTCCTAGACTGGATCATTGTGATACCGTTGTCCATTATGTACTTCCGAGCACAGTCCAAGGAACATAAAGAACATAGAGGCGGATATTTGCTTAGCGGTGAGCGTCGCCGTCGTCCCGCTTGGGTTACCCGCTTAATCACTAGTACGCTCAGCCTTGTTATTGGCGTGTTGATGATGGCAGTGCCCATCCATCAAGCAACGACGACCTGGGCCTCAGGCGTCTTCACGGGCAATTGGTGGAATGCGTCCATATATAACATAACCGGACTGTTCGGATTTCATGGGTATGATGTGTACCGCTATGCTGAGCTGAATTGGTTCGGCGGAAATAAGCTAAGCGAAGAAGAATTGAATAAGGTCGGGCAGTGGTTTGACGATCATCGCGCGAAGCTGCAAGGCCCGCCTGCTTCCTTCGGCAAATACAAAGACAGCAATGTCATCATTGTACAGGCAGAGGCTTTCGAGAATTTCGTAATCGGCAAATCCTATAATGGGCAAGAGATTACACCGAATATGAACAAATTGCTGAAGGAAAGCATGTATTTTAATCGTTTCTTCCATCAAACCGGACAAGGACGCACTTCAGATGCGGACTTTGGCGTAAATGCAAGCCTTCACCCTTTGCCAACTGGTTCTGTCTTTATTCGGTATCCAGGTCAAACCTATGATTCACTGCCTTCTATTTTGAAATCATCTGGCTACTCTACAGGTGCATATCATGCCTACGATGCGGGATTCTGGAATCGGTATATCATGTACAGCAATATGGGATACGATAAGTTCATGAGCCGCACTGACTATAAAATAGACGAGCCGCTTGGATGGTCTCTTGGTGATAAATCGTTCCTTCGACAATCGGTGGCACATATGGCGGATAACAAATTGCCATTTTACAGCTTCTTGATTACGCTGACCAGCCATCATCCGTACAAGCTGCCTGCAGATAAACAAGAGCTTAATGTAGAACCGTATCAGGACACCATCTTCGGCGACTATTTGCAAGCTATTCATTACGTAGATGCGGCACTGGGTGATATGATTCAAGATTTGAAGCAGCGTGGTCTATGGGACAAGACGATATGGATGATGTATGGTGACCACGACAATTCCATTGATGATCGCGAACCGCTTGCTCGAATGCTAGGCCATGAGATTAGTGATCTGGATATGCTGGAGATGAAAAATCAAGTTCCACTCATCGTCCATTTGCCTGATGGGGCAAATGCAGGAACCTATGATACCGTAAGCGGTCAGCTCGATATCGAACCGACACTCCTGCACTGGCTTGGAATCGATTCGAGCGACAAGCACCTCATGGGTCAGAATTTGCTGAATCCGGCGAATCGATTAGTCGTACTTCGCAATGGCTCCTTCACAAACGGCAAAGTATTTTATGTACCGTCTGCTGACGGATTATTCGAACATGGAACCTGCTACGATTATGAAACTCGTCAACCAACAGATGCAGCAGCGTGCCAGCCGTTCGCAGCAGAGGCGAATAATCGGCTGCAAATTTCCGATAAGGTCATTATGAACAATGCCATTCAGCAGTTGCGAGAACGCAAAAAATAACACAAACAAAGAAAGAGCCGCTGCATATACGCAAGCGGCTCTTCCACTATTACCTGTTATTCATGAATGCCGTGCACCCACGACAACTGTTATCATAAATCTTCCTGTTCCAGCAGTTTGTCCACTTTACGGCGTCTGCGCTTTTCCTTCAAGCGATAATCCCGTTCCTCCTTGCGTAACGCCCTTGTTATCGAGAAGCACATGCCAAGCAATATTACCGCAAACGGCAGCGCTGTGAGGATAGATGCGGTCTGCAATGCCTCCAAACCGCCTCCCAGCAGCAGCACGGTAGCGATGAGCGATTGGAATAGCCCCCACGCTATTTTAATCGGCGCGCTCGGATTCGGATCCCCGTTCGTTGACATCATTCCCAGGACAAATGTTGCCGAATCCGCGGACGTAACGAAGAAGGTAATAATGAGCAGCGTTGCTAGAATGGCAATAAAACTGCCGCCTGGCAGCGCATCCAGCGTTACGAACAGCGCAGATGTAATATCCTTTTTAACCGACTCTACGATCGGCAGGCCATCGAACATCTCCAGCTTAAGTCCGGTTGCGCCGAAAACAGAGAACCATATGAAACTGAATCCACTTGGCAGCAGCATTGTTCCCAGTACGAACTCCTTGATCGTTCTTCCCTTAGAGACTCGCGCGATAAAAGAGCCAACGAATGGTGCCCATGCAATCCACCAGGACCAATAGAACAAGGTCCAGCTCGCTACCCACGAATCCTCGGTGAACGGAGTCAACCGCAGACTCATCTGAATAATATTTTGCAAATACCCGCCAAGCGTCGTTGTAAAGGAATCGAATATAAATGAAGTTGGTCCGAGTAGCAACGTGAACAAAAGCAAGCCTAATGCGATCAGCAAATTCACATTGCTAAGAATACGAATTCCCTTGTCCAGTCCCGTCACTGCAGAAGTAAGGAACAACACGGTTACAATCGCAATAATAATGACTTGCACCGTTGCATTGCTCGGTATGCCGAACGTATGCGCAAGCCCGCCATTGATTTGCATGGCTCCAAGCCCAAGTGATGTTGCCACCCCGAAGGCCGTTGCAATAATAGCCAATATGTCGATTGTCTTCCCAATCGGCCCCTTCACTCGCTCACCAAGCAGCGGCTCAAAGGTCCAGCTAATTAACCCATTATGACCTTTGCGGAAAGTAAAGTAGGCAATTCCCAGCGAGACAAGCGTATAAATGCCCCAAGGATGCAATCCCCAATGGAAGAAGGAGTACCGCAGCGCTTCATTCGCTGCACCAGGCGTCATCCCTTTCAACGTTGGCGGATTTATGTAATGGCTGATAGGTTCGGCCACTCCCCAGAATACAAGCCCGATCCCCATCCCTGCGCTGAACAGCATGGCGAACCAAGATATATTGGAATACTCCGGGTCATCATCATCATTGCCTAATGTGATATGTCCGAACTTCCCAAAAGCAAGATAAAGACAGAAAACCAAGATGATTAACGCTGTAATCAAATAGAACCATCCAAAACGTTCAGTCGTAAACGACAAGGCCGCGCTGGATTGTGTGGATAAGCTTTCCGGAGAAAGGAATCCCCAAATGACAAACGCTAAAATAACGACTACTGATATACCAAATACCATAACCTCACTCCCAGATGCTAAGACTTGATGTCGGCGGTGGAAGGGTAAAAAAATCCCAGACATAGTCCGGGACAAGAACAAATATCATGACGATAAAGACAATAAAATTGCGTACACCTATCCCTCAAAGGAATCCAGTTGGTCTGCGCCAATGGAATTCAGCCGGGATTGCTCCGCTGCAAGCATTTCTTCAGCTAATTGGACCGGATGTGGATTATCGCTGTCTGCGGCCTGTTGTACGGCGCGCTCAGCATGTTGAAGAGATTGCTCCGCCTGATAGACGGATTGGTCCGAAGGATGTGACATTGCTTGAGATACAGCGTTGTGCGCTGTCTTGACTGCGTTCTGCGCTTGCGAAATCGGATTTTGCGATTGCAAGCTTGAGTCATATTTGGACATGCTGCGAGCCTCCTTCTTCGCCAGAGTATGGAATGTTCCCAAACAGGGAGTAGTCTCCAACGATTAGGATATCGCTTCGCAGCTTTTTCTATGCGGTTAAAAACTTACTTTTTGACAAAAGGCTTTGCCTTTTCAATTGCTTCATCCTCTGTCGGAGCAATTACGTACCGACCATTGATATAAATGAACACTCGCTTGGCGCAATGCCCACAGTATGACTTACAGCCAATCTTGATATCCGCTTCCGGATCCAGACCTTTGACTTTCGGTAAAAAAGTCTTCATTTTGATATGCCGACATTTATCACAAATACGAATATCGTTCGCCATTGTTCTTCACTCCGCTTTACCCCATTGTCTTGTTGTACTTTCGCAATGAAATTGTTGCGTTCGCCAACCTCTATGTCATTGTACGGGAACCCGGGGCGAGAAGCAACCTTTTGCGTCACATTCCGTCATTTTTGGTTCGCATTTTCATATTTTAGAGCACGCTTGGAAAACCAAGGCAACAGAATTAAGGTAAAAATAATGTCATCAATCGGCATAAAGGGAATTAAATCAAATGGGATTATCCAGTAAATAGCGATTACACCTACAAATATTGCTTTTTCCCAAAAAGGAACACGCTTGGATGTCAGCAGTCTTGGCACTGAACTGAGCAGCAACCACAACCTCTGCCAAGATCGCTTAGGGCGTGGTTTTTGGGATGGGCCTCTCGAAGTGGGATTCGCCAATTTTGCACACCTCCTACTCATTAGTGTGCGTAGCGAATTCTAGAACATGCAGGAGTGAATCACGCGCGTCCCATTTATTTTCCAGGCTGTCTAGCCTTATGGAAGCAGGGCTTCCTTCATAATTGCAGCCACTTCCCGGTACATGGCATCAAAGTCATCCAGCGGCAGCGGACTAACGCCATTGCCGACCTCGATAGTGAATCCAGGCTTCCTGTAGCGCTGTATGAACCAATCCTTGTAGCCGGCATCGCTTCCCGACAGCTTCACGGCCCGGTATCCGCTCGCCCTTTGAAACCGTTCTGCCCAGCTACATGCATCATCTGGCTCATAATCTCGATAGTTCCAATAAATTTCTTGTCCCTGGGTATGGAAGGACAGTGCCATTTCAAAAGGAATTCGTTCTGATAATTCGGCTAACGCGATTGCTTCCGGCTCAGTGAGCGGTCTCGTCCCACCGTAATTAAGTGGTGCTGGCGCATATACGCCTCTTCGCGCTTGTTCTTCCTCCCAGTAAGCCGGGAACTGATCATTAAGATCAATGCCTCGAATATTCGCCTTCCAGCGCTGAAATTTGCGCGACCCCTGATTCCATTCCATTATGGAGGCGTAAAGTGGATGCTCCGGCGATATCCCCTCTTGAACGAGTTCTACCCCGTCGGGGTTAGACATAGGAACCATCCATAATGTCGTTCTTTCAAAGGCAGCAAGCGCATCCCAGCCATTCCATGCCTCTCCGCTGTCATACGCCCTCGCATAATCTTCAACAAATTGCATTAATAAGGCTGATGTAATCCACTCATTCGCATGTACAGAACCATTGGCATGCACGTGAACGGTGCCTTTACCGATAATAATTGCAGGTATCGGCTTCCCCATCACACTATTCCCGATCTGCTCAACTCGAATGAAGGAATGGCTATTTTGCAGTTGACCAATATCTCTCATCATTTGAGCATATCCGTATTCTGCCGTTTTCCTTTCCCATTGCGTACTGTATTCGAAAGGAATTAACATAAGCTGTCCAGGTATCAATCTTCTCGGATCAAGCGTTGGATTTGCCTCTGCAAGGCGCTGTGTTGATACTTGAAATCGCTGCGCGATGTGATAAAACCTGTCTTTTGCCTGCACCACATATTTATTGATGGGGGGATCTGGAATATCGATTACCTGTCCGGGTACAGCATATCCATCCGCACGCAGCTGAGGGTTCGCACTAAGCAAAGCATGCAGTTGAATACCGTGACGCGCGCAAATGCGAAGATAGGTATCTCCCTTTTGCACCACATAAGGAACTGCCACCATTTGTCGCTCCTTTCCCAATCTGCTATTGGTTGAAGCATATGCGGCGGCATAGACGTTCATAACTTTCAGGATTTCACCTGAAAATGATACTAAACAATACAAAGAGAGCGCTCCCTGGCAGACTTGCTGCTCACGGAACGCTCTCTATTATCAATATCGTATAAGTTCGTGAATCCAACTGAATGAGTTCAGCCATTACATAATTTTCGAAATCTGCCAGATTACAGGATTAGCATGAATGTGTTCGCCGAGCCACAAGCAGGCAATCTTCTGAAACATTTCCGGGTCTCCGCTGCAGAAAAATTGATGAGTGGGAACTGTTTCTGTGTTCGCTAACTGACCTTTATCTTGTAAAATGGTGCTGATTTCTCGTGCTGTTTCTTCTGCTGAATTAATAAGCTGAACCTTAGGCCCTATCGCTTCCTGAATCGAATCCGCTAGAAAGGGATAGTGGGTACATCCCAAAATGAGGGTGTCAATTGGGACACTATTCAGCGGTTCGAGTGATTCTCGAACGACATCGGATGTTGACGCACTATTTCTGAACATCCCTTTCTCCACGAGAGGTGCCAGACGAGGACAAGCTTGACTGACCACTTCCACGTGGGGGGACAGCCGCTTTAACGCTTGTTCATATGCTCCACTGCGAATTGTGCCTTCTGTTCCAATGACACCAACATAGCCGCTGTTTGTGGCGGACAGGGCTGCTCTAGCACCCGGGTGAATAACCCCGATTACCGGAATCGGCACGTAAGCTCGAATATATTCCAATGCTGCGGCTGTCGCTGTATTGCATGCAAATACGATCATTTTAGGTTGGTATTGAATAAGATAATCTACGATTTGGCGAGTGAACAACCTTACTTCCTCAGCAGTACGAGGACCATAAGGCGAACGGGCTGTATCACCAAAATAGATGATTTTCTCCCGCGGCAGTTGACGCATTACTTCCTTGACGACTGTCAACCCACCAACACCCGAATCGAGCATAGCTATAGCTTGCTGCACGAATACACCGCTTCCTTCGTCTCTTGTTTGACTGACCTTACTTAACATATGTATTCTTTATTTAAAACGTACCTCGATCTTATCAGTAAGTTGGACAAGGTTCAAGTCATCCACAACTGGCAAAACTCGGAGGAAACTTTTCACTTCCAAAAAACGTCATTACTATGTGGAGACAAATAGAAAGGGTTGAAAAAGATGCAAACGGAACGTCCTATTAATAAAAAGAATAATATGCGAGCGTTACCCCCGCGCAATGTGGTCCGTACAAGCCATCGGACTAACAACCCTAAGCAAGGGAAGCAAAAAAAGCTAAAGAAGAAACGCTCGGTTTGGCGTATTTTTCGCATAGTTGCGGCTATCTTCCTATTAGTTGGCTCCCTTGGCGCCGGATGGTTATTCCTAACTCCTTCCGGTACAGAGATGCGGTTCTTGATCGCGGATACGTTAATCACAACACAGCATCGACATTGGGCGAAGTACATTATCGGCCAAGCCGAATTAGACAAGCGTGTACAAGAGTATTGGGCGAGATTTGAACGAATGGGCGACGAGAAATCAACAATTGATATTAATAAGCCTTCTGTAGCTGAGCAGGCCAAAAAGCCGCTCGTCGAGTATAAGGAAGTAAGCGGTACTGGTGCTACAGGCGCCTCATTCAGCGGATATTTAATGATTGTAAATGATCCCACCAAAATACGGATTGGCGTTCCCGGCAAAGTGGGACGAGGCGAGAAAGTCTCAAGCATGGTAAAGCGCACTGGCGCATTGGCAGGCGTCAATGGCGGTGGATTCGCAGATCCGAACTGGGAAGGCAATGGGTTTAAACCCATCGGTGTCGTCATTAACGACGGTAAGATGTATTATAATGGCGTAGGCAAGCAAGATACGCAAATTGTTGGTATTGATAAGGATGGCAAAATGGTAGCCGGTAATTTCAAGGTTAGCGAGCTGCTCGAAATGGGCGTGAAGGAAGCTGTTACCTTCCAGCCGCGCATGATCGTTAACGGAAAAGGGCAAATTCGCAATCATGCAGATGGCTGGGGTATTGCACCTCGAACTGTAATGGGACAACGCAAGGATGGAGCCATTCTATTCCTTGTTATTGATGGCCGCCAGCCTCACAGCATTGGAGCAGACTTATATGACTGCCAGAAAATTATGCTTGAGAACGGCGCAGTGATTGCAGCTAACTTGGACGGCGGTTCGTCTACTGTGCTTGTGGAAAAAGACGGCGTCATTAAAAATTCGCCATCAAGCCAATACGGAGAACGTTATTTACCTACTGCATTTCTTGTATTCGAGCATCCTGAAGACGCAAATATCCCGAACATTTGGGAAGGGATGAGACCTAGCGATATTGATCCTTCCAAATGGTAATCTCGCAATCCTATTTCGTTCGCTTATAATTACACGGTAACAATAAATATCCCTACCATCTGTCTGCTTACGCACATAGGTGGTAGGGATATTTATATTTAACGAGCTTCCTTAATCTCTCCATCCTTTACTTTCACATCCGCAGTTACTTCCTCATCCCAATCGGCAGCGGGCTCCTGCAGGCTGGAGATGGCGGCTATCTGTGCTTCATCAGAGTCCTGCTGTCTCCATGAATTCAAGCCTTGCTTGAAGGATGCTACCTTTCCCTTAGCAGAAGTGATCAATTCTTCTGTCTGGTCACCAACTTGCTTCGCCCACTGCTGAGTACGTTCACTAACCTGCTGTGCTCCTTCTGCAATATCTTTACGAAGCTCGCGTCCGCTCTTTGGTGCGAATAGCAATGCAGATACCGAACCAATGACACTTCCGATCAATGCCCCTACCCAAAAAGACTTTTTGTTACTGCTCATCGTTCTTCCTCCTCATTACTCATTCCCGGTATTCTTTGCACTAGAAGGGGGAGACGACATAGCGCGCTTTGCTTGAATCGAGCTCCATACTGAATAGCCGAGTTCAAACATTTGAAGCATATCCGTCAGCCGCTGATCAGATGCATTATTCGCATTCCGCTGACTAACTTTAGCCACGATACGTTCCAACACGTCATTTCCGCGTTGTAATACTCTGCGTGTACGCTTCAATTCTTGTGCCCACTCGTTAATCATCCCCACGGTCTCTTCGGACTGCTTCAACACTTCGTCAGCTCGACGCGTCAATACTTGGAGTTGGTGGCTCAGTCTCTGCCCTTCCTCAAGACATGTATCCGCCCTTCTCAAGGTACGCATTCCTCGGACAATGAGCAGGACAGTCGCCGTACATACAGCACTCCACGCTACAGCAGCCAGCAAGATGCTCCATTCAATCATCGTCTCCCCTCCTTAGCTGCAAGATCTACCGGGCGTATGCCCATGTCGTATTGACAGTATAGGAAGATGGGGCTCGCTTTGACACAACTTACCTTGTACTTTTTTTTGCCCGCTTGTCCCTAATCTGTGCAAATAGACCGAACCTCTGTGAGGCCGGCCTGAATTTGGGAAGCAAAATCAATGAGATAAAATTGCAAAACTTACTCGCGTCGCAATTCGTTTTCCCACCGATCAGAAAAAGGCTGCCCATAGCTATTATGGACAGCCTTCCCGATCATTCGAACAAGGAATGATCTTGCAATGTACAAGTATTACTGGTTAGTCCGAGGGCGAATCTTGTACGTGCAGCGCTGCCCGCGTTCTGCAAGACATTCTGTACGCTCTACATCGCTATCTAGTAAATCTTGGAATAAGGCAAGTTCACATGCGCACGGTTCCTTATAATGCTGAGCAACCTGTGCAATTGGACAATTGTACTCATGCAGCAGCCAGCTGCCATCGTCCGCCTTCTCCGTCTCTACCATATAGCCGTTTGAATCTTGAATGTGACCAAGCGCTTCAACTCGTTCCTCCAAGTTTTTGCCTTGGACGAGCGGCACATATTTCTCCAGCATGGACTGTCTTCTTCCTTCGAATAATCGATGGACACTATTCTCATCCTGCCAAGATTCCATTTCCTGAAGCAGATCTAAAATCAGTTGATGATACTGCTTTGGGAACTGTTCATCTCCTGTATCCGACAAGCGATACATCTGCAAGGGACGTCCCATCTGCTGTCGAACCATTTCCGTATCCAGCATGTGTTCCTGCTGCATGGCATATAGGTGTCGTCTTACTCCCATTTCTGTCATTTCCAGCTGCTTGGCAAGCTGGGCAACAGACATAGCCCCATTGGTTTTGAGTAAGCTCATAATCTCTTCACGTGTGGATGATTTGCGTACTGGTTGCTTCATGTAACCACCTTAACCTTGGTTGTCATCGTACCGTCATTGTAACGCATCACTTCCTTACAGACAACAACCTTGCCCCAGTTGAAGGCAGGAATCATTTCAACGCAAGTTCCTTACTTACAAATTGACGGACAGACTGAGCAAATTCCGGCAGCCACTTAGGCAGGTGTGCAAGCTGCGAATGAATGGAATCTCTCTCCCATATCATGTACTCCTGAACCAGCGGTCTGCGCAAAGACACTAGCTGAAGCAATGTCGCATGGAGCTGTGGCGATACAACCTGCTCTTGTGCGATAATTTCCACAATATCCTCGTAGCTGCTTGCATCACGCATTAGAAAACCGTCTATGAGCAAGCTGCCTACATCTGTGATGATCTCGATCGCGATATGAAGCGCCCGCTCCTGTGCATAAGAGTAGTGCAAGCTTCCATCCCATTTCACCATAATCTGTTCAACAGTCTCTATCAGTTGTGGTATAAAATCAAGCCGCTGCTCAATCTGCTCCATGTTCACATAGTACATTCGTTAGCCCTCCCCTGTGATGGTCTAGCTCGGAAGCGGTGTTGCGATACCATTCTCGAACAGGCCTGGTATCTTTCCCGCTTCTACTACATTCGGCATATGTAACCAATCTCCTGTTCCCTGTATGCAACATGAAAAAAAGGAGCTTGTCAGCCCCTTCTCTCAACTGAAACGTATTATTCTACAATAAGAACCGACTTCATATCATCGTGGCCTGTTCCACACATGACCGAACACAAAATCTCATACTTGCCCGGTTTTTCAAATACAACGTCCTTCTCCATTTGGCCATCTTGCAGATTAATGCCCAATTCCTTAATTTCAGCACCATGCAACCCGGATTTGTTCACAAGCTTCATGCGAACCTTATCCCCGGCCTTCACTTTATACTCCGGTTGGTCGAACTTAAAATCACTTGTAGCGATAAGTTTAACGAGAGTGACTCCCTCAGGAGCTGCCTCCTCGACCTCCGGCTTTGGCATATTGAACAGCATCAACCCAGCGGCAAGCAGGCACGCGATGCTGAACAAAATGAACATAGCCCATTTCTGCATAACTGTTCTACGCCCCTTTGTCAGTTACATTCATCACTTCTCATATTACAAAATCTTTCCTATTTCTCTCAATACCTTCTTGCAAATTTCGGAAGCAAATTTTGTAATTGTGACAATTCATTGAACAACAGACATCTACGGCAACCCTATAAAAATAGGAAGAGAACCAAGTATTATGCCTGAAGCTGGTCATTCAATTCACGTAATTCACTAGGCGACATTTGGAAGTGATCTTTAAATAATCGATTGAAGTTGGACAGGTTGCGGAAGCCGCTTTCAGCGGCGATTTCGATAATTTTCTCTGTCGAAGAAGTTAATAGCTGAGCCGCATAGGCCAATCGTAGTCTGATCAGATAATCGAGTGGAGATGTGCCTAACGTCTGCTGGAATAATGCACTGAATCGGGAAGGACTTAGGTGGGCCAAGTCGGAGAGTTTCTTCAGCGTCCACGGATAAGCTAGCTGACTTTCCATGACGCGAATCACCTCTTTAATTGTCTGTACTCCTCTAGATGGCGATGGTGAAAATGCAGCGTGCGGCCTGCTTGCATATCTGTTGATCAGCGTAAAAAAGCGTATGTATTGGGCTTGAACAATTGTTGCAAACCCAGCTTCTCTTTGATCGAGTTCATTCTTTATGTCCATTAGCATATCAGACAACAGGCCGCATTGCAGCAAAGACCGCTGCAGGACATGCGGTACGGCTTGTCCAATATGATGGAGATAGGAACTCGTCTCCTGGCCCCACCATGAATTGAGTTGGATAGACACTTCAAAATGAAATGCTTCCATCAGAAGCTGATCTGTCCCGCACACCCGATGCAATTGCTGTGGCGGGATGAGCACAATGTCACCCTGTTGAATCGTATACGTTGTCCCGTTGATGATACAAAGGCCGCTGCCTCCGGCTACATAATTGATTTTCCAATGCGAATGCCAATGTGCCAGTGTTAATTTCGGATGATTGCCCTGCACCATCTTCTCAATTTTAGGTATCATAAACTCCTTCTGCCCTGTATCTACTTCAAATAAAGTATTAACGGGCGATTGTACAGCGGTATACCGTTTCATATAAACATGAACCTCCTGTCATCCTACCATGAATATAGAGGTGAACATTGGTCAAGATTATGAAAAGACTTATTTGCGCTTGGATGAATCGGATAGGCTCTCAGCAAGCTTGGACACTCTTTCCTCCTGTTTCATCGTCATTCGCGCAAGAATGGAGTTAATCTCCGTTTGCAACTCGTTTCTTTTGGCAATGAGTTCGCTTAGCTGCTTGAATTCTGAGTTGTCGTCATGCATGGTTCCATCCTCCAATTAGGTCGTAAAGTCAATCGCTCACTATATGTATCACCATCTGTGAGGCAAATGAAAATGATTAATTTTGGGAATATGGATTTTCTCTGGATCGTGAAGAAATAAATTGACAAACGAGCCCAAACAACATAATATGTTACTTGCAAAAAATTTAAGGATGCAGGTGAAGCCAACGTGACCTATGAACCGATTGTAAAGGAAAAAACGTTAATCGAACGCAACGATGCCGATAACCTTTATCAAGTAAAAGTAAAATTGCAGGATGGTACGCTATGCCGCGTCTTTTATAATCACGGTGCCAAGCATGTTAGCAGACTGCTTACTATTCCATGCCCGATTTGCCGCAAAGACTTTATTTGCAAATGCATGAGTCGCTTCGCAGACCAGCTTGACGAACAAATCAACTTGCCTGAACTGCTGGCTAAGTAGTCGCACAACGATGCAACCGTTCGAACTCGTTTACTGAATATAAGCAGCATACAAGCTCTCTATTCGCCTATTGCGAAAAGGGAGTTTTTTGTTTGATCTCCATCACTGCTTTCCCCTCGTACTAGCTCCTCGCTCCAACCTAATTATACCATTTATTTGTTGTGAAATTAGACAAGCTCTCAATATTTTTAAGTTTTTTTTAATTTAGCTGCACTTGCCATTTTGGACTGAATTACAAGAAACCGCTGAGAATCATCAGAACATTAATCCATGTATGCCAAATCACGACGGGAATGATACTTTTGGATTTGATCGTAATTCCTCCGAAATACAACCCTCCCAGTGCAAAGGCGATGCAAATGCCCCAAGAGAATCCAAGGGAATAATGCTGTAAACCAAACCCTGCGCTGGTCACAATTACCGCCCACTTATCACCTAATTGTTCGGAGAACCGACTAAGAAGCACCCCTCGCCAGATGATCTCCTCCAACACGTTTATGATAGAAAAAGCAAGCGTGAATAACCAAATTCCTTGCACGTTGCC
The DNA here is from genome assembly GCF_030363895.1 of Paenibacillus sp. S-12. Taxonomy (NCBI): domain Bacteria; kingdom Bacillati; phylum Bacillota; class Bacilli; order Caryophanales; family Paenibacillaceae; genus Paenibacillus; species Paenibacillus sp. S-12. The sequence continues at coordinate 149,902 of NZ_JASIUF010000015.1, forward strand.
CCATCCGTTTCGAATAACAAATGGCATAAAAGCTAAAGAAACCGCAGCAATTGCGATAAGTAAGAAAACGTTAACTTTTGACTGACGGAAGCCTGACCAAATAAATGGTATCCCTATCTGCTCGTTCCAATGCGGTTTTTTCGCATACAGCATGAAAGGTAATTTTTGAACAAACGCCATGACAAGCAAGGGAATGATGATACAAATCAATGACAATCTGTTTAGAAAGATATGCCATTCTTTGGGCTTCAAATCGAGGATCCAACTTGAGTTTATGAATAGATAAATAGCAAATCCGACACCCAAACCTATCGTTGTCAGAAGAAATGGCCGCATTGGCTTGTAAATGAAAAGCAATCCGGTACAACCTCCCCACAAACACATCAATACGTAGTTATGCGTTTGGAGGGAGATAAGAAGTGACCCAACTAAGAACAGACAAGCTAAATTTCGAAGTAACGTGAAATTCATTCTTTATCCTCCTTATGGATTAGACGAACGTGGAATTACGCTGAAAGGTACTCAAGTGTCCATATTATCGGGGAACTCCATACATATACTGGATTATTGTGAGAGGATGTGAGAAATGACATGGGTATGAAGGAAATGGGCTTTGCAGATCGCGTAATCTTTATTCTCGGATTAACCTTAGCCGGTGTACTGACATTTGTCCTTCTGGTCGGAGTCATTGTTGCAGTATTAAAATTTTATATGGACAAAAAGGAACGAGCCATTCAGGTTCAACCAGATCCAATGCTAAAAGATGATCCTAGGCCACCTTTGGAAAGCGTTTCGACGCCTAAGCATTTATCTGAAGATAAAGTATTGCAGGTTAATGATGAGCAAGAAAGACCACCGAATTAGGTAATTTTAGAGAGGAGATGACTCATTTGGCAACGAGTAATCAAGGAATGTCAAAGTTCTTTAGTCATATGAAGAATGGATTTCTACATTTCGCAAATACCTATTCTGTAGCAGTAAAAAGCGGCGCGAATGTGGCAGGAAAGCAAATTATTGAAGCGATGGAGGAATTGAATCAGCCATCTGATATTTCTGCTGGAAAGCTGATCGCAGCCGTTAAAATTGGTGTACAACATGCCAGTGAACATATGGTGAATTCAGGTACGGAATTCGTTGAACACATGAAAAACAGTCAAAAAAAGCAATAAGGAGAGAAATTAACATCCATCATTTTAATACAATTAAATAAAAAGGTTTTCTGTTTCATGTTTTCTCCTCTTGGTTGATGAACTTACGTTATTGACCAGAGGTTTTTTTGAGTTGGGCGCGCATTTGCGCTGTTGAGTACAGTTTGAATGATTGAAAAAACGGAGGACCACTCCCTTTAACAAAATAAGGAAGGAGTCCCTTTTTCATTTTATTTATAACTCTTTTATTATTCCTTGTCTTTTTCTTTTGCTTTTGCTTTTTCTTTTGCTTTCTGTTCTTTTTCTTGCTGTTTTTCAAGCTCTTTTTGTTCTTTTTCTTGCTGTTCCTTAAGCTCTTTTTGTTCTTTTGCTTTCTCTTCCGCTTGCTCTTTTTCTTTTTTCTTTGCTAGTTCCTCAAGTTCCTTCTTTTCTTTCCGTTTCTCTTTTTCTACTTTTTTCGCTTGTTTCTCAAGTCTAGCTTGCTCTTTCGCTTGTTCCTTTACCTCTTTTTTACTCGGTTTATGCTCTTTCATTTCTTCACTCATCTTTTATCCCTCCATTTTGGAATTGGTCAACCTTGTTTAAACGGTATCTGACAACTTCTGGATTAAAATATTCAAGCATATGAATTCCTGGCACTGACTGAAAAAAAATATCGTATCTCTTGTAAGGAATTTTACTGTGCCGTTCAGGGATTCGAAGATTGATTGGCTTTTGGAACAGATCAACAGCCTCTTCTTGACCCTTAAGCCCAGAGTCAACCACTTTTCTGTAGGATTGTAACCCCATCGAGCTGATTGATTTGCCAATTCCCTCTTGTTTGTGAGCAATTTTCTCAAATAAAGATTCTGGTACGTACTTTGAGTTCACAATGGCAATATTGTGAGAAACGATAAAATCACTTTTGTCGCTTATCAAAATCGATTCTCTCACATATAAAGGAGCGCCGGAGGACTCCGCTTGATGATCCGCATGTTCTTCTTTCAATTGCTCTTGCCGAATGACCGTTACACACATCTTTTCGTTCAACAAGGTTTCTAGCAAATCTGTCGTCCTTCCGTCTGTCACTAGCAACAAATCGAATATTAGTTTCTGCAAAAAGTCCAATGCCTCTCCCGCATGCCGCGAGCCCTTGCCATTGGTATCTGTCATACAGTTTCCTCCATTAGCCGTATGTCAGCTCGTGTTGAATTATAACCTGTGTACAGGAACTTCTGTTATGATAACCTGCTGTTAACGATAGAGACCGGAATCGCGGATCCCCTGCAAAAATTTGTGAAATTCATCAATATTCAACTGCTGCTTCGCATCAGAAAGTGCAACCCGCGGATTCGGATGCACCTCGACCATAATACCGTCTGCGCCAGCCGCTAGTGCTGCTTTCGCACATGGAAGCATAATGTCCTTTCGACCAGTGGCATGGGTAACATCTACGAGAACCGGAAGATGAGTTTCTTGTTTCAATATCGGAACAGCAGAAATATCAAGTGTATTGCGCGTCCATCTTTCATAGGTGCGAATTCCGCGCTCGATTAACATGACTTGGTTATTCCCGCTGGATAGCAAATATTCAGCCGCAAACACAAATTCCTCGAGTGTAGCGGAAAGGCCTCGTTTCAGCAGGACAGGCTTTTGGGTTTGGCCAACGGCTTTCAACAGATCGAAGTTATGCATGTTGCGGGCACCAATCTGAAAGATATCAATGTAACGAGCTGCCATGTCGATATGCATAGGGCTCATGATTTCACTTATCGTCACCATCCCCGTTTCATCAGCCACTTCCTTCATGATTTTCAACCCTGCTTCGCCAAGGCCTTGAAAATCATACGGTGATGTTCTCGGTTTGTACGCGCCTCCTCGTAAGACGGTAATGCCGGCGTTCCTCATCGCAGTAGCAACCGTTAGCAGTTGATCTCTGCTTTCAATTGAGCAGGGTCCAGCGACGATGACAGGCGAAGAACCGCCGATTTCGGCATGCTTGACTTGAATAATCGTATCCTCGCTCTTATGCCGGCGGCTAACAAGAAGCTTGCGCTCGGCTGGAGCCTCTTTTTTTATTTCGGACGCAAAAGTAAGGGTAGCAAGCTCATTCAGTAGTTGTTGGTTGCCAACTGGCTCCGCTTGTGAAATACCCTGCTTATTCTTTTCTTGAACGATTTGCGCAGCCATTCGTGCACGTTCGTTCATCAGATCGAGCAATTGTTGGTTAATTCCATCCCATTGCGTGATTAATTGTTTCCATCTGTCGCTCACAACGAGCACACCCCTCTTTTTCACAATTGACTGCAGCCTTTCCTTCACCAGACTTACACTTTATTTCGCTTCTGGATATATACCGGTTTGGTCGATGGCACGTTATTCACGAGCTCCACTCGATCAAGAAGCGTTGCGTCGGTAATGATTTGAAGGGTGACAGGCAAATGAAGCTTTTCAGATAATTGAGTTTGGATGTCCTCCCTACTCCATTGTCCAGCATCGTGCGAATCAAGAAGAACATACAAACCATCTTCTTGCTCCAATACCTTCCATGCATCTGGGGCAGGTGTCAACGAATAGACGGCCTCTTGGATATCATAAGCATCTAGAATGGTATCACCGATCACGATTCGATCCTTACTTCTGCCGTAATGCACCAACTTGCCCGTTACTCGCCCACAAGCACACCTGGAAGGTTCAAGGGAGATAATATCGTCATTAAAGTAACGCAACACCGGAGAAGCTTGATGAGAGAGTGTTGTGATTGCCGCAAACCCTCTTTCTCCTTGAGTAACAGGGCCCGAACCGTCTTCATGCAGCACTTCTACGTAAAAATCCCGTTCCACGATATGCATCGAGCCATACTCACACATGGTTGCAATATTCGCAGTTTCCGTCGAACCATACATATTAAAAACAGGTACACCCCACAGCCTTTCGATATGCTCTTTGCGTTTATCGCTCAATAACTCACCGGCAACGCAAATGGCCCTCAGCGCTGGAAAATCCTCGTTCACATCCAAACCAATGAGACGCGCCGCCTCGGCCAGAAGCTCCATCTCGCGCGGAAGTCCTGCCAATACTGTGACTTGCAGGCGCTTCATTAGACTTAATACTTTCGTGTATGGCGTAACTACCGTACGTCCGCTTGCAGGTACAACCCCCGCTCCTGTGTGCCAGGCAGCTTGCTGCATTAAGAAGGCGGGCAGCGCCAAGGCATACGGGAATCGAATCAATACAAGATCATCCGCTGTCAATCGGACTCCACACTCCTGCAGCTGTCTTCCGCCAACTCGGATGTCTTCTTGCGTGAACCAAGAAGCGGAAGGTTCTCCGGTTGTACCCGTAGATTCGTGGTATTGGGCAATCTTACTTATTTCGACAGCTAGGTGTCCGAAAGTGCCGGCATTCCGGAGATCTTCTTTCGTTGTCAATGGCAGTGTTTGAATGTGTTTCATTCCCATATTATCGATGTTATATTTCGCTAATCGATCCTTATATAGAGGGGATTTCGTTAGGCGTAGTAATAAATTCTTGAACTTCTCCTCCCGCTCCCTCTGAATATCGGTCATCAGGGCACCTCCTTTCAGCGTTACACGGCGCTTTGGGATGGCTAATGCAAATCCTTGGCCCCATGCTCCTAGCCGCCTTACGTGATGATTCGCGTTGCTTTGCCAAAAGTACGAGGAATATCGTGTCTGATTTCCACTTCGCAATCAATCCCGATCCGATCTGCCATATGCTTTCGAATTTTCGTTGCCAATTGCTCGTCTGTTAATTCCGTCCGGAACGGTTCGGCTTCAATTTTGAAAGATCCCTGATTCAATTTGAAGTGATACCACATACCCACATCTGGAATTTCCATCAAAAATTGTTCTAGTATGAACGGTGAGTAGTCTTCATCCCCTAATCGAATCATGTTCTCCATTCTTCCTCTCAAATGAAGAACGTCCATTGTGAGACCACAATCACATTTGGATTTCTGTAAATACCCGATATCCCCACTGCGGTAACGCACCATTGGCATGGCCTCGCGCAACAACGTCGTGACAACGATTTCTCCCGTCTTGCCGTAAGGGAGCTTTTCCAGCGTAATTGGATTAATAATTTCTACTTTTACATGTCCCTCCATCACGTGATAACCTTTGTGCTCACTGCATTCAACCGCAACGACGCCGCATTCGGTCGATCCGTAGAAGAAGGACACTTCACATCCCCACCATTTTTCCAAACGCTCACGGAATTTATAGGAGCAGCCTTCACCTGTAAGCACTATTTTTTTCAACCGTATATCTTCACCTATTTTGATGCCGAACCGCTCGCTTTCTTCGGCCAAAAGCGCCGCATAGGAGGGGGTCGTAGTCAGAACTGTAGCTTGGAACTCCTTCATCAACTCTAATGACTTATCGACGGGAGCCATGTAACCGCCTTTGCCAAGTGACAGCACCGCTGTTCCAAAAGCAAATTGAAACAACCGCTGAAATCCAAGTCCAGGCAAAGCAAATTCATAAGGCAAGGCGACAGCCACCACATCAACATCCGTTTCCTTAAACAATTCCAAATATTTAGGCAGCAAATCATAGACATACTGATCAGCTAAGGAGTACGAGGTATAAATAGGTTTGCCCGAAGTACCGCTCGTTAGGTGAACCTGACCGATTTCCTTTGGATCCAAGCATAAGATTTTCTGCTTATCGCCTCGGATGACGTCTTTATTCAAAAACGGTACCTTTGTTAATTGCTCCAGACTTTCAATTTCTGGCACTGTAAAGCCTGCCTCTTCCAGCTTTGAACGATAATATTCATTGCGGTTCCAAATATGAGTAAGTGTTGCGTTAATCGCTTTTAACTGATAATCTTCAATTTTTTGCCGAGGCAGCTTCTCAATGGTGATTCCATTCTCATCCAATTGTTCAAAAAAAGCTTTGAATTGTTCTAAATGGGATGTATGTTCGTCCACGGATACCTTCATTTTATGGGTTTGCGCTTTCATAAAGATCCTCCTAACCATTTTCAATCCAATCCTTCGGCATGTCATTCATCTAGCGTTCTCTCATGATTATTTGTAAGTAGTTGATCTGCTCGCCCTCCTAGTCACCCTAATATGAAATGCAAGCAAAGTCAGCCTTGACTCGGACAGCCGTATATCTTCTGAAAAGTGATTTTTTCATCCAATCATTGCAGTAGGGATTCACATATCGTAACAAGTATATAGCCCTTGAAATCATGAGAAGTTGACGTAGAGAAACTCGGCTTTCAAATAACGGCGAAGCAAATTGGAGGTGAGGTAAACTTGTCATCTGACAGCAATCCTGATAAACAATTCAAGATCGCAAAAAAGCTCCTTCAAGATGGGGTTGAAGGAGACAAAAAGGCAGCGAAAAGAGCGAATGAGAAGCTTGTAAAACTACGTGAGACCCAGCCTCATAATGCGCTTATTGAAGCCTATTACGGTAGTTCATTAGCCCTCTTATCACGTGATGCCGTTAACCTTGTTGAGAAAGAAGAAAAAGCACTAGAGAGTTTGGAGGCATTGAATCAAGCAGTTATATGGGATCCAAATGAAAAAGAAATTCGCTTTTTACGCGGAAGCGTCTGCCTGCATCTGCCGGAGTCTTATTTCTATTGTTCGAAAATAGCGATCGAGGACTTCACGTTCCTCCTTGACCGTTATCAACAAGGTTCAAATTACCTAACCCAAAAACAAGTCAGAGAAGTACTTCGAAAGCTGAGTAAAGCCTACCTAAATATCGGAAATCAGGTCAAATCGAATGAAATCTTACAGCTTCTTGCCTCCATGCATCCGAAGAAAAAAGATGATTAGAACCATGCAAGCGATCGATGTGATCATGCATGAATACAGAGAGGATGAATTTAGTGACAAACCTTAACCCCAGTGATATGGAAGGATCAAATTTGATTGAAACTTCTATATCAAGCGATGATCATGCGAATTCATTGACCGAAAGCAACCTAAATTCCGTGTCAGTTCCGGTGTCTACTCCACCTGACCCCTTTAATGAGAGATTCACCCTAGCTGTCCAACTTCATAAGGATGGCATAGCTGGCAATGCAGCGGCTGTTCAAGAAGCACATCAGATTTTAGAACAACTGCGTGTTGATTATCCAGATAATCCTCTTGTTGATGCTTACTATGGCAGCACAATGATATTGATTGCAAGGGATAAAACAGAGGCTTCTGATAAATTGAAATGGTCAAATCAAGGATTGAAAATACTCGATGATGCGGTAGCCGCCGACCCACACGACAGTACGATTCGACTGCTTCGCGGCAAGTCCTCTTACAATCTCCCAGAGAAATATTTTCATCGGACGAAGACGGTGATTGAAGACTTCACCCTCCTCCTCAATACACAATCTGATACGCTTGATACTGATACACAATTAGAACTCATCTATGAACTGGGTGAGGCTTGCACCAGGATAGGTCGAAACCAAGATGCGGCTGCGCACTTTAGAAGATTGCAGAGTCAAACACAAAATTCGGCATGGCAGCAGCTATCCAAGCAAAAACTGCAAGCGCTAGAAGGAAAACCGGCTTTTGAAAAAATACCAAACAACATTCCCACTACCCTATTGATTGAAGCTACTCGGACTGTAGGAAATGCCCTCCTTATCTGGATTAATAATGAAAAGAAGAAACAGATAGCCCAACAAAAAGCAAAAGAACGGGCTAAAAAACGGGCTTTACAAAAAGCGAAAGAAGAAGCGATTGAAAAAGCGAAAGAACGTGCGAAGAAAAAGGCTGAGGAAATGGCCTTAGAAAAAGAAAGAGAATTGATTTTAGAGAAAGAAAGACAAATGGCACTAGAGAAAGAAAGAGAAATGGCTTTAGAGAAAGAAAGACAAGTGGCAATAGAGGAACTAAGGAAAATGGCCTTAAAGAAATCAAAAGAAAAAGCTAAACCAAAAACTAAACTGATCACAAAGCGAAAAGGTAAACCGCTTGCTAAGTCAAAACCTAAACCTAAAGCTAAAGAAGTAGTAAAACCAAAATCAAGTCGAAATCAAAAAAACAAGGCCTACCGTACAGCCATTAGATAAGAAACATGTTCTCCTTCTAACCCCCCTTGATGTTAGTTGGTCAGTGCTAGCGATAAGTCGAATTCATATTAGACTTTACTTCAAGGGGGGATTAGCGTACTTTCGGAAGGAGGTGAGATACATGTCTGACAAACACAGCGAATTTTTCAAGAGTTTCCTTGAAACAGCTTTAAAAAGCGGCGCTAACAATTTCGGCAGACAACTTCTAAATGCAGTAAATGATGAAAACCAACCCGCTGAAATTATTTTAGGGAGAATCGCAACTGCCCTTAAGAGTGGTGCCGTAGCAACTGGCCAAGAAGTATTGCGAGCTCAACTTGATCAGCTTAAGAATTAACTTGAAACATATGGGATTCCCCCTATATTTCACACAAATAGACAGAGGTATTTGATAGGAGTTTCACGCAAATAGCCCCAAGTCTTGGAGGAGTTGTTGACAATGGGTTGAGGATCTAGTCCCCAGTCCAGCGAAGTCTTTGCAAAAACCTTATGTTTGTCAACAGCCCCAGAAGGCTTAGGGCTTTTTCATATTCTTACGGTTAACTCTATTTACCAAGATAAAAAATCAACAATTAGTTATGCCTGTCAGCTTGCACTCATATGTCTAATCCTTTTATAAAAATTAAGGGAAATGAAGTGCCCGGGCCATCGCCTCCATATAGCTCTGAGCGGCGCGTTGACTTACCTCCGCTTCTGGAACAAAAAATTCGAAAAGGTGGAAGCATCCGGGATATAAGTGAAATTCGACATTTACACCTGCTTGTGCAAGTCTTGTTACATATTCGATCGTTTCATCTCGGAACAGATCGAGCTGACCTACACATGTATAGGTTGGCGGCAGCCCTGCCAAGTTCTCCGCTATCGTCGGTACTGCATAGGGTGATATCCCGCTGGAATGGTTCTCCACGACAACACATCGAGCCGTCTGAACGAAGCGTTCATACAACTCGTCGTCCATATCAGGATGTCCCAGCACATATCCACCCCCGTGAATCCACAACATGGCTAGAAGCTTGTCATCATATCTCCTGCCAGGTTCATAAATTTTTACCAGTCTCTCCTGCAGCACCTCAAATTTTTCGACTGGTCGTGTTTACTTGCTTTGACCTTCTCACAGGAGGAACCGACACTAAATTTCTGCTCCACTCTAAATTTTCTTCCAATTGAAACCCTGGAAATTGTGATAACATTTCTGAACCGATCATTCCAGATAAATAAGTACAGAAATTTCCCATTCTTGATTGATCTTGCTGTCGAAGCTCGTTCGACGATGACTACCTTACTAGTTGAATGAGACGCCGTGCTCTCTCGCCTTTGGCTCCCTGCGCGCGGGCGAACCCGGGTTCGCTCCCCCCTGTTATACTCCATCAATGCAAAAAACACGACCCATAGGATCGTGTACGTTTGTTGATTTTGGTGGAGCCAAGGGGGATCGAACCCCTGACCTCTTCGCTGCCAGCGAAGCGCTCTCCCAGCTGAGCTATGGCCCCATATTTTTGTATGCCAAATTATTATACTACTTCAACTCATTTTCCTGCAAATTGCTACAATCGACCACAACGGCCTATATTTTAACAATTTTCAATCATTAGCGGGTAGTTAGTCATTATTTCTCACATTTTCTCCATATAACTTTCCATTTCATATGTAATGCAAATTCCACACGATTTATGGATACGTAAAGTACATTCCACTTCACGCAGCCTATTGTAGGCTGCGTTTTTGATTGAGCAAATATTCTGAATCCGTCCACAGACCGATCGATATACCATTCTTCGGAAGGTTTAATGAATTGAAAAACATTTTTACAATACAAATAGACAAAAACGAATTCAAATTCAACTCATCTAATCTTCAAATAAGGAGCATTGGAAATGAACAACAAATACAAAACAGCAGGTTCGAGCGCCAACGAATGGGCCGTTGAAGCCCTCGGGCTTATTAAAACGTTCGGAGACAATCGAGCTGTCGATGGCGTAGATCTGAACGTTCGTGCTGGCTCCATTTACGGCGTGCTTGGTCCGAATGGAGCAGGTAAAACGACGACGATTCGCATGCTTGCCACATTGCTGCGTCAGGATGCTGGAGAGGCACGAATATTTGGCCATGATGTAGTGAAAGAGTCTCACATTGTGCGTCAATTAATCGGCGTAACAGGACAATACGCATCGGTTGATGAATCGCTGAGTGCTACGGAAAACCTCATTATCTTCTCAAGGCTGCTCGGGCTAGGACGTGCAGAGGCGCGACGCAAGGCGGCTGACTTGTTAGAGGAATTCGGCCTGACGGAAGCTGCAAAACGGCCGTTGAAGCATTTCTCAGGAGGCATGCGCCGCCGGCTTGATTTGGCCGCCAGCCTAATTGCGCAGCCACCGCTCATTTTTCTGGATGAACCAACAACAGGTCTTGATCCGCGAACGCGATCGCAAATGTGGGATACGATTCGCCGCTTAGTAGACACGGGGTCAACGGTGCTTCTCACGACGCAGTACCTTGATGAGGCGGATCAATTGGCGGATCGAATCGCGGTTATCGACCACGGCAAGGTTGTCGCTGAAGGAACAGTTGATGAACTAAAATCCTCGGTCGGCACCTCGTCCTTGCATTTGAGAGTCCAAGAAGAAAAAGACAGCGCAGAGGTCCGCCATATCGTGGAACAAGTGCTCAAAGTCCGTTCCAATGTAAATGCCGAGGCCGGAAAAGTTACAGCACCTATGACGGATGCGGATCAGGTGACCGATCTGTTGATCGCACTTCGTGCGAGGGGGATTCATCTGTCCGAGCTCAGTGTACAGAAGCCTACCCTTGACGAAGTATTCCTAACGATCACAGGACATAGCGCAGAAGACAGCGCAAGAGAAAATCATGTGCAAATGGACAGCGCAATCAAGGAGGAAAGAGCATGAACCAGGTATCTGTAAGCATAAAAAATGGACGCCCTTTAAAAAACTACACTGGCTTCTGCCAGGCACTTCGCAATTCGTTAACGATGGCCTATCGCGGGTTGCTCAAAATAAAGCGTACTCCCGAGCAATTGTTTGATGTAACCATTCAGCCCATTTTATTTACCATCATGTTTACGTATATATTTGGCGGCGCAATTTCAGGTAATGTACACGACTACTTACCGATCATTATCCCCGGCATTCTTGTTCAGACAGTCATCACGAGTGCTGTCGCCACTGGTGTCCAATTGCGCGAAGATATGGATAAGGGTGTATTCGACCGCTTTAAGTCACTTCCGATCGCGCGTATTGCGCCTTTGGCGGGAGCCCTTCTGGCGGATACGATCCGTTTCGCTATTGCGACCGTACTCACCTTTGTCATGGGCTACTTAATGGGCTATCACCCAGTCGGAGGCTTGGGTTATGTCGCAATCGCCGGCTTGCTTGTCATTGCGTGCTCCTGGGCAGTCAGTTGGATTTTTGCCTTTTTCGGCGTCATTGCTCGTACAGCCGCAAGCGTACAAGGAATTGCCATGATGGTGCTGTTCCCACTCACCTTTCTCTCCAATGCATACGTACCGGTTAATACAATGCCAGATTGGCTTCAATGGTTTGCTAACATTAACCCAATCACCCATTTAGTAAGTGCTGTACGAGAGCTCGCCAATCAAGGTACGATCGGCATTGAATTTGGCCTCACTCTCCTTTGCGCTATGGTCATCGTAGCTATCTTCGCCCCACTCACCGTTCGCGCTTATATGCGCCGCACCTAAATTTCAAATAAGAAGCCCTCAACAATTTGGGTAACTGAAAAAACATCTGAACACGTAAATGTAAACATGTACGGTAAGGTGCAGAGAACTAAATCCCTGCTCCTTATCGCATGATACGGGAAATGGAAGTATTCCTAACAGAGTCATACTACACCCTTAGCAGAAAAGGGAATATCCTTGAATATCCACGGATAATCCCCATAATTCAATTTTACGAATCTGCTGAAGAGGTCTATACTTAGGGTGTGTTAAGGAACAAGGCATTTCACAACAGCTTCGTTCAATCGGGATGCTTCAATCCCCCTTGAACCCAGTTCTCATATGGGTTCTTAGCTCAGTTGGTAGAGCAGTTGACTCTTAATCATCAGGTCGAGGGTTCGAACCCCTCAGAACCCACCAATTATGTGATCAAAACGGCAGAAATGCCGTTTTTTTGTTGCATTCTTTTCATTTTCCGCTTACCAAACATTGATTCTCCTAATGGAATCTTGCATCCCATGTCCCCTCCCCCTAAGATTCTGCTGTTCATCGGAAATTTCACATTACATTAAGGTTACATAGAATCTGGATTAAGTTTGCTCATATATTCTGATGATGCACGAAAATGATACAGAGGAGAGAGCAAACAATGAATATGTTTTCCAAGCGCGTGACGACCATTGCACTGACCATCATCGTAGTAACCGGCTTGCTTAGCGGTACGGGTACATTATCGAAAGTATCGGCGGCAGCATCCGTAAACATAGGCCCACAAGACCCCAAAGAAGTTGAGCAATTTGCCGATGAATTTTTTAGCCGTCCAGAAATTAAGGACAGTATGGCAGGAGCTGCGTTTGTCGTCGTCAAGGGTGACAAGGTGCTGTTGAAGAAAGGTTACGGCTATGCAGATGTGGGTAAAAAGCTGCCGGTCGATCCGGATCGAACCGTATTCCGCGTAGCTTCGATTTCCAAGGTGATCACCGCTACAGCCGTGATGCAATTGGCAGAGCAGGGTAAAATTGATTTGAACAAAGAGTTGTCTGCATACCTGGGAGATATTAAAATCCCTAATAAGACTGGATATCCCCTAACTACGAAGCATTTACTAACGAATTCGACCGGATTCGAATTCGGAGACGGCTCAGAATTATCAACCGACGATTTAACGCGAGAAGTATCTATCAAGCAATATGTGTCGGACAATACGCCTACGGTGATCCGCAAGCCTGGCGAGTACTACCGCTATGACAATCTAGGCTTTACCATTCAAGGTTACATCGTAGAGCAAGTGAGCAAACAGCCATTTAGCACATACGTGCAGGAGCATATTTTTAAACCGCTAGGTATGACAAACAGCGAATTCCGCTTAACCTCGGACATCACGAAACACCTGGCCGTTCCATATAACGTAATGGGAGATGCAATTCCCACCTACGCAACGGTTCCGACGGAGCTTCCAAGCGGCGGCATGCTCTCTACTGGCGCTGATATGGCCAACTTTATGCTCGCCCATCTAAACGGCGGCAAGCTAGGAGATGCAACGATTCTTAAAAAAGAAACGGCAGCGGAAATGCATAAGCCTCAGCTAGCCATACATAAGAAGCTGCCGAACATGGCATACGGCTTCGAATACGCCAATCGGCAGCATAACAACGGACATTATATGATTGAGAAAGCCGGGGACATGGCTGGGTATCACAGCAATATGTGGTTGATTCCTAATGAAAAGGTCGGTTTTTTCGTCACGGTAAATAAGGATGTTGAGTTCCGCAAGGAATTGTTGAAAGCATTCATGGATCATTATTACCCGAAGAAAGATGGCGCCCAGGCTCCTCATGAGCAAGCGAAACAATCGTTGGCAGCTTTCGAGGGCATGTACAGCGACTTGCGAAATCGGATGTGGACCTCGCGTGTTCGTACTGAGAACGGCAAGCTTATCGTGAAAGATCCGCTTGGAGAGCATGTGCTCCATGAAATCGAGCCCCTGCTTTTCCAAGATGAACAAGGCGTAAAAGCTGCATTCAAGTTAAATGACAATGGCGAAGTACAGGCATTTTATTACGACCTGAAATCAGATAGTTGGGCCGAAAAATTAGCAGCACCGCAGCATTATCAGGATATCAGTGACGACCATCCGTATGCTCGGTATATCTATCACTTGCGCCAATTGAAAGTCATTGATGACAATAGCGGCGACAACCGCTTTCAGCCTGAGCAAGCAATTACCCGGGAACAGTTTATCGGTTGGTTTATCCGATGGCTTGGAGTGTCTCCATCCAAGAGCAAGCCTGCTTTCATAGATATATCCGATAGTGCGTTTGCTAAAGAAATACAAGCTGCGTATGAGTTTGGCGTCATTCAAAAGCCTGAAAGCGGCAAATTTCATCCGCGGGAATTGTTGACGCGCCAGGAAGCTGCAACTATTATATGGCGTATGGCATTCAACCACGTGGGTACCGGACCGAAAAAAGCACGGCTCGGCGGCTCCACCGATTCTTGGGCGCGGGAAGGCGTTCAGTTCGTCATCGCCAAACAATTATTTGGTCCTGAAGTTGTCCAAAGGAAAGACGGGACGTTCGACTATCGATCCAAGCAGCCGATGCTGAAGCAAGAAGCGGCAGGATTGCTATCTACATTCGCCGACAATCTATTCTAATTCAGCACAACTCCCGATCAATCTGCGTTAAGCCGCATGTTGATCGGGAGTTAATTGTTGCATACATAGAGGTGGACAAAAAATGAAAATCATACTCATCATAGACGACGAAGCCGAAATTCGGGAATTGCTGACCATCTATTTGACCAACCACGGCTATGCTACGATTACAGCCGGGAACGGTGTCGAAGCTATGACTATCTTGCAGGAGCAGCCCGTCGATTTGGTCATAGCCGATATTATGATGCCGCAAATGGATGGCTTGGAATTACTTAAAAAAACGCGGCAGAATTCGCAAATTCCGTTTCTCTTTATTTCTGCCAAATCCGACGATATGGACAAAATTTATGGCTTGCAGCTCGGGGCGGACGATTACGTGGGCAAGCCCTTCAACCCACTCGAAGTCGTCAGCCGCGTTCAAGCGCTGTTCAGGAGAATTGATTCCCATTCGAAGCCTGATAAACAGGAACAAGAATGTATCGAAATTGGAGATGTAAGGCTGAATATAAGAAGCTGCCAACTGTTCAAGTCCGGTATCCAAAAGGAATTGACATCATACGAGTTCAAGATTTTGGAGCTCCTTATGAGAGAGGCTGGCAGAGTGTTGACCAAAGCGCATATTTATGAGCAGGTGTGGGGCGAGGAATACATCGGAGACGAAAATTTAATTATGGTGTATATAAGCAAAATTCGCGAGAAAATTGAAGATAATCCGAGAAAGCCTATCTATCTCATTACAATTAGGGGGTTAGGCTACCGTTTTGAAAAAAGCAAATAATCTCTCCGGTCGACGTCCCTTGAAACGGGTGTTTTTTCGAAATTATGCAGTGATCTGCATCCTGATGATAGCAGCGATCATTGTATCTCTCCTTAGCACGAACCTTTTTATGAGGCGGTATATAGATGAATTGGTCGTTGCTAAAATTAATGGAACGGATATTTATCGATACCCTTTCCATAACATCAGCGATCATTTACTGGACAAGTACGGCGGCTGGTTCGAAATCGTGAATGAGTCAGGCGAGATCATTTTTGTCAAAGGAAACAAAGAGGACGACATCATGCATTACGAGGACGGCCAAATGTATGCCAAAATGGATGCGGAGCGCAACGATGATTCAATCTTCTATCATGCTTACCAAGCAAAAGGACCGGACGGCGAATCTTATGTATTGCTGTGGAAAATTCCTGAGCGATTATTGAAATTATCAACTGCGACAACGATCTTTGCTGCAATATTAGCTATTTTATTATTTATCCTGCTTTACTTTTACGCCCGCTATTCGGTTAGACAAGTGAAAAAGCCGCTGCGGCAAATCGTAGAAGGCATCAAGGAGATGGAACGCTTCAATTACACGAAGCGGCTCCATTATTCAGCCGAACAGGAATTCGCGGAAATACAAGATGCGTTTAACGGCATGGCTGAACGTTTGCAGCTTACTTCTGCCGAGAAGGAAACCGCCGAGAACAATAAGCGGAACATGCTGCTTCATCTGTCGCATGACTTGAAGACGCCGATTACTTCGATTTACGGTTATTCGCAGCTTCTGTTGGACAATCAGGCATTGGAAGATAAAGATATCCGCAAGTATATTCAATACATTTACGATAAGTCAGCTTATATGGCCAATTTGATTAAAGACTTATTTGAACTGGCGAAGCTGGATGACAAGCACACGGAATTGAGCAAAGAGAAAGTAAACATTACGAAATGGTTCCAGCAGCTCGTGGTGGAATTTTATCCAGAAATAGAAGAGAAGGGATTTGAGCTTGAAGCACGTATCCAGGAGGAACCGCTCTATGTCAAGATAGATAAGATTCATATGAGCCGCGTCATCACTAACTTAATTAGCAATGCACTGCGATATAATCCAACGGGAACGGTGCTTTATGTGTCATGCGAACGACTGGATAGACATGTTATTTTGCGGATCGGAGATGACGGCATTGGCGTTCAGGAGCCGATCAAGGAGCATATTTTCGAAGAATTCATTCGCGGTGATGGCCCGATTAAAGACAGTACAGGCTTAGGTCTCGCCATTTGCAAAAAAATTATAACGCTCCATGAAGGCACGATTGAACTAACGCAGGATCAGCGGTATTCTACCTTGTTCCAAATCACGCTGACCATTATGGAGGACTAGCTGCGCGCTAAACGCCGCTGCCCTTTTGCAGCAAACCCGGCATTTCATTCTTATGAGCATCTATTCCCCACTATATCACTCTTAGATTTCCGCAACGCTCACATCATCGACTGCAGATAGAACGGCGAGTAATAATCACCTTGCTCCATGATCCTCTTTACAATCCGATCATCCAGTGTATAATGTAAGCAGTCAAGCATATGAACAACGGAACAACTGCATAGTGATATCGAACACTAGGGGTGCTGTCACAAGCTGAGAGACAGCGGCAACGCTGTTAACCCTTATAACCCGAACTAGATAATACTAGCGTGGGGAAGTGTAGTCGACTGATTGATATAAGCGGTGGCTTCACCATGCACGTCTTTGCATGAAGCCACGCCGTAATCTTGTATCCTCAAGCGCAACTGCACCGACTCACGGTGCAGTTTTTTTGTTGTCTGCTGGCCCATATATTAATTTGCCAAGGAGGATATAAGTCATGAATCATTTATCTTGCGGTACGAGCCGCATCGTTGGTTGCCGCTTTTCCATTTATCCGATGAGCGATCGCTTTGTCGACATTATTTTGGGAGCGCTGCGAAATACGGACATGTCCAAGGTATGGTCCCATTCCGACGATGTCAGCACTTGGGTGCGTGGACGGAGCGAGCATGTATTCGATGTCGTACAGTCCGTTTTCTTGCATAGTGCTGCTGGCGGTGAACATGCCGTGCTGAATGCAACTTTCTCCATTGGCTGTCCAGGAGACACGCAGGGAGACGCCTTCATGAGTAAGGACGATATGCGAATGAATGCTGAACGCAATCAAGCGATTCCACTCCAGGTCGCTGCCCATTTTGCACTTTACCCGCTCGGGACGCCCGATTATATGGATACCATTTATGAAATTATCGGTCTAGCGAAGGAAGAAGGAACATTCGATGAGAGTGCACACTATGCGAGCCGCCTGGAAGGAGAAGCACAGCGAGTATTCGCTACACTCGAACATGCCTTCAATCGCGCACAAAAAACAGATAAGTCCCATGTCGTAATGACAACCACCATTTCTGCCAATAGTCCTTCAACAAAGTAATTGCTGCAGAGGAATTTTGCAACCTGCAATCTCAACGGACTCATCTGATCATCATACAAAGAAAAGAGGAATGTTCATGAATATGCGAAACAGCCAATGGAAATTGCGGGATATTGTCGTTCTCAGCTCACTGTCTGTCGTGTTTGCCGTCATTTATCTGCTCTTCTTGCAAATCGGCAATGTGCTTGTGGGCTTTATGGGGCCGATGGGCTATGAAGTGATTTTCGGCATTTGGTTCATCGTATCGATCATTGCCACCTATATTATTCGCAAGCCAGGGTCTGCTGTCATTTCGGAAACGGTCGCTGGATTGGTTGAGGTGCTCATCGGGAATGCGGTAGGCCCTATTTTAATCGTCTCTGCCTTGATTCAAGGGTTGGGAGCAGAAGCCGTATTTGCCGCAACAAGATACCGTAATTTTTCGACCAAGGTACTCATGCTTGCCGGTGTTGGTTCTGCTGTGTTCAGTTTCGCTTGGGGCTATTTCCGAAGCGGGTACGCAGCTTATTCGCTGGGACTAATCCTTGCGATGCTCTTGGTTCGCTGCATAAGCGGTGCAGTCATTTCCGGTCTCTTAGGAAAATCGATTGGTGATGCATTAGCCAATACAGGCGTACTCCGGAGCTTCCCAATTGCAAAGGGGCAGCGATAACATGACGAGCACATTGCTTCTACCTAATGAGCAAGCATCTCCAGCAACGAGGGAAGATGATATAGAACCGCACCCTAATATAGCGATTGCCGCCTTGAATGTGTCCTTCGCCTTCGAGCATGAAAGCGAGCCGATCTTATCAGGAATTGAATGCTCTATTATGGATGGAGAGACCGTACTGCTGCTCGGGCCAAGCGGATGTGGAAAAAGCTCGCTGGCTTTCTGTCTTTCCGGACTGTATCCCTATGCTATCGACAGCTTTGTGGAGGGCTCTATACAAGTATACGGCAAGCCAATTGAGCAATATGGTTCAGGCGAGGTTGCCCAGATCATCGGCATCGTATTTCAAGATTTCGAAAGCCAGTTCTGTATGCTGCGAGTGGAAGAAGAGGTTGCTTTCTGTCTCGAAAATCGCAATTGTCCTCGTACGGATATGGAGCCAATCATTTACGAGGTGCTGGAGAAGGTTGGCCTGCTCGGATGGCGCCAAGCTTACATTCATGAGCTGTCCGGTGGTATGAAGCAGAAGCTTGCGCTCGCCTGTGCCCTCGCACTTCGTGTGAAAATGCTTGTGCTGGACGAGCCGACCTCGAACCTTGATCCGTATACAAGGCGTCAGTTCGCCGCACTTATCACCGAGCTGGCGCAGAAGGAAGGGGTTTCCTTGCTGATTATTGAACATCAGTTGGATGACTGGATCGGGTTTGCGGATCGCTTGCTTGTCATGAATGAACGAGGAGAGCTCGCATTCGATGGGCTGCCTGCTGCCTATTTTGAGCAGCACGCCGCTGAGGCCAAATCACATGGCATCTGGCTTCCCCAAGCCTTCGAGCTGCAACGTACCCTTCAACAGACCGTATCCTCCTACTGCTCAGCTTCGGGGCTGACTCATTATCCTGCATTAACCGACGATGAGCTGCTGAATATGTTATTGCCTCTTTCTGCAGAGATCCAGAAGGCAGCGGTGCGTATATTGACACCAGCAAAGCCGAAGCCTTCTCAGCAGCAGCGCCGGACAGTTCTGAAAGCGGAGGGGCTTGCCTATCAGCGCCAAGGGAGATCGATTATTCATAACGCGTCGCTTACCCTGTACGAGGGGGAGTGGGCAGCGCTTGTTGGCCCGAATGGAGCCGGCAAGTCTACCCTTGCCTCCCTTCTGTCCGGATTGACTCAGCCGAGTGATGGACATATTCTGCTGCAAGATCTGCCTCTTCATCGTTATGCTGAAAGAGAGCTGCGGGCGCACATTGGCTATGTATTTCAAAATCCAGAGCATCAGTTCATAACAGATACCGTGTTCGATGAGATTGCATTTGGAATGCGGATGCAGCATGTAGAGGAAGAAGAAGTGAACACCAGAGTCGCGGAAGCATTGGCACGGTTCCGTTTAAGCAAGGTTGCGAAGGCGAACCCATTCTCCATCAGCCAAGGCCAGAAGCGCAGACTCAGCGTAGCTTCCGTCCTTACGGACAGCCAGCAGCTCTTGCTATGCGATGAGCCCACATATGGACAAGATGCTTATACATCCAAGCAGTTGATGGATATGCTGCAAATGCGTGTGCAAGCCGGGGCAACCGTCCTAATGATTACACATGATATGGAATGGGTTCAAGCGTATGCAGACCGTGTTATCGTTCTGGATCAAGGACACATTCGCTATGACGGCTGCCCTTCCGAATTGTGGACGAAACACCCGGAGCTTGTGGAAGCCTGTCATTTGCGAATGCCTATGAATTTCGCGATAGCGGAACAGTTGCAGGCGCTAATTTCTGCAAGGAAGGAAGTGGAGGGGCAGTGATTCTACGAGAATGGAATCCCAGCATCAAGGGATTGGCCATCATTGTGGCAGTTATTATGCTGTCGCTAACATTCGATCCGGTTACACCGCTCGCAGCACTTGGCTATATTATTCTTTTTACCTTCACATTAGGACGCATATCTTGGCGCAAATGGCTGCTCAGCTTCTCTCCCTTTCTCATTATGGGGATTGGCTACGTCTGGACAGCCCTCGTCTTCCCGCGTGCAGCCGATCCAGCTTCGAGCACGATCCTCTGGCATTGGGGCTCGCTCATCATTACCGCAGCGACGTTCCAGCAAGCTGTATCACTTGGTTTACGAGTGCTTATTTTCTCAGCCTTGTCGCTTATATTCATTTTGACGACTGATCCGGTGCGCTTCATGCTCAGCCTAATGCAGCAGTGCAAGCTTCCCCCGAAATGGGCTTATGGCATATTGGCAGGCTATCGCTTCCTCCCCTTCTTCAAGGAAGAGCTGCGCATCCTTCAGCACGCTCACCGAATGCGAGGCATTGAACGGGCTCAAGGCTGGAAAAATAAGCTGCGCGCCTGGAAGCGTTACGCCATTCCTCTGCTTGCTTCTGCCATACGCAAGTCAGAGCGCGTAGCAGCCGCAATGATATCCAAGGGCTTTACGGGAAGGCGCGATCGAACGTATTATACCCAGCTTCGCGTCACTTGGAAGGATTGGCTATTATTTGGCTTACTGCTGAGCGGGATCGCTCTTTGCTACCTGTTATCTTGGAAGCTTGGGTTTGTACAATGGTATCAAGGACAGTTGTGACACAGTTTGACACCCTTTTCTCGTATCGCGCATAACATAATGAAGCACACTTTGTGTTTCCTTTATCTAGCGAAAAGGAGGTCGTTCTATGCCTAAAAAGATTACGCCGAAAAAAACCGTTCCGAAGAAGATATCCTCCCATTACACAAAAAGCGTAAAATACTTAAAAAAATTCGTGAAAATCAAGGATAAAAAGGGGAATATCTATACGGGCACCATCGTAAAGGTAGATAAAAAAAGAGTGTATTTGAAAGTCAATTCCGTCAAGCATGCCGGTAAAGTACACACCTCATTTATCCCGTTTATTTTGCCGCTGGTACTGTTTGACCTGTTAGCCATTGTGCTGCTTGATACGCGTCGAGGATGGCTGTTTTAAAAGCTTTCTACCCCCTTAACGATCCTTAAAAATAATCATATCTTATCATTTCGAGTATTTCGTTTGGACATACACGAATTTTTATCCTATGTGTGTCACGTGCAGGGAAAAAATGAACAAGCATGGCGTCTCCATACTCCCTTGAGCAATTGAGGGAGTATGGTTCATGTGATAAACATAACCCCCTCCAGCGTTATCTGCTTGAGGGGGGGCATATAGTAAGAAACTATTTGTCAGGGTGTTCGCCTAATGCATTCTTCGATAGAAGGTGGTTCAGTTCCTTCATAAACATACTGATATCCTTGAACTGACGATAGACCGATGCGAAGCGCACGTAAGCCACTTCATCCACCGGATAGAGCTGTTCCATGACGAAATCGCCGATGACACGGCTGTCCACTTCCGCATGTGCCGTATCGCGCAACTGCTTCTCAACCTCAGAAGCAATCATCTCTAGCCTCTCCACAGAGACCGGCCGCTTCTCGCAGGCCCGAATGAGTCCGCGCAGCATCTTGTCTCTGCTGAATTCCTCTCTGCTTCCGTCCTTCTTTATTACGATTAATGGAGTCTCCTCCACCATCTCAAATGTAGTAAAGCGTCTGCTGCACAGCTCGCATTCCCGCCTGCGGCGAATGGACTTATTGTCGTTCGCTGGACGAGAATCAAGAACCTTTGTACCTAAGTGGTCGCAATAAGGACACTTCATTACCTTACCTCCGTCCTATTCTTGATGTTATCATTTTTCACTAATAAAAAAATACCAGTGGTTACCTGTAATGATCTTTGAAAGAATGCACACAATACAATTACCAACCGCAAGGAGGTGAATCAAATGAGCCAAAACAATCGTTCCAGCAACAACTTAGTCGTACCTCAAGCGACAGCAGCTCTTGAGCAAATGAAGTTCGAGATCGCACAAGAGTTGGGCATTGCCATCCCATCTGACGGATACTATGGCAACATGGCAACTCGTGACACCGGTTCTATCGGTGGTTACATCACGAAGCGTCTTGTCCAAATGGCTGAACAACAACTTGCAGGTCAATACAAATAATGATGGGAAGAAGCGTCGGAGATAAAGCGCGATAACGGTATCGGCTTGTCCGATGCTTCTTCTTCGTTATACATTTACTTCGAATAGATGCCTTTATACTTATCATAATAATGGATAACGCGCTGTACGTACAACTTTGTTTCCCCGTAAGGGATTCGCTGCTTGGCAGTTTCATAGCGGCCGTCCCATATTTTCGTACGAATCCATTTGCTCACATTTCCAGGGCCGGCATTATAAGCAGCGATCGCAGCGATCCAGTTCTCATTGAATTGCTTATGCAAAGACTTCAAATACCATGTTCCAATGAGGATGTTCGGATCGGCTGTATTTTTCAATTCATTCAATGACCAGCGCTCTTTCATCTTCAACTGTTCCATGGCCCATGTCGCCGTCTCCGGCATAAGCTGCATCACCCCGATAGCGCCCTTGCGAGATTCTCGACCTGCCTGAAAGTTCGTTTCTACTCGAATTATGGCTGCTACGAGCAGGGGGTCAATATCGTATTTGGCCGCATGCTTGCGAATCTCCTCTTCATACGCAATTGGATACATCCATTTTCCCAGCCACTGCGACTGCACGAACAGCAAAAACAGCATGCCTAAAAACAACAGCAATAGCACTCTCTTTTTGCGAAGCATCTTCATCATACGAATCATAGCAAGCCTTTCTCCGACCAAAATCGGTCGACCTGCATGATCGTATCTTGTAGCGAACCACTATTGTCGATCACAATGTCCGCCAGATCCCGTTTTTTCTCCATGCTCCATTGCGCATTCAGCCTTTGCTCCGCTTCCTTCTCGTTCCAACCGTCCCGTTCCATTAGACGCTGTAATTGAACACTTCTTGGTACATACACGACTACTATCGAATCGAACAGCTCAGCGAGGCCTGACTCATACAAGAGTGGAATATCTACAACAACAAGACGCTCTGGATGCTCCTGTTCGTACTGTCGCGTTTGACGTTGTATTTCCTGACGGATAGCTGGGTGCGTAATGCTTTCCAACTGTTTGCGACTTGTTTCACTTGCGAAGACAAGCTCTCCTAATCGCTTACGATTCAATGATCCGTCTTCCAACAGCATGTCCGATCCGAAATGCACCGCAATTTGTTCCAACACGGGACTGCCAGGGAGAACGACTTCCCTGGCAATCTTATCAGCATCAACTAATAGAGCACCCCGCTCCACTAGTAATCGGGAGACGGTGCTTTTGCCGGATGCGATGCCTCCGGTTAACCCGATGTTCATGCCTTCACCTCATTCTATAATAATGCCGCCTACGTCAGCAGCTTAATAATCCCCATAATAATCAACATGAACCCTGGAACAAATGACAGCTTGCCGATCCACCGCTCGCCTGCAAATGAAATCCCGACGTGAATGCCAAAGCGCAGGAAAATACCGCTGAATAAGGCGATCGTGAATGCGGTCATGAACGAAGGATATCCCAGCAAAGCCGCTCCTATACCCGCGCCAAAAGCATCGAGTGACAGTGCAACACCTAGCCAAGCAGCTTCTACAGCACTAATTGTTCCAGAGCGATCCATATCGGCAGCGCTCGGGGTCTTCAAGATTTGGATGACGACACCTAAGCTCTTTAATTGAATACGTACGACTTGACGCGGCTCAGCCTCCAGCTCTGTTGTGTGCAGAAGAGGCTCAACGAGATGAGAATCTTTTGCCGCATTTGGATCCCCTTGCTCAAACCGTTCCAAATGTTCGCCTTCTTCATGCGAGGAACGAAGTAGCTGCAGAATGGCCCAACAGCCGATTGCCACGAGAATTAGTGAACCAATCCACTGTGCTACAGCAGGAGATACATATTGAATAAGCACATTGCCTACCTGCATCGACAGTAGAATGACAAGTCCCGAGCAGCATGAAATCACTACGATCGATGTCCAAGGGATGCGGAGCCGACGCAATCCATAGGTCATTCCTACTCCGAAGCTATCCAGGCTTAGGGCAAAAGCCAGGATGAGCAAAGACACGGTATGAATAAGCAACAACAGTCCCTCCCGCTAAGTCGTTCCCGAGCATCTGACTGCGTGCGGCTCAGGAATACCGATTTACCATATCATATGGGCATGAGCGGATAAGGGTGCTTATTCAACGATTAGCCTTACCTAAAAGCCTAAGAAAGCTGCTGGCATTTCGGACAATAATGTGTGCCTCGACCGCCAACAACTGATTTTTCAATGATACTGCCGCAGCGAACACAAGGCTCGCCTTGCCGCCCGTACATTTGCAATTGATGCTGGAACATCCCCATTTCGCCTTGTCCATTGACATAAGACTTAATGGAAGAACCTCCAGCCTCAACAGCCTCCTGAAGGGTATCAATAATAGAGCGATGCAGGAGCGCATACTCCTCATCTGTTAATTCATCTGCCGCGCGGTTCGGGTGAATGCCGGCTCTGAACAAGGCCTCATCTACATAGATATTCCCGATTCCGACGACGATATGCTGGTTAAGCAGTACGGGCTTAATAAAGCTGCGCCGTCTTCGCATCGCTTCTGCGAATCGTTCCACAGTAAATTCTGCGGACAACGGCTCTACCCCCAGCTTATGTAGCGGCGGCAATTCCCATTCTTCCCCGGCCGCGAACAGATGCATCGTACCAAATTGACGCACATCCTTGTAACGCAGTTCGGTACCGTCATCAAAATGAAAAATGACATGCGTATGCTTCTCCACTGGCTCGTCAGCTTTATATACGCCATAGCGTCCTTCCATGCGCAGATGGGAGACAAGGACGAGTCCGTCCAGAAGGATTCGCAAAAACTTGCCTCTCCGTTCAACCCGCTCAATGGTATGACCCTGCAATGCATCACAAAACTGCTCTATCTCTAACGGCCGCTGGATGATGCGGGGCAGCGTTACCGTAACGCGCTCTATCCGCTTCCCAGCTACCAATGTGTTCAATGTTTGTTTGACTGTTTCTACTTCCGGCAATTCCGGCATGTCCATCACCTCTCGCTATCCATTATACCGAAAAAGCCATGAATATGTAGGCTTAGCGGATCTTGTCATTCTCTTTAACTATGCCTAAAGATCTATTCCTACTTCGCCTCATACCAATTCTCGCCGCTGTTCACATCCGCCCGCAATGGCACATCAAGTGATATAGCAGATTCCATCACCTCGGGAACGAGCTTCAACATCGTCTCCATTTCCTCATCTGGAACCTCAAATACCAATTCATCGTGTACTTGAAGCAGCATGCGGCTCTTCAATCCCGCTTCACGCATACGTATATCCATTTGCACCATCGCCAGCTTAATAATATCCGCTGCTGTACCTTGGATCGGTGTGTTCATTGCTGTCCGCTCCGCAAATGAGCGCAGGTTGAAGTTGGATGCATGAATATCCTTCAAGTAGCGTCTCCGTTCGAGCATCGTCTTCACATAGCCGTCTTGGCGGGCAAGCTTCACGATGTCTTCCATATACTGCTTCACGCCTTGGAATACGGCAAAATATTGTTCAATAAATTGGCCTGCTTCCTTGCGCGTAATATTCAAGTTCTGAGACAGTCCGTAATCACTGATGCCGTATACGATACCGAAGTTAACTGCCTTTGCCGAACGGCGCATATTGGCATCGACCTGTTCAGAGGAGACTCCGAATACATCCATCGCCGTCTTCGTATGAATGTCCATATCGTGCACGAACGCTTCCTTCAGCTTCGCATCCCCCGAAATATGAGCCAATACACGCAGCTCAATTTGAGAGTAGTCGGCAGCAACAATATGCCATCCCTTCTCCGAAGGAACGAACGCTTGGCGTATCTTGCGCCCTTCTTCCAGCCGAACCGGTATGTTCTGCAAGTTCGGATATTGGCTGCTCAACCGTCCTGTTGCAGTAATCGTCTGACGGAAGTACGTATGCACATTGCCCGTCTCCTTGCGAACTTCCTTCAGCAATCCTTCAATATAAGTCGATTGCAGCTTCGTCATTTGCCGGTAATGCAAAATGAGCGGGATAATTTCATGGTAAGGCTCCAGCTTCTCCAATACTTCCGCATCGGTGGAGTATCCCGTCTTCGTCTTCTTAATCACAGGCAATCCGAGCTTGTCAAATAAAATCTCACCGAGTTGCTTCGGTGAACCAACGTTAAACGCTGTACCCGCCAACTCATAAATACGCTTCATTGTCGTTTCGATCTGTTCGGTGAACTGAGCACCCAAGCTGTTCAGCGCATCCGTATCGACTTGAATGCCCGTTTTCTCCATCTGTGCGAGCACTCGCGATAAGGGAAGCTCCAGCTCAAAGTACAGCCGGTTCATCTCCTGCTCTTCAAGCATCTTCTCCATAACTGGCTTCAACTGGCGAACGAGTTTCCCCTTGCGCGCAGCATGCAGCGCCACCGTCTCCAGTGCCGGAACCTTGAACTTGGCCCCTTTTCCATACACGTCATCATCTGTCGGGGTCGCTGCCAAGCCATACTTCTCTGCAGTTGCTTGGAGCGTTAGCGTCGCATCATCCGGGTTGAGCACATAAGACGCAAGCTGCGCATCGAATGCAGAGCCGTCATAAGGAACTCCCGCCCAATGAAGAACCAGTTCCGCATAATGCATGTCATAGCCGTTCTTCGGCTTGCCTTGATCCGCAATCCATTCCCGTACGAACTGCGCCTCGTCAGACAATAGCTGCTCCTTCGTCAAGAACCAGTTGGATTCCTCTTCTGCGATAAGCACACCGATTAGCTCGGCCTGATGAGGATTGTCTCCATGAGCTTCCACAATGATCGTATCTGCAGAAGCGATCATTTGCTTCATGCCGCTGTAATCCCCGTCCACAAGCTGTACATCCAGCTTTTCTTCAGACAGTTCATCATCGGCTGGTTCAGCGGATACAGGAGTGCCTCCCTCGATCAGCCCTATTTTCTCCATGCGTTCAATGATCGACTTGAACTCAAGCTTCTGCAGCATAGGAATGGCAGTGTCCGCCTTAATGCCATGGTACGCCATCTCCTCGCGGCCCTTCTCCAGCGGAACCTCACGGAAGATCGTTGCGAGCTTCTTGCTCATGCGTGCGTCTTCAGCGTGATTGATGAGGTTCTCCTTCATCTTGCCTTTTAGCTCGTTTACATTCTCCAGTACATTCTCAACGCTGCCGAATTGATGCAGAAGCTTCAGTGCCGTCTTCTCTCCAATTCCAGGAACGCCCGGAATATTATCCGAGGAATCGCCCATTAAACCCTTCATATCTATGATTTGCAGCGGTTCAATTCCGTACTTCTCCTGCAGCGCCGCAGGCGTGTACTTCTCAATCTCGGTTACACCCTTGCGAGTAAGCAAAATCGTGACTTGGTCGGAAACTAGCTGCAGCATATCCTTATCCCCGCTCACAACCGCCATTTCGATTCCTTGTTCATTTGCCTCACGGGTCAAAGTACCGATAATATCATCCGCTTCATATCCGCTCATCTCGAAGTGCGGAACGCCAAGCGCATCAAGCAGTTGCTTCAAAATCGGGAACTGCTCTGACAATTCAGAAGGCGTCTTCTCCCGTCCTCCCTTATAATCCTTGTAATCACCATGACGGAATGTCTCCTTGCCGGCATCAAATGCAACGAGCAGATGGGTCGGTTTCTCCTCTTCGAGGACACGAAGCAGCATAGTCGTAAATCCGTACACAGCATTTGTATGTAATCCTTGAGCATTCGTCAAAGGAGGCATTGCAAAAAAAGCGCGGTAAATTATATTGTTGCCGTCAATAATGATCCATTTATCCATAGTTTCATGCACCTCAATCCATTCTCTACCTTCATGATAGCATAGCCAGTACCAGAAAAGAAAATGATGATCTTATGGGAAAAAAATAACCGACCGGGTATGTCGCGGTCGGCGAAAAGATGAAGAATGAAAATCACATATTCATCAATAATTCCGTATGATTAATTATTCAAGTCGGGACGCTGGTTCGTCACGAGATAGACGACCGCCTCGCCGATATTCGTCGCGTGATCGGCAATTCGTTCAATATAGCGTCCTACAAAGGTAAGCAGCATGGCTTGAGATGCATTCTGTGGATTTTCCACGACGTACGTCAACAGCTCACGGAAGATTTGGCTGTATAGCTGATCGACCATATCATCGTCCTTCGCCATTTTATAAGCAAGATTCACATCTTCCTTAATATAGGCTTGAATGGATTCCTTAATCATAATCTGCACCGTTTCCGCCATTCGCGGCAGGTCAATTAACGGCTTTATGAGCGTCTGTCCTTCCATGCGCAGCACAACCTTCGCTACGTCAATCGACAAATCGCCCATCCGTTCTAAATCATTGGAAATCCGGAAGGCTACAAGAATACGGCGCAAGTCTTTGGCAACAGGCTGCTGGGTCAGAATCAGCTTCGATCCCAAGTCGATGATCTTTTCTTCAATTCGATTAAGCTCTGCATCTTCGGAAATAATCCGCTTGGCGCGCTCGACATCCGTATTCTTCAATGATTCGATTGATTCGGACAGTGCACGTTCTACTCGCGCCCCCATCTCTTCAAGCAATTTGCTTAGTTCTTCCAAGGCCAAGTCGAACTCTCTCCGTTTGATCATTTGCAGCTACACTCCTTATCCTACTTATGAATTTCCGTTCTTTTGCAGCATCTTGCTGTAATTGAGCGATCCTGTGCTCCACACCGTGATTATGCTGGGCGCCAGATAACATGCCCTATGGCGAAGCCAGACACCGGAGGAGTCCATCATGGCATTAGCCGAAGCGACCAGTAATATAGTCCTCTGTCCGCTTATCGGATGGATTGGAGAACAGCGTTTCCGTATTGTCGAATTCGACTACTTCCCCGTTCAGGAAGAACACCGTCTGATCCGATACACGGGCAGCTTGATGCATATTGTGTGTAACCATAACAATCGTGTACTTATGCTTCAATTCTTGAACAAGCTCCTCAATCTTCAGCGTAGAAATCGGATCCAAGGCCGAGGTCGCTTCGTCCATCAGCAAAATATCCGGGTTGACTGCCAATGCGCGCGCAATACAGAGACGCTGCTGCTGACCGCCGGACAAGCCGAAGGCAGAGCGCTTCAAGTAGTCCTTCACTTCATCCCACAGTACCGCTTGCTTCAAGCTTTGCTCGACAATCTCATCGAGTTTTGCTTTACTGCGTATCCCATGAAGTCGCGGGCCGTAAGCGATATTGTCATAAATCGATTTTGGAAAAGGGTTCGGCTGCTGGAATACCATTCCTACCTTTTTGCGAAGTGTCTCTACATCGACTTCATTGCTGTAGATATCTGTACCGCCAATCGCAACTGTCCCTTCAATTCGCGTCCCCGTGATCATGTCGTTCATCCGATTCAATGTACGAAGCAATGTAGATTTCCCGCAGCCGGATGGTCCGATGAACGCTGTGACTGCCTTCTCCGGAATCGTCATAGTGACATTTTTCAGCGCATGATACGTGCCATAGTATAAGTTCAAATTTTTAATGTCGATTAACGTCTGTAAGGCAGTCGCTGTGCTCATGCTATCGTCTCCTTAAATATGTTTCTGATATTTATTGCGTAGAATTACTGCTGAAATATTCATAATGATAAGCAGCCCCAGCAGCACGATAATGCCTGCGGCAGCGAGTTCATGGAATGCAAGCTGCGGTCTGGATACCCAGTTAAAGATCTGAATTGGCATCACGGTGAACTGATCCATAATACTCTCAGGCAGGAACGCCACAAATGTTAATGCCCCAATCATGACGAGCGGGGCGGTCTCCCCAATTGCCCGGGACAATGCCAAGATAACACCTGTCAAAATACTTGATATCGAGGACGGAAGCACCGAACGCGATACCGTTTGCCACTTCGTAGCGCCAAGGGCGAAG
Organism: Paenibacillus sp. S-12; assembly: GCF_030363895.1. NCBI lineage: Bacteria > Bacillati > Bacillota > Bacilli > Caryophanales > Paenibacillaceae > Paenibacillus > Paenibacillus sp. S-12. Next base: position 180,166 of record NZ_JASIUF010000015.1, read on the forward strand.
GAAGCATCGCGCCGCGCTCTTGGCACGGCTCGAATCGCTTCCTGCGCAGACACGATAATAATCGGCAGCACGAGCAGCGTCATCGTAAGCGCACCGGAGAGCAGACTGCGTTCCAAGGCCAATCCGCGTACGAAGAGCGTCAAGCCTAGTATCCCGTACACGATGGATGGAACTCCGGCCAATGTACTAATATTCAGTTGAATCAACCGTGTCAGCCTATTCTTCTTCGCGTATTCCTCAAGATAGATCGCCGCTCCTACGCCGAGAACGAACGAGATAGGAGCCATGATAAGCACCATGTATATGGAGCCGACGATAGCCGATTTCATACCTGCCTTCGCAGCCATTCGCGAAGGATAATTCGTAAATAAGTCAAGATTCAAGCGAGACAATCCGTCCATCATAATTTGAATCAGCAAAGCCATTAGCGCAATAATACCGATCGAAGTTGCCACCAGGAATAAGATATGCAGCACAAGGTCTACCTTCCGGCGGGTACCAATCTGTTTGCGATTCGCATCTTGAAACATACTCATTAGCTTAGTACTCCTCCCTGAAGCGTCGTGCCACCCACAGCGCCAAAATATTGAGCAGGAACGTAATGACGAACAGTGTCATTCCGACAGCAAATATTGTTCCATACTCGATGGAGCCATGCGGTGTATCCCCCATACTAACCTGTACAATATAAGCGGTCATCGTCTGGATGCTCTCCAGCGGATTCCAGGTCAAATGAGGCGTAGCACCCGCTGCAATCGTTACAATCATCGTCTCGCCAATGGCACGCGAGAAAGCGAGCACGGCCGATGATACAATACCGGAGAAGGCGGCCGGAACGACAATTTTCAATGCCACCTCGAATCTGGTTGCCCCAAGCGCATATGCACCATTCCGCAAACTGCGAGGCACAGCCGACATCGCATCCTCTGATAAAGAGGAAACCATCGGAATAATCATAATTCCGACGACAAGGCCTGCACTTAACGCGTTGAACATCCCTGTTGAAGGGAAAATAAACTTTAACAATGGCGTAACAAACGTTAGAGCAAAATAACCGTAAACAATCGTTGGGATACCAGCCAACACCTCAAGAATCGGCTTCACCATTTTGCGAACACGACCGGGTGCATATTCGCTCAAATAGATTGCACTTGCAAGTCCAATCGGTATCGCAACTAGACAAGCAATGACCGTAATCATTAACGTACCGCCCAACAGGGGCAGGATGCCGAATGATTTCGGCGCTATTAACGGGCTCCATTTTGTACCGAATAAAAATTCTGTAATCTTGACTTGCTTCAAGAAAGAGAACGTTTCAGAAAAGAGCGTGTAAACAATCCCGATGGTTGTCACTACGGACAAAGCAGCACATAGAAATAAAAGAATAGGAACAAGCTTATCTGATAGATGCACTTTGCCGTTACTGAATGATATCGTTGTCTCTCGCTGCGGGAGATTACCCTGCATAGCCTTAACCCCTCTTTGCGTTCTTTTACAATTCGTTAACATTGACTTCGTGAAAATGTGATGTCTCCACCATCTGTTTTTGACGAGACATCACATTTTACTACAGGTTGTATGATGCTGATTTCGAAGCCTTTCCTTGTTCTTACTTCAACAGATTCAATTGCTCATCGTATTTTTCTTGCGGCAGAGCTACATAGCCTACTTCCTTCGCAATGCTGCCTACATTTTTGAGGTAGTACTCTACGAATGCCTTCACTTCAGGCTGTTCCAGCTTTTTCTTGTTCACATAGACGAAGAGCGGACGGGACAATGGAGAATAGCTTCCATCTTTAATTGCCTCTTCAGAAGGAGCGATTGCGCCTTTGCCGCTGTCAACGGGAACAAGCTTCAGCTTGTCTTGGTTCTCTTCGAAGTAAGAGAAGCCGAAGTAGCCAAGTGCGTTCTTGTCGCCGGATACTCCTTGCACGATTGCGTTCGTATCCGCACTGAATGTGATTTGCTTGTCATTGCGGCTCTCTTGCGCCTTGCCGTTGATTTCTTCTGTAAAGTAGTCAAATGTGCCATGGTTCGTGTCTGGCGAGTATATTTTAATGTCTTCCGCCGGCCATCCTGCACGAACATCAGCCCATGTTTTTACTTTGGAGTTAGGCTCATAGATTTTTTTCAATTCATCTGTCGTGATGTGGTCAACCCAAGTGTTGTCCTTGTTGACAACGATGGACAGGCCGTCATAGGCAACGGACAATTCCAAGTAGTCGATTCCTTTTTCTTTTGCTGCAGTTGCTTCTTTATCTTTGATAGGTCGGGAAGCGTTGCTGATTGCAGTTTCGCTGTTAATGAAGCGCTTGAAGCCGCCGCCTGTGCCAGCCGTACCTACCGACACGCGAACCTCGCTGTTCTCTTTGCCGAACTCCTCGGCGATTGCTTCCGTAATCGGATATACGGTGCTTGATCCGTCTATATCAATCGTGCCTGTCAGCTTCTCAGGGCTGGTTGTTTCCTTCGCTGCATTATTCGTTTCTGTCGTCGCCGCGTTGTTGTTCGCAGAAGCATCATCCTTCTTGCCGCCACAAGCTGCCAATACTACCGTCAACGCTGCTACGAGCGTAAGCATCATGATTTGTTTTCCCCATCTTTTCAAGTCAATCCACTCCTTTTGATCGTTTCCCGTTTGTTGTTGTATGCATTGTTGTTTGTCTCACATCTAGTATGTTAATGCCTGTTTGTTAAGACTGTTTGGTTTATTTGTTAACGGAATGTAAAAATCATTAATGCTGCGCAGACATTGACTGTAATTGTCGATTCGCCTCGTTCGCTGTCATTGCCATACGCGCCGCATATGCATCGACTTGATCCAAGCGATTGCGATTTTCCGCAATCGCGCGGAACAACTGCTCGAATTTGAACAAGGCAGAATTCAATCCTTCAAGCGTTGTGTTCACTTCGGAATGGGCTTGATCGCCGGTTGTTATTGTAGCCGTTAATGCTTGCATCATCTGATGGAGCGTCTCATCAATTTGTTCCGTAGCGGCCTTCGTCAAGACAGCCAGCTTGCGCACCTCTGAAGCAACCACTTCAAATCCTCGGCCATGCTCCCCCGCCCGCGCCGCTTCAATGGATGCGTTCAGCGCCAACATATGGCATGAATCAGACCACGAACGAATCACGCTGACGGCATCCGCCACCGCTGCGGTATGATCTTTCAGTTCCTTCGTTTGTCTCGCCTGACTTTCCACTCGAATCGATACCTGCTGAAATGAAGCGGAGACTTGATCAAGCACGGTTTTCCCCATCAATGTCTCGTCGATCATCCGATCTGCATGAGATTTGCCATCTGCCGAGGCTTCGCGGACATGCTCAGTTTCCGTTAAGATACTGCTCAGCGCCCCTAGGGTGGAGCTAATGACTTCCGACTCCTTCTGCTTCGCTTCCATCCGTATTTGATTCGATAACGAAGACAACTGCTTCGATGTGAGAATTCCGGCATATTTGCCTGCACGGGTGACCACAATGCTGTCGTACATTCGTTCCTCCGCGCGCGACGCTGATAAATCCAACAATTCCTCTGTATCGATACCGCACTCTACGATGAGCGCATGCTTGTCCATTAAGCGCACAATCGGCTTTTCATAATATAGAGCCGGTGAGAAACGTTTGCTCATCTGTTCATGAAATCGCTCTCGCATGACAATGCCAAGCGGTTCAGCATGTTCATTCCCTATGACTAAGCAACGCAGCGAACCATCCTCTCGAAATCGATGATCTGCTTCTTCAATGGTTGTACTCGCATGAATGATGGGTGCGAATTGAATCAAATCCTCATATTCTCGCTTCATGGATTGCTTCTTCGCTTCCTCGCGTCTTCCTTCCATCTTCGTCAGCAGCATCGTCATAAGCTCCACTCCTACTCTAGTCCTGTAATCGGTCTTTAGTCCCAATGTAGCATGGGAATGTTAATGCTGCCATATTGCGTGTTTTAAGATTTTGTAAAGGGAACAGCCGAGATCTCTTTTCATTTTTTGTGAATAGAGTCACAACGAAAAAAAGAAGATAAGACTAACTTTCACGATTTCATCATAGACATCGAAAAAACGGGCATCATTTCACTAGGAGTATGGATTGCGGATCACATACTTCGAGGGCGACCTCTATGTATATAAGGAAGGGGAGCAATAATGGAATCTGACAAGAATCATGTTGCAAAAATAAGAAAACAAGAAAAAATACTAATCATTACATGCTTTGTTGTCGGCACTATTATGCTGCTGTCCTTTCTGCGGCGGCTATTCTGAACGTCAGGAATTTTAATTTAGAAGGAGTGTTGACCTTACATGCTCACCTATGATCCAGTTGTCTACAGCCGCATCCTTACCGGGCTAACACTGTTCGTACATATCGTTTATGCCACAATTGGCGTTGGAATGCCGCTTATGATCGCGCTTGCGGAATGGATCGGGATTAAGCGCAACGATTCTTACTATCTGCTCATGGCACGGCGCTGGGCTCGCGGCTTCACCGTTACCGTAGCTGTAGGGGTTGTAACCGGCACTTGTATCGGTCTGCAGTTGAGTTTACTATGGCCGAACTTTATGAGAGTTGCAGGACAGGCTATCGCGCTCCCCTTATTTATGGAGACATTCGCCTTTTTTGTGGAAGCGATATTTCTCGGCATCTATCTGTATACCTGGGATCGCTTCAAAAATCGCATCTATCACTTTCTGCTGCTTATCCCGGTAGCCATAGGGTCTTCCGCTTCCGCCTTCTTCATTACCTCGGTAAATGGCTTTATGAACGCGCCGCGCGGATTCGATCTGGTCAACGGCAAAATGACAAATATCGAACCCATCGTAGCGATGTTCAATCCGGCAATGCCTACTAAAGTTGGACACGTTCTGGCTACGGCCTATGTAACCTGCGCCTTTATTATGGCGGCGATTTCTGCGCTGTCTCTGCTTCGCGGCCGTACTCATGCGTATTACAAAAAAGCGCTTCGCATGTCGATGGTAACCGCGCTCCTATTCTCTGTCGCTTCAGCCGTAATTGGCGACTTTTCCGGCAAGTATTTGCATGAGTACCAGCCCGAGAAGCTCGCGGCTGCGGAATGGCATTTTGAGACGAAGCCCCATGCCGAGCTCGTCTTCGGCGGCATCCTTACGGAAAAGAATGAGGTGAAATACGGATTCCGCATCCCTTATGCACTGAGTATTTTGGCGGGCGGCACGCCCGATACCGTCGTAAAAGGCCTAAATGATGTTCCCGTCGAGGAAAGGCCCCCGCTGAAGGCGTCCCATTATTTCTTCGATTCCATGGTATTCATCGGCATGTATTTGACAGTCGTGTCCCTATGGTATGTCATCTGGTTCATGCGCAATCGCAGGCAAAGCCTGAAAAAACCGCATAATCGGTTGTTGTTAAGAGCAGTAGTGCTCGGAGCTCCGCTTGCGGTATTGGCGATTGAGTTCGGATGGATGTTCGCAGAGATTGGCCGCCAGCCATGGATTCTATGGAAGGTGATGACCGTAGCCGAAGGCGCGACGACCTCGACGCACGTGGATACGATGCTGTGGCTGTTCACCCTGCTGTACCTCTTGATTACCATTACTGCGATTCGTGTGATCATCCGCATGTTCAAGAGCAATCCTGCAGAGGACGAAATTAAAGCACTTGGCTGGGAAGGAGGAGGGAAGAAATGAGTTACGAATTAGTCGGCATTACCGTTCTATGGATATTCCTGTTCGGCTATTTGCTTGTCGCCTCCATCGACTTCGGAGCAGGCTTCTTCAGCTATGTCAGCACCGTGACCGGCAAGCGCCATATCATTCATAATGTGATCGAGCGCTATTTGTCTCCTGTATGGGAAGTGACAAATGTATTCTTAGTCTTCTTCTACATCGGGTTGGTCGGGTTCTTCCCGGATACGGCTTATTATTACGGAACAGCATTGCTCGTGCCAGGCAGTCTGGCGCTTATCCTGCTTGCATTGCGCGGCTCCTACTATGCCTTTAGCACATACGGGATGAAGAGCAATCGCATCTATGTGTTCCTGTACGGCGTAAGCGGATGGCTCATTCCCGCAGCGTTGTCCACTGTGCTCGCGATATCGGAAGGCGGGTACATTACGGAGGAGGCGGACGGCAGCATCTCCTTCCAGTTCCTGAGCCTATTTGCGAACATCTATCCATATTCGGTTATCGTGCTTGCTCTTGTCAGCGTACTGTACATTTCCGCCATGTTCCTGACCTACTATGCTTCCAAGGCCGAGGATGAAGCAGCGCTCAACATTGTACGCAAATATGCCTTGATGTGGTCCGCTCCCACCATATTAGCCAGTTTGTTCGTATTTTACGCCATTCAGGGGCATAACGCGGAACACTTCAACAATATGATCGATCGTGCATGGATGTTCGTCGTGTCCTTCCTGTTCTTCGTCATCGCCGTCTATTACGTATGGAGAAGACGACATTACGGCCTTGCCTTTCTGTGCGTCATCTTCCAGTTCGGATTCGCATGGTTCGGCTATGGTTCGGCGCATTTGCCTTATGTGCTCTACCCGTATATCAATGTGTACGAGCACGTCACGAATCAGGCTATGGCTTACGCGCTAATCGTTGTATTCGTCCTTGGGCTGCTCATTCTGCTGCCATCTCTGTTCCTGCTCCTGCGTTTGTTCCTGTTCGATGCGAACTATGTGAAAGGGATCAAAAATGGGAAAGGCGGACGTTCCGGCAAGAAGCACATCTAAGAGGATGAAGAAACGAATATGTAATTCATGCGAAGCTATGTAGCGGATGAAGCGGATGAAGCGGCAGGTATGTATATCGTGCAGTGCTATGTTGAATAAAAAGGAGCACCGAACAGATGAATCAATTTTTAATCTTTTATGCCCCGTTCATTATTGTCATTGCTTTCGTGATTGTCCTATTTTATTGGGGTTCGCGGGTAGACATGAATGAGGATGATATTTAGATCGCTGTCTTTAGGCAGCGTGTTCCAAAGGACCTTGCTGCCGTTCAAGCAAGGTCCTGTTAGTAAAGTCATGCTATCATGAGCATAATGGCATTAAAAAGTTGACTTCTTAATACATCGGCTACGCAATTGTAAGACAGTCCAGAAAGGTGAACAGACACAGCCTTGCATAACAAAGACTCCTCAAAAGATAAACTGTCCCTCATGTAAAAGACATTTTCAAAAAAGTCTAGGCAGATGAAAGAAGATGATCTCTGTATTCAACAGGGGTCATCTTTTTAAATTCCATTGATACCTGTAGTGGTTGTTTTTGTATAATTGTATACGCAAACCGTCCGTTACCAGTTGATCCAATATCCGTAACTTTTTAATTTTTCGCCAAATTTCAAGATCCTTTTATACCAAAAATAGGTTATATTTAGAATGCTGGATTACAATTTTATACAGAGGTGATGATATTGGTGAAACCTAGTAAAGTTAGACAATTATTACTTATGACCTTGTTGTCAGTAACCTTGCTTCCCGTAACAAGTTATTCGTTGGCGGAAAATCAGTCAGCCGGTGACCCGCCCACAGTAACAGACGCCGTTTATAACATTGCGCCTGAACCGGAGGTATTGTCGAGTCTAGCATCGAGGGTAGTAAAAGTGTCGAACTCTTCACAGCTAGAGAAAGCAATTGCCCAGGCCACTCCAGGGACAACCATCGTATTGGCAAATGGTACATACACAGGAAGCAAAGCGCTGCAAATCAGTGGTAAACATGGCACGAGTAAAAGTCCGATTACGATTAAAGCCGCAAACCGTGGGCGAGCGATTATTGCGGGTGCTGACGTGTTACACATTGTCCGTTCATCGTATATTGTCGTTGAAGGTCTGAAAATTACGAACACCGGAACTGCCGACCGCAGTGTAGCGGTTCAGCTTGACGGCTCGAACCATATTCGACTGACACGCAATACGTTTGCCGTTCCTGCAACTGGAAACAAGACGATCTGGCTGGAGATCAAAGGTGAGAATAGCTCTGACAACCAGATTGATCGCAACGATTTTAACGGAAAAAGCGATCCTGGACCAGTAATTGCTTTTAGTGGATTTATTAAGGGAACTAATAAACAAATCTCTCAGCGTGACGTGATTGAATACAACCATTTCCGTAACGTTACGTATTCTGAAGCAAACGGCAATGAAACGATTCGTCTTGGAATATCGAAGATTTCCTTATCCAAGGGTGAAAACAAAGTCCAATACAATCTATTCGAAAATTGTGACGGCGATCTAGAGGTGGTGTCGGTAAAATCAGGCGGAAATGAGGTCAGATATAACACTTTCATAAATAACCGTGGCGGATTGACATCCAGACATGGCCACAATAACAAATTTTACGGCAACTTCTTCTTTGGAGATGGCGTGAAGGAGAAGGTACTGGGCATTCGGGTATATGGAAATGATCATGAAATTTATAACAATTATATGGAAGGCATAACAGGTGATGCGATATTTCTGGACAGCGGCAAGTATGACGGTGGAACAGATGGGAAACCAAAGAATCCTACAGATGAAGATTTGAGTTCCCAATGGCGAGTGTATCGTGCAACAGTCGTAAATAACACCATTGTTAATAGTAAAGCCGGGATTACGGTCGGTTCAACGAATACGACTAAAAAATACGCCCCGACTGGAAGCTGGGTAGCCAACAATATCGTCGCGAACAAGACGGGCATCTTATATCACGAGCCTATCAGCACCGACACTGTCTATAAGGGTAATATCGGCTATGGAAGCACATTGAACAATGCGTCACGCGGCCCTTCTGAAATATTAGCCAAAGACCCAGATTTTATCATTTCGGAAGGCTTGCATAAACTATCTGCCAAGAGCCCTGCGATAAATAAAGCAGTCAGTGACAAGCAGCTTGAAAAGCGAGTAAAAGTGACAGATGATATGGATGGTCAACCACGCTCGAAAACCGATGTAGGAGCGGATGAATTTTCGGATGCGGCTAGTAGTCGCAAACCGCTTAAAGCATCTGATGTGGGTCCAAACGCACCGGAATAAACGGGATAAAGGAATGGACTTACTTTTTGATTGTGTCGTAACGAACCGTTCCCCAAATAAACTGTCCCCCATGTAAAGGACATTTTAAAAAAGTCTAGGCAGATTAAATAAGATGATCTCTGTATTCAACAGGGGTCATCTTTTTTAAATTCCATTGATACCTGTAGTATTCGCTTTTAAAACACACTTTTATTAATAGGAAAATAACAACAATAATTACTTCGAATAATGATTATACATCCCCAAATAATGTTGACATAATATATTATTATAGGTAATATAAGGATAGTTCATCATCCATACACAAAGTTATTCTACTAAAAAATGGTGAATTAAACATATCATTTTTTGGGAGGTAATACTATGTTGAAAGGGCTTTCTGTTTCAATCCTTGCAGCAACTACATTGTTCTCTGCTGGTTCTGGTGCAGTTCTTGCGGAGCCGCTTCAAGCCTCTACTGTTGAGGCAAAAGCAGTGAGTCAAGCCTCAAGTTATGTAAGCACCAGAATTCTTTGGGGACCAGTAGCCGGTGCTTCTTATTATCGGGTTGCCATCAGGGATTTGAATTCCAACCAACGAATTGTTGTCGATCACCAATATAAAACTTATTATGATGCAACTAACCTGACACGGGGTAATCAATACAGATTTTGGTTTGGTGCATATGATAATGATGGTAGATTGATAGCTCAAGGTGAAACAATCGAAACAGTGTATGGAAATAAGTATTTCACTATTCCCCGTAAATAATAAGGATTTGAACCTTGTTGGCCTCAAGTCTCTCAAAATTTGGTTATATTAATTATCTTTTTCAAGGTAAGAGCTGTGGAAGTACTTCCACAGCTCAAATTGTTGAGACATCGTTTCGCGATGTCTTTTTTGAGTACATTGATTATTTCTCTTTATCTTAATACTACCTCCCTGATATGTGAACTTCCCCCAAATAATTTCCCGAAAAGCATTTTTCCATTTCCAAACGTCCGCAACTTACCTATGATTTTGCAACCCAAACATTCCCATTCGACAAAAACCATGGTAAAATATAGGAAATTTCGATTGAGAATGAGAGAAGGTGCATACAGGATGGCACAGATCTTGTCCATCGGTGAATTAATACATCGTTATAGGCGCAATAGCGGAATGACTTTAGCGCAATTAGCGGAATCATCCGGCGTTCATAAAGGCACAATATCCAAAATCGAAAATGAAGACGTCAAAAGACCGGAATATAAGACGCTCCGTCCGATTGCCGAAGCCTTACATATACCGCTGGAAACGGTAGTTGAAATGTACATAAGCGCTGACAAAAGAGCTGATACTCTGCTGTATGTGCTGCAGGATGCAATCCAGCATTCAGGCTCTACCGAATTGGTGCGAAAAGTAGGCACAAAATTTCTGGAATCCCCGAGCGACGACAGCCACTCCTTAATCGAACGTCTATATGACTTTACAGCTACCGTGGACCGCAAGGAAATTCGATTGGCCTTGTACCAATTGATCGTTGACTACGCGCGTGATCACGGCATCATGCCTTTTTTGGCAAAAGGCTTACTCCAGGTGTACCTCATCGAACGGGATGATTTTACTCGAATGCGGGCAGTGTACGAAAGTGGAAATCATGTCATAATGTACGCTCATTTTTTGAGCGTACAAGACCGCATCATGTTCTATTACAAGCTAGGTATTCATGCTTATAATTTATTTTTATATCCAGAGAGTATCAAGCTTGCCCTTCATGTGGTTCAAGAAGCAGAACCTGACAATGAGTACTACATTCACGCGCTCTTCATATTGCGAGAGGCATATTTTCATATTGGGAATTATGATAAATCCGAATATTATACCCACCTTTACTCACAGTATGACGGCCCTTACATCAAAGAAAATACGTTGTTAATGAACGCGTTACTTAATGCCAAGAAGGGGAAAACGGATACAGCGGTAGCCCAGCTTACCTCTGTGTTAGAAACGTATGATCAGAATTTAGCTCTATCAGCTTTAAATCAATTAATGATTATTTATTTGCAGGAGCATCGATTACAAGCAGTCGAAAATTTACTTTCTTATCCTATCGACTCACAACACATCATTGACAACAATCCCCTCATGATTTCACAACTAGCTGAATATTATTACCATCGAGCGGAATATTTCACTACTGTTGGTGAGTTTGAGAGGGGCATATTCGAGTTTCTCGAAAGCGCGTTTCACTTTTCTAGAGTGGACGATGTGCGTCAAGAAAAACAGTGCATTCATCAAATTATGCAAAGCCATTTGACACAAAATATTACGATGAGTATACCTACGATGGAGAAACTAACAGAGTACTATAAACGAACTGATTGGGAGGGATTACGGTGAAGCGTTTCACGGCAAAAACATACATTGCTCTTTTGAGCGCTGTCGTTATCGGGGAAGCTATGATGTCTGCTTTGCTTGGTAATAATGGCGGCACCACTCCATGGTAGCCTAGTCGAAAAGTACTCCATTACCTTCAGTTACACGCCCCCTTGAAGATGTGTCCCACTTTGAAAGTGGATACTTGTCTCCTTTTCTCTATTATTGGAGTAACAACATTTTTGGCGACATTGGGAAATGATAACGGACATCACCCATGGTAAGAGTACCAGCTTGGTACTCTTTTTTGTTTTTAAAAAAGTTTCCCTATAATCCCTTTTATTAGAATTCGATAGACACATTGTATACTAATAGTAAAGAAAGGGCGGCGCCCCATTATTCCCCCTAATCCGAGGTGACGGACTATTATATATTGTGATGATCTATTACATAAAATTGATGGACTTAGGCAAGAACTAACCTGCCTCGTGAACCAAAAGAATAATCTTATCGATGACGAAGTGATCCAAATTAGCCAGCTTCTAGACATTTACATACTGGAACATCAGAAGAGATGCATGAAAAGAACAAAGCAGAGATAAGATTCTTATTTTCCACACAGCATTTTACAGGTAGACAAGCTCCTCTTCAATCAACGAGAAATATTTAGAATCCGAACCCATTTGAAAAAATTTAATAAGTATGAGGACTTCTTTACACATCTATATGTGACAGATTTGTTAATAAAAAGAAATAACAAAGGATACGACGTTATTATATAGAAATCTATTCCTGTACCAAAATATAGAAGGGAGATTGCAATCATGATCACAAAAAAGAATTTGGTAGTTGCAGTACTCACTCTCTCATTAGGTCTAGGGTTTGCGGCAGGAGCTACACCTGCGCTTGCCCATGCGGATTCATCCGCATCGAACAGCACTTCGGTCTCGACCCTGGACAAACAGGATCAATCCACTTTCACCGGTTTTGTTAGTTCCATTAGCGACACGTACATGACCATTGTAAATGCGCCCACAAAAGAGCAAGCCTTGCAAGGAGAGTGGTGGGAGCTCGTTAATCAGGGAAAAGTATTATTAGTTCCGGTTCCAGAAAATGAAACCTATGCAGTAGGCGACCAGTTAAATGTGTATTACAAAGCGATGACGATGTCGCTTCCGCCAATTGCGATTATGCCTGTCCTTGAAAAAATCACAGAGTAGTTTCAAAAAATAGCATAATGCTAACCCGGCGTCATTCAGATGCCGGGTTTTACGTATTTTCACAATACTTTTGTCTGGTTCTGCCACAGCTTACGAACAAAAAGAGCATTCGCTGCGATTACCGCTTATAAAAAGGAAGCATTTTCACCTAAAAAGTTTGACTGCCAATCTGTAGATTGATTTCCTCGTAAGTAATTTTCTTAGTCTCGTTATCTCCAAACTTACGAACAACAGGTGTAGGATTTTGATTAAAATTCATACTTAAGCTTTGGTTAGAATAGTGACCGGCAGGATCGATGTAATATTTATAATCAATTATTTTTTCTATATCTATTTCAGCATAAGCAATTCCTTCTGTTTCTGCAGGAATCATATCGCTAATTGGTTCTCCATCAGGTCCATAAATACAAGTATGTCCACTCTTAAATGTATCGAAGTATTCTTTTTGTTCAGGTGTTAAACAAATCATGCTTTTCATTTTTTCCGAATATATAGAGGATGTCATTAAAACAAAGGTTTGAGTTGAAATAGCATAATATCGACTTGAGATTTCATCATCAAAGTATCCTGGCCAGGAGGCTACGTGTACTTGTTCATTTTGTGAATTCATTGCAAGCAGATTTAAAGGAACCTGGTGTTCCCAACACATCAGTCCGCCCAAATTACCAAGCTCTGTTTTAAATACTGGCATCAAGCCTCCACTTCCGTCTCCCCATATAAGTCTTTCAGCAACAGATGCTCTCATCTTTCGATGTTTTCCAATTAAATCTCCCTTGGGATTAAACCATAGTTGAGTTAAATATAAAGATCCACCATCTTTTTCACTACAAGAAATACATACGTAAGTTTCGTGTTTCCTAGCTGCTTCACTTATTTTTTGAATAGCCAAGCTAGGAATTTCAACTGCATTTTTGTAGAGATCCTTATAGAATTTTTTTGTATATTCTGGATGACCAATAAACGCAAACCAAGGATAACCGGGAAGAAAAGCTTCGGGAAAAGCAACTAATTTTGCATCATTTGATGCTGCTTCAGCAATCAATTTGCAAGATTTCTCAACTGTTGCATCTAAATCCAAGTATACAGGTGCAGCCTGGACGGCTGCTGCGCGATATTTAGGATAATTTCCCACAATAAATTTCTCCTTTTGTAATTATTTATAATTATTTAAGTACAAATAATTATTTAATTACAAATTAACATGTAAGAATTCGTTTGTAACCATCCACTTTCCACTTTTTTACTCATCCACTTTCCATTTTTATTAATTTGATCAAAGAGAAATATAAACCTCAATCGATGAAACGTTGACTGCTTTTCAAATCGGTCGCTCTCTAAGGTTTTCGTTACGATAACGCCGTTGCTGAAGCCACATTTAACGGAGTTCATTAGCAAATGAACTTTCATAGCTAGAAGATCATTAGTTCAATTTACACGGTATCTTTCTAAAAATTAGCAACGTATTTATTCGGAATAATGTCAAAATCCTCCTCAAGGATCTGACAAAACTCTTCTTCGTTAATCGTTCGTTTTCTTTTTTTACCGTTTTTGGTTTGTGTAAAACTTCGTTTCGTTAGTGAAATATGCCCGCCTTCAATTAATTTACAGACAATATGTCTTTTGTTAAAGGGGGATTCTGGGTGCTCAACAATCGTATTTTGTACCAGATTTACTTTATCAGTATCTATTTCATCTAATGTAAATGCATACCCAACACACCATGTATTTGTAGGTTCAGAATCAAGGAAATGAGCACTCTCCCCATTCTCTCCTTTTTTCATTTCTAGCAGATAGGTTCCTTTCTCAGTATTTTGTTTACGGATACGGTATTTTCCGGTTTGGGATGAGATGACTTCACCGCTGAATGGGACTGGATATAAGGGAAGATGTGAGGCAAATCCCCCGTCTATAATATATTTCTGATCATTATGATTTAAAATAATAATGACATGCCCATCATCAGGCTTCCAATTATTAGTCCCCAAATCATAGACCGTACCAACTACTCGATAGACATCAAACCCACAATCAACCAAAAAATAGTATAATAAGGAATTGAGTTCGTAACAGAGTCCTCCGCGATGGGTTAACAGCAATTTTTCTTGAACACTCGCTCTAGAAATGTTGCGGACATTCTTATCCATGACGTCTAAATTTTCATAGGGCAGTACATATCCCATTTGCAGTAAGATTCCATGTAAATCCTCAAAGGTTACATCTTCTTTTGGAGATATCTGCAACCGAGAGAAAAAATCTTTTTGTAATTCAGTTAACACTTTACAATCACTCCCATTTATACATATTTAATCCATTTGTTTTAATGTTACGCCAATTAAAATATATAATCAAGTCTAAAAGTATTCTGGAACGGCCAGTTGCCGACGCGGTATGCGCCCGGCTCAATTTAATGTTCTTTTTATCAATAAAAAAATTCCCAAAATTCTAAATGTGACAGATTTGTTAATAAAAAGAAATAATAAAGGATACAAAGCTTTTATATAGAAATATATTCCTGTACCAAAATATAGAAGGAGGGTTACAAACATGATTACGAAAAAAAATTTGGTAGTTGCGGTACTCACTCTCTCATTAGGTTTAGGGGTTGCAGCAGGAGCGACACCTGCGCTTGCCCATGCGGATGAATCCGTATCGAACAACATTTCGGTCTCGGCCGTGGATAAACAGGATCAATCCACTTTCACTGGCTTTGTCAGTTCCGTTGGCGACACGTACATGACCATTGTAAATGCGCCCACAAAAGAGCAAGCCTTGCAAGGAGAGTGGTGGGAGCTCGTTAATCAGGGAAAAATATTATTAGTTCCTGTTCCGGAAAATGGGACATATGCAGTAGGCGACCAATTAAATGTGCATTACAAAGCGATGACAAAGTCGCTTCCGCCAATTGCGATCATGCCTGTCCTTGAAAAAATTACAGAGTAATTCCAAAAAATTTCATATAATGTCCACCCGGTGTCGTTCAGATGCCGGGTGGACATTATATGTTTACCGTACTTTTCTCGAGGTCTGCCCCTGCATAAACGATACAGTCACACAACAAAACCACAGGAAACAAAGGATCCTGTGGTCTACTTGCATGACGAATATGTTGTTCATTTGAATCGCACAGTGAAGAAACATGCTGTCTACAGTTGAAGCTTTTTTGCTTGTTCCTTAATATAATCTGCGGTTCGCAGCGCGAGCGACATTACGGTGTTCGTTGGATTGCCGCCTCCGGAGGTCACGAATATGCTGGCATCGCAGACGAACAGATTCGGGATATCGTGGCATTGCCCGTACGAATTGACGACCGAAGACTGTGGATTACTGCCCATCCGGCAGCCTCCCATTAGATGAGCAGTATCCGGCACGATATATTTGACCTCTCCGCCCTCCGCTTCCAGAATGGCGCTCATTGTGCCTACGGCATGGTCGATAAGGTTGCGGTCATTCTCTCCATAGCTGAACGTAACCTTGGCTCGCGGCACGCCGTTCTCGTCCTGCTCATCGGTTAGCGTTACGCGGTTGTCCGGATTCGGCAGCACTTCTCCTACCATCGTAATTCTTCCGTAGTAATTATAGTCTAGCAGTTCTTCCTTAAGCCGACTCCCCCAGATCGGGCCTGTACGGGCCTTGCTCAAACCTTGGGCGAATCCGACGGGTCTTGCTCCATGTGCATGGAGGGTGTAGCCTCGCGCAAATCCTCTGCTCTTGTCCGTCTCATAAAAATCTTGGGTCGTTGCCAATACCGGCGTTCCCTTGTACAGACGAATATCGCGGTCGAACTTCGCGTATACATCCTCACTGCTATGCGGCATGATCGCTTTGCCGACCCACCCGCTGCTATTGGCAAGCCCGTCCGGAAATTGGCTGTTTGCGGAATGAAGCAATAATCGCGGGGTCTCAACCGCGTAGGCGGACAAAATAACCACCTTTGCCTTCTGCTCATAGGTCACGCCTTCATGCACGAACGTTACGCCAGTTGCCTTGCCGTCGCTTCCCGTCAATACTTGCGTTACCATACAATCGGCAAGTACCTCTGCCCCAGCATTGATCGCCTTCGGGATATGCACAATTAAGGTGCTGAATTTCGAATTCGGCATGCATCCTTGATTGCAGAAGCCTCTATTAATGCACGGCGGACGGCCGTCGAATGGTGCCGATATAATCGCAAGGGGCGGAACGGAAGATCGAATCCCCAGCTTTTCGCAGCCCTTCATGAACACATAAGCATTCGGACTCAGCGGATCCCGTTCCGGATGCGGATAAGGGCCATGGTAGCTGCCCCAAGGAAAATGCTTCGGACCGGACACCGCTATTTCTTTCTCAATGCGCGAGTAATACGGCTCCAGATCCTCATACCGTATCGGCCAGTCCTCCCCTACGCCATCCAGCGTTCTTGTTCGAAAGTCAGATTCATGGAAACGTAGAAAAACGGCCGTAAAATGCACCGTTCCCCCGCCTACACCGCGTCCTGAATTGTTATGTCCCATCGTCAGCGGGTCTTTTCCGTCTACAATGCGAGTATCCTGCCAGCCTAAATTTTTCATCGTAAGCTCATCGCTTGCAAAATCCTGCTGCGGATCGCGGAATGGACCTGCTTCCAGCACAACAACGCGAAATCCAGCCTCGCTCAATTCCTTCGCAAGCACCCCGCCTGCAGCACCGGCGCCTACGATTACGACATCAGCCTCATCGGCAAATTTACGCAGTATCATGCTTCTTCCTTCGCCTCCCATGGATCAAGCCTTCCGATATCGCCGCGAACATAGCCGCGCGGATATGCGGGACCGGCATATCCCATCTCCGACCATACAACTGGATGCGAGCAATACGCCTCGACAGTCAGATTCAGCATTTTCACGAACCATTCTCGCTGGAGATCACTTGACCATGTTGCAAAACCCGCTCTTCCTTCGCTAATTTGCTGTAGGACTTCGGTCACCTTCTGCACGTCCCATTTGGTTGCTTTTGTTCCCGTCAGTTGACACATGAGTTGGCCTACATGCTGAATGCCCTCAAGTATGAGCGTTTTCCGTTCCGGTATGCCAGCTTTACGTTCTCCTTCCCCCGTCGTTTCCTTCAATGTCCGGTCGACATGGGCAAGCACGTATCGAATCACTTCCTCGCGCTCGTCATCGACAAGCGCGGAGCATATTTGCCGCAGCAGCAGTTGTTCCTCGCCATCCAACACGACACAAGATTGCGGCTTTAGCACCCTGTTCGTCACGATGGCTTGCGTATGGGTGTCCCATGCTTCACGTTCATCCATCACATTGAAGGAAGGATACCGAGTTCTTTTCACCATCAATAATCACCCCCGTACAGTGTTCTTCATCATTACGTCCGCCAATACAGCGCAATAAGCCCGAGCAAGCTCATCGCCGTAACCATAAGCGGCATGATGACAGGCGGACCGATCAGAAAGTTATGAGATTTATAACCGCCGACCCGCTTGCCTACGCCGCGTACATGAAAATAGAAGCCGATAAGCCCCGCCAAAGCTCCTACCCACATCAGGATTTGGAATGTACCGCGCAGCCAAGCCGCGTGATAACAGACGAGGATCAACCCGAACACGAAAAATAGCGGAGCTGCCAGTACAGGTACCCACATCGCTTTATGGTGAAAATTTTGCCGATAATGAGACATCGTCACTTGTATGCCAATTAAACAAAATGCCAAGCTGACGAACAAAATGAGCATTCGATCGATTGGCCAGCCTTCCCATCCCATCGCCTTCCCTCTTTCTCGTTAAATTTGTTCTAATTTGCTGCAATTGCCGCTTATAAAAGTGTTCCAACATATCCCATACTTAAAACATAGCCCTATCATCATTTCTCTCATGGAGGTTCCTCTTGCTAATTCACAAGATCGACACGTATCCGTTGTTATATCGAATCCCCCGTCCGTACGGCGATGCCAATGGTCTAAAAAAATTCCGTTCCACTTACCTGATCAGAATTACAACGAAATCCGGGCTTACCGGTTGGGGCGAATGCTCGGGATGGCTTCCCTCCTTGAAAGCAGAATTTGAACAGGCCGTCATTCCTTTCCTGCTTGGAAAGGATGCTCGGGAGCGAAATTCAATCATTGCGGCATTGACCAAGCAGAAGCATGATAGACCGGCGGCCGCAGTTAGCATGGCATTGACGGAAATCGTTGCGAATCATGCGAAATTATCGGCATGGGAGCTTTGGGGCGGTGCGGTTAGACGATCGCTTCCGATGTACGCATCGTTCCAATCGTACTCAGAAACAACGGATTGGATGAACCATTCGCTGCGCGATATTGAGGGGGCAGTTCTCCAGGGATTTACGAATCTAAAGATAAAGGTGGGGGGAAAAGCACTTAACGATGATATTCGGCATGTCCGCGCCATTCAGGAGCGGTATGGGAAGCATGTACGAATTGCATTGGACGCCAATGGCAGCTACGATGCCGCAGCAGCTTGCAACTGGAACTCCCTGCTCGAACAGTATGACAATTGGCTCTGGTTCGAAGAACCGATTCCTCTGCACGCATGGGATCAATATGCGCATTGTCGGCATAAGCTGCAAATTCCAATTGCGGGTGGCGAAAATATCGCGACTCCTGCCATATTCCATCATGCCATAAGTCAGCAAGCACTGGATATTGTTCAGCCTGACCCGCTTCATCTTGGCGGAATCGATTCTTATCGCGATGTGCTCAAGCTTGCGCGTACGGCGGCCATCCGTGTATCCCCGCATACCTTCGATGGCGCATTAGCCCGGTGGTACGCAATATTAGCCCACGCATGCTTGCCTCCCTGGAGTAAAATGAACACGGACGAAGCGATTGAACCAATTGAGTGGGATGTGATGGACAATCCGTTTGCAGAATTGGCGCCGATTCGCGTTCATCAAGGAGTCGTAGACATTCCAGATGGAACCGGCATCGGGCTGGCTATCGATGAAGAAATGCTCAGCCATTACCGCTGGGACGGATCGCGGTATTGGTAGCTAGGCATGTGAGCCTTCCCTTGTTTGCAAATATAAAAGGCGAAGCCGGGGCTTCGCCTTTCGTTCAATCTGCTTCTAGTTGGAAATACATCATTACTAAGAGATATGATGGGTACAGCGTCCGCCTGATTTAATGGAATCTGTAATTGCAATCTAATCCCCTACTCATCAAAGAGATTACCAACAATGGGTTCCTCAATCGGCTTTAAATCATCAAAATACTTTAGCTTAAAAAGTTCTTTAATAGTCAAACAAATGTATTCTTTACTGACTTCTTAACCAACAATAAAGCTAGTTCAGTATCTTCAAGAAAGATTACCTTGAAATTTCCCATGTAGTCGTCTCCATTGTTATTTCGCTCTTCCCTTTCCACCAACTTCTCTAGCTTTTCCTATGCCCCCGATTACTGGCCCCAATGAAGCCAAAGCTTCCGAAAAGGAGATTTCCTGATGCCATTCTGTACGTACGTATATAGATTCAGCGTCAGCGGGTTCCCTAATTCCCCTTCATACGTATCCTCATTAATAAACCGTCCTACACTTGGATCATACCATCTTGCGCGCAAATATTGCAGATTCGTTGCTGCATCCCAGTATTCGCCCGAGTAGCGGAAAATGTTCGGGACTCGCTCCTCCTGCACCAATGGATTGCCCCAGATATCGTACGTATAGCGGTTCAGTACATTGCCTTGCGCATCCCGGATTTCGGTAATGTCGCCGTGTCCGTTGGATACCTGCTCTATGTTAACTGGAACGTTACTAAATTGTTCTTACAGAATAAACATCGCTACATATATCCGGATTATTGTGAAGCAAAATGATATTTTTTAACCATGGTGGTATCTGATGATTTCGGGGTTATTTACAATGGAAGTGCAACCATATTGGAAAAATATCATACGGGGTTGATGAGGGTTAGGTTCTTTCGAGACATGTCTCCCGATTCATTCGGCACTAGGTAAGGCTAAGAAAACCCTTGAGGAAGTTGTATATTCCCCAAGGGTTTAATCTGTTACTTATTTTCGTCTAGCTTTGATAATATATCTTTTTCCGTATAGAACTGGATATTATCATACTCCCAGTTTAAATGACGATTAATAGCATTTGCGGCTTCTTCCCAAGTAGGTCGAATACATTCTTTGAGTATTTCTTTTATTTCTGTTTCTAACAATTCTAACTCAAAGTTTTGAACAATGAATGTCGCTCTGCAATTTAGCATCTTATTTTCAATAAGACTTTTTGTCACATACTCGGGAGTCAACACTTGAAAATGGAAACAATCAGAACCGGTATCATCTTCTTCAGCAATATAAGCTGTTCCTCTTAATTTAGAGCCTTTCAAACCATCTTTAATTTCAATGATATCTAATCCTTTAAGTACGGGAATGACCAACTAATATCTCCACCTTTTTATTAATTGACCTTGATATGAAAATTGCCACCCGTCTTAGTATCCTCTAAATTCAACTCAAGTCCTCCATTTTTCTTATAACCATATCTTGCTACATACCTTCCATCTGCGCTGACGTAAGTTGTGTATCCGTTACTAGCAGTACCTTTAGTATAACCTTTTCCTACAAACTCAGTAGCTGTAGTTTGTGCTGTATTTTTTGTTATATAACCACCTTCTAGTCCTGCATTACCTGTGTTTGTTTTACCCATAGTAGCGAGCGTTTTAGGGCTTAAATTACACTCTGTATTATGCACCCAAATCCCAATATCCGTTACATAATACGTATGGAAGTCAGCAACCGTAAAGTTATAAACCGTAACAGGCTCATCCAGTTTAACAAACTCAACCTTATCAATCGTCAGATTGCTTCCGTCAGCTTTTTGGAGCTTATCGCCTACTTGGAGTTCATCGGCGAAGACCCACCCTTTTTCTTCT
>NZ_JASIUF010000016.1:0-281717 GCF_030363895.1 Paenibacillus sp. S-12
CCCACGGCATTAAAATATTGCCGTACCCCTGTTTTATAATTGGCAAGCTCATACGCAGACTTTTCATTTCCTATCTTTACATTCTCTGATTCGGAAAAGTTCAAATCATGAAAAGGATACCCCACAATATTAGATCCATCTATTCGGTAAGTGCCCAAGCCGGAAATATAAAGATACATCTGTCCGTCTACTCTTTTGAAATAGGAGATATCCCAAATCCACCCTTTTCCGAGCTTGAATCTGCCTTCTTCATCGGTTGAATGTTTCGTGATATTCTCCTTATAACTTTCCGGGTTGTAAGTAATATCGTTCTTGGCTCGAGAGCTGTCGTATACGCGTCGCAGCGCAAAATCTAAACCGTTGTATCCAGGCATGACCAGATCCGTTGTCTCCACGCGCAAGGAAGCGTCCACGGTCGAAATATGGTCGCTTTCCGAACCGACCGCATACGGAGCTTGATCCAAGCGAATCGCTGTACGCTGCAGCGCGACCTTGTCGTATGGGCTATCGTCGCTTAGCGATCTCTTCGCTCGACGCTGGGTATTGTATACTAGATCGGTAACCGATAGAGGTTCTTCTCCTCCATATACTTGATCCGTTACAGAGATGGGATCATATACGGCAGCAGTTACACTCGCATTATGAGCATGTAGGGGATCCGTAACTAGCGAGGGGTACTGCTGTTCCATAAATTGCTCATACGATCCGCCCTGCTTTTGAAGAAGCAGCCCTTGATAAATATGATGAAGCGGGTAGCCTTTCACGATTTCATTGACCACCCAATCCCTTGCTACGCCAAACATTTCCGTAATCGAGGTGACGGTGATTAGCTCATCTGAGTCCGATAAGGTTTCATTTGCGCCGTATACGCTAGAGGTGACGGTTCTATTGGATGTTTGGTTCGAAGACTTAGGAGAGTCTTTTGCTGATGTAATAGGTATACTTGTGAACAATAGCGTACATGCAAGAATCATTGACAACCATTTTTTCAAAGCTACTTCCTCCTCCTATAAATATAAACGGTTACCATACTTCATTCATTCCATCTCTTCCGGAAGGGACATTTCTACTGGTGCTGAAGGGTTGTAGTTCGGGTTAAATCGCAAATTATGAACCACGACTTTTTCTGCCCACGCTTTGTTGGGATCAATCGGCAATAAACGAACAGACACTATTATTGCCCAAGTATTTGGTAGAATATCTTCTTGTAAATGTATTACCTGTATTTCATTTTGTAACGTATAGGTTTCTTTATAACTTTTATGTTGATCACCAAATCCTCTGGATAGAAATACTTTAACCTCCAATTTTGCATTATTGCTGTCTAGAATGGAGATTTCCCCGTGCAAAGAGAACTTTCCTCTCATCGTATCCGGTACCATTTTCATCGACTGGTGGATTTCAGCGGAATTATTCCCCCATGTTCCATAGGGTACAGCAATATATTGTCCTCCATTGTTACTGCTTTTCCCAAAAACAGCTCCTGCAATATTTGTCCATTTAGTCCAGCCCTGAGCGATATCGCTATTTTGATCAAACAACGTAAATAACGAGTTCCATAATGCCTGCGGTTCTGTACTATACTCGAATGAAACATGCGCAATATCAACGTCGCTGTCGCTTTTCCCACTAAAATGCGCCCCTGCGTATACGTTTGCATAGACTGCGCCTTTTGGAATACTCCCTCTTAGTGATGCCGTCTGGTCAGATAAACTATTTGATGTGGTATAATTCGTTCCCAGCAATGTCCCCTTCTCATTAAAAAACAAGATTTTTAAATGAGTTTTTGTGTTTGCAGTGCCTCCAATTCGACGAAATATCCCTCTCATTTGATAATTTCTCGATTCATCAATTAATAGATGCTGTATCAGATAGGTTTCCTTACTAGTGCCTTCTGAATTATTGGAAATTATCTGCCTTTTCTTATATTCATTAGTAGTCTTCAATCTGAACCTGACGGAGTCCTTATCCCCTGAAATTCCCCAGTAATCTGGAATTGTTCCCTCCGCGGCTTGAATTTCTCTGCCCTGAAAATCATGATTCATGAGCATATTAAAATAATAATCTAAACCATAGGTGACATCGACGCCCTTAATTACTATCGTGCCGGCCGCATTGTCGCCAGTTGAATGGATCGCGATTTGCACAATCGCTCTTTCTGCTTTTTGGGGAACACTCTCTCTGAGACTCATCGTGAAGAAGAAATCGCTCTGCAACGTGCTTTTTTGGCTCTTTTTGCGAATGACCTTTCCTGTGTTATCTACAAAATCGACCATCATTACAGCTTCTGCATTATGTAAGTGTTCAATCTTCAAAGAAGCTTTCACATCGAACTCCCGGCTGGATTCCTTTGGAATCGACAGTGCTTGCTTGACCCCAATGAAACCTCCCAGTGGAATATTACTGGCTTGAATCTGCTGATGATTTCTTGACCCTATTTTTTGAATATTGAAGCTGGATACAGCCCTGTTGTCCGTCATATATGACCAGCCTACCACTTTGCCACCATTGTCTACTTCTTGAAAATCGCCGTTTGTCAACGTATTCATATACGTCTTCTCTCTTACACTTCTGCTTGTCATGTTTCCATTGTTATCTGCCTGATAGACAATTTCCTTTTCATCTTGCGTGATCACCGTTAGATTCCCATTCTTGTCATAACGATACTCCGATTCATAAGCACTAACGCTAGCTGCGGAAAACGTCAACAATGACAGCACTACGAACACAATTGCACACCTCATGTTTCGCCCTGCCTTTCTGAAATAGATGACCGTCCCACTTATTCGAACAACCGCTCTTCCTCCTTCATTATTCTAGGACATAAAGTAATAATATCCTATTTTTCCTTGATTTGACTATTTTGAGTTTTGAGGAAACTTTTTTCCGTGGGATTTTGAATGAATGCTTATCTGCATAACAAAAAGAGCTGTTTCCGAAGTAGTGATCAACTACCTGGAAACAGCCCTCGTATATTTATCCATAGTTGGATCGAAGCTTCATTCTTCATTGCCTATACCTACCTACCCTATCCCCCCGGCTATTTTATCGAATAAGCCAGCTTTCAGCATCCTTACGCGTTTCAAAAACTCCAAAATGATTGCTGCGATTGGATTCGACCACCATTTCAGTAAACCGGCCTTTGTTCAACGCTTGATCGGGAATGATGACCGCCGTTTTGACGCCGTAGTTCGTAAATTTCTGTATCATTCTTCCCGCTACACCCGTTCGCAAACTATAAAAATCCTCTACAAGCGCATCCCCATGCACCATAAGCAAGTCAGCATCGTTTTCTCCGCATAAGGCTACCAGATCCACAACATCCTGCTCTGTGCTTAACGGGGTCTGACTCGATAGCAATTCCATATACCTCTTCGTTCCGGTCTCTATTATTTTATAGTTCATGGTCGTACTCTCCTCCATTCGATTTTTATCTTTGTTTTTGTCTTTGAGCTCCTCGCGGATACCCTGCACCCATTTCAACTCATTGTGATAGCAGGACAGCAGATTTTCTGAGATTTTATCCCACAAAAAGACTTCCCGATCGTTACGATTCGGCGCTTGAACCCCGCGCTTCATTTTTTCCTGCTGGTAGGCAATTTGCATATGAATTCTGCCCTCATATCGATCCAGCAGTTCATCTAATTCCTCGTTGCTCAGTTGATTCGCCCACGCCAATTGAATGAGGAACGTGCTCTTGAACTCTGGAAGCTCCGGTTCATTCAGAACCCATTCCTTCAATCTCGCCAGCCCTTCATCTGTAATGCTGTAGATTTTCTTGGAAGGGGAATTATCCTGATGTTGAACTTCATTCGTGACCAACCCCTCATTCAATAGTTGTACAAGCGATTTGTAAATTTGATTGTTATTGCCTGACCAGTACATCGTTGTAGAGTCTTCAAAAATTTTTTTCAGTTCATATCCTGAAGCAGGCTTCCAGCTCAGAAGCCCCAATATGGCATATTTGATTGACATAAAAAGCACCTCATTAGGTTACTAGTAACATAGGTTAATCATAACCCATATTACTGTGAATGTAAATAAAGGAATTTGAAATGGTACATAAAAGTAAAAAAGGGCTGTCCCAAAAGTCACTCGAAAGTGACAGGGACAACCCTTCTATATTTAACATATATGATTGTGCACCTCTTATTTCCTAAGACGGAAGCACACCTTGCTTCTTGTGAACGACAAGCTTGTAGCCAACGCCACGAATCGAATCGATCTGTACGGATTGCTGATTCATTTCCAGCTTCTTGCGCAGGGAGCTGACATGAACATCTACTGTGCGCTGACCGCCAATATAGTCGAATCCCCATACGGCATTCATCAGGTCGTCCCGTGTAACAACCGTTCCAGGCCGCTGTACAAGATACAGCAGAACTTCAAATTCCTTAGGACGCAGCGGAATGAGATCATTATGAAGCGTAACTTCATATTTCTCTGGATAGATCCGGAGATCACCCAGTGCGATCAGCTTGTCATCCGACTCCTCCGGTGATGGCAAGCCCGTTCCGTCGCTGGAGGTTCGTCTCAGCACCGCCCCCACTCTTGCCAATAGTTCAGCAACACCGAACGGCTTCGTAATATAGTCGTCAGCGCCACACTTCAAGCCTTGGACGACCTCTTCTTCCGCATTTCGAGCCGTTAAAATAATGACTGGGGTGCGGATTCCTGCCTGCCTTACTCGCGACAATATTTCGAATCCATTCATTCCCGGAAGCATAATATCAAGCACGATTAAATCAAATTTGCGATGAAGCGCCATCTGCAGCCCTTGCGTCCCATGATCGACTACCGTTGTCTCATACCCTTCCAAGGTCAGGTTGTAGGACAGCAATCGCGCTAGTGTAGGTTCGTCTTCCACTACCAATACTTTAATTTCTGACATAATCTTCCTCCGAAAGTCGAATCGATTATACGCAATCGTCTTTCTTCACCATATCTCAACATTATCGTAACATAGATCCTGTCCGATTGACCAAGCATTTTTCAAAAATGTTGAAAATAAATGGAAAGCTGCCGACCTCTTCATTAACCTTGCTTCACACGATTTGAAAGCATCTGAATATCCTGCACGACAGGCAGCTCGATCGTAAACGTCGTACCTACCCCTAGTTCGCTGTCTACACGAATGAGGCCATGATGCGCATCGACAAGATGCTTCACGATGGACAAGCCAAGACCAGTCCCGCCGGAGCTTCGAGATCGAGCCTTATCGACACGATAGAATCGTTCGAAAATGCGCGGCAAGTCTTTCTTTGGAATGCCAATACCCGTGTCGGAAATGGTCAGCCTAATCCACTCCGCCTCTCCATCTTCTCCATGCTCAATCGGCACTGCAACAATCTTCACCTGTCCGCCTTCTGGCGTATAGTTGATCGCATTCGACAATAAATTAAGGACAATTTGCCGGAAGCGATCCTCATCGGCCTCCACATACAGATCCTGCTCCGAACTTAACATCACTTCAATCCGCTTCTTCTCTGCTTCCTTCGAGAGCATCTCCACGGTCCTCTCAAGGAACAGATCTACCTGAACCGGAGAATATTGCAGCGGAACCCGCTTCGATTCGATCTTAGAAAGCTCTAATATATCGCCAATAAGACGATTCAAGCGCTCACTCTCATCATGAATAATTTGCAGGAATGACGATGCAATTTCGGGATCATTCATCGCGCCATTCATGAGTGTTTCTGCGAACCCCTTCACCGCAGCAATCGGTGTCTTTAACTCATGAGATACATTCGCGACAAACTCGCTTCTCATTCGTTCAAGGCGGCGGATTGCCGAGACATCCTGCATGACAAGCAGCGCTCCCGCCCATTCATTGTCTGTAAAATAGACAGGGACGACACTTACATCGAGCAAACGTTCTTCCGGATAGTACAGGGTAATTTCATCATGGCTCGAAATTTTCCGCTCCAGCACCTCTGCGGCCATCTGCTGCATCTCAAGCGGAGCATGCACATCCTCGAAAGCCCGCCCGATCCACTCTGTGCTCTTAATGCCCAAAATATGCTCTGCCTTCCGATTCAGCAAACCGACATGCCCTTTCGCATCAATCATCACTATGCCGTTGATCATATGCTCCAATACTGCCTGAAGCCGGCTTTCTTTCTCACGGATTTCCGACATTTGAACCTGCAGGCTATCCGCCATCGCATTAATCGCAGATCCGAGCTGCCCAATCTCATCCTTTCCGACAGATTGCGTTCGTGCCCGATAGTCCATTTGGGCGATGCGCATCGCTACCCGGGTCATATTTTCAATAGGCCGAGTCATGTTGAAGGCGATGCGATAGCTGACGATAGCAGCTACAAAAAAGAGGATCGCAAGACCAATCGCTAAATAAGCCCATAGTTCGCGAACACTGCTCTCTACATCAGCCAAGCTCATTGCGAGTCGGACATACCCATCAAAGTTCTGGGTATGAACAGGAGTGGCAACGTACAGCATGTTTTGCCGAAGGGTGTCGCTATAGCGAATATTGGATCCGAGTCCATGTTCCTTGGCGGCTGCGATCTCCTCTCGATTCAAGTGGTTATCCATTCCCGTCACAGAGCGATCGGAATCTCCTACTACGGTTCCATCCGCCAAAATGAACGTAACCCTCGCATCTGCACTGTCGTGCAGCTTCTGTGCCCAGCCTGAATAATAGGTTGACAGTTCTTCAAATTGCGTGCTCTGCTTCCAAACCAGCGTCTGTTCGATAAGCATAATTTCCCGGGACATATTTTGCTCAAGCTGTCGAATATGACTCGTCTTGAATGTAGATGCCATATATATGCCCGCCGTGAGCACGGAAATACCGATAAGCAAGACAAACACAAAGGTCAACCTTGTGCGAAAACGTGACATGGTTCTACTCCTTCTTTCTGCTTTTCGTTCATTGTACGGTCTACGTATTAATCCTACTTATCCCGTTTCCATTTGACTAGCAGAAAGTTTATTAAGCTTTTGTAAATTTGCGTAATTACCGTCGCATCAGGCTGCTGAACCAGGATCGCAAGCATAAATGCAATCGCTGTTTCTGACCGAAATACCTCATTGCAAGCACCAAGCCGAGGGGAATATTGAGCATGCCTGAAGCAAATCCCAATGTAGCTCCCCCATCACATCAGACCATCCGCACCCTAGTCCAGTCCCATCAACAAAGGCTGCAAGCCCGAACATCCATAGGACATACGTACAAACGGAAGAAGCGCCTCACTACAAAGAACCCCCAGCAACAAGCAACTGGGGATAAGCAAATACATATACTGTTCGAATCAATTGTTTATCATCAGACCGACATTGCGCTCGAACTTATTATTCTAACTCATTAAAATACCGGATCCTTGAACTGAGCCAGCTTCTCAAGCGAGCTCCGATCCACATCTGCATGCAGGCTGTTCCCATGGGAATCCATCGTTACAATCGCTGCAAAGCCTTCCACCTCCAGATGCCACATCGCCTCTGGGATGCCGAAGTTCATATAGTCAACACCGTTGACTTGTTTGATGCACTCTGCATAATATTGCGCAGCGCCGCCGATCGCATTCAAATATACTCCGCCATGCTCCTGCAGTGCAGCCAGCGTCTTCGCCCCCATGCCGCCCTTGCCGATAACAGCACGGATGCCGAACTTCTTCATAATATCGCCTTGATAAGGCTCTTCACGAATACTTGTTGTCGGACCAGCCGCCTTCACATGCCAGCCTGCCTCATCCTTCAGCATGACCGGACCGCAATGGTAAATGACCGCCCCATTCAAATCTAATGGCGCATCGTGATCCATTAAATGCTTATGGAGTGCATCACGGCCTGTGTGCATTTCTCCATTAATTATAACAACGTCACCGACGCGCAATGAACGAATTGCCTCTTCCGTAATCGGAGTCGTGAGCACCACTTGACGGCTTGACCCTTGCTCAGAGGCAGCCGCGACTTGCTCTTTGCGTTCCGTGTCCTGCGGTGTCGCCATGGCAACCTCTGTACCGCGTTCGTAGATCCAATCGCGGATCGCGCCTGTATCACTATCAAGGAGAACACCTTGACGGCGGAATGCCCAACAATTGTATGCGACGGATACGAAGAAGCTCGCCGGCAATCGATTCATAACGCCAATTTTACAGCCCAGCAGTGTGACCTCACCGCCGAAGCCCATTGTGCCGATCCCCAGCTCATTTGCCTTCTCCATAATATACTGCTCGAGCCGCGCCAGATCCGGATGAGAATTCACGTCATCCGCCTTGCGGAACAGTTGATGCTTTGCAAGCTCATATCCTGTCGTACGATCTCCCCCGATGCCAACACCGATGAAGCCTGCACTGCATCCCTGACCTTGAGCCTGATAGACAGCATGCAGAATACACTTGCGTATTCCGTCCAAATCACGGCCAGCCTTGCCCAGCCCTTCCAACTCTGTAGGCAGACTATACTGTATGTTTTTGTTCTCGCAGCCGCCGCCTTTCAGAATAAGCTTAACTTCCACCTCATCGCGTTCCCACTGCTCGAAATGAATGACAGGCGTACCCGGTCCCAAGTTATCGCCGCTGTTCGCCCCCGTTAAGGAATCGACAGAATTGGTACGAAGCTTGCCTTCTTTTGTAGCCCGGCTGATTGCTTCGTGAATGTCCTGCTTCATTTTGATTTGATTCGCCCCAACTGGTGTATGTACAATAAAGGTTGGCATGCCTGTATCCTGACAAATTGGCGACACGTTTTTCTCAGCCATGTTAATATTGCGAGCGATCGTGCTTAAGGACAAGCCTGAACGCGTTGCCGCATCCTCACGAGCTTGCGCCTGCTGAATCGCCCGTCTCACATCTCCAGGTAAATTTGTAGACGTTTCCACAATTAATTCATACACACTTTGCAAAAATGATGTCATCATGAACTTGCTCCTCTCATCTCTTACCATCCCGGGAAATGAGCGTTCTTGATGCAGATCTCGGAAGCATCGGGAAGTAGTTTTATGTTTCAATTTCGTCAAATAAGTTCCATGCTATTATAATATCATATGGCATGCACCTTATCGAACCATTTTCCATGCCATGCTGATA
Organism: Paenibacillus sp. S-12; assembly: GCF_030363895.1. Taxonomy (NCBI): domain Bacteria; kingdom Bacillati; phylum Bacillota; class Bacilli; order Caryophanales; family Paenibacillaceae; genus Paenibacillus; species Paenibacillus sp. S-12. Next base: position 9,048 of record NZ_JASIUF010000016.1, read on the forward strand.
CAAACAACACACAATCATTCTTTCTTAATGAAAAGAATGTCATGATATTACTGTGAAAGGAAGAGACCTATGAGTACATCTGAGAATTCAACTGCCAAACCCCATCATTTTCTCGCTTATATGTACCGGCTCAAGCATATCGAGCGCTGGAGCCTTATGCGAAATACAGACAAAGAGAATGTTGCCGAGCATACGTTTCATGTTGCGATGACCACACATATGCTGTGCACCATTGCCAATGAAGTGTTCCATAAGAAGGTAGATACCGGGCAAGCTGTTGCACTCGCCTTGTTCCATGATGCAACCGAGGTATTTACTGGCGATATTCCAACTCCCGTCAAGCATCATAACAGCCGGTTATTGAACAATTTCCGTGAAATTGAACAGCTTGCAGCCGAACGATTGGTCGGAATGATTCCTGCCGAACTGCAACGCGTATATTCACCCCTTATTGATCCGCAGGGCGATCATGAGCTGCGTAGTTATGTGAAAGCTGCTGATCTGCTTGATGCGTATGTAAAGTGTATTAGTGAACTGGCTGCCGGCAACCGCGAATTCGAAATCGCCAAACGCCAAACAGAGCAAAAATTAAAGCAGTTGGATATGCCAGAGGTGCACTATTTCCTGACTGCACTTGCACCAAGCTTTAACATGACGTTGGATGAAATTTCTCTATCAGATGAAGAGGAGCATGCCGAGGATCCTATGTCCTAGCGACATGCATTTGGATGAGTATGAATTGATTCTTTTGTTACAATAATGAAAAGAACAACCTGAACGGCTGCATATTCACTCACATACTCCACATTCAAGATTATTTTTGTAGAAAGGAAGTCATGGATGCCTATTTTTAATACCACCCTCGTTCATCGCATCTTCCGTGCAGCATGGGTGCTAATCCTTGTTGCTGCCGTTGCTGCGGTATTCTATTTCGGGTTTTCGATCATTTGTCCCTTCCTGATCGCTTGGCTGTTAGCCTACATGATGAATCCAATCGTCCGCTTTTTGGAGAATCGCTGGAAGTTCCGCCGCGGATTTGCCGTTATGACGGCCTTATTGCTCTTTGCAGCCATCATTGCAGGTGTTCTATATATCTTCACAACGAAGATCATATCCGAATCGTGGCATATTATGGGGATCGTACAAAATCAAATTATGGAGTGGAGAGCACAGGCCGAGGCCTATTTCTATTCGGCTGAGTTCCAGCATCTTCTGTCTGATTTGAATGACACATTCAATTTTGCAGATTTGAAGTCTTCACTATCAAAATATACAGGAACGATTGCTAGCGGGGGCACCTTAATTGTCGCCTACCTATTTAATTTCTTAAAAGCTACTGTCTTGTTCCTGCCTAAGCTTGCAGTTATTACGGTCATCGTCTTGGTCGCTACATTCCTGATCAGCAAACAATGGAACATGATTTCTTCCAAGGGCACGGCTATGATTCCTGAACGTGTACGCCGCTCTCTTGGAGTCGTCACAAGCGATCTGCAGAATGCTGTGTTCGGTTATATTAAGGGACATATTATTCTGTCCAGTATTACTGCACTCGTCTTCTTCCTAGGCTTGCTTGTGCTAGGTGTTGAATATGCCTTCACCATTGCACTGATTGGCGGTCTTGTAGATTTAATTCCGCTGGTCGGCATACCTGCCATCGTAGTGCCGTGGGCTATATTCGCCTATGTGGAGGGAAATGTTTTTTTAGGGACGGGGCTGCTCATCATGTGGCCGATCATCCTTGTTACACGACATGCTTTTGAACCTAAAGTATATGGGGACAGCATTGGACTAAACCCGCTCATGCTGCTCTTCTTCCTGTATGCCGGATTGAAGCTGTTCGGCGTGCCTGGCATTATCATCGGAATTTTGTCCCTTGTCGTACTTACAGCACTAGAGAAGGCACATGTGTTCCGCGATGTATGGCGCTATATTATGACCGGCTCCTTCTTCAGCAATGAGGAGGATCAAGCTGCTGTATCGCTCATTGATTAAACAACCGACTTGATTCTTCATGAGGGTTTCGCAGAACGGGAGCTCCTCCCCAACTGAAACAATCTTGAATCATAATCTACTAAAAAAATCGCCCGGCTAGACATTAGTCTGACCAGGCGATTCTATTATGCAGTCGGTACAGTAATAAACTTATAACTGTATACCATCAGAAGTACAATGACAATGAACAATACGAAAATAAGCGTACTGAATGTGCGAACCTTGCCGGTAGCTGTATCATTTGCTTGACCGCTCTTTGCGGATTGAGCTGCAAGCTTGATTTGCTTGCCCATGATGCCGCTAAATGCTGCAATCGCAAGGAAGACAACCGTCGTCAGTACCATCCAGAGCACGCTGTACTTCGCTTGGCTCATGAGATAACCGCCTGTAATGAACTGAACGATCAAGAAATACTGAGATAAACGATTCGCCGTTCCCACGCCCACGAGCAGCCCCTCTTGGCCTGCTGTAGACAGCTTGTTCAAATTCCCTACGACAAATGGAACAATGGCATAGAACCCCATTGCTACCGCACCTAAAATGTGCAAAAGATTAAAGGCACTGTACATATAAATACATTCCCTCCATAGCCATGATATGTATCATTCTTCGTTCCATTATACTAAAATTTTCTTGCTAACACAAAGAAAGACACCGAAAAATTCGGCGTCTTTCTTGTTATCTCAATGACATTTGTCACAATGTTGATACATTATAAAATAATTGCATTATTGTGTTACACGTGTTCTCCAGTAACTACCTGAATGACGCTGCGTACCGATTCGGCTGACTTATCCAATGCAGCCTTCTCCTCTGGAGTCAATTCAATCTCGATCACTCTCTCGATTCCGTCTCCACCGAGTACAGCCAGCACACCCATAAATAAGCCGTCATACCCGTATTCGCCTTCCAGATAAGCAATGACCGGAAGAATCCGCTTCTTGTCTTTCAATATGGCTTCCGCCATTTGCACGATCGAAGCCGCTGGCGCATAGTAAGCACTTCCGTTGCCAAGCAAATTGACAATTTCGCCGCCGCCTACACGCGTACGCTGTACAATTTCCGCAATGCGTTCTTGCGGAAGGAGACTTTCAATCGGTACTCCGCCCACACTCGTATAACGAACGAGCGGCACCATATCATCTCCATGACCGCCAAGCACGACACCGCGCACATCTTCCACAGATACGTTCAGTTCTTCTGCAATAAAAGTGCAGTAACGAGCCGTATCCAGAACGCCGGATTGGCCGATTACGCGATTTCTAGGAAATCCGAGTGTTTCAAATGCAGCATAGGTCATCGCATCTACCGGATTGCTCAAAAGAATCACGTAAGCATTCGGGCAATAAGCTTTTACGTTCTCACATACCGACTTCACAATGCTTGCGTTCGTATTTACCAAATCATCACGGCTCATACCAGGCTTGCGAGCCACACCTGCAGTAATGATGACGATATCGGAATCTTGCGTGTCTTCATAGTTGGACGTTCCTATAATGCGGCTGTCAAACCCTTGAACCGGACCAGCCTCAAGCATATCAAGCGCCTTGCCCTTTGTCGGATTCTCCAACTGAGGAATATCAACTAATACAACATCTCCAAGTTCCTTTTGAGCCAACATGAGAGCAGTTGTCGCCCCAGTGAAACCAGCACCAACGACTGTGATCTTATTGCGTCGAATAGCCATTCGGATTCGACCTCCTAGTTCATGTGATTGATGATGTGGTCGGCAAACTGCGAGCATTTAACTTCTGTCGCATTTTCCATAAGGCGCGCGAAATCATAAGTAACCGTCTTGTTGTTGATGGCGGCTTCCATTCCTTTATAGATTAAGTCTGCTGCTTCCTGCCAGCCCAAATGCTCAAGCATCATAACACCGGACAAGATCACAGAGCCTGGGTTAACAACGTCTTTATCCGCATATTTCGGAGCTGTACCGTGAGTAGCTTCGAAGATTGCATGTCCAGTCACGTAGTTGATGTTCGCACCAGGTGCGATACCGATGCCGCCAACTTGGGCAGCCAACGCATCAGACAAGTAATCGCCGTTCAGGTTCAATGTCGCAATGACATCAAATTCCTTCGGACGCGTCAATACTTGCTGCAACGCGATGTCTGCAATCGCATCCTTGATGATAACCTTGCCAGCCGCTTCTGCTTCCGCTTGCGCCTTGTTCGCAGCTTCTGTTCCTTCAGCTTCTTTGATGCGGTCGTATTGCCCCCATGTGAATGTGTGCGCTGGGAATTCTTGTTCAGCCACTTCATATCCCCAGTTCTTGAACGCACCCTCAGTGAACTTCATGATGTTCCCTTTGTGTACGAGCGTCACGCTCTTGCGCTTATGCTTGATCGCATATTCGATTGCGGCACGAACAAGACGCTTGGATCCGTCAGACGATACAGGCTTGATGCCGATACCAGATGTCTCAGGGAAGCGGATCTTCTTCACGCCCATTTCTTCTTGAAGGAATTGAATTACTTTCTTCACATCTTCCGAGCCAGAAGCATACTCGATACCTGCGTAGATATCCTCCGTGTTCTCGCGGAAAATAACCATATCCACCAGTTCCGGATGCTTAACAGGGGAAGGAACACCATCGAAATAACGTACTGGACGCAAGCACACGTACAGATCAAGCTCTTGGCGAAGTGCAACGTTCAGGGAGCGGATGCCGCCGCCGATTGGCGTCGTCAATGGACCCTTAATCGCCACAATATACTCGCGAATCGATTCCAGCGTATCATTTGGCAGCCATTCACCATATTCGTTGAATGCCTTTTCGCCAGCGAATACCTCGTACCAAGCAAGCTTGCGTTCACCGTTGTATGCCTTCTCAACAGCTGCATCCAATACACGCTTGGACGCGCGCCAAATATCACGGCCTGTACCATCCCCTTCAATGAATGGGATAATTGGATGAGCAGGCACTTGAAGCTTGCCATCCACAATGTTAATTTTCTCGCCTTCGGTCGGTGGTGCAAATTTGTCCAATTGAATCACAGATGTTCCTCCTTCAATGTCATTGTCACACAAACAGCTAACGGGAGCTACTCCTCTATTGTAGCAACCCGTCAATTTGTAAGACAACCTAAGTTTTCAAAAACTTCTACATATATCTCAAATGAGTGCAAAATTACCTTGCTTGGATCGGGATAAAAAGTTGATTCGACGGTCCTGTATATTCCGCACGAGGGCGAATAATACGGTTATTGTCCAACTGCTCCAAAATATGAGCTGTCCAGCCGGATACGCGGCTGATTGCAAAGATAGGCGTGAACAAATCTCTTGGAATGCCCAGCATCGTATAAACCGAAGCCGAATAGAAATCAACATTCGGTTTAAGCCCCTTCTGGCCCGTAACGAGCGCTTCGATGCGAGTGGACATGTCATACAGCTTCAGGTTATCGCTTGCTTCACCCAGTTCACGTGACATCTTCTGCAGATGCTTCGCACGCGGATCTCCATTCTTATATACACGGTGTCCGAAGCCCATGATTTTCTCCTTGTTGTCAAGCTTACTCTGGATGTAATCATCCACATGATCCAGATCAGCAATCTCCTCCAACATCATCATAACAGCTTCATTTGCTCCGCCATGCAGCGGACCCTTCAGTGCGCCAATCGCCGATACAATGCCTGAATACATATCCGACAAGGTAGCAACTGTAACCCGTGCAGCGAACGTCGAAGCATTCAGCTCATGATCTGCATGTAGGACGAGCGCCTTATCCATTGCGGATACCGCGCTGGCAGAAGGCTCTTCACCAGTCAACATATATAGGAAATTATAGGCTATGGAATGACCCGCTTTTGGAGGAACTGGCTCCTTCCCTGCACGAATGCGGGCAAAAGCCGCGACCACAGTTGGCAGTTGCGCTTGCAACGCTATAGCCTTGTTAACATTCGCATCATGCCCCGTGTCATTCGCATGCTCATCATATAAAGCTAATGCGGAAATCGCAGTACGGAGAACAGCCATCGTATTCGCATCAGACGGATACAATTTCATTTGTTCAACAACGGCTGAAGGAATTGCAGCGTTCTTCTCCAGGCGCGTGTGTAACTCCGAAAGTTCCTCTTGATTTGGCAGCTTGCCGAACCACAACAAATGAACAACTTCCTCGAATGTCGAATGCTCGGCCAAATCGTCGATATTATAACCGCGGTATGTCAGCACACCATCGATGATTGAGCTAATAGAAGAAGTCGTTGCAACTATGCCTTCCAATCCTTTCGTTGCTGTCATCTGTCCTCTCTCCTTTGCAATGTAACCTAATACCATCCCAACTTTCTTTTCCCTGTAATCTCATGATGTGACCCGCCTCGGAAAAAAAGGCAAGTTTTTCTATAAAGATGATAATGGATAATGTCGGAAATGTGAACGGTTTCAGTAGAAAAATATGGATAGAAATGCTTTATCAGAGGTATAAACGTTTTTTAAAGTCCTGTGAATTGGGGATTTAGAAAAGAAAAAAACAAGGAACGGACGTATTGTGCATAGCATATAAGGAGAGGGTCGTCCTTCTCAATCGGACGTGCTCGTATGTGAAAAATTTATGGAGAGATCATGGAGGTGAGCGGGAACATGGAGCAGCACATCATTAAGCGTATTCTTCGTGGGGGGTGGGTATTGACCATTGGTCTACTCATGATCTTATCCTGCTATATCCTTATCCCACTGATTTATCCGTTTCTCATTGCCTGGATGATCGCCCTCATGCTTAATCCGGTTGTTCAATGGATGTCTGAACAGTTCCGGATGCCGCGTTGGCTGAGCGTCACGATTTGTTTAACCTTGTTCATCACTTCGATGCTAACTGTCGCGGCAGCGGCGGTGACGCGTATCGTGCGGGAAATCTATAATTTGTCGGTCTCCATGGATCATTTTCTGCAATTGTGGCGGGAATTCTTTATACGGCTGTTCGAAAATGATAAGGTTCGTATCTTTTTGGATACGCTCGGTTCCTTATACAAGGATAACCCTAACCTTCAGGGCTCAATCAACAGCAACCTATCAAGCACAGCCGAGAAAATAACAACGGTAGTCACCAATCTCATCACGTCATTTCTGGATGCGATCGTTCGCCTGCTGTCCAGTCTGCCGAATGTGGCGTCCATCTCCATCATCATCCTGTTATCCGCCTTTTTTATAAGCAAAGACTGGACACGCTGGATGAACATCCCCGCAAAAGCAATGCCCGACTCCATCTGTCAGCCATTGCGTACGATCTGGAGTGATTTGAAGCAGGCTCTGTTCGGATATTTGCGCGCCCAGTTATTTCTAATCTCGATTACGATGTTCATTATTACGGCAGGACTAATTGTGTTGCGAGTTGACTATGCCATCACAATTGGACTTCTTATTGGCATTGTCGATCTGCTGCCGTATCTCGGCGTCGGCGCTGTGATGATTCCGTGGATTATATACTGCTTTGCAATTGACCAAACTTCCCTCGGAATTGGATTAAGCATTGTGTATGGCATCGTTCTGTTCACAAGGCAGATTATGGAGCCCAAAGTTCTCGCTTCAACGGTTGGACTTGACCCGCTTCTTTTGCTGGTTGCGATGTTTGTCGGCATGCAGTTATTCGGCTTTCTTGGACTTATTGTAGGTCCTGTTGCCCTTGTGCTGCTGTCTGCGATGAAGCGGGCGAACGTCTTTCAGGATTTACGAACATTCATCATGAACGGAAAAAACTAAGCAAACACTTATCCGCTTGCCCTATACTGCATCGCTTCCGCAATGTACTCATCATCATCGAAGGTAGTTAGGATAATTACCCATAGCCGACGATAAGCATCAAGCTCTCTCGAATAAAGGGATCATCATCTACAATAAGAAAGTGAATCATCTGCTTTCTCTCCTTTGTGAGCTTGTCACTGCATTTGTCTGCCCCAACTCGCAAGGGGATGATCCTACGAATACTATGTCGGATAAACAGATCCACACCTTCGACCAATGCTTCAACACTAGTACGTCCTATCAGTATATCGCGGAAAAATTGGCGAACAATACCCTTTTCGCACTCATTTAAGCAGCGAGCATCATTGTTTTGACTCACTGGCTGTTGGGCGTTGAATGGGGAATTCCTTGGAAGCTGGATGGATGCAATGGAGCTGCTGGCTGCCGGAGGAACGTGGACTACAATCCTGCTGCATATTGGCGTACTGATTTTGTTCGGCATTGTACGGCTTGGCATTGGTTCAGCCGTGCTGCGCCCCGGCAAGCGGGAAGCGATCTGACTCAATTGTGGAGAACATATGCAAAACACGCCCGTCAACATGGTTCTACACCATATAGCGGGCGTGTTTATTGTTGGATTAGAAACGGCGAAAGTAAATAAAGTTGCCGTCCTTCATCTTTTTCTCTAACCATTTTAGTAAGTAGTATCTGTAAATCGGTCGTGTCAGTGGAAATACAAGTGTAAAGCCAATAATATCGGTAAAGAATCCCGGCGTAAGGAGCAAAATCCCGCCTGCTAGAATACACAAGCCCTCTACAGCCTTTCTACCCGGAATTTGCCCTGCCTGCATTTGCTTCTGGGCATCTGCCCATACTTGATTCGCCTCGTAGCGGGCAATGACTGCACCAATGACACCGGTTAGCAATATCAACAGGAACGTATTCCATCCGCCTACCCAGTTACTCATCAGTACGAAGCCATACACCTCTAACGCAGGAATCAATGTCAGCACAATGAGCACCCATACCATCGGATTCATAAGACATTCCCTCCCTTGCATCATGACATTTGCGTTGCATCATGCACTATAATACAGCCTACATGGAAATGAATCAGTCTGTTGAGCACATTTTCTCAAGCAACGTCCATACATCCTTCGCTTCCCGTTCAAGGCGAATCGGCCGCCATTTTGCATTCAACCAAGCAAGCGTCGTCGTCCCCTCCACCAGCAGTTCTCCGGCAGGATGGGATACCCAGCCTGATTCAGGCAGACTAGATAACAAATGTTCAGTTACTCTGCAAACCTGAGTAGCAAATGTAACTCGCAGCGGCGACAATTGCTGGAGGCGCGTATATACGACAACTTGATCATCATACAAGGCCGGCCGCTTGAACTTCACCTGAAGGTCGACTACAGGAAGTAGAAGTCCGCGCTCCTCAAGATCCCGATAGCTAATACCTAAGGAACGTATCCATTCGGTTCTTCCGACCTCAAACCAGGTTATATAGTTGCCATGGAATACAACATTCATTCGATCCGTTTCTTGATAACGCACGCGCAGCGGATAACCAAACCATACGGATTGATCTTCTTCCTTTACGTCAGGGGACATCACCATTCCTCCTCCATTGTAGCGCATTCGAGAGTACGTTCACAAATACAGCAAGAGCAATGGTTCGTCCATTGCTCTTGTCTGCTGTCGCTTATATATTCAATTGGATAAGCCTGTTCTTAGGAATAACGGCCTTGTCCGATTTGGCTTACTTTCACAAGGTTCGTGGAACCTGCGCAGCTCATTGGAACACCAGCTGTAATAACAACCAGATCGCCTTCTGCAACGATGCCTGTTTTCACGCCGCCTGCAACAGCAACGTCGAACATTTCATCAGTAGAAGTAGCTTGATCGCCTTTAACTGGAGTAACACCCCAAGTCAAGGACAAACCGCGCATTACTTGCTCAGAAGGAGTCACAGCGATGATTGGAGCTTTCGGACGGTATTTGGATACCATACGCGCTGTGTAGCCAGTTTGTGTAGAGCTGATGATTGCTTTAGCGTTCAGGTCAAGAGCTGTGTTAGCAACTGCTTGGCTGATTGCATCCGTAACTGTTGTTTGCTGTCTCAAGCTTTGTTTTACCAAGATTTCACGGTATTCAAGCGCGGATTCAGCTTTTTCTGCGATACGGGACATTGTCATTACGGATTCAACTGGGTATTTCCCTGCAGCTGTTTCACCGGACAACATGATTGCATCCGTACCATCGAAGATTGCATTCGCTACGTCACTTGCTTCCGCACGTGTAGGACGCGGGTTGCGTTGCATGGAATCAAGCATTTGTGTAGCTGTGATAACTGGTTTGCCAGCCAGATTACACTTCTCGATCATACGCTTCTGAACGAGTGGTACTTCTTCAGCTGGAATTTCAACGCCAAGGTCACCACGAGCAACCATCAAGCCGTCAGACACTTCCAAGATTGCATCCAGGTTGTCCACGCCTTCTTGGTTTTCAATTTTGGAAATGATTTGGATATGAGTTGCATTATGCTTTTCAAGCAATTCACGGATTTCCAAAACGTCTTGTGCTTTACGAACGAAGGAAGCAGCGATGAAATCAACGCCTTGCTCGATACCGAAGCGGATGTCGTTCGCATCTTTTTCTGTAATACCTGGAAGGGAAATTTTCACCCCAGGAACGTTAACGCCTTTTTTGCTCTTGATTGTGCCGCCGTTAACGATTTTACATTTGATTTCTGTACCTTGAATCTCAACAACCGTCAAACCAACGAGGCCGTCATCGATCAAGATTGTGGAACCGACTTCTACGTCACGAGGCAAGTTCTCGTAAGTTACGGAAATGCGGTCTTTATCACCAAGGATCTCTTCTGTTGTCAATGTGATGAACTCGTCTTCAACGAGATCAACGGAGTCAACAGCAAGCTTACCCGTACGAATTTCTGGGCCTTTCGTATCAAGGAGAATTGCAACCGTTTTGTTCAATTCTTGGGATGCTTGACGAATGTTTTTGATTCGGTTGCCGTGCTCTTCAAAATCACCATGTGAAAAATTAAGACGAGCAACGTTCATGCCAGCCGTAATCAATTTTTTAGTGTTCTCTAAAGATTCGCTGGAAGGACCGATAGTACAGACGATTTTAGTTTTACGCATATGGCTTCCTCCAATTATGTGTGTCTCTCTAAGTATCTCTATATGGCATTGCTAAAAAACAAGGCTCTCAACTATCTAATTTACTACATTCAAGAAAATTTGTATATGAAGATAATCATATTGATAAGTTTTACCAGCAGACAGGATTTTAAGTCAATGAACTCAAGAAAACCGCGCCATACCAGTCAGGACGTGGATCTGCGACACAGACGCCACTGAACTTAACCGTGCTGCAGAACGGCGAACTCGCCAATATTGCGAAATTTGTCATATCTATCTTCCCGCAGCTGCTCTGGGGTCATCCCCATCAGCTCGGTCAAATGACGCCAAATCGCATCTTTCAAGTTGGCAGAAGCCACTGCAACGTCCTTATGAGCACCGCCTTGAGGCTCCGGAATGATCTCTTCGATCACATTGAGTTCCTTCAGGTCAGAAGCTGTAATCTTCATTGCTTCTGCCGCTTGGTCGGCTTTGGACGCATCCTTCCATAGGATCGACGCAGCACCATTCGGTGAAATGCACGAATAGATCGCATTCTCCAACATCAGGACTCGGTTGCCAACGCCGAGCGCAAGCGCACCGCCGCTTCCGCCTTCACCAATTACGACGCAAATAATCGGCACACCGAACAGGGCCATATCTCGCAAATTGCGTGCAATTGCTTCCGATTGTCCTCGTTCCTCAGCTGTATTGCCCGGGTATGCGCCCTTCGTATCGATGAAAGTAATGATTGGACGACCAAACTTGTCCGCTTGTTGCATGAGCCTAAGCGCCTTACGGAAGCCTTCTGGATGCGGGCTGCCGAAAAATCTTGCAATATTGTCTTTTGTATCCTTGCCTCTTTGATGTCCGATTACCGTTACCGGCACCCCGTTCAGACGCGCCAATCCGCCCACAATAGCAAGATCGTTGCCGAACAATCGGTCACCATGGAGTTCAATGAAATCAGTGAAAATATGCTGAACAAAATCAAGTGTGGTCGGTCGCTGTTGGTGTCTTGCCAAGTGCATCTTCTGCGATGGGGAGATGCTAGCATAAATTTCTGCAGCTAACTTGGCGTAACGCTCCTCCAAGCGGGCGATTTCTTCAGTAAAGTCAATTTGCTTCTCGTCGCCGAACCGTTTCAATTCAGCAATCTTCTGCTTCAACTCCACCAAAGGCTGCTCGAACGGAAGTTCATTCGCCATGAGCTACATCCCCTTTCACCGTATGCAGATCGATAAGTTTCGCCAACGTGGACTTCATGTCCTTACGCTGCACGACCAGGTCGATTTGTCCATGCTTCTGGTTGAATTCAGCCGTTTGGAATTCTTCCGGAAGCTTCTGACGAATCGTCTGCTCTATTACGAGACGGCCGGCAAAGCCGACTCTTGCCCCAGGCTCAGCTATAATGATGTCGCCAAGCATGGCAAAGCTTGCAGATACTCCGCCCATAGTCGGATCCGTGAATACTGAAATATAGAATCCGCCTGCTTCGTGGAATTTTCCAAGCGCTGCGCTCGTCTTGGCCATCTGCATCAGACTCAAGATGCTTTCCTGCATTCTTGCGCCGCCAGATGTAGAGAAGATGATTAACGGATATTGCTTCTGCATTGCAGTTTCAATAGCTCGTGTTATTTTTTCTCCTGTTGCCGATCCCATGCTGCCTGTGAAGAAATCAAAGCTCATTACCGCTACGACGACAGGAAATCCTCCGATTGTCCCCTCGCCCGTAATAACAGCTTCATCCAAGCCAGATTTAGCCTTTTGCTGCTCCAGCTTGTCCTTATATTCTGGAAAATCAAGCGGATCCGCGGATACGACATCCGCATCATATTCAAAAAATCGGCCTTCATCCAATGTCATCTCGATGCGCTCTCTTGCACTCAAGCGCAAATGATATCCGCATTGCGTACATACCTTCAGGTTTTTATCCAGCTCTTTATGATACTGAATCGAGCCACATTTTGGACATTTATTCATCAAACCTTCGGGTATCTCGCGTTTGGGACGGTCATCGTGTACAGATCCGGACGGCACCGTTGCGTACTTTTTCTTTTGAAATAAGTCTTTAAACACCCGATACACCTCTTTAGGCGTGATTTCTCCAATTGAAAAATAGGACAGAATCCTATTGCTTCAAATTAGAGATTGTCCTAACCATAGACAACAAAAATCGGCTGTTTGAACGAATATCGTTCATTCATCAGCCGCATCATGCATGCAAGATCGAATTAAGCACTTCCTGAATTTCTTCAACTTCTCCGGAAGGCACTAGAATTTCAAACTGTTGTTTAGACAGATGAATCGGACGGATCTGAATGAGAAATCCTTCCTCTGTCAGCTTGCGCTGAATTTTATCTGCTAAATTGGCAGTCGGTGCGATGTAGATAACAGTCCACACGCGCGATTGACCCCCCTAACGTTCCAGAAACGGCTCATATAATGCCATTATGATATCATAATTGTCAATTTCACCGCAACAAATTCCAACAGACTTGCTGGAATGAGCAGCTCAATAAACAGAGTAGAACGGCTGTCAAGCCTTACCCTATCTCGGCTTGGCGACTTCTTTAAGAATTTGCATTCTCATCGTCGGATCCGCAAGCTCCACCCTCGCCGTACTGCTGCGCACGCTTGTTGTGATGTGCAATTCTTGCAGATGCCGCAGCTGCTAATCCCGCAACAATATCATCTAGAAACACATGAATCTGCGTGGTGTCCGAATTGAGATGATGAATGATTCCCAGCTTGGCTTTATCCAAGTACCCAAAGCTGGTGAGGCCGATCATTCCGTAAACGCTAGTGATGCCAAGCGCAAGTGTTTCATCTACGCCATAAAGGGATTCATCCGTTTCCATAATCGCTTGGAGCGGCTCCGGCAGCAGCTTCTGCTCCGCAAGTATATCTAATGCGATGCCGGTAATAAGCGTATATTGCACCTCACGCTTGCGAGTTACGGCTCGTACGCTGTCCAAACAGTCCTCCAGCGTCAATGCTGCATTGTATGGCTGCTGTAAATGGAGCACAATCTCCGCGATGGATTCGAGTGATACACCTCGTTTAACTAACCATTGCTCCGCCATATTGAAGGTCATGGCGTCCCCTCCCTTCACCCCTTCGATCTCGTCTTGTTGCGAATAGGGTGTATGACCACTCTATGCAGGTGGGAGGGGAATTGTGCTACTTGCGAGAGAGGATCTGGCCACGACTATTTTCATTTCACGCGTACCGTTCCAGCTCCGAACATGGATTCAATCTTCTTGAACAGTTCAGGCGAGGGCTTCAGCGCATAGGCTTCGCTAAGCGCCAGCAATTGCTGATCGCGCTCATAGAACAGCACAGTCGGCAATGGGCCTGGCTGTGATTTCAAGAGCTGCTTCAATTGCTGTAGTAAATCTGGGCGCTCATGATCAGCTGTAATCTTGATATATACACGCTGCCGGTGCGGGAGGCGCGAACTCGATCTGGAGGCAGGTACAGCATCCGCCCTTCCTTCATTTACCCCAACTGGAGCCTCGTTTCGCACATGCACAGCGGATGACCCAGAACCATCCGACACGACGCCTGCGTGGAGATTCGTATCAATAGCCGCCCCGGCTCCACGTTTATTGTCGATAGCTGCGCGCTGACGCATATGGCCCCCCTGATTCTCTGGCGCGCGCTTACGATGTGCAGCACGCTTCGTAAGCGCAGCAATTGCGCGTGATTCGAGCGGTACGACCTCGTCAGCAAGCAGCTTATAACCTTCATCCTGGTGCTGAACTTTCGCCCGTATGGCGATCAACGCCCCCTTCTCGATTAAAGACTCTGCTCGACGCCATACCTCTGGGAATAGCACTACTTCAGCCCGTTCTATCCGATCTTCAATTTCAATAAATGCCATCGGCTTTCCTTTCTTCGTCATAATCGAACGAAGCGATACAACCATTCCGGCAACTGTGCATTCACTATCGTCCGGCACTTCGTGCAAATCAACTAGCCGATCTGTTTCCGAAGATGCCAGTAACTCCGCATGGTCATCCAACGGGTGACCGGATAAATACAATCCCAACAATTCTCGCTCCAGTTCGAGCTGCTCTGTCATGGCGAATGGCGGAATATTTGGATAATCGATCGTCCAATTGTTCACTTCAACGAAGCCGAATAATTGGATTTGGAGATCATCCCTTTCTTTGCGCCATTTTGCAGCAGCTTCCAATGCCTCGTCCAGCATAGCCAGCAATTGAGCACGATGACCTGGCAATGAATCGAACGCCCCTGCTTGGATAAGCGATTCAATGACTCTCCGATTGCATACTCGAAGGTCTACCCGCTGACAGAAATCGAGCAAATCCGCAAACGGCTTCTCCTTTCGCTGTTTCAATATACTTTCGATGGCAAGCGTACCAACATTCTTAATGGCGCCAAGGCCAAAACGAATCGCGCCATCAACAGGCGTAAAGCGTACATAGCTTTCATTTACATCTGGAGGCGACACGACAATACTCAATCTTCGACAATCCTCAATGTATTCTGCTATCTTCCGATGGCTGCCCATATTCGCTGTCAGCATAGAGGCCATAAATTCTGTCGGATAATGAGCCTTCAAGTAAGCAGTTTGGAAAGCAAGCACACCATAAGCAGCAGCGTGCGCCCGCGGGAATCCATAATCAGCGAAGCGAACAATCATATCATAGACCCGATTAGCTTCTTCTTCTGTATAGCCCTGCTTCAAGCTGCCTTCTACGAAGTGACGGCGCTCTTGATCAAGCACCTCCCGCTTCTTCTTCGATACCGCACGCCGTAACAGGTCTGCTTCTCCAAGCGAGAATCCCGCCATTCTGGAGGCAATATGCATAATCTGCTCTTGATAAACAATGATGCCATACGTGTCTTGCAAAATCGGTTTTAAATCAGGGTGCGGATATTCGACAGCCTTTAACCCATGCTTACTTTGAATATAGTTTGGTATGAACTCCATTGGACCTGGACGGTACAGGGCAAGTACAGACACGATATCTTCAAAGACAGACGGCTTCAATTCCCGCAGTACACGACGAACACCAGCTGACTCCAGCTGGAACAATCCCGTTGTATCTCCCCGGCACAACAGTTCATAAGTCTTTTTATCTGTATCGTCGATCGTTCCTAGATCCAGGGGCTTCTCTGTTCGATGGTTCACCCATTCTAGTGTTCGTTCAATAATCGACAATGTCCGCAGACCAAGAAAATCCATTTTCAGTAGGCCGATTGATTCCAAATTCTCCATAGAGTACTGCGTGAGCGCAATGTTCTCGGTCCCTGCCTGCAAGGGAACATAATGAGTCAGCGGCTCTTCACTGATTACAACCCCTGCTGCATGGGTTGAAGCATGCCGCGGCATTCCTTCTACTTTCGACGCCATATCGATAAGCTCTCGAATGCGTGCTTCCCGCTCTCTCCAGCTGTTTAGTTCATTGCTCGTCCGCAATGCCTTCTCAAGTGTCACTCCCAGTTGGTTCGGTATGAGCTTAGCTACCCGATCCGTTTCGTTATAGGGCACATTCAGAGCCCTGCCAACATCTCGCACTGCCGCTCGTGCAGCCATCGTACCGAACGTAATAATCTGCGCCACCCGATCGGGGCCATACTTATTCGCAACGTAGGCAATGACCTCATCACGCCGCTCATCATTAAAGTCGATATCAATATCCGGCATCGTAATCCGCTCTGGATTCAAAAAACGCTCAAACAATAAATGATACTTGAGCGGATCAACATTCGTAATCCGCAAACTGTATGCTACAAGACTGCCGGCTGATGATCCCCGTCCAGGGCCTGTCATAATACCTTTTTCATGTGCAAAGCGAATGAAATCCCATACAATTAAGAAGTAATCAGAGAAACCCATATTCTCAATGGTATTCAGCTCATAAGCAAGTCTCTCCTTCGCCTCGCGTTGAAAGGCTTCATCCTGCCATTCCGGCAGCGACCCATACCTGCTCTCCAATCCTTCTTCGCACAACTGACGTACATACTGTCCCGCATTCATGCCTTCGGGGAGCGGATGATAGGCAGGAAGCACATGCCCGCCGAAATCAAGTATCACATTACATTCATCCGCAATCCGAGCCGTATTCGTAATTGCTTCCGGAACATGACGGTACAATGCCCTCATTTCATCCTGAGACTTAAAATACATCTGATCCGTATGCATACGCATCCGACCCTCATCGTCAACGGTTTTCCCTGTACCAATGCAAATGAGGACATCTTGCATCGCTGCATCTTCCCGCTGTAAATAATGGACATCGTTCGTTGCCACAAGCGGTACTCCTGTCTGCTCACTTAATGCTATAAGGCCAATGTTAACCTTCTTTTGATCCGGAAGGCCGTGATCCTGCAACTCAATATAAAATCCATCATGAAAAATATCCTTATATCGTTCAACTGCTTTGCGTGCAGCCTCTTCATTGCCATGAAGCACATGCTGCGACACCTCGCCACCAAGACAGGCGCTAAGCGCAATAATCCCATCCGCATACTTACGAAGCGTATCCATATCGACACGAGGTTTATAGTGGAACCCTTCCAAATGGCCAACGGAGCAAATCTTCATTAGATTCCGGTATCCCTGCTCATTCTTCGCCAACAATATCAAATGATAGATTGGCTGTTCCTTGCGCGATACCTTCTCATGAAGCCCTCCTGTCGTCACATACGCTTCCACGCCAATAATTGGCTTAATGCCATGAGACTTACATGCTTTATAAAAAGGAATGATCCCGTACATCACCCCATGATCTGTGAGAGCTAACGCCTTCATCCCGCATGCGGCTGCCCGTGCAGCAAGCGCTTCAATACGCGCTGCTCCGTCGAGCAAGCTGTATTCACTATGCACGTGCAGATGCACGAACTGCTCCATACCATTCACTCCCTACTCTGATACATCATGCGAACATATTTTCGTTTCTTATTGTATCATAATTCCGCCAGCAAGTCCTATACATGTACAAAGGGTTATTCTATGTGAAAAGGGGCTAAACAATGGGTTCTTTTCTTTCCAAAGCGCTGCTCGACTTCTTTATCGCCTTCGGCATTGTGCTCGGAGGTGCCATATTAGCAGGTATCGGATCCGTAATCGCTCTTCAACCTCCTGCGGATACGATGCGCCATATTGCAGAACACCTCAAAATATGGGCAGTTGTCGCTGCTGTTGGCGGTACAATCGATCCGATTCGTGTCATTGAAAGCAACTTTTGGATGGGTAACTTGAATCCCGTATTCAAGCAGCTCTTGTATATCTTCGTATCATTTCTGGGGGCTCACTTCAGCACAGAGCTCATCCACTGGATATGCCGCAGCCGTCTATAACTTTTCGTAAACGTTATGCTACAACTGTTCTGAGCCTTTCGAACGGTTGGTTACATGTGGAGAACACAAGGAAGGAGAACACAGACGATGCGCCAACGCAAAACTCCATTGTGGCTTAGTAATCTTTCACTGATCATAGTCGGCAGCGTTATAGGTGCCGGCGTTTATCATGCAGTCTACTTGCACCAATTCAATGAAGTCATGATGATGAACATCGACCTGCGCGATCGTCTTGCACATTACAAAGCAGAAACGGAGGATTTGCTTCGCTACAAAAATCGGAAAACCATTATTAAAAGCATCGACCTGCACATTTACAAGCAGCAGAACGGAGTAAATATCCCACAAGCTGACGAAATGGAGCTTCGTCGCCGATTACTAAAAGAACTAACCGTACTAAAGGGCCGGAATGTATTCCAAATTGACGAATACAGCAAACTCGTTGAAGGGCTGTTATCCCGCAAAATATATCCTGACATCAACGACAAAGACTATGCAGTTCAATTGAGAACAATGCTCGTCACAGAAGGTGTGCTCCACGTCTGGATTGACGTCCATCCCTACATTCCAACATCACCATAATGTAAAAAATTCTACAGCCAACAACCTTATACATATGCACCTCTTCTAAACCCAAACATTTTCACATCTTTTTTCGAAATTTCATTCCATATTTCGTTCATGTCGTTTCTATTTGTGCGTCATCTTTACGTGTTGTCTTTTCACTCCCTACTTTATATCTTTACGTGCATATTTCATTAACAACCATTCTCCCCGTATGTGTTTCTAACAATATTGCTCCACTATCCCTTCGACTCAGTGCCCAAATGCGCTTTTCCCTAAAATTACTCATGTACATTTCATTACTACCGATCAAGTACACTGAT
Organism: Paenibacillus sp. S-12; assembly: GCF_030363895.1. Classification (NCBI taxonomy): domain Bacteria; kingdom Bacillati; phylum Bacillota; class Bacilli; order Caryophanales; family Paenibacillaceae; genus Paenibacillus; species Paenibacillus sp. S-12. The sequence goes on from NZ_JASIUF010000016.1 coordinate 28,091, forward strand.
TTAATCTTAAAATTTATATTTCAACTATTGAAATAAGAACATATATTCCATATAATCAATACAGGAACATTAGTTCCCATATATAATCTCTCTAAATATTATCAATATACATAGATCAAAAATTCATTTCACCTAATTAAAATAATCATCATCTCATGCATCATTTTTGTCTATATCTTAGGAGAATCGCTATGAGAACAAACCTTATAGATCCTTCGTGCTCTCATCTCAAGAAGTTATTGCATAATGAAGACGCCTGCACTTCTTTTTTATATACATTGAAATGGCCAAAAGGCTTTGTATGTCCGCGCTGCCAGCACCAACAAGCATGTACCATTTCAACACGCAGGCTTCCTTTATATGAATGCCGGGCTTGTCATTATCAGGCTTCCTTAACCGTTGGTACCGTTATGGAAGGTAGTCGAACACCCCTGCAGAAATGGTTTACTGCATTATGGCACCTTTCGCGTCCTCATTGCAGCCTGAACGCCGTGCAGCTCAGCGCGATCATCCAAGTTACGTATAAAACAGCCTGGTCAATGCTGCATAAAATACGAACCGCTATTAACCGTGCGGATAATGCTCGCCCTTTACACGGTGATGTACGAGGCCTGCTGGCTTTTTACGGATATCATCCGATCAGTCCATTCAAAGAGCGACAGCACCCTGTAATTGTTGCGCATTCCGTCACCCCAAATGGTTCCACAAGTGCACTTAAAATGAAAATGACTAGTCTTGCTCGACCAGATCACAAAATACTCTCCTATGTTGAACACCAAGCATTTATTAATACACATGTTGCTGCTTCTTCTATGGAACCTACTATTAATCGATATTTTTATAGAATTAAACGAAAGGATCGTTTGTATCAATCGTCTAAACAAGTTTGGCGTTGGCTGAATGAAACGTTTCACGGAATTGGCTCAAAATATCTACAGCTATATTTGGACGAGTATTGTTTTCGTTATAATATTTCGTATATGTATAAATCTGCTTCGGAGTTGTTCTGCCAATTCTGTAGGCCTCTTTTCACATCGAGTTCAATATCAATCCCCAAGCTGAAATGTTGTGCTTAAATCAGGTTCATTACGAAGGGTAACCAATGCTCGAATTCTACACCCTTTCCTATCAAATATTCGACTAGACTCATATCTATTATTTACTTGTATCTTTTGGTATGCCTTAATTTGTTTTAATTTGTTTTCACCAAACCCTTGACCATTTTATACCCAGCTCATAGTTTATTAATACACATTTTGTCTCCCGATTCGTTCACTCTACTTGGTTGCTGCTACATTTTTTATAGGATTTTATATGTTTTACAGTCTTTTCAGTCTTTTTAGTCTTTTTAGTCTTTTTAGTCTTTTTAGTCTTTTTAGTCTTTTCAGCCTTTGCAGCCTTTGCAGTCTTTGCAGCATTTACTGTTTTAACAGCCTTACTTCTTTTACTTACTTCTTTTACTTACTTCTTTTACTTCTTTCTTTTACTGCTTTTACTGCCTTTCTTCTTTCTTTACTGCTTACTGCTTTTGTAGCGCCTTTTACTGCTATTACTTTTACGTTTTCAGACATTGCTGTACAGATTTATAAAGACTATTGCAGCATTTACTACACGTTTTTATATTTAGATGTTCTAAACTAAGCATGCGGAACACTAAATTTCGCTGTGCTTTTCTTATGTCTATTCTTTGATGTTATTTATGACTCATTTATCCTTCTGCTCGCGTCAACAACAAGGCCTTTAACCGTTAATGCTTTGTCTTGCTTTTAAATTTGATTACGAAACGATAACTGACCCAATGGGATAGTGGTGAAAAGGGCAAAAAAGAACCTAGAAATTGGGGTGATTGAAAGAGGCTGTTTTTGCAAAACAACAATAAGTCTGAAGACACTTGGGTTGGGTAATGACATTTGAGCAACGATATTTGAATAACGATGATTTTGTAGCGATGTTTGAGTAGCGATGTTTGAGCAGCAATCTTTGAATAGCAATCTTCGAGTAATGGCACTAAGCTAATAGGTCTTTTCCTATATTGGATTGTTAAATCTTGTAGGACTGTCCCTTTGAATATGGTAATATAAAGGAGCTTTAGTGTTGTTTTGTTTCCCTATTGTCGTAGAAGGAGAGTTGCTTAATCGATGGAAACTATCCAATGGGTGCTAATTATCTTGATTTGTATGACATCAGGATTGTCTGTGTATTTCAGCTTTCGTTCAAGACGTGAGCAGGCTACGGCACTTCGTGGCTTGTATGCGGCTAAAATGAATATTTGTATGGGATTTATGTTGTTGTTTATCGCATCAATTCAAATTTTCATGTTCACAGCATCGACCGTAAGAGTTATTGTAGGGGCTGTATTGCTCGTAATCGGACTGTTCAATTTATTCGCAGGAATACGGAACCACAGTCATTATCAAGCCATTTATTCAGCAGGTAAAAAATAATCACTACATCAACAACAAAAAGGGATTGCAACTTCTCCACCGCGTAACGGTAGAAAAGCGATCCCTTTTTTATCAATTTCATTAGATTTTATCAAAACCCGCTATAGGTTATGGTTAATATGTTAATCTCTCACGACGACACACGCTTCCCGCCTTCTTGAAGTTTGTATGAAGCTATTTTCATAACTTCATAATATTGGTCAGGCGGTTAGTCGTGATCAATCGACTGCGCAGTCATCATGGCTTTGGCTACGAGGTGTTCGCCGTGGCGAATAGACATCTCCAGCTTGCAAAATTTGCGGCTCATTTCGATAAATTCTGGGTGCATGGTAACGATATCCTCAATTTGAAGAGGGCGAACGAAATAGGTCGTCATATTTTCCATAACGTGGTCGTAGCTGCGAACGTCCTTTACTGCCCTCAAAGCGCCCTGCGTCATAATTGTGGATAAAATCCCCTCTGATACAGAGCCGAATCCATTTACCATCTGCGGTGTGATAACGCCACGGAAATAAAGCTGTCCCTTATCATCTCGCTCTTCTTCAAACCCATGCCAAATGAGGTCATCAAAGGTTTCCCCAAGCTGCGGCTCCTTGCGGGCATCACGCATCGCTTGCAGCACCTGTCGTCTTGTTACTACTGCGATCAGCTTGCGATTGCGATCAACGATCGGAAGTAATTCGACCCCCTCCCATACCATAGTATGGGCAGCCGAAGCTAGTGTTGTCTGAAGCGTTGCCGTTATCGGGCTCCTCGTATAGAGCTTATCGATGCTCGTACCCGATTCAGCTCCCAGCACATCCTTGTATGTGATCATCCCAATTACCCGATACCATTCATCTACTACTGGGAACCGCGTGTGGTTTGTTTCCTCACGCAGTCGCTGGAAGTCATCTACTGTGCTGGATGGTCGCAGAACGAACATTTTGTCTTTTGCGGTGACAATATCCTCTACAATCATGATTTTCTTCTTAATTAATCGGTCGAACAACGCACGGTTAATCATAGAACCAACCGTAAAGGTATCGTACTTCGATGAGATGATTGGCAAATCCAGCGCATCTGCAAGAAGCTTCACCTCTCGGCTTGTCCCGAATCCCCCCGTAATAAGTACACCTGCACCATGTTGAAGCGCAAGTCGATGGGCATCCTCACGGTTCCCGACGATAAGCAGGCTCCCAGCGTCAATATAACGAGCCATAGCATCCAGCTTCATCGCTCCGATTACATACTTGTTCAGCGTCTTCATTAAACCGCGGCTACCGCCAAGTACATGCCCGCCTAATATATCAACAACTTCGCCAAACGTAAGCTGCTCGGACATATTGCGCGGCTTCTTCTCTACCCGAACTGTGCCGATCCGCTCTTTCGTAACGACAATCCCGATGCTCTCCGCTTCCTTCACGGCACGATAGGCGGTTCCCTCACTAACTCCCATTTCCTTTGCCAGCTTACGAACCGATATTTTAGTCCCTGGCTTCAAGCTCTCAATATGCTGAAGCAATTGTTCATGCTTTGTTAGCGTCGCATCATGGCCATCCATCTGTTACACCCCTATATTCCGAACTGTTGTATTCTGTGCTTAGTTTACCATATATTTATAATAAACTGCAAAAAAAACAAGTTGGCATTTGACTTTGCAAATACCAACTTGTGATGTTTCTATATGTGCAGAGGAAGGAGCAGCTATCAAATGTCATCCTGAAGCTACATTAGATGCGACGGCTGTTTTTTCTTTTTTCACCAGCTTGCGATAGAATAATTGGAACGATACGCTGCTCGCTGTCAGCGCCAATGCAATATATACCGATAGAAATCCAACATTCATCCAAACATAGCTCATATCTCCTAATGAGATGACACCGCGGAAGGCCCGGATCGTGTAGGTCATCGGCAGCCATGGGTGAAGCATTTGGAAAAATGGCGGCGTCAATTCAATCGGGAAAGTACCAGCCGTTGATGACAACTGTAGGACAAGCAGGATGATAATAATAAACCGGCCTACATTGCCAAATGTCGTTATGAAAAATTGAATCAGAGCAAAGAAGGTCAAGCTGGTCGTCAAGCATACTAGAAAGAACATTGGAAGATTCGTTACAGGCAGCTTAATGACCGTCAGAACGACTGTACCGCAAATAATCACTTGTAGCATGCTCTCGACGGTCATGAAACCAAATTTACTGACCATCCACGCCATTCCGGACGGTGGTCTCGCGCTTGTTTCTTTCAACGGATAAACCATAGAGAACATAAGCGCACCCACAAAGAAGCCAAGCGACAGGAAATAAGGGGCCATTCCGACTCCATAGGTAGTCACATCATGATTCTGCAGCTTGTCGCTGCCAACCGGCGATGATATCATCTCGTACGTTTTGTCGGTAGGGTTTTGAGTCGCCTTTTGCGCTCCCTCTCGAAGCTTGTCGCGCAATTCAGCCCCGCCGTTCATCAATCGCTGTTGACCATCCAAAAGCATTGCAAATCCATTGTTGATGGAGGCCTTCGCCTTATCCACTTGATTCAGCATATCGCTCATCTTCTGGAACATGATCTTCTGTATATGCCCCCCTGCCTCATCCAGCTTCATATCAGCCAAATTATGCAGCATGTCGCGTGCCATTGGCTCTAGCGAATTTACTTTGTCATCTGTCGCCGTATGCAGCTTCTTCGTAATTTCCGGAGCCAAGCGGTTTAGCTCCTCATTTACTTTGTGATGAATGCCGTTCACAACTTTTGGCTCGTATTGCTTCCACTTTTCGTCGACCAGTGTATGCAGCTTATCCACAAGCTGCTTCGATTTCTGCTGGTACATATTGTCCGCTAGCTCATGCGCCTTATCCCGCAGTTGAGGAGCCAGCTCATTCGCCTTCGTCAGCACCATACGATTGGCCAATGCACGAATTTGAGGAAAGACCTCACTAAACTTCTGATCTGCTGCCTCGTGCAGCTTCTTAACGAGCGAGCTCCCTACCTTGTTTAGCTCTCGATCTGCAAGCTCGGTAAGATCCTGCTTCACCTTCTCCTTCAACGCCAACAATTGTTCACCGTTCAGCCGGTTCTCCACCTTCGTTCGCACATCCACAAGCTTTTTCTTGAGCTCATCCCAAGGTGCTTTCATGTTAGGCGGGATTTGATCTTCAAATGGCTTGAGCTTCTCTTCAAGCATTTTCAGATCCTCTTGGATCTTGTTCATTTCATCCTTGCCCCGCTGAATTGTACCGTCAAAAATAGCATCAACCTTCTCATTGATATACCGGTAAATAGAGGAACGAATGGTACTGTCCAGCTTGCTGTATTCATTGTCGATGATAGTATGCATCTTGGCACGGGCTGCAGGCTCCATCTCCGTAAGCGAATCATTTAGCTCAGTGCTTATCTTTCCGAGCACCTTGTTTAAATTTGCATCGTAAGCCTGATCAATTTCCCGATGCATGTTCTCTCGAATTTGCTCGCCATACTGCTCAGCCTGCTCGTCGATTTGTTGATGCACTTTTTCCTTCGCCGGCATCGATTTCGAACGTATGAGTTCATCAATTTTGGTATGTAGCGAATCGTGTACAATATCGTAGTATTTATCCGATTGTGCATCAATTTCCCGATGAATCTTATCCATCATCTTCGGCTTGTTGTTACGGATCGCTGCATCGATCTCTTTATGAATCATCTTATCAAGCTTTTCTTTGTTATCTTCCAGAGCGCGTTCGACCAATGTTCCAGCCTGCGAAGTTTTGGAATCCACCTTAGCATTCAGTTCATCTCTGAACTTCTCAATACCTTCCCCAAGCTTGCCTAGCCCCTGCTCGATTTGATTTGCACCTTCACTTGCCGCATATAGCCCATCCGCTACTTTGTCAAGTGCGTTGAACATTTGCTCTACATAGGTTTCCGTAACCTTTTGCGACAATTCAGCCTTTATATTCTGTACAACTTTATCTGCAATTTGACCAGAAATAAAATTATAGCTGCTGTTCTCTGTATAAATCAGATTCATCGGTTGCGGATGTGGATCAAGGATCGTCGTTGCATTATGAGACATTTGTTCTGGTATGCGAATCATCAAGTAGAACTTGTTCTCACTCAACCCCCGTTCCCCTTCCTGCCTGCTTACGAAATGAAAGGCAACCTTGTCATTATCATGAAGCTTCTCGATCAATTCCCGACCAATCGCAATCTCCTTTCCTTCGTACATCACCGGTCGATCTTCATTGACGACAGCGACAGGCAGATGCTTGACATTGCTATACGGATCCCAATTCGCAACCAAATATACACCGCAGTACAGCAGCGGGATGATAAGCAGACCCAAAACAGGCACAAGCACCTCTTTGGTTCGGATATTCGCGACGAATTCCGACCAGAAAAAACGAATACTTTTCACGCTGTCACCTCCTTATTGACCGACTGACCAAATTATTAATGTGGTTCTCATCTGACAGATGCGAGTATTATAACCCACCATTTTGAGTATTTCAATTTCCAATTATTACACCAATCCAACCTACTATACAAGAAAACAACCTACCAATGAAACACGTCTGTTCCGCCTTTAGAAACAGTCAAACAACCGATTAAAAGCAACCCTATCTTGACACAATTATGTGTGTCCACTGGATTTCAGAACATAAAAAATAGAGCCTCTCCTAGTGGAGGGCCCTATTCCCAAGCAAGTACGATTATTTCAATCTGGCAGGCTGACCTTTCAAACGCGCCTCAAGGCGATTATACTTCTCGCGCTTGATTTCCCGCAGACGCTGCTCCATTTCCTCGTCCACACGCAGCAAGCGATGCAGATGAGCAGCCACGATCAGCAAGGCAAACGCAATCCATACTACTCCAAACGTAGAGGAAGGCGTCCAGCCCTCCTTAAAGTTCAACGTAGGCAGTACATAAATCAGCATAGCTACAACAAGTATGATGGATATTACGTGTTTCCAGTTGTTCCGTGGTTTCGCAGTTGCCTTATTTTGTTCCGTTTTCATTCCGTTACGCTCCTTACTTGAGATGAGCCGCCATTCGGTAGACCATCTCTAATCTTGTCCTATACTAGAGCGTATGCCGGTTATATGAATCCCATGACTTCTTTCTTGTCCTATTGATAAAGGTGTCCAAGCGATTCGGAGACGATCTTGTTCACATCTTGAATGACGACAGCAAGTCGACGTTCTGCATCGAAAAGCTTAGCGATATCAGTATTCATGCTAATCACTTGGAATAACTTTTCCATTTTTTCCATTTCATCCTGCTCTGGCATTTCACCCGTCATCATCTTTTGCTGCAATTCCATTTGACGCGCGCGGAAATCATCCAGCATCTGCTTGCCTTCAGGATTCGCTTCCACTGCCTTCATTGCCTCTTCTACTGCCTTGGCCTCCTCAGAAGCCTGCAATGCACGAGCCAAGTCGTGCGCTTTGTCATATACGCTCATCATCCATTACCTCCCGCAAAAAAATACAATCTTCAGCATAACATAGTTCCTCACTGCTGTCCTCGTCCAAATATGGCGTTTATCCGACAGCTAATAAAACAAAGGACTGCACTAACCCGATAATACCACCAAGCAGCGCCCCTAACCATGTAATGGCCCGGAATTCCTTGCCTGACACGCTTAAAATAATCGTCTCCAGACGTTCAATTGGGAACTGTTCCACCTGTGAACGCACGACATCCTCTAGACGTGCTGCCCGCACGATAGAATCCAGATTACGATCAAGCAAGCCAAAGGCAGCCTTCACCACGCTGGGGACATATTCCTTCCATACGGATTCATATTTTCCGACTAATTGGCCTGGTTGAACTGCACCGAGGCGCTCAATTTGCTTAGGCCACTGAATGAATTCAGCAGCATGACCTACGATATAATCAAGCGAATTCGCCTCTTCTGGAAGCTCTGCCCAAGAGCGTACGAGTTGAGAAGGCGTTTCTTGAAGCCATTCATTAAGTTTGGTCAACATGAAACTTGCAACAGCTGCACGGATCTTCGGAGAACGCAGCTGCTCAACAAGAATAGGCGTCATTTTCGTTACCAGCTTATCCTCATCCACGAATATGGCTGCCATCGCGCCAAAAAATCCGGAAGCGCGATCAATAACTTCCTTAGCCAGCTTCGTCATGAGCAGCTGTCCCTGAAACGATGTTAACTCCTTCTCGAATGAAGACAGCATCGCAGCAGCTGCTTTATCCGCCCATTTTGCAGAAGATTGCTCCCAGCCTGCCGGCAACCATTCCACAAGAGGCCGCTCATCCCAGCCTTTCCTCTCCAGCCACTTCTTAACCCCATTGCTCGTCCATTCATTCAATCGACTCGCAGAATAATCCCGAATCTCATCCCACTCCTTGTCCGGGAACAAATGTGCTGCCCACTCTTTTACCGTTCTGTCGTCTTCAGACCAATCACGTGTCATCCGAAGCACCGCTTGAACGGCATTCTCGCGGGCTTCTGGACGATTCAACATCGTACGAAGACCGTCACTTGTCACCAAGTATTCGGATACGACCTCGCCAAAGGAAGCCGCAATATCATCCTTCCTTTTCGGAATCAACCCTGGCGTGAATGGAACTCGCCAGCGCCCAATATATATAGCATTCCGTGGATGAAAGAGCATTTTAATCGCAAAATGGTTCGTTACCCCGCCTACGATTGCTGCGACGGCAACACTAAAACTAATAAATAGCCAAACCGGCATACTCATCCCCTCCTGTTTTTTCCTTCTCTAGGTCAATCACCAAGGGAAATATGTCCTCATATGATGAATTAACGTATACGTTCTATTTGTATCGACCCATGCAGATGGAATCGTATGAATGACTGCAAGTTGTTGTTGGAAGGAGAACCTCCATGTCTAAATCAAAAGCGACGCTCCAGTTGATCAGTTCCAGCATCTTGCAAGACGATGTGCTCGTGTTGGGAGAGGCCTACGCCAAGCTGTGGAAGGTTCCTGTCAATCAGCCGTTGACGGTAAAGTTCGGTTCCTTTAGGCAGCGCATAACAGTAATATCCGCCACCCGCTTCGATGGGCTGAGAATGAGTCATTCTCTTGCACGGAAGATGGGACTTATTAACGGCCTGTCATTGCGTGCCGCCTACAAAACGTCTAACCAAACCCTGAGCCTTGGACCGCTAATTGGTGTATTAATAAGCCGCGATCATCCTAGTATGCCTGATAAGCCATTCGGGTCAATAACATCCTTTTGCAAAGAGTTGGTCGATGCATGCCAGCTACAAGGGGCGTGGGTGTGCTTCTTCACACCCGATCATATTCAAGATCTCCACAACGTAAGAGCGTGGGTTCATAGCAATGGCAGCTGGCAGCGAGTAACGATGCCAATTCCAGACATTATTAACAACCGATTGACATCCCGCAAGCTGGAGAACAAACCTAGCGTACAGCATTTTATGAAAGAAGTAAAATCACGTTATCAGTCTGTCGTCTTTAACGAAAAATTTCTGGATAAAACAGAAGTGTTCGAGGCGTTACGGCCTCACCCCGAGTTTGCAAAATATTTACCAGAATCTTATTCACTCCGCAGCTACTCTACCTTAAAAAACATGTGCAGCCGTTACTCAACGGTATTCTTAAAACCAGCTCGCGGCAGCCTCGGGAAAGGAATAATTCGCATTACCCGCATGCCAGACCACAGCTATCAAGCCTTGTATACCACCTTGAACGGAACAAAGCGCCAGCAATTCAGCAGTTTGGTAAAGATATATTCCAGCCTATCCGGCAAGATCAAGTCGAATCGCTATCAAATTCAACAGGGTCTGACCCTTATTGATCATAGCAAGCGACCCGTCGATTTCCGCGCACTCGTACAGAAAAATGCATCTGGAAAATGGACCATCACCTCCATCGTCGCACGCATCGCAAGTAATCAACACTTTGTATCTAATCTGGCACGCGGCGGTTCGCTTAGCACCGTAAGGGAAGCGATTCATCGTTCCAATTTGCCTACTTCGGTGAAAAGCGATGTAAGTGCGCGGCTGAAGCGGGCAGCACTTGACATCGCCCAAGGAATAGATACACACATCCCCGCTCATTTCGGCGAGCTAGGGATTGATCTCGCTGTTGATAATTCTGGTAAAGTATGGCTGCTTGAAGTCAATTCTAAGCCATCCAAAAACGACAACACCCCATTAAGCGATAACAAGATCCGTCCGTCTGTACGTAAAATCGTTGACTACGCTCGCTTTCTGACCGGAATCTAAGGAGGTGGCAGCAATGAACGCTTCAGAAGCTTCATATCCGACACTTGGCGTTCTGCAATGCGAAGCGAAAGGCGTGCTGCCATTCACGGAGGCAGCGTATTGCCGCAGATTATCCATAGCCGGACGCAAGCACGGCATTCATGTTATGGTGTTCTCCCCGCTATGGATCCATTGGAATAACCATACCGTACATGCATTTGTATATACCAAATCGGGGTGGGAACGCCAAAATCTCCCCCTGCCTGCGCTCGCTTACGACAGGTGCACCTACACCGATAACCGCCAATACAGAAAAACACGGGCAGCGATAGCTCGCATGATGGAGCAAGCAAATGTAAGGCTGCTAGGTGTCGGCTTACGAGGCAAATGGGAGATCTATCGTTCCTTGCATAATGACTCCTACCTATCTCCCATACTGCCCCCTACTCGGCTGTTCACAGGCGTCGCCAACCTCGTTGATCAGTTGAGTCGTTTTCAAGAAGGACTATTTCTGAAGCCGCATGGTGGAACTCACGGGAAATCTACACTCCATATTCACCTCCACCGCAACAGCGAGGAGGAGACAGGTTCGAAACTCATATCCTCTCCGCTGGAACTGCGAGGACGAGATGACAACAACGAGGCGATCCATCATCTTTTCCCTTATCCTCAAGAGGGATTCGCCTGGATTGAACGGTTTGTAGGCAATCGAAAGTTTATCATTCAACCCTATTTATCATTGGCCACCCAAGAGGGAGAGCCGTTCGACATACGCGTTCTCATGCAAAAAGACGAAAATGGGCGCTGGGATTTCACGGGTATGGCTGCACGAATAGGCCAGCCTAACAGCGTCACTTCGAACCTGCACGGGGGCGGTCGAGCCGTCCCGGTCATTCCGTTCTTGGCAAGCCAATTTGAACCGAATCACGGACAGCGGCTTATCAAACAGCTACGTCAATATAGCAAGTACATTCCACCGCTTCTGGAGGCTCAGTATGGGCGAATAAGCGAGATTGGCCTCGACTTCGGTATCGACCTCGATGCTCGCCTCTGGCTGCTTGAAGTCAACTCCAAACCTGGCAGATCTGTCTTCAGACAAACGGGTGAGCACGAAGCCGCTTTAAAATCAGTGGAAAATCCGATTTTGTACGCACGCCACATGTTGGTTCGGTACCTTAGGAGGGTCAGTTCATGAGTTTGACGGTATGCAACGTCCATTTGACGCCAAATTCCGGTAAATTTTTATATGTCTCTAACTCGCTATTGAAAGAACTTAAGCTTACAGGCAAACGATCGGTAAGGCTTAAACTCGGCAAATCAGTCACTCCAGCATTGGTCAAACCGATCCGTAGGCCCGGCAAGCATCTCTACGTTACAGCTGGATTGCGTTCTTCAATTCGCGTCCCTAAGTCAGGATCCGTGCTTTTGTTTAGTGAAACAGAGGGTGATCTGCAGCTCGGCCCCCTTATAGGCATTATGTCAGACGGAGCTTCAAGATCTCCTGTGGCTCCATTCGGTAACCGAACAGGATTCATTAGACAAATATTGCGAACAGGCAATAAAAAAGCTTATGTGTTCGCTTTTGCCCCACGCGATATCAATTGGCAAAACGAAACCGTGCTTGGCTACTTCCTAGGTCCTTCCGGAGGCTGGGTAAGACGAACCGTCCCGCTCCCCGACGTCGTATACAACCGCTTGCCAAGCAGGCGAGCCGAAACCTCTGGCTCTTACAATATGATTCGGGAACGCTTTACCCGTAAGAAGATACCTTTTTTCAATTGGAGCTTCTTCAATAAATCAGATGTGTATGCCTTGCTGAAGGATGAAATAGAAGCGAATCGATATGTCCCGGAATCCGTTATGAATCCCTCAACCGATACAATACGCTCGATGCTGGAACGTCATCAATTTGCCTATTATAAGCCATCCGGTGGCAGCCTCGGAATCGGCATTTATCGACTTACCTACCTGCCTAAGAAAGGGTATTTTGCACGCTATACAACAAATGGAAAAAACGTACTGCTCCGCTTTCGAACCTTTGCCAGCCTGATGCGCATGCTGGAAGCAAGACATGGCCGCAACCTTCGCAATTATGTGATTCAGCAAGGTGTTCGCTTAATTGAAATTGACGGATGTCCGATTGATTTCCGTTTCCATATGCATAAGAACGGAGACGATAAATGGGCGGTTGTCGGCATCGGTGCCAAAAAGGCAGGCAAGGGCAGTGTAACCACACATGTTAAAAATGGCGGCAAACTGATGACCCCTTCGCAGGCACTTCAACGCGCCTTCGGGAACCGCTCAGACGAAGTCCTTGAGAAGGCGAAAAAGATTGCCATTATTTTGGCAGAAGCCATTGAACGCAATCATCCACATTTGCTGGGAGAGCTCGGATTCGATATCGGCATTGATCGTGACGAGCATGTCTGGATGTTCGAAGCAAACGCCAAACCTGGACGCTCCATTTTTAAGCACCCTTCCCTTAAGAATGAAGGGCAAGCATCGATTGAACACATATTGGATCACTGCCTGTACCTAAGTAAATTCCGCAGGGGGGAGATCGTGTGAGCGGCAAAGAGAAAGCAACACCTACGCCGGTCGTCGCCATATTAACAATGGATGATGCCAAAGAGCATTTCCGCGGCAATCGCGATAATTTTGCCGACATCATTCAAACTGGAAGAGGCATGGGATTTATCGTCTATCTCCTTACCGTAAAAGACTTGAAGCTTAATGCCAAGCGGGTCATCGGATATACGATTAACGACAACAATATGTGGAAGCAGGAGTGGTTCCCGCTTCCGCATGTCATTTACAATCGCATTCCTCTTCGGGAAGATGAAAGTCTGCCTGCAGTGAGCAGCAAAATCAAGGAAGTGCTCGCCCATCCAACTATACGCATATTTAACCCTTATTTTTTCAATAAATGGAATTTATTTGAATGGTTAAAAAAATCCAAGATCACGAAAAAGTATATTCCATCAACGAAGCGGCTAAAAACATCCAGTACGTTAGGAAAAATGTTGCATAAGCATCCATATTTGTTCCTGAAGCCGGAATCCGGCAAGGCGGGTGCCGGCATTATGACTCTCCGCGTGAACCATACCAAAGCACTGAAATACCGCCTTAAGATTCAGGATAAAAAGAAAAGTCTATCCTACAAGTGTGCAACGATTACGAAGCTATGGAGTCGGATACAGAAGCAGGCAGGAATGCATGACTATATCGTGCAACAAGGCATTCCACTAGCCGCCAGCAATCGACGTCCCTTCGATCTTCGAGTCCTTATTCAGAAAAATGGACGGGGACATTGGGAAATTACAGGCGTTGGCGCGCGTGTCGCCGGTTCATCTAGTATTACGACACATGTACCGCGCGGCGGAAGCATAGACGATCCAGAAAAGCTCCTTATTTCCGTGTTCGGTACTGGACAGTCCAAGCGCATCATGACTCGAGCCAGACATGCTGCACTTATTATTGCAAGGCAGATTGAGCGCGCCTCAGGTCATTTACATGGCGAGATGTCAATGGACTTAGGTGTCGATGCAAGCGGCAGCATCTGGTTCTTCGAGGCAAACGCAAAGCCAATGAAGTTCGATGAGCCTCATATTCGGCATCGTTCGCTTGAGCGCATATTTCAATACTGCCAATATCTTGCAAAGCAGAGCGGATGATGGACAGGAAGAAGGTGAGTACGCTTGAGTCAACCTACACTAGGTATATTGACATTGTATTTGAATGAACGGCGTCATCTCGAAGAACGGCCCGTGTATCAGAAGATGATTGCAGCTGGCAAAAAAGTGGGACTCGAGGTATATGTGTTCACTCCACAGGATGTTGATGAACAGCAACGCCGCATCAACGCGATGTGCTACAATCCAGAGACAGGACGCTGGACTCGAAAATGGACTCGATTTCCCCACATGATATTTGACAGGTGCCGCATCCAAAATAGCTATCGCTTTAAGCAGCTTTGCCGCTTTCGCAACAAATACAAACATCTTCTGTTCTTGAATCGCCCTTTACGCAACAAGTGGACGATCCATCAAGTCTTGTCAGGGGTAGCTTCCATTAAGCCACACCTCCCCAACACTCGCTTATACCGTTCAATTCAAGACTTGCAAAGCATGCTGCGCACAAACTCCCTAATTTACCTGAAACCTATCAACGGGACTGGAGGAAGGGGCATCCTGCGTATTGAACGTTCGCTGAGCAGTCCCTCCACCGTATTCGTTCAAGGCCGCGATCATCAACGGCGAATTATACAGCCACAGAAACTGACCCTTAACCAACTGGCCACGAAGCTAGCTGCATGGAGAGCCGTGGATCGTTACTTGGTGCAGCAAGGGATATCCTTGAAGCTGTCGAATGGGCGCGTACACGATTATCGCATGCTCGTGCAGAAGAACGGTAACGGGAAGTGGGAAGTGACCGGCTGTGCGGGTAGAGTGGGGGCCAATCGGAGCATCACTTCGAATCTCCACGGAGGCGGGAAAGCTGTACGTATGGATGAGCTGCTTAAAAAATGGATTGGTGACGAGCAGCGCATTACCGAAGTGAAGGAAGAAGCAGAAAGAATCAGCCTTGAAATTGCTCAATATCTTGAAGAAAAATATGGCGCTCTATGTGAATTGGCGCTGGATCTCGCCATTGATCGCAAGGGCCACATATGGCTGCTTGAGGTGAACCCAAAACCTGCACGAGAAGTATTCAGTCGGATTGGAGATCGGGAGACGTATCGGGCTGCTATCTCCCGGCCAATTGAATACGCAGCCTGGCTGCATCGCCAAAAAGGCAAACGTCATGGGGATGTGACAATATCAATCGTAGAAGAAACCGATCCTTCAACTTCAGAGTAAATAGATTCAAGTGCCTAGACCGCAATCGTGACGACGGTAAACAGCTTATCGATTCAAGTTCTGCAAGACACCACCGTAATCCTCGCAATGCGGACACGGTGGTGCTTCCTTTTACAGTTAGTCCTTAAATGGACTTTCAAGTAACACAACTTCATTCGTACTTGGTCGAAGCTCAACTTGACCACCGAGCGGCAGTATAAGCTTCGGATCTGTATGACCGAAGTCAAAATTGACCACAATCGGCAATTCCCCGGCGCCGAACTCCCCTTTGACGATGTCGACAATAAGATCATACAGCCGCCGCGTCTCTTCCTCACTGTAGTCCTTCGCCCGGCCAAAAATCAGCCCCTTTGCCTTCGCGTATACACCCTGCATCCCGTAATTGCGCAGCATGTAGCCAACTTGCATTGGCGACGGCTTCTCTTCTGAGGTTTCAAAAAAGAGAATTTTATTCGCCCAGAACGAAGCTTCCGGCCAATATGGAGTCGACTTCATAAACTCCAATACCTCAATACAGCCGCCCCATAAATCCCCTTGTTGGACGGCTTCCCCTTGCAGAAAGATCCATCCCTTCTTATTCGAGATGAACTCCTGGCATTGACCTAGCGTATCAAGGTTGCTCCAATCCTGATATCCATTCGTCCATTTCATGTATGGCGCATAGGCATATGGATAATCATTTGAAAACAATAGTGCATCCAGATGAGCGGTATACGCATCGGGCAAATGCTTCAGCTGCGCGATTCCTGCCAATATCGAAGGACCATAAAAAGTGATCATGCCAAGCTGATTCAAATATGATAAAAAGGTTGTCGCATCCGAAAAGCCCATGATCATTTTCGGATTATTCTTGATCCGTTCAATATCCAAAAAGGGCAAGATCCGAATCGATTCATATCCTCCAATGGAACAAATAATGCCGTCAATGCTCGGATCAGCAAAGGCTTCATTCATATCCTGCGCGCGCAGCTCAGGGTGGCGATACAGCTCCGTCGGCTCCATTCTAGCAGTCGGCATTTCTATAATTTCAAGACCGAACAGTTCTCGTAAATTGCGCAGACCAAGCTCATAGGTATCCGGAAATAAGTAAGGAAGGCCGCTCGAAGGGGAAATGATTGCAATTTTAGAGCCACGTTGCAGTCGCTTTGGCTTAAGCATATAAATACCTCCTAAATTTCCATTAATTTTATTCCTGATGCAACTAGGAGTCAATCCTATATTTTCCATACATAAAAAACCGACACCGCAAATCAATGCGGTGTCGGCTTTCCTTACTTCGTATACAGTTGATACATCAATGTATCCTCGTCAGCGGCACGAGCGAGATCATAAGCCTGCTGAATGCTTCGTTGGTTCTGGATCAGCTCATAACAGAAACGGGTAACAAACATTAACGTACTGTTCCCGTATGGATAATCGTTAGGTGCAATATACGTTTGGCAGCCACTGTCCAAGAATGCCTCGGCCATTTCCTTATGGCCCAGATCACAGCCGTTGGCGATTACTGTCCGGCCATCGAGCTTGGCGAATTTCCGAACTTCCTCGCTGCTGAAATCGCCGCGCGGCTCCCCGTCATCATACACATCGTCTCCAATCTCAGGCATCACGAAGCGGCCCTCGTCGCCATGGAAATTTAAGATGACAAGATCGGTGTCGGGGAACAAATCCTTGCCAGACAGAACGTCAGTAAAATCGTTTGGTCTTCCCACCCAATACATGAACACCCGAGCTCCAAAGTACTCCAAAGTAGCTCGAAGCGCTTGCGTCTCCATATCACAATCCGGTCCACACACAATAGCAACATTCATTTCAGGTTTACTCATTCGAATCAGCCTCCATATTGTTTAAGTAGTTACGCGCGTACGCATTTGTTTCAACTACTAGAAGCAATGGAGGCGGTCTGGCCCACCACGATACAATTCGACGTTACTTCTTCATTACTGTCTTCCCTTCAAGATTGTTATTATTGCGATGAAGCATACAAATCAAGCAGCTCATCGAAGTTATGGATCAGAACGTCCGAACCCTTCAATTCCTCATCCGCACCGAAACCAGCATACTGACAACCGATAACCGTTTGTCCATTTTCTTTGCCGGCCTCCACGTCCGAAGAGCGATCACCAACCATCCACGCCGAGGAAATGCCGTGTTCCTTCAACAGAAGCTCTACAAGCTCCACCTTCGTCGAAGTCTGGCGCCCTCCGGCACTATACAGCTCCGTGAACAGTTCAGTCAATCCGTGCGCATCGGACACACCTTGCACATATTCTTCCAATCCATTGCTGGCTACAAACAACTTTACACCAGATTCGCGCAAATTGGCAAGTGTTTCCTTAACCTGCGGATACAGTTCCGTTTCCCCTTCCTGCAAGCCTTTCAGTTCATATTCGAGCAGCAGATCATCCGCACGCAGTCTTGCTTCCTCGCTGGACTCCGGCATTACTCGCTTCCATATATCTGCAAGCAGCATGCCAAGAGAGCTTAATATGCGCTCCTCCGGCGGGGTTGGCCCTTCGAATAAGCCCTCATTTCGAAGCTGATCAAACGTACGATGATACGCTGGAATCAACAGCGTCTCCGTCTTGAACAACGTACCATCCATATCAAAAATCATCGCCTCCGGGCGCTTCAACGTGCCAGTGGAACGAGATACATCAGAAGTAGTCATTCCTTTCCCTCCAATTCTATAGTTGTCATTGCACAGACTATACATCATTGTACACAACATCAATCCATGATTCATTAGCAATATTGTAAATGTTTTGTAATCCATATGTAAGGATGAGGATAGCCAATTCCATTCCCGTTCGATATGATAAGTATGTGGAATATACTAGAGACTAGATTATCGAATTACACAGCAAACAACTTGTCATACGGAGGCGAATCAATTGGAACAGGCGATCATTATCGGAGCAGGTCCATGCGGACTATCTGCTGCTATAGAATTACAACGGATTGGTATGAATCCGCTCATCATTGAGAAGCACTGTCTCGTGAACTCAATATATCGGTATCCTACCCATCTGCAATTTTTCAGTACGCCGGAAATGCTCGAAATCGGCGGCATGCCATTTGCCAGCCCACACGACAAACCATACCGAGATGAAGCACTCGTCTATTACCGCAAGGTAGCAGAACGATACCAGCTCCGCATTCGTTCTTATGAAGAGGTAAAGTTTATTCACAAAGAAGAAGACGGAACGTTTACAATTCATTCTACAGCACGCAGCGGCTCATCCATCACACATCGTGCGCGTTATGTAGTCGTCGCTACAGGTTATTTTGATCATCCGAACATGCTTGGCATCCCGGGAGAGTCCCTGCCGCACGTATCTCACTATTTCCAAGAAGCCCATCCTTATGCGGGCATGAATGTCGTGATTATTGGCGGAAACAATTCAGCTGTTGATGCTGCACTTGAGTTAATGCGAGTCGGAGCTAAAGTTACGGTTGTCTACCGCGGTGATGAGTTGACTGCTCATATCAAACCTTGGGTTCGTCCGATCTTTGACAGCATGATCGCAAAGGGAGTCATTGGAATGAAATATCATTCCCGAGTCGTTCGAATCGAACCAGATCGGGTACATATTGAGCATAATGAGGGGGGCACGGAAGTCATCGCAAGCGACTTCGTTCTCGCCTTGACCGGATTCAGACCGGATCGCACGATGCTGACTGCAAGCGGAATTGAGCTGCAAACCGACCGCGAAAAGCCCGTATTCAATCCGGAGACAATGGAGACGAATGTGCCTGGATTATATGTAGCTGGGGTTATCTCATCAGGGCGAGATGCCAACGAGATATTCATTGAGTCTGGCCGCTATCATGGGAAATTAATTGCTGATCATTTGAAGCAGCAATCCCGTTAAGAGCAGCGGGTGGGTAACAACCCACCCGCCTCTTCATGAATGATCTAGGACAGCACAGCCGTCCGCTCCTTGAAGTTCACTCCCCGATAATACATATCGGCAACGAGCAAATTCGGCCCGCAGCAGGAAGCCTGCGGACAATGGCAATCCACCGTTCTGGAAAGCGGATGTTCATTCAGCCAAGCATTGAATGTGTCATCGAGCTTGCCGGAATAGATGCTGCCGAACGCCGGAATATCCGCGAAGTCCGTTACATAGATATCCCCGCTAAACAAGTTGACATTCAATCGGTTACGGCCATCCGGGTCGTTGCGAACAGTCACCATTGGTTCTTTATGAAGACGTTGCAGCAATGCCTGATCCTCTTCATTCCTATTGCAGGAGAAGAAAGGCAGCGTGCCGAACAGCATCCACATCTCTTTATTGCGAGTATCCAACAGCTTATGAATAGCTGCGCGCAGCTGCTCAATTGGAAGCACAGGCAAGTTCTCCGCAAAGGAGCTCGGGTACATCGGATGAACCTCATGGCGCTTGCATCCCATTTCATCGATGAGTCGATGAATTTCACTCAGCTTGTCGTGTGTCCGATAATTGACCATGGATTCAGCGGAAATATACATGCCTGCTTCACTCAACTTGCGTGTATTTTCAATCATGCGCTCATACAGTCGGCCTGCCGCACCGGACTTCACCTCATGGCTGCTATGCGTGAATCCAACCGCATGGAAATCCTCCATACATGTATAGTTGAACGAAATATGCATGACATCCAAGTAAGGTGCTACCATTTCATATCTGCGCATGTCCATCGTCAAGTTGGAGTTGATCTGGGAACGTACCCCGCGCTCGCGCGCATATCGCAACAGGGGAACGATATACTCCTTAACCGTCTTCTCATGGAACATCGGCTCACCGCCGGTTATACTTATCGTCTCCAAATGCTCAACCTCTTCGAGACGCTGCAGCATCAGATCAAGCGACAGCTTGGGAGGCTCATTTGCGACCAGTGTGTATCCAACCGCACAGTGTTCGCAGCGCATATTGCACGCCTGCGCCACAGTCATCTCCACACTTGTCAATACATGACGGCCATATTGCTGCAAAGAACGAATCGGATCCCATGGATCGTAGGCTGGACTAATTGTTCTTAGTCCTGCTGTCCCTCCTTGCTCCGTGTTCACTATCTTCTCCGCTTGCAATTGATTCATGATTCATTCCACCTAACTTTCTAGTTGCCTGCTTTCAGCCTTCGTTGAAAAAATAATTGCTTACATATTTATAGCATACTTCGCCGCTCCTTGCGTCGAAACATTCTTGGCGCCCACCAATTGGCACGGCCCATCAGCTTCATAAATGCAGGAACAAGCAGCACCCGAATAAGCGTCGCATCCAAAAATACCGATACCGCAAGCCCAAGCCCGATAGCCTTCATCATCTCATTATCGGTGAAAATAAAAGCACCCACAACAACAATCAAAATGAAGGCCGCACTTGTAATAATACTTCCTGTCTTCATCAACCCTTGTGCGGTACTGTGTTCATTGTCCTTCGTGCGATCATACTCCTCAGCAATTCGGGACAACAGAAACACCTCATAATCCATAGATATGCCGAAGACGACACAAAAAATGATGATGGGAAGCATCGCCACCACCATACCAGTTGAGGTGACCTGCAAAAGGTCAGCCAAATGACCGTGCTGGAAGACAAGAACGACGATGCCAAGGCTTGCTCCCAAGCTCAGCATGTTCATCATAACCGCCTTCAGTGGCAGAAGAATCGATCGAAACGCGACAAAGAGAACCACATACGTCACGACAAGAATAAACGCGATTACGAACGGCAGTGCAGCTGTTATTCGTTCTATGATATCCCGTTGAACTGCCGGGCCGCCGGTTACATGTTTCCCCTTCAGTCCCGAACCAGATTCAATTTGACGCAGCTCGTCCACTAACTGGAACGCAGCGTCGCCCTTCGTGTGAGGCTTCGGAATGACTTGGATAACCAGCATCTTGTCACGAAGCGGCAGCTTCAACTCCATCTGGCTGCGCAGCTCTGGATGAGACAACGCAGCAGCCTGCGCTTCAGCTCCCTGTATATTCAATTGCGCCAATGCACTCACATAGCTGTCGACCCGTTGGACGCCATCTAGGTTATGAATGCGGGTCGAAAGACCTTCTATCGATCGAATTGCATCCACAGAAAAATAGGGCTTGTCCGTCTGCACGACGATCTGAATTGGATTCAATGCCTGCTCATCATAGGCTTCCTTCATCAATTCCGCACCATAGCGCGATTCATACTTGGGCGGAAGCATCTCTGCATCTGGTATCCCAATCTTCATGCTGCCGATTGGCCAAGCACAAGCAGCCAGGATTGCAGTGAGCAGCAGCACAATCAATACAGGATGCCTCATAACCCCATATGCAATGCGGCTCCACAATTCACTGCCCTCTGCCTTCTTGCTGCGTCTCCATCGTGCAGGAATGACAGGGAATTGATTCACCCTATGGCCAAGTAGACTCAATAGTGACAGTAGAAGTGTATTTCCCGCTGTGACCGACATCATGACCACAATGACACCGCCAATGCACAGCGAACGAAATAGAGATAAATCAATAAAAAGCATCGCAATTAAGCCAATCAGCACCGCAACACCCGAAAATACAATCGACTGGCCCGCAGTTTGCGCAGTCATCGCAATCGCATGCTCTACAGAAGATTGCTTGGCAAGCTCCTCACGGAATCGGCTTACGATAAACAACGCATAATCGATGCCAACGGCTAGACCCAGCATAGACACCATATTCGGCAAAAAGTTACTGAGCGTGTCAGTGATTTGGGCAATTCCATAGATAATCCCCAGTGTCGTCGTAACACTAAAAAGCCCAATTATAAGCGGCAGCACTCCTGCAAGCCATGTTCCAAATACGAACAAAAGGACGAGCAGCGCAATAGGAAGCCCGATCAGTTCAGACTTTACAATATCGTTCTTGCTCGCTGTCTGAATATCATAGTAGACCGGCGTAGTGCCTGTCACATAGGCCTTAGCGATCGGAATATCCGTTATAAGCTTGCGAAGATCGGGATATCGATCAAGCGCCTCATCCGTGTCCATATTGATACGGACATGAGCTGCAATAACATCGCTCCGCTTGCCCGTTCGATCCTGTGTCCGAAGTTGAATGTTTCCGACGGCCGAATCCCGCTTCAGATCTGCAAGTGAGCGCTCAATTTGCTGGATGGAATCTTTCGTGGACAAGGAGCTGCTGTCCCTGCTCTCATAGACAATATCCATCGTCGTGGAAGAAATGCCAAGCTCATCTCGCAGCAGTTCATAACCTGTATAAGATTCACTGCCAGTCGGCGTGAATCCATTATTCTTGAGCATGGAAGGCACTTGTACGGCCAGTATGGAGGTCAATGCAAACAAAATCGTCCAGATGATCCATACTGCATGACGCCATCGATACATCCACTTTCCCCAATGCCACAACCAACCTTGTCTGGCTGCTTCCCTCACGTGACGAACCTCCTGCTCGCTAGTAGACTGAATGAAGGGATGATAATAATGAATAATAGCTTAAATAGCATCGCAGCATATGATGTTCGCAAAGCGCTTAATCGGTTGCGTGATAGCCCACGATCATAACGTGAAGTTTCTTGGATAGATCAATTTCATGGGGGATCTTCAATGGATTGCCTTCAGCATCGTACAGTATTCTTACAACAGGACGCTGTGGGTATTCAGCATGTATGCGGGCAATAACACCTGACTCACCTGTATTCAAATGAATCGACATCCCTATCGGATAAACAGCCATACGGTCTCGAAACAGTTCCAGCATACGCTGCTCATATTGCGTTCCTGAACCGGTATAAAGAATTTCCAGCGCCTCATGAGGAAGCATCGCTTTACGATACACACGATGCGTTGTCAAGGCATCATAAGAATCTGTAATTCCAACCCATTTCGCATATTCATGAATATCCGCCGATTTGATGCCGCGTGGATATCCGGAACCGTTCAATCGCTCATGGTGCTGGTAAGCACAATGAGCCGCCAGCAGCGGAATATTCGGCTCATTTTTCAACATGTAGTATCCAATCTCTGTATGCTTCTTCATCTGTGCAAACTCATCATTCGATAATGAACCTGGCTTGTTCAATATGTTCAGATTAATTTGCGTTTTGCCGATGTCGTGAAGGAGCGCACCCATGCTCAATGTCCGAAGTTCATTTCGAGGATACCCATGATGAAGCCCTAGCAAAGTCGTATATACACACACGTTCAGGGAATGTCGAAACAAATAATGATCTGTCGTCTGCATATCATTCAGCATAACCATCGCTTTATGGTGACCATACAAATCGCCTATTATGGCATCCAACACCTCAAAAAACTCCCGCTTCAGTGTCGTGTGCGAAGCTGAACGCTTACGCGTCATTGCTTCTTCAATCAATCGTTTGAATTGCTTGCGAATCGTCGCGTTGGCAAGTTTTCTCGTATCCCCGCTCAACACATTCGGTGCATGAATACCTTCTGTCCGCGCATCTTCCACGTACACATAGGAGACGCCCATCGCTTCCAAGCGCTGAATATACGCAGTACTAAGCTCGACTTGCTCCTTGAGCAGCACAAGACCTTCTTCATTATATATTTCTTTTGCTAATCGCATGCCGGCTCGGCACGCTTGTATAGGTACCCATCGCAAGCAGAGTCAACCCCTGAAGTTATGATATTTACATTCACTTAAAATGCATCGAATTAATCATATCAAATTCTCGCTAGACTAGCGAGTCACTGCCATACATTCCTTTATCTAAGTTGGGAAATTGGCAGAATTCGCTGGCGATCTCCGCTATTATCCATGGATCTCGGATGAATAAAAGTATACATCTTTTGCATACTTCTGAATTTTCCTAAAATAAAATTTTCAAAATGTCCTGCCCCTGTCAATCAGGAACAGCAGCTACATGATGAAGTACCAGAATAACGCTGCCAAAACGAAGCGATAAATTGCGAAATGGCGAAGTTTAATCCGCTGAATATGCTTGAGGAAGACAACAACAATTACATAGGCTACCACAAAAGATACTAAAAAACCGAGCACAAAAAAAGCGAGAATATCGAGGGTAAACATCTTATAATTGTCAAGCAGCTCATATCCACTCGCTGCACACATAATCGGGATCGCGATGAGAAAGGAAAAATCCGCAGAAGCTCGGTAGCTAACGCCGCTCAGCATACCTCCCGACATCGTAGATCCTGAGCGGGAGAAGCCTGGCCACAACACAGACAGAATTTGAAACAAACCAATAGAAAAGGCTTGCTTATAGCTAATATCATCCATCGTCTTCGCTGATGGCTCTCTGCGAGAACCGTACCATTCCGCGAACCACATAAATGCGCCTCCGACGACAAGCGCCAACAATACCGTTGAGGTGCTGTCAAACAACTGCTTAATATGATCTTTTGCTAGGTAGGCCACACCTAACGCGGGAGCTATTCCAATGGCGACATGGAGCAGATTCAATCGTTGACAGACGACATTCCCTTGCTGAACGGTTCGTTTGCGCAAGCCCAACATCCCCATGATCCGATCCCAATATACGACCATCATGGCCAGTGTCGCGCCTAGCTGAATGACGATCTCGAACGTTTTAAGCCAGCTAGCCTGCTCCTCAATCCCCATTAGCTTCGTTGTTAATATCATATGGCCTGTCGAGGATACAGGTATGAATTCAGTTAATCCTTCAACAATACCAAGAACAACTGCAACGATGACATAGAACATGGATAAATCCCTCTTTTCCTCCTCATACGAAGTTACTCGAGTTCATCTAATGCGAGCACTCCGAAATCGGACAAAGTATCTTGTTCTTTGTATACGAGCAGCGGATGAATTTCAGCACCAATTTTTCACAATATTCTGGAAAATGTTATTGTTATCTTTTGTCAGACTTTGGTATGATAAAAGATACATGTAGGTCAATATGACTAGAAAGGTGTGACATTTCGTGCGGATACATGTCACAGAAATTCAAGAAGGGGACATTCTCTCGAAGGATATTTTCAATGATAATGGTCTGTTGGTGCTGTCTGCAGGAACCGTCATGAAGCAGCGGGACATTGCTCTTCTCATTCGTCATCATTTGGAAATGATCAATATCGAGGGCAGAGCATGCACAGAACCTGCAGTAGAGTCCCCTTATTCTACGAATGAAGGGCAGCAAACCTATCACAGTGCCCATCAAGGGATGCAGAACAGCTATAATACGGCAATTCACAATGTCGAGAAAATATTTCAAGATGTCGTCCAACATGGATTTGTGCAAGATGAGCTTGTTCAAGAATCCATCACACCGCTTATTCAACAGATGGAGAAGCAGCATGATGTTGTCTCCCTCTTGCTTCTGCTGGACTCAAAGGATGATTATACGTATCAGCATTCCGTGCAAGTCGGTATGCTGTCCTACTATATTGCGAAGTGGATGCATTACGGGGAAGAAGAAGCGATTCGTATTTGCAAGGCTGGATTTTTGCATGATATCGGCAAGTCCCAAATTGATCGACACCTGTTACACAAACCAGAGATGCTGACATTTTCCGAATTCGAACAAATGAAATCTCATACTGTTCTCGGATATGAGATTATTCGTGCTGCTTATGATGATGAATGGCTTGCGGTCGCTGCCCTCCAGCATCATGAACGCATTGATGGAAGCGGTTACCCTTATGGCACTTCTGATCTTGAGATTCATCCAGTTGCTCGCATCATTACCGTTGCAGATATATATAGTGCGATGACAAGCACACGAATTTATCGGAGCAAGCAGGATTTATTTACGGTTCTGAAAGAGCTTCATACGTTGAGCTATACTGGACTTGATCCCAAAATCGTCCATACCTTCATTCGCCACATGCTGCCTAACTTCGTTCATAAGCAGGCACGCCTAAGCGACGGGCGAACCGGAACAATCATCATGAACCATCATACTGAATTTTTCCGGCCGCTCGTGCAAGTTGATAATCAATTCATTGATTTAACGCAATTCCGCAATCTGCATATTGAAAAGGTATACATGTAAGTTGCTGTACTAGATTTATTCGTTTACAGCCTGCTTTTTCA
Source organism: Paenibacillus sp. S-12 (assembly GCF_030363895.1). Classification (NCBI taxonomy): domain Bacteria; kingdom Bacillati; phylum Bacillota; class Bacilli; order Caryophanales; family Paenibacillaceae; genus Paenibacillus; species Paenibacillus sp. S-12. Next base: position 54,578 of record NZ_JASIUF010000016.1, read on the forward strand.
AGTGAAGCGCGTCATGATTAACGTATTTATAAGACGCGCTCAGGATGTTTTCGCTTTGACCCGATGTGCCATTAATTCAGAAACGGTGACAAATGAATAGCCCCGCCGCTTCAATTCGGGCAGTATTTTCTTCAGCGCTTGAATGGTCTGTGTGCTTCCCTCTACTAAGTCGTGCATTAGTACGATGTCACCGTTTCTTGCATGTCCCAGCACCTTATTGACAATTCGATCTACTCCTGGTGAACGCCAATCCTTCGTATCTTGATGCCACGACCATAAAATAACGCGGTACCCCTTCTCCCGTGCAATTTCTACAAGCCGTTCATTATAATACCCGCCTGGCGGTCGGAATAATTGGGGCGGCGTGCCCGTCACCTCTTCAATGACTCGATGCGCCTTCATGATTTCCTCTTCAATTTCTGCCTTCGTTACCCCTTTGCGAAAATACTTATGGTGGTACGTATGATTCGCAATTTCATGTCCCTCACGAACTGTGCGCTTTACTAATTCTTGGTGCGACTTTACTCTCCATCCTACGACGAAGAAGGTAGCCTTGGCATTATACTGCTTTAACAGGTCTAAGATAACCGGAGTACGGGTTGGATCAGGGCCATCGTCAAAAGTGAGTGCAATCCGCTTGCCAGCAGACGGCACTTCCCACACAATGTCTCCTCGTCCTTCATAATAGGCACGATCTCTGCGAGCTGGCGCACTCTCATGATGTGTGTCTATTTGTGTCGCTACGGACATGGCACTTGCCTTAACTGGTGCAAATACACTTAAAATCATACATCCGATTAGCATCATGATACAGAATCTGTGCTTACGGCAAATATGCCGTATTTTTCGCTCCTGTTGGATAGGGTCAACCATTTCCAATCCTCCTGTTGCGTGATGAGATAACATAGATGCGAACCCGCTGCAAGCAAGTTGAACATCAGCATAAGGATTAGTATGCCAATTTTGGGGTGTACCATGCGGATAAAAGCAAAATGGGGACAAACACGGAGAAAATGAGCGAAAAACAAAAACTTCTTTATAAAAAAATACGTGCCCTCTGCTTGATGCACATCGTACATCAAGCAAAAAGGGCACGTATCTTCCTTCAACGAAACAAGGCTGATTGGCTCTTTGCCGAAGCAATCCTTAGCCGATAGAGCCTTCCATTTCGAATTTGATCAATCTATTCATCTCAACCGCATATTCCATTGGCAGTTCCTTCGTGAACGGCTCGATGAAGCCCATAACGATCATTTGAGTCGCCTCATCTTCAGTTAAGCCGCGGCTCATCAGGTAGAAGAGCTGATCCTCGGATACCTTGGATACAGTAGCTTCATGCTCCAATTGAATATTGTCGTTGCGGATCTCGTTGTACGGAATTGTATCAGACGTAGATTCGTTATCCAAAATCAAAGTATCACATTTTACGTTTGATTTTGCACCGTCAGAATCACGACCGAACGATGTCAAGCCGCGATACGAAACCTTACCGCCATGCTTGGAGATCGATTTGGAAATAATGGTCGACGTTGTATCTGGAGCCAGGTGAATCATCTTCGCACCAGCATCCTGATGCTGACCTTTACCTGCTACCGCAATTGACAGTACAGAGCCTTTTGCTCCGCGGCCTTTCAATACGACTGCTGGATATTTCATAGTCAGCTTGGAACCGATGTTGCCGTCAACCCACTCCATGTTCGCATTCTCTTCCGCAACAGCACGCTTCGTAACCAGGTTGTAAATGTTCGGCGCCCAGTTTTGGATTGTTGTATAACGAACACGCGCATTTTTCTTCACGATAATCTCAACGACCGCACTATGAAGGGAGTTCGTGCTGTAGATAGGTGCTGTACAACCTTCAACATAATGTACGAAGCTGTCCTCATCTGCGATGATGAGCGTACGCTCGAACTGACCCATATTCTCGGAGTTGATACGGAAATATGCTTGAAGCGGAATTTCACACTTTACGCCTTTTGGCACGTAGATAAAGCTTCCGCCCGACCATACTGCACTGTTCAATGCAGCGAACTTGTTGTCCGCCGGAGGAACGACAGATGCGAAGTGCTCGCGGAAGATCTCCGGATGCTCACGAAGTGCAGTGTCCGTATCCATAAAGATAACGCCTTGCTCTTCGAGATCCTTCTGCATGCTGTGATAAACAACCTCAGATTCGTACTGAGCCGATACACCAGCAAGGAACTTTTGTTCCGCTTCTGGAATGCCGAGCTTATCGAATGTTTCCTTGATCTCAGTCGGAACTTCTTCCCATGTCTTACCTTGCTTCTCAGAAGGACGCACATAATATTGAATGTCGTTGAAGTCCAACTCATCCAAATCGCCGCCCCAACGAGGCATTGCCATTTTGTTAAATTGCTCAAGCGACTTCAAGCGGAATTCCAGCATCCAGTCAGGCTCGCCCTTAATACGGGAGATCTCAGTAACGATCTCCGGCGTCAGCCCTTTACCGGATTGGAAGACTGCTTGGTGATTATCGCGAAAGCCATATTTATATTCTTCCATTTCAGGCATCTTTTTCGCCATAGTTGTTGTACCTCCTCTGTGCGAACGTCGCACTTGATCGCCTATTCAGGCTTATCGATCCCTTTGCGAAGCGCGTTCCAAGCCAATGTCGCACATTTAATGCGGGCTGGGAACTTGTTTACACCAGATAGAGCCTCGATATCTTCATATTCATCAAACGTAGCGTTCTCGCCTTTTACCAAGGCAGAGAAGCGCTCAGCCAATTCATGTGCTTGCTCCAACGTTTTACCTTTGACCGCTTCCGTCATCATTGATGCACTAGACATACTTATCGAGCAGCCCTCGCCTGTGAATTTGGCATCCTCAACAATGCCATCGTTCAACTTAAGCTGCAGAGATATGCGATCACCACAAGTCGGATTGTTCAGGTCAACGGTAACCGTGTCGTCCTCGAACGTGCCGCGGTTGCGCGGCTTTTTGTAGTGATCCATGATGACTCGGCGATACAGATCATCCAATTGCATCGCTGAAATACTCCTTCGTTTCCCGCAAGGCTTCCGCCAACCGGTCAATGTCTGCTTCCGTGTTGTACAAATAGAAACTTGCGCGTGCCGACGCACTTACCTTGAGCCAACGCATCAGCGGCTGGCAGCAGTGATGTCCGGCACGTACGGCAATCCCCTTCGCATCCAGAACGGTAGCTACATCATGCGGATGGATATCATCCAAATTGAATGTAACGAGCCCGATCCGCTCGCGGCGAGGGCCATAGATCGAGAGTCCATCAATCTCAGACAAACGCTCGACCGCATAGGCGCCAAGCTGCATCTCATGTTTATGAATGTTGTCCAGCCCTATTTCGTTTAGGAAATCAATCGCAGCGCCTAGTCCGACAGCACCTGCTATGATCGGTGTTCCCGCTTCAAATCGGGCAGGAACATCTTTCCACGTTGATTCATACAAATCAACGAAGTCAATCATTTCGCCGCCGAACTCGATTGGTTCCATTTTCTCGAGCAGTGCCATCTTCCCATATAATGCCCCGATTCCAGTTGGTCCGCACATTTTGTGCCCTGACAATGCATAGAAGTCGCAATCCAGCTCCTGAACATCGATCCGCATATGCGGCGTACTTTGCGCGCCATCTACCACGATAACTGCCCCATAGCGATGTGCGATCTCCGCAATTTGTTTGACTGGATTTACGATTCCGAGCACATTGGATGCATACGCAATCGATACAATCTTCGTTCGAGCCGTAATCGTCTGCTCCACATCTGCAAGCAAAAGCGTGCCATCTTCCTGCATCGGGATATATTTCAACGTAGCCCCTGTCGCTTTCGCGACCTGCTGCCACGGAATCAGATTGCTGTGGTGTTCCATTTGTGTGATGACAATTTCATCACCCTCGCCGCATACACTGCGTCCATAGGAAGATGCAACAAGATTAAGCGCACTTGTCGTACCGCGAGTGAATACAATCTCTTCCGTACGATTCGCATTGATGAACCGGGCAACTTTCTCCCGCGCACCTTCGTAAGCGTCTGTCGCTCGGGAACCGAGCGTATGGACGCCGCGGTGTACGTTGGAATTGTCCTTTTCATAATACGCTTGTATCGCATCAATTACGGATCTCGGCTTCTGTGAGGTTGCCGCACTGTCTAAATACACCAACGGATGACCATTAACATCCTGATTTAAAATCGGGAATTGCTCACGAAGCTCGCGTCCAATCATTGTCCCAGCTTCCTTTCGATGTAACGCTTCAGCAATTGCTGCAAATGCTCTCCTGGCAGTTCAGCTACAACTGGTGCCAAGAATCCGCGGATAATCAAGTTCTCCGCCTCTTCACGAGCAATACCGCGCGACATCATGTAATAAACCTGTTCTTGGTTCACTTGACCAGCAGAAGCAGCATGACCCGCTGTTACATCGTCCTCATCAATAAGCAAAATTGGATTCGCATCTCCACGCGCTTTCGGGCTCAGCATAAGTACGCGCTCTGTTTGCTCACCATTTGCTTTGGTTGCTCCCTTTTCAATCTTCGTAATTCCGTTGATGATTGCGGAAGCATTTTCGCGCATAACTGCGCGTGTAATCATTTGGCTGTCAGAGCTCTTACCGAAGTGAACAGCTTTCGTCGTAATGTTCAGCTTTTGATCGCCATTTCCTACGCATATTACTTTTGTATCGGATGTAGAACCGTTGCCTACGAGAATGGAGTTCGTTTCAGACGCTGCATAGCCGTTGTGCATTTCGCCTACAACCCACTCAATGCGGCCGTCATTTTCAACTACTGCGCGACGAATCGTAATATCCGTTGCCTTCTCATCCAAATGATGTACAGATGCGTAAGTTACCTTCGCTCCGGATTTCACGAACACTTCTACAACACCATTATGAACATAAGCATCAGTAGAAGCACCAGATACGTAGTTGTCTACATAGTTTACACGGCTGTTCACATCCGCAACAATCAATACATGCGGTGCGAATGTAGCCTTTGCATTATCTGTATAGAACAATGCTTGAAGCGGAATATCTACTTCTACGTTTTTCGGCACGTATAAGAATACGCCGCCATTCCATACTGCGGCATGCAAAGCTGCCAACTGATGCTCGTCAGCCTTCAGCGCTTGCATCAAATGCGGCTTCACCAGCTCTTCATGCTCACGAGCCGCCGTTTCCAAGTCTGTAAAGATAACGCCCTTCGCTGCCAGTTCTGCTTGCAATTGACGATATACTACCCCGGAATTGTGCTGAACCAATACGTTGTCTACCTGTGCGGAAGACTCATCCCCAGTCAATATAGTACGAACTTCTCCCGGAATATCAGCAAAAGCAGAAACTTGTTGGCTGTCTACATACTCACCATATGCTTGAAGATCCCAGCGTTCAATTTTTGTTTTTTCAAATATCGGATAATCCAGTGCCGCTGCTTGATCCAACGCTTGCAATCGCAATTCAGCAAGCCATGCAGGCTCACTCTTGCGGCTCGAAAGCGCAGCGACCGCTTCACGGCTCACTGGCAATGTCGTATTCGTGCTCATCGGTCTATCGCTCCTCCTGTCAATCGTTTGCTAGAATGAATTACTCGCCTTGTCCAACTGTTTCGTCTGTAATGCCGAGTTCTTCCTTCACCCAGTCGTAACCTTCGGCCTCAAGGCGCTCAGCCAGTTCAGGACCGCCGGATTTCACGATACGACCTTGCATCATAACGTGTACGAAGTCAGGCTTCACATAGTTCAGCAAACGTTGATAGTGCGTAATAACCAAGAATCCGCGATCTTCGCTACGCATAGCATTTACACCATTTGCAACGATTTTCAATGCGTCGATATCCAAACCGGAGTCGATTTCGTCCAAGACTACGATTTTCGGTTCCAGCATCATCATTTGCAAGATTTCGTTACGCTTCTTCTCCCCGCCGGAGAAGCCTTCGTTCAGGTAGCGATGAGCGAATTCTTCATTCATCTCCAGTTCTTTCATCTTGCCTTCCATTTGACGAATGAACTTGATCAAGGAGATTTCGTTGCCTTCACCGCGGCGAGCATTGATTGCGCTGCGCAAGAAGTCGGAGTTCGTTACACCTGCGATTTCGCTTGGGTATTGCATCGCAAGGAACAGACCCGCACGAGCGCGCTCGTCAACTTCCATCTCAAGCAAATCTTCTCCGTTAATTGTAGCAGAACCTTCTGTTACTTCATATTTAGGATGGCCCATCAAAGCAGAAGCGAGTGTACTTTTACCAGTTCCGTTAGGACCCATGATAGCATGTACCTCGCCACCCTTCATTTCCAGATTGATTCCTTTCAGAATCTCTTTACCTTCAATGGTCGCCTTTAAACCATTAATGACGAATTGAGTTGACATTGTGTTGTAACCTCCAGATTGATGGATTTGTAGAAAAGATGTATACTGAAAGAACAATAAATCTTTATCCACGCTATAAGATTTATCACATTGTAATCATTATAAAATGATTATCATTGATTCTCAATATAATTTTAAAACAATCATTTGTATAAATCAACCAGCGCCCCACCCATGCTGCCTCTATCTTTCGCCAAATAACTCCTTTATTCGTTACAAAAGCGCGCAATCTGCTAGAGTCACATCGCCTGCCAATTTTATATATAATTTCAGTAAAAAGCGCACCCTTCTCAGGATGCGCTTATATGTTTCTCATCAAGGTTAGTCATTTATATTATGCAGCCTTGCTTACCCAAGAAGTGCATTCAACATCCATACATGCTTTTCAAGATCGGATTGAATGCCGATGAATAAATCATTTGTAGGCTCGTCCCCAGCAGCTTGCGCCGCTTCTTGAGCTACGCCGCATTCTGCAATCAATTGATTGAAGTCTTTAATAAGCTGCTTTACCATTTCTTCTCCTGTTTCATTGCCTGTCGCTTCTTGCAGTGTTGTATGCTCCAAATATTGCTTCACTGTTGCGTATGGTCTGCCTCCAATTGTAAGCAAGCGCTCAGCTACATCATCCATCTTCGCTGTAATTTCATTATAGAATTCTTCGAATTTCTCATGCAGGGTGAAGAACAATGGACCTTTTACATACCAGTGGTAGTTATGAAGCTTCACATACAATACATTCAAGTTTGCCACTTGTTGATTCAACAGAGATTGAAGTTTTTCGTTATTTGCCATAATCGATACGCCTCCTAATTGATATCAATTTCTTATTGATAATAATTCTAAAGTAATATTAACTATTTTTCAAGCCTTTCTTACACAAACCTGTTTGGTAATATTTTCTGGTGAAACTTGTATCTTTTCCTTACCAACAGATACTGCTCGGCTACTATATATGTACCCGTGTCCACGTGAAATGAATCATCGCAACACGGCGTCCCATAAGGACTTGAGGCCATTAGTGTAACGCAAGCTCTTCCAATCAGCTATGACACTTCATACACGCAAAATTGAAAATTCTCCAATATTATGTGTCCCTAGCGCATAGATCATACCCTTGTTTTAGATGTAGATTAGAACATCAGTTGCAGCGCATCGCGGCCTTTCATGCCTACAAATATGCCCAAATTTCCCGCTTCATGGGTAATGGATTCAAGCGGAGCTTCGAGCAGTTGCTCTAGTGTTCGCACACCAACGGCGCGCCCTGCAATAATCCCTCGATCTTGCAGCTTCGTATTCAACAACTCTACATCAAGCGCCCCGCACATGATGTACCCCTTATCTGTAGAGATAGACAATAGTGTCGTTTTGGGCAACAATACTTCTACGCCCAACACGGTTTGTTCGCCAATATGCATGGGTATTAACCGTATCACTCCAAATGCCTCCTTATTGTCATAACAGGATGGTATCATCTTATGCATTTACCGTATTTTTGGAACGATTGAGTCGAGAATCAATATTTAGTACTAATGAACTATATTTGTCGGAATTTCTCCCGTATTATAATGTAATCATCTAGGCAAAATGTCCAGGTTGGAGGAATTACAGATCATGCTTTATCCTACTTCATCTCAACGATCCGTCTTCAAGTTCAATGTAGACATCCTTGTACAAGGCGAATCCAACGTGGCTGCGCTAGAAGCTTTGCTGCAACTGCTGCAGCAGCACCCTGACATTCTGGATGCTCGTGTCCAATCTGGGAGTGAGCTCGGTTCTTTGTTGGAGCTTGCCGAAGCTATGCAGCAGCATAATATGAAGCAATCACCGTTTGACAAACTGACTCAGACGCATGCAGCTCAGGCCAGTTCCACGACTGTTGATACTCGGATGGACAGCCCCGCAGCTCGGACTCATAGCAAGAAAAATGCAACAGGCTCCGGGTCCACAGCGGACAAAGCATTACAAAACGCAGCCAATGAACCTAATCAGACTAACAAGCAACAAGCCGATGATGCCCGCCTGCAGGATGTTGAAAAGCAGCTTCGGAACTACATCGATCAGAATTGCTTACTGCGCTTGCGCATTAACAAAGGAAAAGGCATAACGATGAGTCTCCCCTGCCGAATCCTCAATTATGACGCCTCGAATCAGCTGCTGAACGTATACCATGTCGATGAAAAGCAGGTATACGCTTTTAATCTGAATGAAATAGAAGACATGCAGCCCTAATTCTATAGCTCATGAATGCACAACAGCCGCAATGAAGTCAGATCAGTCGACTCCCATTGCGGCTGTTGCATTTCTCGTTGATTCACTTATGTATTCAGCATTGTACTGTTCCCAGCATGCTGCGAATGTTTGCGGAATAGCGATTCAAAGCTACTTCGCGGCAATGGAGGACTGAAATAATAGCCCTGTATATTGTCGCAGTTGTTATTTTGTAAAAATACCAGCTGTTCCTTCGTCTCTACTCCCTCAGCAATCACTTGCATGTTCATATTGTGCCCTAAGGCAATAATTGCGGATACAATTGCAGCGTCATTCGGATCCTGCTGCAAATCACGGACGAAGGATCGATCAATTTTCAAACGATGAATCGGGAAATTTTTCAAATAGTGAAGAGAACTATAACCCGTCCCGAAATCATCAATACTGATTGCCACACCCATATCCTTCAATTTACGCAATGTTTGAGATGCACGAGACACTTCCATTGTCATGCTTTCTGTAATTTCCAAATCTAAATATTGCGGCTCCAAACCGGTGCGCCGCAGTACATCCTGAACCGTCTCCGTTAAGTTGTTCATTTCAAATTGTCTAACCGACAGATTGACGGATACTGGAATACGTTCAAGCCCTTTGTCCTGCCACTTCTTATTTTGTCTGCAGGCTTCTTCCATGATCCAAGTTCCTAGTGATACGATGAAGCCGTTCTCCTCGGCCAAGGGAATAAATTCCCCCGGAGGAATAAGCCCACGCTCAGGATGGTTCCAGCGTACAAGAGCTTCCATCCCTACAATGCGGCAAGTAGACATATCTACCTGCGGCTGGTAATAGAGCTCGAATTCGCCTCTTGTGAGTGCCTTGCGCATGTCATGCTCTAATGTAATGCGCTCAAGCGGACGATCGTTCATGCCTGGAACGAAAAAAAGGTATCCGTTCTTCCCCAGTTCCTTTACCCGGGACAAGGCATAATCCGCCTGCTGAACGGCAAGACCTGCATCATGAATGCGCATATCTTCATGGATAAGCTTCACGCCAATGCTCATCGTAACGTGAACGGGGATATCGTTCAATTCGAACGGCTCCTCCAACACCGATAATAGTAGACGAATACGTTCAGTTACTTCGTCCTCAGAGCCTGCATTCGTCATGAAGCAGATGAATTCATCGCCCTCCATCCGGGCAATGACATCGTTTTCTGTCATCGACCTGAGCAATCTATCCGCAATTTGCATAAGAAGCATATCGCCGAAGTCCGTGCCAAAAGTATCGTTAATGCGCTTAAACCTATCAAGATCCATGTATAGCACTGCAACGGAAAATGAGGCATAAGCGGCCATTTCAAGTGCTTCCTCCAACCGCTGCATGAACATGCGCCGATTCGGTAAACCTGTCATATCATCATAATAAGCCATGTAACGAATGCGTTCTTCCATATATCGATTCGGACTTGGATCTCGAAGGCTTACTGAAAAGATCACATCCTGCTCGGAGTAATGTGACAATAAAGGCAGCTGAGCCATTTGAATGACCCAGTCCTGAGGAAATCCATCCTTAGAACAACTAACAACTTCCAGTTCCACTTCTTGCCCGCTCATCGCCTGAGGCATTGCCCGAAGGAGCTTCGTACAATCCCGTTCCTCCATCCATTGACTAATCGAGCGGGGTGGCACATCAAATCCAGTCACCTCTTGAAAGGAAGGGTTCATCCCCTCAACCTCTCCATTTTGGCGAACAAATAGCATCGGAACAGGCAGATGATCGTAATAAGACTTCCAAGTTGGCTGCTCGGAGGAATCCGGCGCAATCTTTGCATCTGAAGGATGATGTGCCTGTTTGAGCCCCTGGTCGTAAGAAGATTTAAGCTTCGCAGCTGCAGCATATCCAAGCATCGCTGTTAATAGCACAAGCATCCACAATCGCGCCGTTCCTTCCAGCTGAAGCAAAGCCAACCCTGTACATACGATTGCCGTAATTAAAGAGACAGCCATTACAATTAAAGCACATCGAATTGAGCGATCCCGCTTCTGCAATTGCCGTTCATTCTGTACCTTACGGTCACTCACTAAGTATCTTCCTTCCAGCGTTGAAGTCAATACGAACGATCATCGACGTGCAGCAAGAGCAAGCATCAACCAACCAGCGATGAATGCAACTCCTCCAATCGGTGTAATCGCTCCTAGCACTTTGATCCCCGTAAAGCAAAGCAGATACAAGCTGCCAGAGAACACAATGATACCGATAAATATCAGCCTTGCTGACCATGCAGCCTTTTTCTGATCAGCCAGTTTATCTGCCAATATTGCAATAAAAAGCAATCCAAGCGCGTGCGCCATATGGTATTGAACAGCTGTCTCGAAAGTCGCCATCCGCTCCGGCGTCAGCAGCCCCTTCATGACATGCGCCCCAAATGCCCCAAGAGCGACAGATAAAAGCATATTTATACTTCCTATAATTGTATAGCGTCGCAACATGATGTTCGCCCCTTCATGCCACATTTCGGCAATTTTTAACTATATTAGATACGTTACTATATTATCTGAATTACTGTGGTTTTTCCACTAACAATTCAAGTAGGACAAGGCGTTCTCAGCCTGTGGTTTTATTTTCCTCTTTTAGATGGGCGGAAATGATCCCATGCATGCCGGAGAGCAACAATCGGATGTTTATACAGCATTTTGGGTCCTACTTCACGCATGACACGCTGAATGGCGTCACGCTTATCTGGCTTGTAGCAATGCACGGTACAACGCTCACAAGTCGTCTTGCTCTCACCGAATCGGCAATGAGTAAGTCGCTTCCATGCATAGGCGAGCAATTCATTGCAGTTGGGGCATAAACTGCAATGCCCATGATCTCCATTTTCATAATGAGACATTTCTGATAAATGATGATTACGACAATATATGCGAATCATCAATAGAACAGTCCGCTTTTCTCTCCGTATTCTCGGCCCTTCGGTGCTATCGTGCGCTGTATGCGGCACTGGAGGCAGGGGCATGCTTTCCTGTGGTTGGTGATGTTTTGTCATTTTGATCGACCTCAACATTTCGCTTCATTATATATATGAGGTAATCATATCGATTTGGAGGAACACATCATATGACATTGATAACATAGGTATGGACAAGGGTTGTCCATACGGCAATTCCTCGATCCATCGTGATCTACAGATGCGCTGTCGGCACAATTCACATGTACGTCCTCTTCAGAACTATTTACTTATTTATCGGTTGTTTTTCAAATTTTTGTTAGATCATTTTAGTCTGTTTGGCAAGGTGAGAAAGAAGGTGGACATCATATAGACATTCCCGTTCAATATAAAAAAATCCGCAACGCCCTGCTTATAGCAGATTGCTGCGGATTGGCGGATTGCGAAGTTGTACTTACTTGTACTGACTGGTCGAAACTTTTAGTAAACAGCTACATCACGGTTTATTTCTCGCTGTCACTGCGATTGTTACTGTTACTATTGCTGTTATTAATCAGTTCCTGCAAGCCGGCACTCTCCTCAGTCCGTTCCGAATTCCCTATACTCTCTACATAATGCTGAAGCATGGACAGCTTATTATCCCAATAACGGTCATAATAGGCCAGCCATCGCTTCAATTCCAACAGCGGATCCGGATCGAGCCGGTATCTGACCTCTCTGCCGATCTTTCGATCCTTCACAAGTCCCGCTTCTGCAAGAATTCGCAAGTGCTTGGACACTGCAGTTCGAGTCATGGGGAAATGCCCGCTTATGACTGTAACTGGAAGCTCGTTATCTGCGAGCAGTTCCAGCAGCTTGCGCCTTGTAGGGTCTGCTATCGCCTGAAAGACATCATGCTTCGGTGCAGATGCTCCCATGTTACGCCTCAATGTAGGACCGCAGCTTCTGAACCAGACCGTCCCATCCATTGTTCATGCGCTCGCGTACGATCGCATGCGATTCGCCAAACTCTGTAACTCCCTCTGGACTCCACCCAGAGTGAATTAAGGTAAATTCCGTTACCCCGTTCATTTCGGCCAAGGTAAACGTCAGCGTCCAGTCTTTGCCCCAACGGAATGACAAACGATTTGGCGGGTCTAGCTCTGTCACCTTGCATGGTGAATTCCCGAACGGCCCTGCATTCAAATGAAATTCATAACCTAGCTCAGGCCGAAAATCATTTGGCATAAACCAGGCAGCTATTCCTTCCGATGTGGCAACTGCGTCCCACACCTTCTGGATCGGTGCGTTCAATGTAATCGTTTTGCGGATATCTTGTGGAGATTGAGATGCTTGATTTGTCATGGATGTCAGTCCTCCAGTTCATCATTGTATTGTCAGCATGTACCAACGATAAGTACATTATTACGGAACCAAATGGTTTCGTATTGGTGTTATGATTATAGGATACCAAATGGTTTCATGTCAAACCTAGCATTCTCTCCCACTTTTATAAATGTAGATTTTTCGTTACTCTGCAAGCTTTAAGGAAGCTAAGCTGAATCGACCCAGAGCTGCTTCTATACATGAAGCAAGTCTGGATCGTTCGAAGTCTCGTGCGAAGCGCTATGCAACCGTGACAATAATAGGCTTTTGCTTCGTAATAATAATCGTATGCTCGAATTGTGCGGCAATACTTCCATCCGGTGTGCATAATGTCCAGCCGTCAGCCTGCTGTACTGCATAATCCGCACCTGTTGATAAAAATGGCTCAATCGTAATGACCATGCCTTCCTTCAAGATCCTCGTATCAAGTCGATTATAGATCGGAAGAATGCTTGGCTCTTCATGCACCGCTCTGCCTACGCCATGGCTGCACAAATTTTGAATGACCGTATATCCTCCTTGTTCAGCAGCCTTCTCAAACATTTTCCCAATTGTGTTTATTTTCACCCCGTGTTTCAATGAAGAAATGACCTTCATCATCGTTTCTTGCGTATATCGGCACAGTGCAGTAATTTTCGTATCTAGAGGCGCAAGTTGAAACGATTGTCCCGAATCGGCCACAAATCCATTCTTCTTCGCGCATACATCCACGTTCACTAAATCCCCAGGTTTTAGAACCCGCTTGCCAGGTATTCCATGCGCAACTTCTGTATTTACACTGATGCACGAATGTCCGGGAAAGTTATAATCTTTCATTGGTGCAGACACTGCCCCATGGCGGGCCAGAATTTCACCGCCGATTTCATCCAACTCCTTGGTCGTCATCCCTGGTCTTGCACTTTTCTTCATTTCTTGTATAGTCAACGCTACAATTTTGCCGATTTCCTTCAATCCTTGTACTTCTTCTTCTGAACCAACAGTCATCCTATGTCCCTCCTTTTCTTCATTTACATCTTACTCTGAAATAGGTTGTCAAGTACCTTGTATTGTATCACAACCTGTTCGTCTACCTCATTTGTAAATATCGTACGCATACGACACTCTGCATGCTGAGATCGCGCTGCTGGCACAGCACTCGTTTCATTATCCCGGCAACCCGTGAATATATTGATCATAACTAGCAGCACAGGCATTAGTTAATACGTCCAACAGGAGGTGTCAGCCATTGAATGAACGGACGTTCATTGTGTCCCGCGAGGACTGGTCGCTCCATCGCAAAGGCTATCAAGATCAAGCGCGCCATCAACAGAGGGTGCGTGAAGCGATAAAGCAAAACCTGCCCGATCTTGTTACCGAAGAGAACATTATCATGTCCGATGGCAAGCAAATCATTAAAGTTCCTATTCGCAGTCTGGACGAATTCCGATTCGTCTATAACTTCAACAAGAAGAAGCATGTCGGTCAGGGAGACGGTGACAGTGAGGTTGGAGATGTGCTCGGCACGGACAGTTCATCTCAAGGGCAAGGAAAGGGAAAGCAGGCTGGCGATCAGGCCGGTGCGGATGTTATTGAGGCTGAGATCAGTATCGAAGACTTGGAAACCATGCTGTTCGACGAATTGGAGCTGCCTAATCTTCAGCAGAAAGACAAAGAACAGGTCGAGGTTACCGATATTCGATTCAATGACATCCGTAAGAAGGGCATTATGTCCAACATAGACAAGAAGCGTACGATTTTAGAAAATTTGCGGCGCAATGCCCTAACCGGCAAGCCTGGCATTCACCACATCAGCCCTGACGACCTGCGCTACAAGACGTGGGAGGAAATCATTAAGCCGCAATCGAGTGCCGTCATTATTGCGATGATGGACACCTCTGGTTCCATGGGCAGCTTCGAAAAGTATTGTGCGCGCAGCTTCTTCTTCTGGATGACGCGCTTCTTGCGCAAGCAGTATGAGAAGGTCGAATTGGTATTCATTGCCCACCATACCGAAGCCAAGGAAGTAACCGAAGAGGAGTTCTTCACACGTGGCGAGAGCGGCGGCACGATCTGCTCATCCGCTTATGTGAAGGCGCTGGAGATCATCGATTCACGTTTTCCGCCTGCCAGCTACAATATTTATCCATTCCATTTCTCTGACGGTGACAACCTAACGAGCGATAACGAGCGCTGTGTGAAGCTGATCGGCCAAATCCTAAAGAGAGCCAACATGTTCGGCTACGGCGAAGTAAATCAATACAACCGCAGCAGCACCCTCATGTCTGCCTACCGCAATATTCAACTGCCCCATTTTATGCACTATGTCATTAAGGAAAAGGGAGAGGTGTACCGGGCGCTGAAGCACTTTTTTAAAAAACAGCCGGGAGGGAGCCGTACATGAGTGCAAATAACATGCAGGAATTAGAGTATGCCATCGACGAAATTACCGAAATCGCCGAGGGCTTCGGACTCGATTTCTATCCGATGCGCTATGAAATTTGCCCGGCCGAAATCGTTTATACATTTGGGGCTTACGGCATGCCTACCCGGTTTAGTCACTGGAGTTTCGGTAAATCCTTCCATAAAATGAAGATGCAATATGACTTCGGGCTAAGCAAAATCTACGAGCTCGTCATTAATTCTAATCCGTGTTACGCCTTCCTGCTAGAAGGCAATTCACTCATCCAAAACAAGTTGATTGTGGCGCATGTGCTCGCTCACTGCGATTTTTTCAAAAATAACGCCCGCTTCTCGAATACAAACCGTAATATGGTAGAGAGTATGTCCGTTACGGCTGAACGTATCAATCAATATGAGATGGAGTATGGCACGCAAGCGGTGGAAAGCTTCATCGACGCAGTGCTCGGCATACAGGAGCATATCGATCCGAATGTCGTCAAGCCGCGCAATCTCGATAAGGAGCGTTATATGGAGCTGAAGCAGCGCGAGCTGCGAGAAGCACAGCCAAGCAAGCCTGGCCGATACGATGACTTGTGGGAGCTGGACAATGGAGGCTCTGCTGCTAAATCATCCAAGTCAAATCTCCATGAGTTTGCGAACCGCCCTTTCCCTCCAGAGCCGGAGAAGGACATCATCTGGTTCATCCAGCAGTTCTCGCCCGTTCTGGAGGATTGGCAGCGCGATATGATGTCCATGCTGCGCGATGAAATGCTCTACTTCTGGCCGCAAATCGAGACAAAGATCATGAACGAAGGCTGGGCTTCGTATTGGCATCAGCGTATTATCCGCGAACTTGATTTAAGCAGCGAAGAAACGATTGAGTATGCAAAGCTGAACAGCTCCGTCGTACAGCCGTCGCGCCATAGCCTGAACCCTTATTATTTAGGAATCAAGCTGTTCGAGGATATAGAGAAGCGATGGGATAATCCTACCAAGGAAGAACGGGAACGGTATGGCCGTCAGCCCGGCCAAGGCCGCGCCAAAATCTTCGAGGTGCGTGAACTCGAATCCGATCAATCGTTCCTTCGCAATTATTTGACGAAGAAGCTGACCGAGGAACTGGATCTGTACATCTTTGAGAAAAAGGGGCCAGAGTGGAAAATAACCGATAAGTCCTGGGAAAATATTCGTGATCAGCTCGTCTATTCACGCGTCAACGGGGGATTCCCCTACATTACAGTTGAGGATGGAGACTACCAGCGTTCCGGCGAGCTGTATCTCATGCATCAATATGAAGGCGTTGAGCTGGATTTAAAATACGTAGAGCGGACGCTGCCTTATGTGTTTACCCTGTGGGGCAAGCCAGTACACGTAGAAACGACCGTCGATGACAAGCATGTTGTATTCACCTACGATGGCAAGAAGGTGTCACGGAAGTTTATTTAGCCCAGTAAAAAAGCTGGCTTTCCCTACCTCAAGGGCGCCAGCTTCTTTCATTTTGTAATCTATTGCGGAACGGTAATGTAACGGGATATCAAATTCTTCGCGTATTTCTAGTTTTAGTCCATCAAATCCAGCATCGGCAGCTCATCCAGCGGAAGTGCTGTCTTTTCCTGTCTAGGCTGACCGTTCGCACGGACTAACGTATAAAATTCATAATTGCAAATGACGGAATAATCGTTCTCCATGACGCCTGGGTAGGCGCGATTCACGGAGTAAATCTGGCTTCGATATGCTTGAAGCGCCTTACCCTTATGCTCGCGATAATCGCTAATATCGATTCTGGCCGTGATTGGACACTTATCCTTCGGGCCCGATTCTTTGCAGTAATCATAATAATGCGGGATTGACGTGTAATATAGCGACGGCTGCTTATTTTGCTGAAAATGGGCCTCCGCCAACTGTGTTGCCATCACCGTTGCTTTGGAAATTGCTATATGATCGAGATGTCCGGTCACTCCATCTGGCGGGAAGGTCACAATCGCATCCGGCTGCAGCTCGATAATCGTCGATGTAATGCGCTGCGCCAATTCATTTATATCGAGAGACTGTAATCCGCCGTCAGGATAACGATACAGTGCAATATCGGCCACGCCTAAAATCGAGCAGGCACTGCGCATCTCTTGTTCTCGAAATCGGGCGAGCTCTTCACGGGAAGAAAAATGGAATTCGCCTGATTTCCCCTTACATCCCGATGTGGCACATGCCAAATATACTTCATGCCCTGTACTGCTAAGCTTGGCAATCGTCCCACCCGCTGCGAAGGTCTCATCGTCGGGATGGGCGAAAACGAATAGCCATCTTTTCTTCATGTTCCTTCAGCCCCTTGCTGTTCTTATCTTCCTTATGACCGAGCAGGCATCTTCTTCTGCAAATAGGAAATTCCCATGGCTGTTACGCCATCAATGGGCTCCCTGCTTGCTTCGTGAAAGGATACCTTCGGCGCATATGCTTCTATCTTATGCATGAGTCGATTGCGAACGTGTCCTTCATGTCGAAGGACGCCGCCCTGTAAAACCATTGTAAACCGAGTATTCAACAAGGACAAGTGGTTTATTACCGCTGCTGCACCTTGAAATAGCTCATCTGCTGCCGCTACAAGGATTTGTGATGCCTCCCGATTGCCTGCAACCGCAGCTCGGTTCACAATTTCCGCTAGTTCACTTACCTTGTCAATGGAATATTCCTTGCTGTACGTCCAATTAAACAGCTCCTCCTCGTTGTTCACCCCCAAATGCAAAAGAATCCATTCTCCGAGCCCTGTGCTTGTTTCTCTACCGTCATACGATTTCAAAATGGTTCGTATCGCTTCCTTGCCGATCCAATATCCGCTTCCCTCGTCTCCGACGCGATGACCCCAGCCGCCTGCCCTAGCGGTCTGCCCATCGTCATTGACGCCAAAAATAATCGAGCCTGTCCCGGCAATGACCAATACACCGGGCTCACCGCCTGTCGCGCCAAGAAGAGCTGCATAGCCGTCATTCTCCACAATAACGTGATCCGCTTCAAGGGACAGCTTATTCAATACGCTCTGCACAAGGCCTGTTATGATTTGGCGATCATGCTCAGTGTCCAGACCAGCTAGGGCGAATACGGCACAATCGATCGCAACAGCCTCGTACGACATTCTGTATTCATGCCTGCGGCAGTAATCATGCAGTGCTGCTTCAATACCATGAGACAACGCGCGAATGACTTCGTCCCCGCCAACTCCCTGATAGTTCGAGGATCCTCCCTTGCCCTGTCCAAGAACAGTCCCTTCTCGATCCAGCAGCCTCACCAGACATTTCGTTCCTCCGCCATCTACCGCCAGCAGAGGAATGCGGTATGTCTCCATCAAGAACCACTCCACTCCATGATGACTTGATCCAGATGGATCATTGCTGCTTGTATGCTTCCTTCCGCTTGACCGAGCCAATTCGCATAACCGCTATGATCCTTCCATCGAAGCTCGATCATACGGCTGATCTCTTTCGGACTCGGCCCGCCTGGCAAGGAGCGTATATTTACAAAATGATCTGGATCGAGTGCTTCGCGCAGTGTCTCATCCGTTAGTGCAGTATCCCGTCCGATATGATGACGAGCACTTTCATTGACCATCGACAATGTAATTTCATTGGCTGCCAAGCCCTGCGCCACGGAATGCTGAACGACATCACTCACGATATGATGAGCCTTGCGGAAGGACAATCCATCAGTCCGAACTAGCGTATCCGCCAGCTCTGTTACCGTTGCGAAGCTGCCCCGTGTCCGTTCGCGCAGCACCTCTTTATTCACATCCATCGTGCCGATAACAGCAGCGAATAGCCGGTACATTTTATCCATAATCGCCAGGCTTCTCCACACATAAGGCTGCATATCGTCTTCCGTATCGACGATGTCTCCGAACGGGGTATTGTGAATCATCGTCAGCACCGTATTCGCATTCCCTACGCAGCTTGACAGCAATGCGCGCATATGCTCGAACGACACCGGGTTGCGCTTCTGCGGCATAATGGAGCTGATCTGTACGTAAGGGGCAGCCACCTTCAGCGTACTGAACTCCTGCGTACACCACAGCAGCATATCTTGAACGACACGGCCTAAATTAATCGCTGCCAGTTGAACACTAGTCGCTACTTCACCCAAATAGTCGGCGCCTCCGATCGCATCGTATGAATTATCGATGAGCTCATCGAAGGCGAGCAACTCCATCATCTGCTCTCTGCTGATCGCAAAGCCTGATGTCGTAAGCGCCGCCGCTCCCATACTGCTTCGGTTGCAATTCTTGTATGCCGCAATCATTCGTCGAATGTCGCGATTGAGCGAATCGACAACAGCCATGAAATAGTGAGCAAGCGTCGTTGGCTGCGCCTGCTGTGTATGCGTATAGCCGATCATGAGCGTATCCTGATGCTCCTTAGCAAACAAAAGAAGCTGTTCATTAAGCTGCAGCGCGGAAGATAATGTGACGATCAGCTTCTCGCGCAACACCATTCGATAAATTGCAATTCCCATATCATTGCGGCTGCGAGCCAAATGCAGGTTGCCCGCGATATCGCCTGCATGTTCAAGCAATTGATGCTCTACCTGAAAAAATAAATCCTCGAATTGTCCCGTATAGCTGGTCTGCTGGAGCGCCTTGAGGTCAATCGACTGAATGGCCCGAGCAATGGCTTCCGCTTCCTCATGCGTAATAAGCTGCTGCTTCTCCAGCATGATCAGATGCGCCTTATTGATCGCCATCATGGGATCAAGCAGGTGAGCTTTCGCTTCATTAAAAGCTGGTTCAAGCACAACCTCGGTATATGTTTTCCCCGGGAAAGCAGTCCCTTCTGTTTCCATCCATGTCTCACGGTATCCCATCGCTTAATAAGCCTCCTTGTTCATCTGTAACATAGTTCTCCTATCGAGCCACTCTCGTATGAGCAGGTTCATATTTCGGTTAGCCTCTTCTGCAATAAGCTGGCCTGACTCTAAAGAGCATTGATGTATATTTCTGGTATATCCATCCCAGCCTTGAGGGGTTCCTTTTACCAATACATAAGGCAGTGAAGATAAAGGAGGACATGAATCTAATTCCAAGTCCGACTCCTTCACGGTTACCATCTCCGGATGCAGCGCCTTCACGGCAGACATTTCATACGGCCCGCCATGTCCTCTTCCTGCCTGGCCTTTGAACAGTCCGCATCGCTGCGTATATTCGACAATTTCCATCTGCTACTAGTTGATCAGAAGGAAGCTGGCATCGGGATAGGCTCCAGTTGCTGATTCTGCAACCGTTCGTGATGGGCCCATGAACTCCGATATTACATCCATATGCTCCTTCCCCCTCTGCGTCTGCATCGTGCAGGGAGAACCCCTGCCTCGGCTTCGCTTCCCGTTGTACCAGCCATTGTAGTACGTGTGTAGCCCCGGCCCATGGGATCTCCCTGCCGATATCCTGATGGATAAAGCTCAATGAGACAATTTACTATCCGATTCCAGTGATCCGTGAAGAACCACGATTACTGGTGCTGACTAATCATGTTCACAAACATGCGAATAGAGCCCGGAACCAGTGCCGGAATCTCGCGATACCACACGAGTGAACTGTACGTATATACACCTTTGCCATAGTTCGCGGTCAGAAATGTACCTGTAAATTCCTTCTCGCCCGGATCGCCATTGGATATAAGCTCCGTGTATTCCTTGCCCCACTCCGACGGATTATAGGCCGAACGATCTTGAATCCAGTTGTTCCAATCCTGATCTGAGATTTTGTTCGGAGCGCTGAACATTGGATGTTCCGAAGCAAGCGTTGTAACCTTGGAATTCTCGTCCGTCACCCGCCATTGAATGAGCGGCGAGCCGATCTTGATTGGGTACGGTGCAAGATCCGGCGACCACTTATCCTCCGGCTTATGATATTGCACGACCAGATTTCCGCCATTTTTCACATAATTCAATAAGCGCTGGTTGCTCGGGATCAGCTCTGGACGGAAGGCATAGGCGCGAATGCCAAGCACAATCGCATTGTATGGAGAGAGATCGCCCGACTCAATATCCTTCGCATCCAAATTGACCACATTGACGCCTACTTGACGCAAATATTGATCAATATTATCAAAGCCGCTGGATACATAGCCTACCTTCCACTTCTCCGGTGTTTTCAAATCGAAGGCTTGAATTTGGAGCTCTGCGGGCTGCACGAGATAGGTCTTGCCGATATGCGGATATTGAATGACCTGCGTGCCTTGCATGCTCTGCACATTGCCGTTCTTTGCAGTTGCTGTAACCGTGAACTTGCCTGGTCTTACATTCGACGCTGCCTTAACAGAGAAAGCAACAGACTTCGTCTCTCCCTTCGCTGCAAAGCTTAGCTCCTCAGCGGCAGGCTCGGATGTCCAGCCTGCTGGAACATTTAGAGAGACAGTCGCCTTAGATGCACCCGGCGTATAATTGCGTACCGTAACTTTCACAGGAATCGGCTCTCCCGGCTTCAGCGTATTCAGAATCGTAGCACTTGGGCTGAGTGTCATTGAGTATGGAGGCAGCACCGCAACTGCATTTTGCGGTGTTGCCTCCAAGGTTGTTGCCGTCTTATACGCTTCATAATCAACCTTCCCTTGGAACACTGAAGCCTCGTATGGTTTGAATAATGGAGCATCTGCCGGAACCTTGACCTCGAATACAGCTGAAGCTGTCTCATTATAGCCAAGCTTCCCTACGCTGGTCGTTCCGACTGGCGTTGCTGTCCAGCCTGCGGGCACGTTCAAACTGAGCTTTAAGCTGTTCAACTGGGTAGAACCGCCATTAAATGCTGTGACGACGACCTTCGTCGTCTGGCCAGCTACAAGTTCGTTGGCATCTGGCTTAACCTTCACCACAACAGATGCCGCTTCCATACTCGCCTTGTTCAACTGCTCTTCCTTCACATGAAGGCGGTGGAGCAAATCCTCCTTCGTCACTGCATCCAAGCTTGATTTCTTGACATCAGCAAGCGCAGTCTGCACGTCTGCCTTCATGCCGTGGACTTCCTTCAAGACGTTGGCGAAGCTTGGGTAAGCCGCCACAATCCTGTCTGCATCCTGCTGTAGAGCTTGCAAATCCTTCGCAATTTGATTGTCCTTGCTCTTCAAGCTAATTTCCTTCGCCAAATCTGCAAAGGTAAATGCGATGCCGTCGAAGAAATCTTGCTCCTTTTCCTTCGTCTTCACCGTGCTCAAATCGAGCTTATAGTAGCTATCCCCTTGAGAGGCCCCCTCGTCATACACCCTTCCCATTCCTTGGCTCTTGTGCATGAAGCGCGACTCTTCCCCGAGCTGCAGGTAAGAGGCCCCATAGATGTTGTTGTACTCCCCAATTGGGGCTCTTACGGTATAATCCTTGTCGTTAGCAGGCAAATACAGCTTCTTGATCTGCCACGGCTGAAGCCCCTGCTTCAGATGCTCAGGATATACGTCAGGATTTGCTGCATCCTTGAACGCACGCACCGTAAGCACGTTAATCGTCCGATGATGACCATGTGTAGAGTTTTCATTCAAGAATGCAGGAATGATGACATCTGGGCGAAGCTCGCGTATTTTGCGAATTAAGCGCTCGTACGCAACTGATTCCCCCCATTTCTCCAGCGTTTCCTCTACACTCTTCGAGAACCCGAAGTCGAAGATTGGATCATTCAGTTGCTCGCCGAGCATTCCCAATGTCACATTCGTGATCTTGGATGCCTCCTGCAGTTCCCGAGTTCGTATAACCCCAAGACCCTGTTCAAGCTCACTTCCAATCTCGTTCTGTCCCCCTTCCCCTCTGACAGCGATCACACTTGACGTATTGATTCCTCTTCCCAGGGAAAGGTACGCCAAGGTCGCGCTGTGCTCATCATCAGGGTGAGCTCCCGTGTTCATCGCACTTGCGATCGTCGTCAGCGGCTTGATCGACTTCCATAAATCAACAATCCCCCGATCCGCTGATACGGTCTCGGCTTGCGTGGACAGCAGCACACTGCTTCCCAATACAACGCTTAATACGATGGAACAGAACGTTGAGGCCGACTTACCTTTGATCATCAAATCCCTCCTCGAATGGTGGAATAGTTATTCTGCTGGAAATGGCCATTTCCCAGCTGTATATCATAACGTGGAAAGTGAACCCCTAGGCGGTTCCCACGCAATGACCATCGATTATATAGCCGTGTTGTCGCCCGTTATTTTGCGGGATACGAACAGCACAATGATGATCAATGTAATTTGCAGAACACCATAGGCACAAGCCGTGCCGAATTCGAATGAATACATCCGTTGGAAAATTTCGACCGAAAGCGGCGTGCTCTTGGCAGTAAAGAGCAAGATGGAAGAAACGAATTCCCCAATCCCCTGAACGAAAGCGAGCAGCGTTCCCGCCAAGATGCCGCTTAATGCCATTGGGAACACGACTCTCCGGAAGCTGTACCACCACGATGCGCCCAAGTTGCGCGCCGCTTCCTCGACAGATGCATCCATTTGCACCAAGATTGCCGAAGTCGAACGGAACACAAGCGGCAAGTGACGCACGAAATACGCCAGCGGCAAAATCCAGAAGCTTCCGATCAGGACTTGATTAAAGCTGAATACAGTAGGCTCGCTAAAGGCCGCAATCAGGTTGACCGCGACGACGGTACCCGGTAGTGCCCATGGCAGCATAATCAAGACATCCAGCAGCGTCTTTCCTTTAAACCTTAAGCGAACCATCGCATATGCAGCCGCGACGCCAAAAATGACGTTTCCAATCGTCGCCACGAAGCTCATCTGGAAGCTGTTCGCTATTGGTCTCCATGTTTTACTGTCCGTGAACAGCTTCATATAATGCTCAAATGTGTATTCTGGCGGTAATATTTGCGTCGTCCATGTGCCATTCGTTGATAAAGAGATCAGCACCAGCACAAAGATCGGAAGCAGCAAAATGATGACACCAATAATCGATAAAATCATCGCCATGTACTTGCCGAATGCACTCTTCACCTCAGTACGGTGAACACTGATGCCCTTGCTCATGTTCTGGTAGTTGCGCAATCCTTGATACCAACGCATGACAAGCAGAAATACGATGGAAACAACGGAAAGAATCGTCGACTGCGCAGCAGCCATATCCAAATTGCCGTTCGTTCGGGACAAATAAATCTGCATCGTCATCGTTCGTTCAATGCCGAAAATGAGCGGCGCTGTATATGATGCCATAGCGATCATGAACACAAGGAGCGATGACGCAACGAGTGCCGGCGTGAGCATCGGCAGGATTACTCGCCGCCAAATATACAATCTCCCAGCGCCAAGACTTGCTGCCGCTTCTTCGAGCGAAGGATCGAGCCCTCGAATTGCAGATGAAGCCGTCATGTAAAAATAGGTGTACATTGTAAACGTATGTACCACCAGCACGCCCCAAATCCCTTTCAAATAGAAAGGAACTTGGTCGAGATGCAGCAGTTCCTTAAGTGCGCGCGGAATGATCCCGCTCTCCCCATATAAGAACGTAAATGACAATACGCCGACAAGCGGCGGCAGCGCCATCGGAACGAGCACAAGCACAGCCAGCACCTTCCTGCCGGGAAACTCATACCGCTCCAGCAAAAATGCCATCGATACACCCACAATCGCGCACGTAATCACACTTAACACCGAAATATAAATGCTGGTCCACAATGCTTCCAAATTAGACGTATGCTCCAGACTGAAAAATCTCGTGTAGTTCGCCAGCGAAAATGCGTCCTCGACTTGAATACTTTGTACAAATGTTTGAAATAGCGGATAGACGACATATGCCAAGAGAACAAGAAAGAGCGGCGCTACGAGTACATATACAAAATACGGCGATTGCGTAATCGGGCCCGATCGGCGGAGTACGCCCACTCTTGGCTTGGATGGACGAGGCGCGTTAGGTGTGTTCGTTATCATCATTCATCCCCTCTCTATCCTAAGAAGTAAATGCTTTCTTTCGGAATGAGCAGGGAGATGGCTTCGCCACGCCCGCGAACCCGATGCCCTTGATTGACGAACATCGCCTTCAGCTGCTGATCCGCCACCTGCGATACATAGTTCACGCTAACACCAGTGAATTCAGATATAACCACATTGCCCGTTACGATGTTGTCGCCGATGTCATCTTGCCGCGCCTCGCGGATCGATTCTGGGCGAATCGACAATGTCACCTGCCTGCCTGCTTCCAACGTGCAGTCTGGAGATACATTCGCTGCGAGCCCTCTCAAGCTCAGCCCGGGTGCTACGCGAACGACCGCCTCATCATTTTCAATCTGCTCTACCGTACCTTCCCACAGATTGGACTCCCCAATAAAGGAGGCAACGAATCGGTTAACCGGCCGATTATATATTTCTTCAGGACTGCCTATCTGCTGCACAACCCCGCCCTGCATCACCATAATGCGATCAGACATTGCCATTGCCTCGGCCTGATCATGAGTGACGTAGATAGTCGTGATCCCCAATTCTAATTGCAGTCTCTTAATTTCGATTCTCGTTTCTTCACGGAGCTTCGCATCCAGATTGGACAGCGGCTCATCAAGAAGCAAAATTTGCGGTTCTATGACCAGCGCTCGCGCCAAGGCAACACGCTGCTGCTGTCCACCGGACAATTGGTCGCTGCGGCGATTGCCGTAGCCCTCCAAATGAACCTGCCGCTGCGCGCGTTCCACGCGCTCCACGACTTCTGATTTTGGAACCTTTCGCACCTGAAGGCCAAATGCGATATTTTCAAACACAGTCATGTGCGGAAATAAAGCGTAATTTTGAAATACCATTCCTGTATTGCGCTTATTCGGCGGAACCGTTGTCACATCCTGATTGCCAAATGCGATTCGCCCCTCGCTCGGAAAATAAAATCCTGCAATCATGCGCAGTGTTGTCGTTTTGCCACAGCCGCTCGGTCCGAGGAAAGTAAAAAATTCCCCCGGCTGAATTCGGATATTCACGTCCGTAACTCCCTTAACGTTCCCGAATTGCTTACTTACATGCTCTAGTGCAACCTCTATCAAGCTGGCTCCCTCCTGTCGGTAAACTGATCAAGGTCAGGCGAAGGGCCCATCCTCCGCCTGAACACTTTATTTTGAACCTTTGCCCTTGATGTTCTCGTCCCAATGCTGCATCCATTCTTTTTCCTTCTGCGCCATTACCGCCCAATCCATGTCAAGCGGCTTCAATTCCAAGCCCTTCAGCCAAGCAGGAAGCGTATCCTTGCTGATATCTGTACGCGTTGGAATCTGGAACAACTTCTCAGCCAGCTCTACCCGCAATTTAGAGTCAAAAAGGAATTCATAGAACTTCATAGCTGCCTCTTTATTCTTGGCCCCCTTCACCACACCGACGCCGTCAACCAAAATTGGCGCTCCGCTAGCCGGATAAATAAAATCAAACGGCTGATTCTGCAATTCCTTCTGAATCATAATGTCCTGCAGGTTCCACAGTGACAGGGTGCCTTCCTCGCGAGCCAACTTCAAATACAGATTAGTCGGATCTTGAGCGTACTCCTTCGTATTGGCATCCAGCTTCTTCAGCCAGTCAAAGCCTTTCGCCGGGTCATTGGCATCCTGCTTATAAATCATCGACGAATAAATCGTTCTCATCGTGCCGGAGGCAAGCACCCCGCGAATGATGATTTTGTCCTTGTATTTTGGATCGAGCAAATCGTCCCAGTCTTTTGGGGCGTCTTCTTTTTTCAAGGCATGGGAATTGTACATAATGACCTCAGGCAGCAGCATCTCTCCATACCAGCGATCCTGGCTGTCCTTGTACAAAGCAGGAATGCTGTCAGCGAAGCTTGGCTTCACGCTTTCCAGCAGGTCTTCACCTGCTGCGGTCATCAGCGCCGATTGCGTACCGCCCCACCAGAAATCCGCCTGCGGGTTCGCCTTTTCCCCACGTACGCGCTCCAAGATTTGCTGCGCACCCATCGTGAGCACTTCTACTTCCATATCCGGGTATTTCGCTTCGAACTTCGGGATAATTTCATCAACGACGTTTTTGTCTCTCGCTGTGTAGATAACCAGCTTTTCTTTGCCTGATGATGCTTTTTCCCCCGCTTGTTGTCCGCCTTCAGATGCAGTCCCGGAACCGCCGCCGCAAGCCGTAAGTGCCAGCATTGCAAGGACAAGCACAGAGCTCATCAACCAAGTTTTTGCGTTCCCCTTCGAATGTTTCATGACGTTCCCCCTACCATTCATTTTTTTGATTCTGGTTTCGCACTGTATCGAATGAATTCATCTTCAATGGACGAAATGAATCTAAGCAATATGGATAAAAGCTATGCGAATGCACAATACAATAGCCTGAATTCATCCAACTAAACAGCCATGTGTGCTTGTTATTCGTCTTGCGGGCAATCCCTTTTCACCATAAAAAATCACGATTGAATTCGCCTTGCTGTTGCAGGAATACAGGGATGATCTGCTTTTTCTCTATGATGAGTGTCGGTGTGAGTAAATGCGAAGTGTGTGTATGTGTAAAATATGTAAGATGCGTAAGGTGGTAAAGTGACTAAGTAGAATATCGATCAAATGAGTAGTCGTTCTACGTTGATAAAAGGGAGAGTTGCATTTGTGAGTAGTGCATCCATCTAAGTTGGATTTCTGCAATAGAAGTAGAGTTGACTTGATGTCAATGTGATAGGTGTGATTCTTACAAATTCTGAAGCCAGCTATGTCATAAAGCAATATGTGCGGGAAATATCGCATCATTTATCTTTGAAATTTGGCCGTAGAGGGGAAAGCCTCCAGCGTGCAATGAATAGCCCCGATCAAGCCGGCCTGATCGCCAAGCAATGCCATCTTCATGATCGGAACAGAAGGAACCCATTCATTCAGCCAATGTTGCATTTTGCGAATGCCTTCGTCCCCAATATGCAGCATTTCACCGCTTAAGATAAGCAGCGCCGGATCCATCACACTTGTTACATTCGCAATCCCATATGTCCAATGCCGGCAGACATCATCGAATAACAATTGGGCTGCTTCGTTTCCTTGATTGGACAAATCAACAATCTGCTTGATGATGCTTGTTCCTGTCTCCATA
The DNA here is from genome assembly GCF_030363895.1 of Paenibacillus sp. S-12. NCBI lineage: Bacteria > Bacillati > Bacillota > Bacilli > Caryophanales > Paenibacillaceae > Paenibacillus > Paenibacillus sp. S-12. The sequence goes on from NZ_JASIUF010000016.1 coordinate 82,847, forward strand.
GAAGGGAGAAGCTTAATAGCTTTATCGTAGATCGCCCTTACCGAATAATTGCGCTCGAACACGCCATACTCGCCTTTGACTTGATTGCCAATGGGCCCGATCATCATGTATCCAATCTCGCCGCTTGCCTCATTAGCTCCTCGATATAGCTGTCCGTCAATAATCATGCCAGCGCCGATTCCCGTACCTGCATACATGTAGATGAGATTGGAATGACCTACGCCGATCCCCTTATGAAATTCACCCAGTGTCATCAAGTTTACGTCATTCTCAATGACAACAGGCAGACCCAGCGCTTCCTCGATCTCCTTCTGCACCGGAAGTCCCATCCAGCCTGTACTGGGGGCGTAGCTGACGGTTCCGGCAGTACGTTGGGTAATTCCCGGCAGACCAAGTCCCATTCCAAGCAGACGCTCCTTCGGAAAGCCGCTTGCGGCAAGCAGTGTGTCTAGGCCCCGCCGAATGCTCTGAATTGCCGTCTCGCCATTCATGGAATGCTGTAAGTTCGTCGTGCGCGAAACGAGCATTTCCCCCTTTAAGTTCGCAATCGCCAATTGCAAAGTGCTGCCTTCAAATACCGCGCCGATGACACCATATGCATCGAAGTTATATTCCAGAAGAATCGGCTTTCTGCCGCCCTTCGATTCGCCGTAGCCGACTTCGCTGATCAAGCCTTCCATAATCATTTCATCCACTAGTGCGGATACGCATGGCCGGCTTAATTCCGTTAACTTCGCCAAATCGGCTCGCGATACTCGAGGGTTATCTCGCAATTGATGAAGAATTCCCTCACGGTTAATATGCTTCACCAATTTTGCGTTTCCCGTTTGGCCCCTGCCAATCAAAAAGCCCTCCCCCTCCCATCTAAGTTAGTTAAAATTATTAACAAAGTCTTGTTGGAGATAGTTTATTGTATGCGCTTACAAATTGTCAATCGTAAATTTCCTAAAATTTCGTATTTTTATTTTTTATCTTTTTTTGCTTCATAACAAGCTGCTGCCAGCGTCCAACACTGCAGCTATCTCCCCTACAAAGCTAAGTTATACGTTTCAAGCCTAGTAGACAATGATGCTGAATATGAATATTAATAGCGTTACAGCCTAGACATTCATCCTTTGAAAACCATGTTGAGGAGGATACACATGCAGCAAAGGCTTGTCATTCCACGCTTATCCGTCATGATGTTCATGCAGTTTTTTGTGTGGGGAGCATGGTACGCAACCGCGGGCCTCGCGCTCAGCAAATACGGCTTGTCGTCCATTATTGGAACCGCTTACTCCGTTGGTGCGATTGCATCCATTATTGCTCCATTCTTTCTTGGCATGATTGTTGACCGCTTTTTCGCCTCGGAACAAGTAATGGGGCTCCTTCATTGCGTTGGAGGCCTGCTTCTCTGGGTAGTTGGCAAGCAAGTCGAAGCTGGCAGCGGAACGACGCTGCTGTGGATATTATTTTTGTATATGCTGTGTTATATGCCCACTCTCGCGTTAAGCAACAATGTAGCTTTTCACCATATTGCGGATGCTGCGAAGACGTTCCCTATGATCCGCGTGTTCGGCACAATCGGCTGGATTGTCGCAGGCATTTTAATTGGACAACTGGGCTATTCGGACAGCTCCGTCATCTTCTATATTTCCGCCATCGCTTCCGTGCTTCAGGGCGTATTTAGCTTTACACTGCCTCACACACCCGCACCTGTTAAAGGGAAGCCTTTGTCTGCCCGCGATCTGCTTTGCCTGGATGCACTCTATATGCTGAAGGATCGCAGCTACTGTATCTTTATCGTCTGTTCCATGTTGATCTGCATCCCGCTGGCCGCCTACTATTCATTCGCTTCCCCATTTTTAGAGGCCGCTGGATTCGCCAATGTGGGCAGTGTCATGACAATTGGCCAAATGTCAGAGATCGCCTTCATGCTGCTCATTCCCTTCTTTTTTCTCCGTTTCGGCATCAAAGTGATGCTTTTGATAGGCATGCTTGCTTGGACACTCAGATACGTACTGTTTGCCTTCGGCGCGCCTGATCAGCTTGCACCGCTCATGATAATAGGCATTGCCCTTCACGGCATTTGTTATGACTTTTTCTTTGTAACCGGTTTTATTTATGCAGAGCAGCAAGCAGGCGACGAAGTAAAAGGCCAAGCGCAAAGCTTGTTGCTCCTCTTCACCCAGGGCATCGGAATCTACTTCGGTTCGCTCATTGCCGGAAGCCTGTTCAATCAGACCGTGACGACCAACGGAGCGGCGGCGCTCGAGCAATGGAAGGGATTCTGGTTGTATCCAGCTGGAGCTGCGCTCGTCGTAGCGCTGTTGTTCTTGCTGCTATTCAAGTCGAAAGAAGCAGCACCTGCTGCACATCAGCAAGGTGCTACATTAGAAAGGAGATGAACAAAATGAATCGTACAAAAGTAAAAGTAGCGATTTTCGGAGCGGGCTTCGTGGCAGATATACATATGGAATCCTATGCTCGATTCGTTCCAGAAGCAGAGGTTGTTGCTGTATATGCCCGAAATCGTGAAAAAGGAGAGGCCTTCGCAGCTCGGCATGGAATTCCGCAGGTGTATACAGCTATAGCTGAACTATTATCGCATTCCGAATGTGATGTGGTCGATATTTGTCTGCCGAATTTCCTTCACCATCGCGCATGCATTTCAGCCGCAAAGGCCGGCAAGCATGTCATTGTGGAGAAGCCGCTCTGCGTCACCCTGGAAGAAGCCGATGATATGATCGATGCCTGCCGAAGCGCTGGGGTAAAGCTTATGTATGCGGAGGAACTGTGCTTCGCGCCGAAATTCGAGCGGGTACGCAAGCTGGTTGAGTTGGGCGCTGTTGGTGATGTTTATATGCTGAAGCAAACAGAAAAGCATTCGGGGCCGCACAGCGACTGGTTCTATGATATCGAGCAATCAGGCGGCGGCGTACTCATGGATCTGGGCTGCCATGCACTGCAGTGGTTCCGCTGGATGCTGGGCGGAGCCAAAGTGAAAAGCGTATATGCAACAATGTCTACGGTACGGCATGGAGCGATAACGAAGGGAGAAGATAATGCGATCACGATAGTGGAGTTCGAGAATGGCGTTACGGCCATAGCAGAGGATAGCTGGGCGAAACCTGGCGGCATGACGGACAACATAGAGGTATATGGTACGAAAGGGGTTAGCTATGCAGACTTGTTTCAAGGCAACTCTGCGCTGACCTACAGTGAGCATGGATATGACTATGCGATGGAGAAGGCTGGCTCCACGCAGGGGTGGTCATTTACGATCTATGAAGAAGCATTTAATCAAGGATATCCACAGGAGCTGAAGCATTTCATTGCATGCGTGCAAAATGATTTGGAGCCTTGCGTGACAGGAGAGGACGGGCGAGCCGTACTCGAAATCATCTATGCGGCTTATGCATCCGCCAGATTAGGCCGCAAGATCGAGCTGCCGTTCCATGCAGAAGTGAAACGCCCTGTAGAGCTATGGCTCGAAACAGAATGATAAGCTAAGACATCTGCTCTTGTAACAAAAAATAATGGACAAATAAAAAGGCTGCTGCTCTCCTGCTCGTAAGGAATGCACCAGCCTCTTTAACGTTCCAACATTAGATATATAGTTAATTAATTGCATTAATCTTCTCTCGTTTCATTTTCCAAGAAGACTCCCCGTCTACAAATTGTCCTGAATCGACTTTTGATGCCGCTTCATGTGCATTCTCCATTCGATCATCTCTTGGTCAGACAATGTGTGGAAGTTATCTACTTTCTTGCTTGAACCGTCCTTGAAAAGGACGACGAACTTAGGAAATACGGGTATGAACAAAATTCCTACACGTCCTTGCTCTATACGAATATCTGCTACATCAGTCCACGCGGCACGAAGCCCATATTCATTCCATATAGTCTCGTCATCGTAGGACAATATCTTATTGTTTCGTGCAGTCAATGCCCGTAATGATACAACAAGATTGCTGCCGCAATAGGCAAACCCAATGCATGCAGCAGCTGCAAGAGCAATCCGCAAGCTGAGCGTCAATTTGAAATCGAGAATGGCCAGAGTAAGAAGGCCTGCCGAAAATAGAATACAAATAAGTGCAATGAACAATTGGGCAACTGCTTTTTGTTTCCGATACACCACATGATGCATGTTCGCATTTCTCCCTTTTCCACATGTTGTTCAGTTACTTAGCTTTCATTTCGACAGCGTGTCCCCTTTCCCCTTCTCACTCCACTTGACATTGCTGCGAAGTTATGCCATATACTTCCTAATTAAGCGCCTGCACGCTCTGTCACGTCTTCGGTATTCAATCTTTTCTGTTGGAATAGCGTCAACTGCGGCAAACAAATACCTGCAAAAATAAGCACGATCCCTGCCCACTGCAATACGGTTACCTGCTCCCTAAGAACAAGTACAGACATAATTACCGCCGCAGGCAGTTCAGCCGCTCCCAATATGGTTCCTAGTCCAGATCCAATCTTCGGAACTCCGATTCCGAAAAAGATGACCGGAATAATAATGCCGAGCAAGCCCATTGGCAGGCCGAACTTCCACAGGCCACTGCTCAGGGTGCCGTCAAAAATGAAGGCTGGAGGAAACATAACGAATACAACCAGCATCGCTCCAGTAATCATCGACAGGCTTTTCGTTAAAATTGGTACATCGGTTGCAACCCTTCCACTTACGAAAATATAAACGGCAAAGGAGATCGCGGAAATCATTCCGAATATCGCCCCTTTCCAGCTCAGCCCAGACAGTCCATGATCAGCCAAACCTCCCGCGAAGACAGTTCCCACAAGCAAAATGACAACCGAAATGACCTTCATGCGCTCAGGGCGTGTCCGCGTAACAATAGACTCAAGCAATACACCAATCCATGTAAATTGAAATAGAAATACAACAGCGATAGATGCTTGCAATTCCCCGACGGCAAGACCGTACGTAATTGATGTGCAGCTAACAGACAAACCACAAGCCAGCAAAACCGCTGCTTGCTTCCAACGAAGCTTATACCGTGAGAAAAGTAATGCCATTCCAACTAGCATTAGCCATCCAAAGAAATATTGTCCCCCTACAATTTCTGGAACAGTAAATCCTTCTCTGATTCCCAGCTTCATGATCGATGATAAGGTTCCATAGCTGCAAGCACCAAGGAATACAAGAAGTGCATACTGAAGCAATTTCATAATGATGTTAGGCTCCTCTCACTATATGCACGCAAAAAAGCCCCCTGCGCTATTGGCAGGGGGCGAACGAAACCAAAGGGATCGGACTATGGCATTACGAGTCAGTACGTTATACCTGAGAACGCGGCCATTCACACGCCTTTGCAAAATTTCGCCTCTCTCTCCGCTGCCGGGGCTGCGAACAGAGTTTGGTGCATACCGTTCTATTTATGCAACTCCATTGTAGTAAGCATCGTTCACGATGTCAATCAATTGCTTCCCCTCCGGGCGACAGTGGAATCCAAGTAGTTCCTCCAACGACCGGCGCAACTTGTGTTACAATAGAACCATCATACGCTGTCAAAAAGGATAGGAGCGGCATCATGTTAGCAATTATTTATGATTTGGAAATGACCGTGAAGCGTAAAAAAGGGGCGTTTGCCGAAATCATTGAAATTGGAGCGGTTAAGGTAACGGAGAGCGACGATAAATTCGTCATTGCCGATACGTTTCAAGCCTTCGTCAAACCGACTCTTTCCCCAAAGTTGACGGAAGATACGGTTAATTTTACAGGTATTACACAAGAGGATATTACAAACGCATCAACCCTGCAGGATGTACTGGATCAATTCATCGCATGGATCGATACAGATGACTATGCACTCTGCTCCTGGGGCCCTGATGACAAAACACAATTTCTTAAAGAATGCCGCCAGAAGAAGATTCCTTTGCACTGGCTGCGCAACCATAACAATTTGCAGAAGCAAGTATCGACCGCTATGAAGCGTGAGCATAACCAGCAAATTGGACTCAAGTCTGCGCTGGAGGCATTGGACGTCCCGTTCGTCGGTAATCAGCATCGGGCGCTGGATGATGCCTACAACACGGCACTCATATATATCCGCATGCAGGAACACATACAACTGACTCGCAATGAAGTTCAAGAGCATCCAAGCTATGAAAGCAATGTCGTATACCGGGACGATACAGGCGACGAAGAGCGAGACAATCCTTTCGCAGCGCTTGCCAATTGGAATAAGGACGAAGAAGACAAATAAAACACGGTTTGTCCCAACATATGGGGCAAACCGTGTTTTATTTAAATGTTATATCTATGATTCCGTCTCAGTGTGATTGCTTTTAGCTTTTACAAAACAGCAAACTCATCCGGATTCGGGCCCACTCGCTTGTCCTCATTCAGTGCATCAATGCTGCTCAGCTCCGTGCTGCTTAACTCAAAATCAAATACGTCGAAGTTCTCGCGGATGCGCGACGGTGTAATCGATTTTGGAATCACGACATGTCCGTGCTGCAAGTGCCAGCGTATCACGACTTGAGCTGGTGTTTTGCCGTGTGCGGCAGCAATTGCTGTGATTTTTTCGTTCTGCAAAATGTCTCCGCCCTGCATAAGAGGGCTCCAAGCCTCCAAATAGATATCATGGCGTTGGCAAAATTCACGGAGTTCGTTCTGAGCCAAGCGAGGATGGCATTCCACCTGGTTCACAACCGGCTTCACGCTGCACTCCTGCATGAGGCGTTCCAAATGCGGAACATGGAAGTTGGATACACCGATCGAACGTACGCGACCGTCTGCATACAGCTTCTCCAACGCTTTGTACGTATCTACATACAAATCTTGAGAAGGTACTGGCCAATGAATCAAATACAAATCAAGATAGTCTGTCCCCAACTTATGTAAGCTCTCTTCAAATGCCTTCAGGGTAGCATCGTATCCTTGATCAGAATTCCATACCTTCGTTGTCAAGAATATATCTTCGCGCTTCACGCCTGACTCTTGAATCGCTTCGCCAACGCCTGCTTCATTCTTGTAGATAGCGGCCGTATCAATTAAGCGATAGCCTGTTTGCAATGCAGTCTTCACCGCATCCTTCACCTGCTGTCCTTCCTCTACGCGCCATACCCCAAGTCCTAGCTGCGGCATGCTCAAGCCATTATTCAACGTAATTTGCATGTTCATTGCCTCCTTCATCCCTGTAACGAACTCGGTCATTAATCCGACCTCTCCGCTCCATCTTCTTGAATCGCTCTAGGCACCGCCAAGCAGATTGATTCATCCATTTTAGTATAGTATTAAACCGCAGTCTGGTGCAAACCATCATGTCGGATCTCCTTACAAAGATATGGCAAATGCGTACAACATCGTTGCACCCGGCACATCTGAAGAACTTAATATAACTTTGGAAATAAGTAGACTACTGCATTGACTTCCCAATCGGATGCTGATAACATACTGCCATAACACCAATACCTCAGTTATCTTATAGGAAATATAATAATTCCCAACAACGACGACTTATGATTTCAGTCGACCGGATCACCGGAGACGCATACCTAACTGCATGATTAGGGGTGTCTTCGGTTTTTTGTATTTATTACAACGATAAGGGAGGAACATGCATGAACAGTCAACCATCGCAGCTTGAATTGAACAGCATCCATCCGAAATGGCTGGATCGCATCGCAGAACAATTGAAAGGCTTGAACTACGGATCACTGACCATTACGATTCATGACGGCCACATTGTACAAATGGAACGTACAGAACGCACCCGCTTCGAGCTGGAAAGTACGAAGGGAAGGAGGCATTCTCGATGAAGACACAACGATTGCCGGTGCGCTTCGTAATCATGCTGTCCGTATTGACGCTAGCCTTTCTCGCCTCCTGCGGCCGAACAGAAGCAGGCAAGCCGGAAGCAGCGGAAGGCGCCAAGCAGCCTGCCTCCGAGGAGACGGTTGAACTGCAGAACGTATCCTACGATCCGACTCGCGAGTTGTACGCAGACTTCAATAAAGCTTTTGCTGCACATTGGAAGGAGGTCGCTGGACAAAATGTCGTCATAAAGCAATCTCATGGCGGCAGCGGCAAGCAGGCTCGTGCTGTCATCGACGGCTTAAAGGCCGATGTCGTAACCTTGGCGCTCGCGTACGATATTGATGCAATTCGCAAGGCTGGCCTAATCCAGGACGGCTGGCAGTCCCAATTTGGGCATAATAGCGCCCCGTATTACTCCACGATTGTATTTCTGGTGCGTAAGGGCAATCCGAAGGAAATTCATGATTGGGATGATTTAATCAAGCCCGGTATTCAAGTAATCACGCCGAACCCCAAGACTTCCGGAGGAGCACGTTGGAACTATCTTGCTGCATGGGGCTATGCGTTGTCAGAGAACAATCAGGATGAAAAAAAGGCGAAGCAATTTCTCTCAGCTCTATATGCCAATGTCCCTGTATTGGATTCGGGAGCGCGCGGGGCAACAACCACCTTCGTCGAACGAGGGATTGGCGATGTTCTCATCTCATGGGAAAACGAAGCATTTCTGGCCACGAACGAGCTGGGGCAGGACAAATTCGAAATCGTGGTGCCGAAGCTGAGTGTGTTGGCAGAGCCGCCTGTAACTGTCGTCGACAAAACCGTCGATAAGCGAGGAACACGTAAAGTTGCAGAGGCATACTTAGCGTATCTCTATTCAGAGGAAGGACAAGAGATCGCTGCGAAGCATTATTATCGTCCACGGCTTGAGGCTGTTGCTGCCAAGCATACGTCTCAGTTCTCAGAGTTGAAGCTGTTGACCATGCAAGATGACTTTGGCGGTTGGGAAGAGGCACATCAAAAGCACTTCGCGGATGGAGCATTATTCGATCAAATCTATAAAAAGTAGAAGGGAGCACGGTAATCATGACCTCACACTCCACCGCCCTGAGCCGCTCTCCAGAACCGCCGCGGAAGCGCCCCTACTCCGTGCTTCCCGGCTTCCGTTTTACATTGGGTTATACTTTACTGTATATGTCCCTTATTGTGCTTATCCCATTATCAGCGATTGTCTTGAAAACATCGGAACTGAGCTGGAATGAGTTTTGGAACACGATTCTTGATGAGCGCGTCATCGCTGCTTATCGAATCAGCTTTATCTTTTCCTTTGCCGCGGGGCTCTTGAATGTTGGATTTGGGCTCATCGTCGCTTGGGTGCTTGTCCGCTATTCATTTCCCGGAAAACGGTGGATCGACGGACTGATTGACCTGCCGTTCGCGCTGCCTACCGCAGTAGCAGGCATTGCTCTTACATCCATTTACGCGGAGAACGGTTGGGTTGGCCAGCTGCTGTACCCACTCGGCATTCACAGCGCTTATTCACTGCTTGGCATTATGATAGCACTTACCTTTATTGGATTTCCCTTCGTCGTTCGCACGGTTCAGCCTGTTCTGGAACAATGGGGTACAGAAGTCGAAGAAGCAGCTGCCACATTAGGCGCCAAGCGCTCCTCCGTATTTATGAAAATTATTCTTCCCGAGTTGGTTCCACCGCTGCTGACAGGCTTTGCGCTCGCCTTCGCGCGAGGAATTGGCGAATATGGTTCTGTCGTATTCATATCCGGCAATATGCCGTATAAGACCGAGATTGCTCCGCTGCTCATTATGACGAAGCTGGAACAATACGACTATGCCGCAGCCACTGCAATCGCGCTTATTTTACTGGTCATTTCCTTCATCCTCCTCTTCCTGATCAATCTGATTCAATGGCGGATGAGCGCTCGAACTTTCAGCTAGAACAAATTACCCAGATCTGTCTTATTTCATAAATCTATTTCCTAAGGAGGAGAACATCTGAATGACACATATTCCCTTGCTGCACGGCCATTCCAAGTTTCAGCCCAAACTCCTGCAGGAATTGGAGTCGCATCGCAATCATCGCCCACCGTCAGCCTCTCAAGCTAACAACTGCACCACGGAATCACCCGTCGTCCGATATACACTTATTGTGATTGCACTTGGTTTTATTAGTCTCGTCCTGCTGCTCCCATTAGCGGCCGTATTCGTGCAAGCCTTCAAGCGAGGTGCGGATGTCTATTTGGCAGCACTTCTTGATCCGGATGCCTTGCAAGCTATCCAGCTTACGCTGTTCACTGCGGCAATTACTGTGCCCTTGAATGCCCTATTCGGTCTAGCTGCAGCTTGGTGCATAACCAAGTTCTCCTTTCGCGGCAAACAATGGCTTATTACCTTAATGGATCTCCCCTTCTCTATATCGCCTGTCATTGCAGGTTTTTTATTTATTCTGATCTTTGGCGCTAACGGGTGGTTCGGTGAATGGCTGGATGATCATAACATTCGGATCGTATTTGCGCTGCCTGGCATTGTGCTAGCTACTCTATTTGTTACATTTCCCTTCGTAGCAAGAGAACTCATCCCGCTTATGCAGACGCAGGGCATACAGGAAGAAGAGGCAGCCGCAACCTTAGGAGCTAGTGGATGGCGCATGTTCTGGCGCGTAACGTTGCCGAACATAAAATGGGGGCTGTTGTACGGTATAATCATTTGCAATGCAAGGGTAATGGGGGAATTTGGAGCAGTATCCGTCGTATCGGGTCATATACGAGGCGAGACGAACACGATGCCGCTCCATATTGAAATTCTATATAACGAATATCAATTTTCTGCCGCGTTCGCCGTTTCTTCGCTGCTTGTATGTGTAGCTTTATTGACCATTGCGGCTAAGCATTGGCTTGCCCGCAAACAAGAATGAGTACGGCCGTTCCGTCGTAATCGTATCCAGGATGTCAACTGCGATCCGCTGTGCAGCATGCGGGTGCGTTAGACTCGCCATACTGCGTTTCATCGTTTCTAGCAGTGAAGGCTGATTGTACGCATCGCACAATCTTATCGCCAGCTCTATATCTTGCCGCGCAACAAGGGCTGCCCCATGTCGGGCGAAATATCGAGCATTCTCTCGCTCTTGACCCGGTTGGGGACGTGCAATAAATAGCGGAACCTGCAGGGCAAGTGCTTCGGTCAACGTAACGCCTCCTGCCTTCGTCACCATCGCATCGGCGCAAGACATAAGCTCGTGAATTGCTGTCACATAGCCGAATATATGGACATTCCCAGCATAGATAAACTTCGCCCGAAGCTCTGATTCCCGGCGTTCATTTCTGCCGCATACGATCGCAGTCTGATGATTCGGTATTCTTTCAAGCAAGCGAAGAAATCGATTCGATAACGCCTGAGTTCCGAGTCCACCTGACATGATTAAAGTGGTGCGAAGATTCGAATTTAATCCATATTTACGGTACATAGCTTCTGATTTCAAATGGCTAGAACAAAGAAAATGCTGCTTGTTCGAGGCTGCTGGCTGCATCTCAAATTCATCGCGAATGGGAATCCCACTTACATGCACAAGCTCTGGAGAGATGCCTGAGAGAATCATTTGTTCAGCTAGATCGTCCGTAGCGACGTAGTACCGATCCGTTGTGGACAATATCCAGCGATGATGCAGATCATAATCAGTTATTACTGTAAACGTAGGGATATGCTTGTTCATTTTGCGGACAACAGAGGATACATCAAAATAGGGAAAAGTACTAATAATGCCATCTGGCCGATGCTCCACCAGAAGCTGCTTGAGTTTTCGCTTGCCTAGCGTAAAGCCAGTTCGCACAAGAGGATGTGTTCGTTCTATTCGACGGGTTGAATAGTAGCTCCATCCATAATAATGAATGCCGTATTGCGACAACGTCTGACTTTGCACAAATAAAAAACGAAACATCGCATCCATCATCGGATGCGCCTCTGCCATTAAATCTACAACGATAACCTGCGCCCCCAGCCTCTCCAACTGACCTTTGAGTGCGTGTGTAACCATCCAATGCCCCTCCCCGAATCGGGACGTTAAGATCATGATCTTGTAAGCAGCATTCTGCATTCTTTATTTTTCCTCCTTTCCTTCGGATATTTTATTTTTCTCTCCTTTCCTTCGGATTATAACGCTTCATCCTCATCAGAGATTTAACGGAAGTTGGATGTTTTGTGAATAGAAAGCAAAGAGCCGCCCAGTCCCTCTGAGAGGCGGCGGCTTGCTGGCGGATTTACCTTCTATTCATTGATTATTGCTCTTCTGTGGATTCAGTCTCACGGAAAGGATACTGATAGTTAAGAGGCTCATCAAATGTGGCATAATCGAAGTTAACCATCAACAGCATAATGCGCTGACCTGTTCTTGGATCGCTAATAATGAGATGGTCACGGCCAGCAGCCTCAATTTTTCCACGGAATATCTTAGCGTTCCATTCCGAGTTGTTCTCATATGTCATATAGAACGTCCCGACCTTGCCAATGTTCAAACGTAAAATATTTTCGATGAAAGATTGCTCTTGAGGAAGCCCCGTAATTGTGCCGGAAGGTGTCATCAAATCTCCGCTGGAAACCATAGGCGGTGTAGCTTGCTGCATAGCAATTGGTTGTTGCATTGTCGTAGGCTGTTGCATCGCCATAGGCTGCTGCATTGACATAGGCTGCTGCATTGACATAGGCTGTTGCATGGCCATAGGCTGCATTGACATGGGCTGCATTCCCATCGGCTGCATCGCCATAGGCTGATTTGCAGTAGGGTGGTGCATTGCCATATGCTGCATCGTTACACCTTGCGTCCACGGAGCAGGATATGGTGTCGGTGTTGGGCTAGTCGGAGCTGTTGAGCCGCAGCAAGACCCGCCTTTTGACATGCTCATTGGAGAAATCGAATGAAAATCGGATTGGTTTGGAGTTGGATTACCATAACTCATGTAATTCATGCAACACTCTCTCCTTTACAGTCTCTACATGGACTGATTTTATAATGACTAACCATTACCCACTGTATACTTCTGGACAGTCGTCTCCAGATGGAGAAAAGAAACTATGTGCCCTATAGCGACCTGAATTTTGTTGATTGAACCACGTATCCGGGCAATCTCCAACTGGTCTGAAGAACATAGTGCATTATGAAGCAGGCCAGGTGCGTTTCCATTAATCGCTCGCTGCGCCAACCGAATATCGGCATCACGGGCACGCTGATCGGAATAACCCTTCTGCGCCGCCTCAATCCCCTGGATTTTGATACCATATCCCTCATTGAGCGAATATCCTGGAAATCTAAGCAGTCCCACGGATTCGGTTTACCCGACATTGCCTACCGTGAGCATGCCAGGCTCCCCCTCATCTTCTGCTTCAGCCCGCATAAGCGTGCAAGGAGCCTGACATCTTCTGAATTCACCTTAATGACCGCCATCTGCAACCTCCTTCCTCCTGTCACTCGATACCATCATATGTGCAAGAGCCCATTTGGTGACAACGAAAAATAAGCCGGCTCCAATTGGAGCCGACTTATAGTCAAGTGCGAACTTTCATCATTTGTTACAATTTATTTATTTCATAGATGCTGCCAAGCTTTTAGCGCTTTGCTCAGCACGTTGCTTCGCGGAAGCAAGAATTTCTTCTGCACGATCAGGTGTCGCAGCCATGCCTTCTACAACGATATTTTCGTAATCGCTAATGCCGATGAAGCCCATGATCGCTTGCAGATAAGTGTCTGCGAAGCGAAGACCAACTGTAGGACCTTCGGAGTATATGCCGCCGCGCGCTTCGATGTGTACCACTTTCTTGCCTCCGAGCAAGCCTTGTGGGCCTTCTGCTGTGTACTTGAATGTACGGCCAGCGATAATCACGTTATCGATATATGCTTTAAGAAGCGGCGGATAGCTCAAGTTCCACATTGGAGTAATGAATACAACAACATCTGCTGCAATAAATTGCTCCAAAATCTCATTCATGCGGCCCAATGTGTTTGTTTGTTCAGCAGACAAAGCTTCGCCTGCTCCAGCTTTACCCCAAGCATCCAATACTGTGCCGTCGATCAATGGAATGTTTTCTTCATACAAATTTACGCGTTCGACTTGAACATTAGCTTCTGCTTGAAGAGCAGCCAAATAGTGCTCACCAAGACGAAGACCGAAAGACAATTCAGTTGGTTTTGGATTGGAGTTAATAACAAGTACCTTTTTCATCAGTTCACCTCAAAAATGGATTTGTTTCGTTAACTTACGGATACATGCTCATTCCGATAAGACAACTCATAGCATGCGGCAAATTGTTGATGTTGACTCAGCATTGTCCGCCTATTTAATAACATTTACTTACTTTATGTAAGTATAATAAACTCCATACTTACTTTTGTCAAGTAAATGAGTTAAATTTATTTTCACGACCAAAGCAATGAACCATTTGAGAATCTTTAATTGTTATTTTGCTGCACTTATGGAGGTACCATCAGTGCTTTCCTCTCCACTAAACTGTGAAGCCCGATCACGTATCACTACGGACATATAAATAAGAAGCAAGATTACAGCGGACATGGAAGACACCAGATATGTGTTGCTATACGTCGTTACAGAAGCAATTGCCCCGAGCGCTAATGAGCCAATCGCAACACCTAGGTCGATGGAGTTATAGAACATCCCTGTAGCAGCAGCATGTCGATCGGCAGGCACTCGCTGAACAGCCCATGCTTGAAATGCCGGCTGAAGGCTTCCATAACCAAGTCCATATAGGATAGCGGCAGCACAGAGCATCCAAGTGGATGTACTGTAAGCTAGAACGACTAGCGAGACAGCCAAAACAATTCCTCCCGCAGGTACCACCGCAATATGGCCCTTACTGTCATACAGTTTGCCAGCAAACGTACGAACAACCAATATCGAAATAGCATTGAATAAGAAGAAAAGACTCACATGGCCAATCCCCTTCTCTTGACCGAACATCGTGATGAATGACAATATGCCTCCGTATGTTATTGTGACTAGAAAGTTAAGAATACACGGCAGCAATGCCCTTCGGTCAATCCATGAACCTGTCGCTCGAACCGTTGCATGGCTCTTTGCTGTTTTTCTGTTCTTCAACAAGGGCAGCATTGGAAAAATAATAATGATTAGTACAAACGTCGTTCCAATTAAGTACTCATACCCGAAGCTTTGCAGCAGCCACAAGCCGATAATTGGAGCAATTGCCATCGATAGGCTATTGGATAGGCCATAGTAACCCATTCCTTCACCCATTCGGCGTGGCGGAATAATGCGAGTGGCCAGCGTTCCTAGTGCGGTGCTCGCAATGCCAAATCCAGCGCCGTAAATCATGCGAACTAACATGAACAAGGCTAAGGATGGAACAAATGCATAGGCACCCGTCGACAACGCATAAATGAGCAGGCCTACAATCAATATGCTCATTGCTTGGAATCGATCAAAAAATCGCCCTGCGAACAAGCGGGTTACGATAGCCGATAACGCAAATAAGCTCACGACGAAGCTCACGGTCATGCTGTCTGCTTGATAAGCTTCCTTCACATAAGCTGGAAGAGCTGGGGTAATCATCAGCAGATTCAACGACACTAGAAAATTCGATCCGGCTAGCACAATAAAGGACTTTGTCCATAAGGGCTGCCTTTCCTCGCTCTGAGGATTACATTTTTCAATATTTGCCCTCATCTATCCTCACCGCTTTCGTTACTGGAAGCGGTCAAGCGTTCCTTCTCCGCCAATGCTGCGTTATTCTGGATTCGCTGCAGAGACTCCAGCAATCGCTGCTCCTCTTCACTTGTGAACCCCGCCATTACTTGTGCGATGCATTCCTGCTCGATCGGCACAAGCTGCTCCACAACACTTCGGCCAGCAGGGGTAGCTGCTAATCGATATGCACGTCGATCCTGCTTACAGATCGCTCGTTCTACCCAGCCTTTGCGCATCAATAACTGTATAATTCGCGTTAAAGTCGGCTGATCTTTGCCGCATCGTTCTGCTAATTTCTTTTGCGTAATGCCTTCCTCTTCAATGAGTCGGATCAGCACTCCCCACTGCTCAATCGTCATATCATATGGACGGAATCGTGCCCCTAACTCTGCACATAGCCTTCTGTGGGTTTGACCGAGCATATACCCTACCCTACGTTCCAAATGAAATATCGCCAACATAACCACTTGTTTGAAAATTATTTGGAACCACGCTTTGTTGCGAATCTTGCGCAGTATAACTATGTACATATCCAGTCGACTGTTGTGAACTATTTCTAGCCACGCCACCACTTAACGTTCCATAGTTTCCTGTCCCCGCATAGTTGCTCATTCCGTAACCCGAAGTAGTTCCCGTACCATAGCTGTTGCTGCTATCGCTTGTATAAGATACCGGGTTGGACGTTCTTGCGTTCACTTGCTGCTCCAAATCCCGAAATTGCTGTTGACCTGGCTGACGCAAGTAGTATTCGTTCGACATTTGCCTATTCCTCCTATACGTTCTCATCTTATCCGCATGCCGTTCTCATCTTCACGGCGCACGATGTTAGTATGTGAACAGGAGGAACAATTATGTATTTCATACTAAATTTTATACTGCGTCTTTCTTACGCACTTATTTCTTTTCGCGTGGTTGGCTCATACGCTGGCGAGCTCCATGATATTCCCCATCCGCTGGTATAAGCTGGCCTGCCTTTCCTAGCCCAAATGCTGGCATATGATTGTATACCGCTTCGTACTGCCCAGGTTCAATGCGATAGGTTTCATGAAAAATACCGACCTTCCCACCCTTGCCTGTCTGATGGAATTTGCGCCATGTTTCCTTATGGAATCCCTTTTTGGCATACTGCTCCAAGTGATCGAAGGATCGCCAGTACTGCACCAGCATCGGACCATTTCGACCTATAAAATATTCAGCATGCAAAAATCCGTGCTCCTTATCCTGATACAGCTCCTTCATCATGCGCGGCATTGCTTGCATGACCGGAAGCCATTTATGAATGGCAAACCAGCGGTTGACCCGCATTCCAATAATGAATACGACGAACGATCCTTCCATCCTTGCAGCAAAACGACCTACATGAATCCCCATATTCTCTCCCCCCTATTTAACAAGAACCTCTAAATGCTCCATATAACAAGCCATAATCTCATGACTCCTCATCATGAGATGGGCTGTTAAATACCCTCCATAAAAAATCGTAAACAACATTTCCGTCATCTGCTTGATACTGTAACGTTCCGTGGCTTCTCCTTTTGAAATCGCCTCCTCCGCAATCCGCTTCATGAGAATATATAAATTCGGATCTATCTCCCGGGCCTGCTGTTCTTTTTCCGGAAAAAGCAGAGATATCTCTGCATCCGACAAAAGGGGCATAGATGGATGCATTTTCTCTTCAGCGAGCAGTCCAACTAAGCGAAGCATAATACCTGGCCTTTGACGGTCATCTTCTGCTACGCAGGCGAATAAATGCTTCGCTGCTTCCCATCCTTGAAGACCTTGCTCATCAATTTCCAGCCAACGCTTCGTCAACCAGACACACATGTAATAAACAAGCACATCTTCCTTTTTCGGAAAACATTTAAAAAAGGTAACCTTCGACACTTCTGCTCGAGCGCAAATTTCTTCCACCTTCATGTCGCGAAATGATTGCTCTATGCTCATATCTAAACAAGCTTCATATAGAGCAACTTTAATTTTCGCTTTTTTCCGCTCTCTCAGCGGGATATTCGTCATCCCCATCGGGTAGTTCAATCCTTTCTTGCCGGCAATACAATAAATATACCTAAGTATTTAAATTAACTCAAGTAAAGTTTTCTAATAGGAGTCACCCTTCGTTTGGACTCGGCGTCCTTTTTATGTACAATGGAGTGATAAGTACTAGAAAAGGAGATAGATACGTGTTTGAGTGGAAAAATATTATTCGCGGGATTCTAATAGGGGCAAGTGACCTAATTCCCGGAGTAAGCGGTGGTACAATTGCGGTTGTACTCGGATTTTATGAGAAACTGATCGCCTCGATCAGCGGGTTCTTCAGCCGGGAATGGAAGAAGCATCTTGGCTTCCTTATCCCGCTTGGTATCGGTGTTGGTTCAGCTATTTTGCTGCTTAGCAAAGTGATGAAATGGCTTTTGGCGGAACATCCTCAGCCAACCTTCTTCTTTTTCCTTGGACTAATCGTTGGTATATTGCCGTTTTTATGGAGAGAAGCTGATGGATCCCGTAACTTTAAGCCTATCCACTATATTTTACTGCTTATTGCAGCTGCGGCCGTGGCGGGTACTGCATTTTTCAAACCAGACGATCACAACACAATTATCGAGCTTACTGCATCGTCTGGTATATTTCTATTTTTCGCTGGATGGCTTGGCAGCATGGCGATGATACTGCCTGGTGTAAGCGGATCGTTCGTATTGCTTCTGCTTGGCGCATATCCGACGGCTATTCACGCCTTGTCTACGCTGAACTTGCCGCTCATTGCCATTATTGGTGCGGGTGTCATAGTCGGATTTGTTGTCAGCACCAAGTTCATCCGATTCTTGCTTGCGAAATTCCCGTCTATTATGTATGCCATTATTATTGGGATGGTGGTCGGCTCGTTAGTCGTGGTCTATCCTGGGCTTAATGGCTCGCTTGGAACGTTGGCTGTGAGCGTTATTACGATGATACTCGGATTTATTGCAGCTTACGTGCTAGGAAAGCAGCAGCCACAACAATAAAGCTGGCTTCGAACAAATTGTTATATATAAACGACAGCAAGGCACCTTATCTTATTTGCAAAAGCAAAAGATCAGGTGCCTTGTTGTATGAATGCACGGTATAGGTTTTCAGTTAGGTAAGTGACATTCTACTTGTTGTGCTGCTGCTCCTCTAACGGGCATCTGACAGTTGATGATACTGGCTATGCAGCGGACGCAATTCCAGCCAGCGTTGGAACGATAGACCATCCCGCTGCTCATCATAGAGCGGATGCTCGGTCTCGCCAAGATGCGCCTCTGGCAAGTTCGATGAGCCTTGGAATGTCAATTGCACAGGCAAGGTCAGCGTGTCTGGGTAACCAGGAATTGCGGAAGATAAGCGGCCCTTCACATGGCGCACCTTGCTGGACGAAGAATGCTGCGCATGCTCCGGCTCAATTTGAACCCATACGTCCCAACTCACTTGCCCTCTTCCATTGCGGAACGGGACGGTCAATCTGCTGTGTATATAGTAATATTCATCGTCCATAATGCACTCATCCGGTGTAATCTGACACCGTTCTTCCCGCTCCCACGGCTCAATTTCTGTTACATAAAATGGTGCGGAACAATCCGTATACACACTGAGCAATGGGGCATCGCTTGGCTTTCTAAATCGTAAGCGGTGTCTCCGCCTCTTCCATTGCAATCCTGCTCTAGTTTCTCTCTCTTCCATATCTCTCCACTCCTTCTACTTATTTTTTACGCGAAAATAAGAGAAATGAAAGAGGATATTTGTGAACATTTTTCAACATTATTCTACAAAGTACAACAAATAAGATGTCTATTCATGTCGAAAGAAGTGTAATTTCGCCTTTCACACTACTTTTTACCGTTTTATTCAATTCGTAGATTCGATTTACAGTGCAATTCGGCATCCCTCACTCGTCATTGCCTTACAGTTCTTGCCTCAGTCGACCTCATAAAAAAACCTGCAAGCATTAAGCTGCAGGTTAAAGTTACAGTTATTCATTAAATTAGCGATTAAGCAAGCTCCCCACATAACGAAGCAATTCATTTGCACAGACCGGGCAGTAGCCGTGCTCCTCCATCAGTCTGGCCGAGACCTCATTAATGCGTTTCAGCTGCGTTTCATCCGGCGTTTTCGTGGACGTCGTAATTTTGACAATGTCCTTCAAATCAGAGAATAGCTTCTTCTCCACGGCTTCGCGCAGCCGGTCATGACTGTTATAGTCGAACTTGCGTCCTTTGCGAGAGTATGAGGACAACCGTATGAGAATTTCCTCACGGAACGCTTTTTTTGCATTTTCCGATACGCCAATCTGCTCCTCGATGGAACGCATCAGCCGCTCATCCGGATCCAGCTCCTCGTCTGTAAGCGGATCACGTAACTTCTTCCAATTGCAGAACGCCTCAATATTGTCCAAATAATTCTCGAACAGTGTTTTCGCCGACTCCTCGAACGAATAGACGAATGCCTTCTGCACTTCCTTCTTCGCAAGACTGTCATATTCTTTGCGAGCAATCGAGATGTAGTTGAGGTAGCGTTCCCGCTCTTCCTTGGTAATTGAAGCATGCTGATCCAATCCATCCTTTAGGGCACGCAATACATCTAATGCGTTAATGCATTGAAGGTTCTGCTTAATAAGCGCACTCGATATCCGATTAATGACATACCGAGGATCTACGCCTGACATTCCTTCTTCGGTGAATTCACTTTGCATTTCCTTCAGATCATTTTCCTTATAGCCTTCCACCTCTTCACCGTCGTACATTCGCATCTTCTTCACCAAATCCATACCCTGCTTCTTGCTTTCCTTCAAACGGGTCAAAATAGAGAAAATGGCGGCTGCCTTCAAGGCATGAGGTGCTATATGAACATGCCCCATGTCGCTCTGACCGATCAGCTTGGAATAGATACGCTCTTCCTGCGATACCTTCAAGTTATACGGAATCGGCATGACAATCATACGAGATTGCAGCGCCTCATTTTTCTTATTGGCGATAAAACCTTTATACTCGGCCTCATTCGTGTGTGCGATAATGAGTTCGTCCGCCGAAATTAACGCAAATCTCCCTGCCTTAAAATTTCCCTCTTGTGTAAGTGACAGCAAATTCCATAGAAACTTCTCATCACACTTCAACATCTCCTGGAATTCCATCAGCCCACGATTCGCCTTGTTCAGTTCTCCATCGAACCGATATGCTCTCGGATCGGATTCGGAACCGTATTCCGTTATCGTGGAGAAGTCAATACTCCCGGTCAAATCCGCTATATCCTGCGACTTTGGATCTGATGGACTGAACGTTCCGATCCCGATCCGATTCTCCTCGGATACAATTACCCGCTCCACCAGCACTTGCTCGATGTCGTTGTCATATTCCGTTTTTAATTTCAGTTGGCACGACGGGCAAAGATTCCCTTCAATGCGGACGCCCAGTTCACGCTCCACCTCAGATCGAAGCTCATTCGGTATCAAGTGCAGCGGCTCTTCATGCATAGGGCAGCCCTTAATTGCATAAATAGCTCCCCGCTCGGTTCGGGAGAACTGCTCCATGCCTCTCTTCAGCATCGTGACCAACGTTGATTTCCCTCCGCTAACAGGCCCCATCAAGAGCAATATCCGCTTCCGCACATCAAGCCGCTTGGCAGCTGAGTGGAAATATTCTTCCACCAGTTTCTCAATGGCACGGTCGAGACCGAAAATCTCTTTATCGAAAAACTTATATCTCTTCTGCCCGTTAACCTCTTCCACACCATACGACGCAATCATTTCATACACGCGCGCATGTGCCGTCATCGCCGGAGCGGGGTCACGACGCAGCATCTCGACATATTGTTTGAATGTTCCGGTCCAGGCCAATTGTTCACTTTCGGCGCGATGTTCTGAAATCCGTTTGAATATGTCCATCCCTTTAAACCTCCATTGCTCCCGATTTGCAACTCAGCCATTATCGCCGCTTTGCGTCTGTCTCACTTTAGAGAAAAAATTAGTGTACTACATAACTATGCGGAACAAGCCTATGAATATCACGAAAATTTACTGCATATACTTCCGAACCTCAGGTAGATCTCGAGCGTGATATAATGGAGCAATGAGCAGTAGGAAATTAGGGGGAGGAGGAGTCATAATGATGTTTAGCTCCCCTTTTTTTCATCGGGAAAGGAGTATATCTTGGGTATGGGCAAATCAACAGCATCAACTACTCGAATCGGTAGAGCAAAAAAATCTGAGAATCTGCAGACCGAAGCGTCAAGTGCAGAGCTAATCATCAATCAACCATTGTCGTCTGGGCGGCTTGAGCAACAGGAGCAGCAAGCAGAGCTTTCGAGGGCAATCCGCAAGGAATCAGAGCTGTATGCCCCTATAAAGGCATACTTCGAAGCGATTGGATATCAAGTTCGCGGCGAGGTTCGCCATTGCGATATGGTTGCCATCCGCCCAGGTGCACCAGAAGCAGAGCCCATTATTATAGAACTGAAATCTTCCTTTAATGTTACACTGCTGCTGCAGGCCTTAGATCGAATGAAATTGTCCTCGACAGTATACGTTGCTGTTGCCAAAAAAAAAGCAACCCGAAGCAGCCACTCTATTCATGGACTTCGTCAGTTGTGCGAACGCCTTGGGATAGGCTTCCTTCTCGTCACCTTCTACAAACGCAAGGCACCATTTGTAGAGGCTATATGCCATCCTCCTGGCTGGACAAGCACAGAGCAAGGGAGCTTATATAAGCCTAAACCAGTTAAAACGGTCAAGGCCAGAACATCCCGGCTCGTTCGTGAATTCCATGCGCGGAGCGGTGACTATAATGTTGGCGGTACGACGAAGCAGCCACTCGTTACGGCCTATCGCGAGAAGGCACTGCGCGTGGCGAATGTCTTGCAGGAGGGCCCTCTTCGAGCTGCTGTTGTGCGCAGCAGAGCGGGAGTTGGTGATGCGGCGAGCATACTGCAACGAAACTATTACGGTTGGTTCGAGCGCCAAAGCCGTGGTATTTACACACTTACACCTGAAGGGACAACGGCCGTCACGCAGTATGCGAACATTATCGCGAAGCTGCCCGGACTATCTCAGTAATAAGATAAATGGATGATTTCAGCACGTATGTAGTCCTTTCCTCCCTTTGTTCCACTATCCCCATGGGTCAGTTGACTTGTGGTACGACGATTGCGGGACAACGATTCGAAGTACAACAATTCGAAGTACGGCGATTACAGAACAGCAATTCACAGTAAATCAATTCGAACAACAACGATTCGCAGAACAGTGATTACAGAACAACGATTCGTAATACATCAATTCGCAATACATCAATTCGAACAACAACGATTCGCAGAACAGCAATTCTCAGTAGATCAATTCGCAGAACAACGATTCGGAATCGCAGCAACGATCCACAGTAACTGAGCGAAGGGGAGAGTGTACCAAAGCAGCGGAAGAGAGAAAAGGGGCGAGGACAGGAGCAGAAATAGAAACAGAATCAAAAACAGTTGCAAATTCTGATGACAGTATCCTATTCCACTTACTTTCTGTATCAAATAGCCGCTATCCTGACTCCATAAAAAAACAAGCACCTCAAAAGGGATGCTTGTTTTTATCTATTCCATCGCTTCCACCTGCACTTCTGTGCAACTGCGAAAGATTCAATTTTCAGTATACTGACTTATACACCAGAATAGCGGCCAAGGAATTCGGATGCAGCATCTGTCAGGCGCTCCATACCGGTACGAATTACGCTAGGCTCCGCAAATGAATAGTTGAGACGCATCGTATTGCGATTTGGCTCCCCAGCGTAGAAGGAAGTTCCCGGAACAAACGCAACACCCTTCTCTACTGCAACCTTCAACAATGCTTGCGCGTCCAAACCTTCTGGAAGCTCTACCCAGAAGAACATGCCACCTTGCGGAGTATTCCATTTCGCGTCTTTCCACATTTCTTGCTGCAGCTCGGACGCCATTGTTTCCATGCGTTCCTTATATACTCCAGACAGCTTGCGAATATGTCCATCCAGATCAAACACTTCAGGAAGAAGCATCTCGCCTAGGATCAGCTGATCCAGGACACTGGAGTGAAGATCCGCAGATTGCTTCGCTCTTGCCATCATGCGAATCACCTGCTTGTCAGCAACGATCCATCCTGTACGCAGACCTGGGGCAACCGTTTTACTGAATGTGCTCGTATATGCAACGATTCGCTCCTCCGGTTTGCCTTCTAAGGAAGCAATATTCGGTACGTTATTGTCTGTAAACTTCAAGTCGCCATACGGATCATCTTCCAATACGAGAACCTCGTGCTCAAGGCACAGATTCAACAGCGCTTGTCTGCGTTCCAAGCTCCATACCCGCCCTGTTGGGTTGCTGAACGTTGGTACGATATAGACAAACTTCGGATTGTGCTCTTTCAGCTTAGCAGCCAAATCTTCTGGCACCATGCCGTTGCTATCGCTTTCCACCGGAATGATGCGGGCATTATAGGAACCAAGCACCTGCAGGCATGCAAGATATGTTGGGTTCTCCACCAGAACAACATCACCTGGATCCAACAACGCTCTTGCGAATAAATCTATCGCTTGCTGAGAGCCTGATGTAACTAGAATCTCATCCACTTCTGCTTGAATGCCACGATTCACCTTCATACGAGCTGCCAGTCTCTCGCGCAGCACAACGGCCCCTTCAGTCAATCCGTACTGCAAGGCTTGGGGACCTTGGCTAAATACACGCCCAGAAGCTTCACGAATCGCATCGATCGGGAACAATTCGTCTGCAGGCAATCCACCAGCAAATGAGATTATCGACTTGCCTTGTGTCAGTTTAAGTATATCGCGTACTACCGAACTCTCTACAGAGCGCACACGAGCAGAAAAATTATATTGCATAACGTATCATCCCTTCCTATTTCCAAAAATGATACACCCAACGCATTATTAATGCAACGGTCAGTATGATTTGCAGTCATCACAATCTTGTCACCTGTGTAAGCGTATCCGGCATCATAATTACATTATATAGTGATCGTTCTCATTGTGTAAGCACCCGTACAGGCTGTTTCACTACTTCAATTATATGTTTAAGCGAAAGCGAAATCTATGCCCCAATACATGTTAGTTAGCTATCGATTAAGGAACAGCAAACTTTCGTGCATTATCTCCTTCCATGCTTGTATTCTTGTATGCCTGTATGCTTGCTACTGTAACATTTAACTTGCCATCATACGTAACTCATTTCGAATAATAAGGAGTGCCCTACCACTATAAATAAGATGATTAGGCACTCCTTATGCGATCAACACGAATATGTTTTTTTCTGGTATATCCACCCATTCTAAACAGTCGGCTCTCCACTGTGAAGCAAACCATTTATCGTTCGGAATGGAATCGAAATAATAATGCAGACACCCTCTCCAGGGGAAGCCTTCCATGTCATACTGCCATTTACCAGCAATACACGTGCACGGAGAAGCTTCAGCCCCCGCACCTTGGCACGCTCATTGAACACAGTTGCCGCTTCAAAGCCGACTCCATCATCTTCATACAAAATAACAATTTGCCCATCTACCTTGTACAATTGAAGCTCAATCGAGCGTGCATAAGCATGGTAAAAAGAATTATACAGCAGCTCCTGCACCATCCGGAATACATGGAGCTTCATAACGGGGTACAGTGCGTCTATCCCTGCTTCAGGATCAACCTGGAACTGCACCCGTTCCGCCCACTCTGAACATTCTCCTTCGATAAATTGCCGTACCGCATTGGCGAATCCCGCCGTGTGCATAAGCTGAGGATCGAGTGCCAAGCAGGTATGCCGCAGCTTCATATTTACATCGGTCAGCTGCTTTTCAATTTCGACTGCCTGCTGCCGTGCATCATCCGCTTCCGTGCTCATTCGGATCGCATCAAGCTGAATCCCAATATCATGCAAACGTCGCATAACGGTATGCTGCAGCATGTTAGACAGCTTCCCTTTATCCTTCTCTATGGAACCAAACATTTTCTCGATTACCCATGGTCCTGTTGTTAAGGACTGGAGGGTCACAGGCTGCCGCTCGGTTTCCTGCTTTAATTGTTCGATTTGCGTATTCAGCATATGAATCATCATTACTTTTTTCATGCCGATATTCATATAGCGGATCAATTGGCGAATCCACTCTTGCTCTTCCATGTTCAGCTCTGACCCATCTTCACGATGTGCGACTACCAAATAAGCAATATACACATCATGCCGCTCAACCTCGAACCAATAAGCCGATTCCGAAGAAAATTGACCCGAGCGAACCCGACGCTCCACTTCCGTTGCATCCAGTGCACCATCAATATAGAGTTCCACATCATTGTGAGGGTTTTTGATGACGAGCGCCGCTCCTCGAACGTTCAAATTTTGAATAATGGAATAAAGGATAGCCTTCCCCCATTCCTGCATCGTATCAAGTGCCGTTAATTGACCCGTAATCAATTGCAGAGACTCCTTCAGCCGCTCATCGCTAGGAAAAATCGCTGTCGTGAGCTTCCGATTGAAGTAAGGGAAGCTGTACAACACTACAGACAGTAAAATAACAATAAAACCAAAGCTGAACACATGCTGTACAATCGTATGCGATTCAACGAAAATGATCGCATTTAGTCCAACCACGAGCGCTCCAGGAACCATCGCAATAAGGACAAGCGCCACTACACGTTTGATTACGATCTCGAGGTCGGATAATTTATGGAACTGATTCAAGTACACAAAGCTTAACGGCATCAGCAGCGTGAACCACCCCGTCAGCAGCGGCGATACAAGCGGATCCTGCCGGAACAGCATTGGAACATAGGTCAATAAAAGAATTGGTGCAAACGCAATCCCCATCCATATCCATACATAACGAATGACCGCTGCAATATGAGGGGAACCTTGACGATTGCGATAATAGGTCGACGCAACCCAATAGAAGTTGTAAGCGACACCGCTCAAAAAGAGCCAATCTGCAACAAAATTATCGATTTGATATACATCATACACATAATCGGTCAACAAGAATGTTGATTTCAATACGAAATACATGCCGACGATTCCATAGAACAAATAAATGCCTCGACGCGAGTATGTAATCCCAGCCTTCTCATAGAAAAATTGTGCAATGAAGTGCAGTAGTACGATCGGCATTAAGGCAACAGCAGACCAAATAATGATTTGCCCAATCAGATCTCCACGGAAGGTAGCCCCCATACTCATATAAATGATGATCATAATGAGCAGCAAGCAGCACAGCATCCTCATGGATAAAGCAGAACGTTTCTTCCACCATATGTATCCTGCAAGCACAATAAAAATGAATTCACTTGCGAAAGGCAGCACACCGGAAAATGGATGGCGCGGTTCATTCGCCATATCGATTAACCTGCTATGCCCAAGATGATCGATAACGATATATTCAGCTTGTTCAACGGTGTGCCATCGACGTACGGTCGGATGCTCTTGCGGCGGCTTGCCGTTAATGCTTACGATGCGATCTCCAACCTCTAGTTGCTGACGCTTCGCAAATTGGCCATTGGAAAATTCAGCAATCTTCCATTCTCCCTGCTCAATCTCTACGCGAAGCCCTAGGTACGGATATCGAACCGTAATAAAAACAAACCAGCATTGTAATAGAAGTAATACAATTAATCCTATTTTTGTAAACGTTTTCAAGTATTTTGATATGATATCTATTTTTTCCATCCCTTTTCTTTACCCCTGACGGAAGTATCATTTATCGACATTTTTCATCATAAACCCTCCTTTATTCTATCGAACCCCTCCTGTAACTTCAATGCAGGATTTGTATGAATTTTGCATTTTCACCACCAAAAATGATAGAATTCATGCTAGAATGAGTATTGTTTTTATCTTACCATTCGACTTCTTTCGAGGTGATTCAATGCAACCAACAGCACAGACAGAACGCGACAGTGCACGTCGCTCCCGAACGAAGACGAGCGGAGCTAGCGCCAAATGGTTTCTCCTTTTCTGGGTCATTATGATCGGCATTGGAGTAACTGCTACCTACTTCTACAGCACCCATATGAAGAAATCGATGCTTCAGGAACTCCAAGTGCAAACCCAAGCCCAGCTGCAGCAAGTCAAATTAGACTATGAAAAGCAGCTTGGCGAGTTAAATAAGAAGATGGACGCCATGCAAAGCAAAGTTCAATCGTTCAATGAACTACTTACGTTTACGAAAGATAATACTTCGAACAAAACAGACAACAGCAACAAGCTGTATACTCAATTGAACGAAGTGAAAAAGCAGCTGGCAGCGCTGCAGAAGAAGATGGATTTGTTGAAATAACAAGCGAGGCGGTTTTTATGAAGTTGCAAGTTAAAGTAGTCAACCGAATGTTCATGATGATTACCGCACCCTTTCTTGGCATGATGATATGGATGCTGATTTCTTCGCAAAGTGTGTCGCTTCAATTAGAGACTGCGCCGCTTGCTGAGCCGGCATCATTCAATGAAAAGCAGTCCCGAGTATCCTCACAATTAGATAAGGCTAAGGAGATAGCTGTCCACACCGTTGAATCCGTGCGTCATATTTCTACCTTGTATAAGCAAACGACGACCACGATGAATGACATCGTCCTAACGGCAAGCCAACAGGCTAAGCGTCCGGAGCGAATCTATGATCAACGGATTACAGCTCGGCTGGGCACTCCTCAGGAACGCATCGACAGTGAGAAGCTGCGTGCGGAGCTATATATCATTAATCAGCCAACCTATCGCGGATATGCAATGAAGGTCAAGTTGAAGGATCCTAAAGCGATGCGAATGACACTTGGCCATGATGAATATGGCGGCTCGGAGACAACCATGCAGGCCGTGAAGCGCTATAACGCGGTTGCTGGCATTAATGCTGGCGGTTATGCAGAAAGCAAAGGCAAGCGTTATCCGCTCGGAACCACCGTCATGAATGGCAAGTATATCTCTTCCTTTGAGCCGAGCTTCAAAAATTTGTCCTTCGTTGGGATGGATGTTAACTCTCGATTGATCGGGGGAAAATTTTATCAGAAGGAAGAATTGGACAAGCTCCAGCCAAAGTATGGGGCAACGTTCGTTCCTGCCTTGCTCAAAAATGGTGCAAGTCTCACGATCCCTGATAAGTGGAAGACATCTCCTGCACGGGCCCCGCGCACGGTTATCGGCAATTACAAGGATGATCAACTGCTCATTTTAGTTGTGGACGGATATAATGAAAGCGGAAGTTCAGGAGCAACCTTGGAAGAATTACAGCGGAAGCTGGCCAATCTTGGTATCAGGGATGCATACAACCTGGATGGCGGCGGATCATCGACACTTGTGTTCAATGGCCGGGTTGTGAATACGCCATCTGATGGTGAGATGCGCTCTCTTCCTACTCATTTCTTATTCTTTAAGTGACAACTTGCGCAACAACCTGCTTTTCATATTTTCATTTTGGTATGTTTTGGGTATAATAAAAGCATCCATTGGGGGTGTGCATATCATGTCCGTAACATTTTGGATTATTATGCTCGTATTCGCCATGTTCATTACGGCTATGCTGACTGCTGGCTACAATGAGGATAAGACGAGCGGCTTGTAAGAAGAAGAGGCTTTCCGAATCCGGAAGGCTTCTTTTTTTATGCTTTATTCTTGGAATGCTTTATGTAAGATGAGACTTTATGTACGATTTCTAAATCTGGATACATCAGGTTCGATTGACACCCGTTACCTATCTTGATACAGTAGGAATAACGAGGCATTTCGCCCCCGATGGGGCGAGGTGCCTTCGTGCATATGTAAGGTTTTTTACATTTAATGGTCTGCAGAAGAAAGGAATGATGCAATGATCCAGGTTAAAGAGTTTGTGGATGTAAGTGCTGCAACAGCAGAAGAGAAGGCTAATGATTTTTTGGCCACGCTGCTGGAAGAGCAGGTGATTGAGATTAAATACTCGGCTGGGTATCGCTTGAATCGCGATATCTCCGAGCAAAGAAGCTGTATATTGGTTGTTTATCGGACAGCTAGCGTTCCTGCTGGGAAGCACGAACCATAGCTGCCCTCACAAATTGCGATAAGGGAGAGTATAAAAGATGATGCAGCAGTTTCAAGCAGTGACACGGAATATTGAAAAACGAAGCGAAGTCCGGCAGCTTCGCTCTGAAGGGAGAATTCCATGCGTTCTCCTTCAACAACAAGCCAGTGTGAACCTTCACATGGATGCCAAAGCGTTCGCCCTATGGGTTAGAGATGCGGCTCACAACCAGCTGGAGTTGAGTATTGATGGGGCAAATCCA
This sequence comes from Paenibacillus sp. S-12, assembly GCF_030363895.1. NCBI lineage: Bacteria > Bacillati > Bacillota > Bacilli > Caryophanales > Paenibacillaceae > Paenibacillus > Paenibacillus sp. S-12. The sequence goes on from NZ_JASIUF010000016.1 coordinate 112,573, forward strand.
ATTACGGCACAGGTTCAAGAGATACAACGTCACCCTGTAACGAATGATATTCTGCATGTTGATCTGCTAGCATGCCAATCTACTGCACTTGCATAGAACAAGGCTCAGAACGGAAGCCATAATGTCAAGGATAGGGAATTCCCTATCCTTGGCTTTTTCACCATATGCTCTACTCCTGCGGACAAGCTTCCGACATGTGAACGCATGAGCATCTTTGTACAATAGAAATAACCCATAAAAAAGAAGCACCACCGAATGTGATGCTTCGCTTCCATGTTTCTCTCTATCTTGCCAAGTGGGTCATTTCGTGCATGCATTGCGTGCATATGTAACGATCCTTAAAATCCGCTACCCCGTCCATTGAACCGCAGAATACGCACTTCGGACGATAGCGCTCGAGAATAATATGATCTCCTTGAACTAAAATTTCAACAGGATCCCCCTCGTTCATCTGGTAACGCTTCCTAAGCGACTTAGGCAGTACAATGCGTCCCAATTGATCGACTTTACGGACAACACCGGCAGGTTTCATCAGTTCCACCTCTCTTGTATATACTCTTCTCTCTTGTTTACCCTCGAAACTACTGCCCCTACTACTTCGATGCTCCGATCCAAAATCCTGCTGAAATTTGTCAATTCAATTCGTTTTTATTCAATTCTTGTAATTAGGTGCTAATTACCTCAAATTCATGAAGTCTGCCTGACGCAGTGCTTCATACACGACAATTGCCGCCGCATTAGACAAGTTGAGCGATCGAACCTTGTCTGTCATTGGCATGCGCATGCATGTCTCTGGATTCGCATCAATTATTTCCGGAGGAAGTCCTTTCGTTTCTTTGCCGAACACGAAAAAGTCCCCATCCTGGAAGGAAAAGTCACTGTAGCAGTTATCTGCTTTTTTCGTCGCGTAGAAGAAACGTCCATCCTTATATTTCTCCTGCAGCTCCTGGAACGAATCATAGTAATGAATCGTAACTGCATACCAATAATCGAGCCCCGCACGCTTCAAGGTTGCATCATCCGTTCGGAACCCGAGTGGACGAACCAAGTGCAGATGGGTGCCCGTTGCAGCGCAAGTACGCGCAATATTTCCTGTGTTTGCTGGTATTTCTGGTTCAACTAATACGATGTTGAATGCCATCTGATGTTCACCTCACATTTCATTGTTTTATTATACACCAAGAAGGCAAGCCTATTGCTTTGCTTCCTCTTCCATCGCATCAGGATCGAAGTTATCTTTACACAATATTTACATCGATCGAATTGACACTGAATTTAGCATGAATTATTATAGTTCTACAATCGAATGGTTCGACTATCGAACCATAATAAATGACAAGGGAGTTATTTTCATGAATCGAGATGCCAAAACCATTATTGAACGGTATATTGCTGCAGAATTTACTGTAATAAAGCATTTATTTAATGAGATTGGAGAGGCGATTCCAGATCATCTAACGATCGACCAATACCAGATCATGTGTGTACTCCATCAGCGAGGCCAATGCACCTCCACCGATCTGGCTGAAGTATTCAAGGTCGTAAAGAGCTCTATTACTGCCATTATTAATCGACTTGTCGATCGCGGATACGTTGAACGGACGCCTGCTGAGGAGGATCGGCGTGTAATCGTACTGTCCTTAACGGAGGAAGGACGAACTGTATTAGAGCATGCGGACAAAAAGGTGCAGGATATTGTCGCCTCTTATCTGATTCATTTCAGCGAAACGGAAGTTGAAGCCTTCATCGGAGCGTACGAGAAGCTCGCCCGCTTGATGAAAGAAGGGAAGAATCAAAAATGAGAATGATACTGAGAGCAAAATGGGCTGTATTGGCAGCCTGGATTGCGGTTGCTGTTATTCTTGCAATAGCAGCACCGTCGCTTAGTGAGCTCGTGAAGGAGCATGGTACGATTGGCGTACCTGACGGCTACTCCTCTGCAGAAGCGATCCGCATCATGGATGAAGTGTCCAATGCGAAAGGCAATGTGCATGAAACGAGTATGGCACTGGTCTTCCATAATCCAAATGGAATGACTGATAAGGACACCAAAGACATTCAGCAAGCTATTCAACAGCTCAATCAAAACAAAAACAGCCTTCATATCGTCTCCATGCTCGAACCATACGGACAGTCGGAATTAAAGGCTAAATTAATTTCCAAAGACAACAAAACTGTACTCACCTCCCTATTAGTCAGCACCGAGACAGCGAATCCCGTAGAGATTCGTGATCAAATCAATAAAGAACTCGCTTCTACTTCTGTTGAGCACTACATTACAGGTCAAAAGCTGATTGAAAATGACCAACTCGTCAGCTCACAAGAGGGCTTGAAGAAGTCGGAACTGATTACCGTTGTATTCATTCTAGCCATCCTATTTTTCGTCTTCCGCTCAATCGTCGCAGCCTTCATTCCGCTGCTAACAGTCGGTCTGAGCTATATCATTTCACAATCCATTGTCGCATTTCTTGTCGAAAGCACCCAATTCCCGTTATCGACGTTCACGCAAATCTTTATGGTGGCTGTCTTATTCGGAATTGGAACGGATTACTGCATCCTGCTCCTCAGTCGGTATAAGGAAGAGCTCGCTAAGCACGACGATCTATGGGATGCGATTGCCGCCACGTACCGTACTGCCGGCAAAACAGTCCTCTTCTCCGGAATCGCCGTACTTGTCGGTTTTTCCGTGATTGGATTTTCCGAATTCAATTTGTATCGTTCTGCCGTTGCAGTTGCCATTGGAATTGCGATCATGCTGCTCGCGTTAGTAACGGTCGTACCGTTCTTCATGGCCGTGCTCGGCAAGAAGCTGTTCTGGCCAGCGAAGAAATCGATTGAGCATAAAGAAAGCTGTTCGTGGGGTGCCATTGGCTCATTCTCACTGCGCCGACCGCTGGCAGCGATGCTCGTGGTTGCAGCCGTCACTGTTCCGTTCCTAATATCCTATAAAGGTGAAGTATCGTTTAACAGCTTGGAGGAAATCGGAGATAAATACGATTCCGTCAAAGCCTTTAATATTATTGCAGACAGCTTCGAGCCTGGCGAATCCATGCCGACCCAAGTCGTCATCAAGAGCTATTCCCCGCTTCAGGTGGGCGAATATATGGCCGTAGCCGAGAAAATGAGCCGAGAGCTAATTAAGGTAGATGGTGTATCGGGCGTTCGCAGCCTTAGCCGACCTGCAGGCGATGAAATCAAGGACTTCCAAATTACCGAACAGGTCAAGACACTTGACAGCGGCCTGTCCAAGGGAAATGACGGATTATCCAAAATTAAAGATGGATTGTCCGAAGCAAGCAACGAATTAAGCAAAAACGAGCCTAAGCTCAAAGAGGCAGCTAGCGGAGCAGCACAGCTTACCACGGGAACACAAGAACTGAAATCCGGAATCAAGCAGTTGAATGACGGACTTAGCCGCATTGAATCCGGCATTCGCGATGGTTCTGCCGGTGCCGGCCAACTGCAGCAAGGTCTGAAGCAGGCCAAGGAGAGTGCGCAAAAGCTGGCCCAAGCGCATCAGAAGCTGCTCGATACCTATAAGCAGATTGGGCAAGGTCTTACTGAAATAACAAGCGGCGTTGGCCAAATGAATACACAGTTCAGCGAATTGACCGAGTCGCTGCAATCGTTAACGGGCCGATTCGCAAGCTTGGAGGAACGCTTCCCGGATTTGTTGAAAGACGCTGATTATATGACAATTCGCGGTACCGTAACCGCTGCTGGGCAAGGGGCAGCCCAATTATCCGGCGCTCTTGGACAGATGCAATCTACATTAGCGAAAGTAAACGGAGGCATGGCTCAGGCGAACCAAGGCTACGAGCAAGCCACTACCGGCCAGAAGGCGCTGGCATCAGGGTTCGATCAGCTCATTGCAGGCATCTCGCAGCTAGAGTCAGGTCTGAAGCAGGCAGCCAATGGCCAAGGCCAAATCATTAGCAAAGTACCTGGCATCATAACAGGACTTGATAAACTTCAAGCTGGCCAAAAACAGATCGGAGACGGCTTCTCGCAATTATCGGATCAGATTGGCAAGCTGACGACCGGCTTGAAGGATGGAGCCGATGGATTGACGCAAGTATCGGATGGGCTTAACTCTGCTCAGGGATATTTGCAAAATGTAAGTACAGCGCCCGATAAAGAGCTTGGCGGCTGGTTCGTCCCTGATGAGGTATTATCGAATGACGCCTTCCGCAAGGCGCTCGATATGTACTTATCCGAGGATCACAGTGTAATGACCTTAGACGTCATCTTTGCTGATAATCCATATGGAACCCCGGCTATTGATCGAATCGACGCTGTGAAAGCAGCTGTAGATCGCAGCGTGAAGGGAACTTCCTTGGAAAAGGCGACGATCGCAGTTGGCGGTGTATCGAGCACGTTTGCCGACTTGAAGCAAATGTCTGGTGAAGATTATATGAGAACCGTAACGTACATGATCATCGGTATATTACTCATCCTGATTGTCCTGTTCCGATCCATCATTATGCCGCTGTATATCGTAGCATCCTTGCTACTTACCTTCTTCACTTCGATGGGAATTACGGAAGTGATCTTTACGAAGATGCTGGATTACTCCGGGGTTACATGGGCAGCTCCATTCTTCGGCTTTGTTATGCTGATGGCACTTGGCGTCGATTACAGCATCTTCTTGATGGAACGCTTCAATGAGAATAAGCATCTGGATGTGAAGGATGCAATCCTATACGCGATGAAAAATATGGGGACGGTTATTATTTCTGCCGTAATCATCTTAGGAGGAACATTTGCTTCCTTCTATCCATCAGGCGTACTGTCCATGATGCAAATTGCAACCGTCGTATTATCCGGACTTACACTGTATACGTTCCTCATCCTGCCGTTCTTCGTACCCGTCATGGTCAAGACGTTCGGTTCTGCCAACTGGTGGCCGTTCTTCCATAAGCAGCAGGACGAGAAAGCGAAACAGCAAGTAAGTGCCTAAGCTGCTTTTCTACGTCACGTGAGTATTAATCCATTGAAACTCCATTGATCGCATGAAATACATCCGCAATGTTGAAGAGGAACCGAGCATCGGTTCCTCTATTTTTTACACCCAGTTTACGTTTGCTTAATATGCCGCTGACGAATATCCTTCATAATGTTGGTATATGACATTCGATCGGTAAACAATTTGGCGTACGATATCGAATGCAGGAATTCGTTCAACCGATTACTTACTAAATGAATTGTGGGAGGGACTATTTTGAAATCCAAAATTTTAGTTGTCGATGACGAACCTTCAATCTCTACCCTCATTGAATATAATTTGAAGCTGGCTGGCTATGACGTTCTGTGTGTCTATGATGGGGAAGCTGTATTTGATGTTCTATCCACTTTCCGTCCAGATTTGATTATCCTTGACCGCATGCTGCCGAAGAGCGATGGATTGGAAGTATGCCGCAAGCTGCGCGTGGCGAACAATATGGTGCCTGTTATTATGCTGACAGCGATGCAGGAAATAGGTGACAAAATTGATGGATTAGATAATGGCGCTGACGATTATATGACGAAGCCGTTCTCCCCGCAGGAGCTCATCTCCCGCATTCAGGCTGTCATGCGCCGCATCCGTTCCCTCCCTCTTGTAGATGAAGGACAGGTGTACCAAATCGGCAGTCTGCACGTCATGGCGGATCAGCGTGAAGTGAAGCTGGAAGGCCGGGATGTAGAGTTAACTCCGAAGGAGTTCGAACTGCTCGTCTTCCTATGCCGTCATCGTGGCAAGGTATTGAGCCGCCAACAGCTGCTGCACGGCGTATGGGACTATCACTTCCTCGGCGATACACGCATCGTCGATGTGCATATTAGCCACCTGCGCGATAAGCTGGAGAAAAACGCACGCAGCCCTGAATATATCATGACGATTCGTAATGTAGGCTACAAGCTTACAGAACCGACAAAGCGTCACTTAGCCTAACTTATTCCTCATTTCCGATATAACCCCGCCTGTTTCCCCGAGCAGGCGGGGTTTTTATATGTTGTCCCTGCATAATCAGCGCATTGGGCTATTATGAATGAACGAACACAATTACAGACCATGGAGGTTGCTATGGCGAACATTGTCAAAATTCGAGCAAGTATTTTTATACCTATGTCTTGGACGGAGCCGAAGCAAGAGTCGGATACGGGAAATATCATTCAATACGAAGGCGACACCCGCGAATTTACACCTTATGCCGTAAACGCAATGCGTTCCAGAGTTGAGCAAGAAGTTGTTGTTGATTTTTATAAAAAGGAAGTGTTCTCCTATTCGAATACTGGAATCACAACAGAAAAAGTGACTCAGCCAGATGGTTCTGTGAATAAAAGAACCGGCAAAGCCAGTACAGAGGGCATTTTGTGTACCCATATTCGTTGGGGCTCTAATGAAGTCATGTTTCAAATGTGTGCAAGTGCCAGTAATCCATTACTAGCACTTGCGCCTCCTGTTGATTATTTATTACGCATACGAGTTACAGAAAATGGTGCCGTTGAAGTTGAGGGCAGCCATGATGGATTCCCGTGTTTTGAATTTTATAAGCAAGTAGACTTTGGATCATTTGAACAAATCTATATTCATGATTTCAGAGAAACCGGAGATACCGCTCAAGCTCTGGCCGGGGAAATGGAGTACCATTTCAAAAAAGTGTTATAACTACAATTTGCGCTCTATATAGGCATACAAAAAAACGAGTTAGCAGGAGCAACTTCCCACTAACTCGTTGTTACTTATAAGAACAATGATTTCACTTTCCCCTTTAGCCGTTGCGTTGTTGGAAGTGCTTCATGAACTGCGCAAGCGCCTCACAACTCTCGTATGGCACCGCATTATAGATGGAAGCGCGAAGCCCGCCAACGCTGCGGTGTCCTTTCAGACCTACGAATCCTGCTTCGCCAGCTTGCTTAATGAATGCCTTCTCAAGCTCTTCGTCCGCCAAGCGGAAAGTCACGTTCATGAGGGAGCGGCTTCCGCGCTCCGCGCAGCCGCGATAGAAATCTCCGCTAGCATCAATCGTGCTGTACAAGAGCTCTGCCTTAGCAAGGTTATCGCGTTCAACCTGTTCAAGGCCGCCGCGCTCCTTCAGCCATTGCAGCACCAAATTGACCATGTAGATGGAGAAGGAAGGTGGTGTATTGTACAAGGAATTATTTTTATAATGCGTGCTGTATCGAAGCATGGATGGAATCGTCTTCGGGCTGCTCGCGATCAGGTCTTCTTTCGCAATGACAACGGTAACTCCGGACGGTCCCAGATTCTTCTGAGCGCCTGCGTAGATCATACCGAACTTGGATACATCTACTGGACGGCACAGAATATCACTGGACATATCCGCAATAAGCGGTACAGACCCGCTGTCTGGATAGGCTGAATACTGCGTTCCGCCAATCGTTTCATTCGAAGTAATATGCACGTAGGCCGCATCCTCCGGTACAACAACCTCTTCAGGCGCCGGAACGCGCATAAAGCGATCCGCTTCTGTCGAAGCAATAACGCGAGTTGCACCAATCAGCTCGGCTTCTTTAATTGCTTTTTCCGCCCAGCTTCCGGTATGTACATATGCGCCTACTTTACCTTCAGAGAGCAAATTCATCGGCACCATCGCGAATTGCGTGCTTGCTCCGCCCTGCAGGAACAATACATCGTACCCAGAAGGAATGCCCAGCAGCTCTTTCAGCAATTGTTTCGCTTCATTGTGAACCTGTTCATATACCGCTCCGCGGTGCGACATTTCCATAATGGACATGCCTTGCTCTTGAAAATCCACGAATTCGGCTTGTGCCCGCTCCAATACAGCCAGCGGCAGCGCAGCCGGCCCTGCATTAAAATTGTACGCGCGATGTTGTCCCATCGGTTTCTCCCACCTTTGTCTCCATGACTAGCATGTTCATAGGCGCCCATGAAATGATCCGAACGTCTTCTGCTAGCGATATTTTATCGATAATGATAGCAGTATTTGAGTTCGCCATCAAGGAGCAATCCAAACGTTTTGCAGTTGATTGACATGGATGTCGAACGATTCTCATAGACAGAGAGGCATAATAGGGCTCATTCTTTTATGCTTTGCCTACGGATTCCCCCTTAACAAGGGTAACGTAGACGCGTTCATGCTCGACCTTCTCATCAGCAATCATTTTTAGCAGTTGTTCACATGCGAGCGCGCCCCACTTATGTTTAGAATAATCGATGGTTGCGAGGCGCGGCTGCATATAACGAGTCAGCTCAATATTGTCGAACCCGACGACATGAATATGCTCGCCGATACGAAGTTCTGTATCCGAAATACGATTGCACAGCCCCACCGCCATTTCATCGTTTAAGCAGAATACAGCAGCCGGCCTGTTGTACTCCTGCAAGATTTGCTCAGCAGCCCTCTCACCGCCGCTTTTGTTGAAATCGCCGACGATTTCAATCCACTCCACATTCGCTGCTCGATCCGACACGAGCTTCACGGCCTTCATCCGCTGCTCGGAATCAAACGATCCGGGCGGGCCTGTCACAATATAAATCTTCTGGTGCCCCTGCTCCACCAAATATTCCGTCGCCAAGGTCGCACCCGCCTTGTTGTCCAACAGCACCTGATTAATGTTCGGATGATCCAATTCCCGATCCAGTACCACGATCTTATGGTTGCGATCAGCGTACATAAGCAATTCCTCGCTCGTGAACGTCTGATCGAGAATGACGGCCCCGTCTATCATTCGTTCCGGCAGCATGCGGTGTGACTGCTTCCCGCTGCATACGATCAGATCATAGCCTTGCGCATTGCATACCTTCTTCATGCCGTCCAGCAATTCGCCATATACTTCGCCCTTGAAGTCCGTTAAAAAGGCTCCAATGATCTTTGTTTCTCTCTTTTTCAAATTGCGGGCAGCAGCATTTGGTACATAGTTCAATTCTCTGGCAATAGCCAATATTCTTGAGCTTGTCTCATCCGTCACCTTGCTGCTGCCGTTCAGGGCATAAGATACCGTAGAAATCGACACTCCTGCTTTTTTGGCGATATCCTTAATACTGACCACTTGTCCTCAATCCTCCGTTTGGTAACCAATCCTTCTTCCTTATGATGTTGCATCCGTTCGGATGCCGCTTTGTCTTACTGAGATGTGCCGATGTCCGTTCACGCTCTTCAGATGTCCTTTCCCTATTGTAGCATTATAGAGAAAAGGACGATCCGGAAAAGATCGCCTTTGCCTTTCCTTACATCCATATTTCAATCCGATTTGCACTGCTTTTCAATTCGCGCTCCACATCCGCACTGGCAATCTGTATGCCACCTCGCCGATACGGGTTATTCAACCTCTCCGCATTCACCTGCATCCCATTTATCGCTACGCGGCTCACGCCACCGCCTGCAATATGATAAATGAAGGTAACCTGTCTTCCGTCAAAATGGTAGTCAAAATGCAGCCCGTTCATCGTGTTCGGAAGTACAGGATCAATGACCAAATCGCCTTCAGCCTGCCGAATGCCAAGCACATTCGCAATCAGTTGATTCATATAGATTCCTGGACCGCTGGAATAGATTCTCCATCCGCCCTTCACCTGCACCGCTCCGCTGCGAAGCGCGTCCATATTCTCCTGCGCCTCATATCGGGTATTGAACTTCCCGTCTGAACTGCTGAAGTAGGCATTGCTTTGACGCAGCCCCGCATTAGGGACGACCTCACAAATGCCAACGGGATTAATCGTCTCCAATCCGCGCCAAGCATCGTCCGCACACCCAAGCTTCGCCATCGCTTCAACATAGCGAATATGCGCATGCACATACTGCAGTCCTACCTCGCGTCCGAAGTTTGAAGCCTGCTCAGCCCGCTTGAAATGCGTGCTGACGCCGCCTGCATATTGAGCCGGTCGATTCATTAGCCGTACACCATCCGGGAACGACAGATGATCCTGAATCAAACGATAATTAATGCGTGCCTGCTTCTCATCGACCAGTTCGGCAATAATACTGCGCGTCATCGGCAGAAGCCGGTATTGAATACCTGTCTCCGTATCCGTCGGATGCAGCATCAGCTTGGCATGCGCCGGATCTTCCATATAGATGAAGCCGGGAATGACCTCCGTGTGCAGCATGTAGCGTTTGTAGTCCTGTTCAATGCCAGATGCGATCTCTTGCAATTCCTCAGCCAGCTTCTCGTTTGCTGCAAGCAGCACATCAGCAAATTGCTTCATTGCTTGATACGTAAGCGCTACGGTCCAACTACTAATCATATATTTCTTCAACTGCGCATTCGCCGGCTGCAGCGTATCATCCCAATCTCCATCGCCATAAGACGATAAATGCGTATCGTGAAGGAAATGCTTACGAATATAAGAAATTTCCTTGATGGCGTGCTCCAGTATGGTCGCCTTATCCGACGTGAAGTTAAAACGCTGCTTCATGGTATAAGGAACCTTTTCCTTCAAAATACTGTAATCCCCGGTTGCCGTCAAATAATCGCCCAGCACTTTGAGCGGCCATACGATAATATCTCCGTGGCTCTCCTCCTGCTGCACCGTAACATACTCATCGAACATAAACCATTGCGGCCAGTTTCCATCGTCCTCATATTGATGGGAATAGACCATTTTCACAATATCCCGCACTTGCTCGTACTTGTGAGTAGCCATGAAATATTCAACCGGCCCCTGGCATACGTCCCGCGTTCCCCAAGCCGCTCCGCCATACTGTTCTAGTCCGTGCGGTACTGCATAATGAACGAGCATATTGTGGGTGTACCACCACGCCAAGGCATTCATCTTGAACAGTTCATCGGACTGTCCCACTCCGTACGAAAGATGGAATTCGTTCATCAAGCTTTTCAAAAAGGCACGGTATTCATCCATTTCAGTTTGGATATCACGTATCGTCGGGGAGTGCTCCAAATTCGCTGCACGCTCTCGTCCATCCAGCAATCCGTGGATCGTTAACGTCCATTCCTGAGTCGCATCAAGCTGCATGACAACAAGCGAAGCGTCACCGGATTGGATCCCGCTTGCCAGCATCGTCTCATCACCGATCGTCACTGGCGCCCCTTCCACCCACATGCGATATTCAAGATTCGGGCACACCTTAGCGCTAAGCGATTCCTTATTGGCATGGAAAATCAGCGTACCGCCTTCCTGCTTCATGTGAACTGGAAGCTCGTATTCGTTGACATTCATCGTCACTTGATTGGTTACCACATACTTGTAGGCCGTTCCACTCACAGAGCGGACGTCCAAGTGGATCTCAGGCGCATCCGTTGCCGTGTAGTTCGTCACAATCAGCATGTCGTCGTCTGTCTTGTAATACCAGCGTGCGTAGTTGAAGCCCATCTCGAACATGGATGGCATTGCGAGCAGCCGATACTCTCCGTTCATGTGCACATAGACGCGTTGTCCCGCCGTCTTTGGCACGTTCAGCGGGTTGCGAGCATTGCTCATCATTTTATTGAAATTGGTGTTGCCAACCACCACATGCGAGTTGAATATGCCGTACATATAAGCAGTCGTCGTCATGACCTGCGCGCCCAATTTCACGCTGTTTCCGCTCATTACGATATGTCCATGCGGACGTTCGACGAGAAGCTCCTTTTCCTTTAGCACGACATGCTCGTAGGTGTCTGTGAAAAAGGACAACAGCTTGCCATCCATGCGCTCTTCCTGATATCGTTCCGGGAAAAGTGCCTCTACTTCTGCTTCTGTCATCGAAAGCGTCCGCAGGGGTTCAGCCATATCGGCATTGAATTGGACAGGATTTAACGGATTCGATGCTGCATTTTTTTCGTTCGCAGCTATATGACTTGACTCGGACAAGTAAGCTTCCCATGCCTGCCCCACCTCGTCCCGATACTCCAGTTCCGTTATTGCGGCTGCATGGTCTGCTCTGTACAGACCATAAAATACAAATCGCTCTTCCCCATGAAGCGTAACTCGCTCCGATTGCAGCGCAGTATAGGCAAATTCATACTGATACACTTCATTGGAAAGACAAGGTTTGCTCACACTCGCCGGTATGTTGGTTTCCTTATAGGACAATCCAAAAAATTGAAATCCGTCGGTCGAGTAGCCAATTGCGCGGCTGAGCGCTCCCTGCTGCATATATGGGAATGCTCCGCCTTGCGGTTGATTCTGGCGTGAGCAGACAACACAGCCGATCTCTTCATCCTCGAAGACAGCATGATCAATATATTGCGACAGATACGCCTCGTTGCTTCGTACCGTACCTATTGAAGCAATGCCAAGATCTTGACCATACAGGATATCGACAGTTATCCCCTCCCCACGTACAGCAACATCCCAGAACCAAATGCCCTCTCTCATAAGTGCAAAGGTTACCTTATACGCCGCTCCCTCAACGGCTCCTTCCCATACTACCTGATTTCCTTCCGTCCGCACGGCACTTCGCGAGCGAATCCCGAGCAGCGGATAGAAACGGATACCCGAATCGTCGTGAATCCGTAAATATAAATTGTTGAGCGAGCCATCAAGCGGACTCGTTACCAACTGATTGAGCATGATCTGCCCGCTAACTGCTTGATGCAAATCACCGCTCGACCAAAACGAAAAGTACAATTCGCCGGCTTGAATCGTAAAATTCGACTGCGTTGATCTCTCTATTGTCGTCATGTCTGCCCTTCCTCCTATCCCAGTCATAGCAAGTCTTCTTTTGTTTCTATAAATCTAGTTCTAGTAGTTATTCTAGTAAGGCTATACCTTTTTGGTCGTTCATCTTTTTATTCCTAAATCAGCATCAGCGAACGAGTCGGAAAGAGTCCTGCAATGTATCACGGCTGTTCGATCCAACATGTACCTGGAACATTCCTTCATCGCTTGCCAAGCGAAGATCGGAATGGTGATATCTTAGCTGCTCCTCGGTTAAGTGGAAGCGGATTTCCTTGCTTTCTCCTGATTCCAACTCAATCTGCACATAGTCCTTCAGCTCGCGCAGCGGACGAACAACCTCGCCGGATATGTCGCGGATATACAGCTGCACCGTTTCCACACCTGCTGTCGCTCCTGTGTTCGTAACGGTTATGCGGATTTCAAGCTTCTCCTCATCTGTTATCTCGCTGCTGGAAAGCTCCAGATTGCTGTAGGCGAACGATGTATAGGACAATCCGTAGCCGAACGGAAGCAGCGGATCATTCGAGCAGTCGATATATTTCGAGACATAGCGTTCATCCGTCTTGCTTGGATTCAGCGGCCGTCCTGTATTGAAATGATTGTAATAAACCGGCACCTGCCCAACCGATTGCGGGAATGACATCGTAAGCCGGCCTGACGGATTCACCTTGCCAAGCAAGATGTCCGCAACAGCTGCTCCGCCCTCACTGCCAGGGAACCATGCCTCCAATACAGCATCCGCTGATTCGATGACACCATGCAGATCAAGCGGGCGTCCGTTGAACAAGACAGCAGCCATCGGCTTGCCAAGCGTCTTCAGCTGTTTCACTAGATCCATCTGCACTTCCGGCAGACGAAGATCCGTACGGGAGGCGCCTTCACCGCTCATCGCGGATTCCTCGCCCAGCGCAAGCACAATGACATCCGCGGCAGCAGCCGTATTGAGCGCTTCCTTCAACTGAGCCGTTGTCATACACTCGATGCCGCATCCAGCCGCGATGCTCAGATGACCGCTTGGCAGCCGCTCCAACAAGGCATCACCCAGCTTCACTGCATCCTCCTTCGCACCGACACAGGACCACCAGCCTAACACGTCCTCACTCTGAGCGAATGGCCCAATGAGTGCAACCTTGGTATTAGGCTGCAGTGGCAGCATGCCGTTATTTTTCAACAGTACGCAGGATTTGGCTGCCAGTTCGTAGGATGCCTTGCGATGCTCCGCGCAAAAAAGAATCTCGCGCTCCCGTTCCGGATTCGCGCCGCGCAGCGGATTCTCAAATAGGCCCAGCTTGTCCTTAAGGCGCAGAATACGCAGCACCGCTTCATCGACAAGCGCCTCATCTACCTTGCCTTCGCGGATAAGCCCCGGCAAATGATGTACATAGCACGGCGTCATCATCTCGATGTCCACGCCCGCTCTTATAGCACGGAGAGCTGCCTCGCGATCATCCTCAGCCGCACCGTGAGCAATCATTTCCCGTATGGAAGCCCAGTCCGAAATCACAACTCCGCCGAAGCCCCATTCCTCGCGCAGAATGCCGCGCAGCAGCTTCTCATTGCCTGTCGCCGGTATACCGTCGACGGTATTGAAGGAAGACATGACCATCTCGCAGCCTTCCTCCAGCGCTGCCTTGTACGCAGGCAAGTAATATTCGCGCAGAGCCCTTTCCGACATATCAACCGTGTTGTACTCGCGGCCTCCTTCCGGTGCCCCATAAGCGGCAAAATGCTTCACGCATGCAGCCAGCCGCTCCGAATCTTCCTTTATATCGCTGCCTTGATAGCCGCGCACAAACGCCCGCGCGAATAAACTGTTCAGATGCGGATCCTCGCCCGTCGTTTCCATCACTCTTCCCCAGCGCGGATCACGCACCAGATCGACCATTGGTGCGAACGTCACATGAATGCCTGAAACTGCCGACTCTCGCGCTGCGATTGCCGCGCTCTGTTCTGCGAGCTCCGTATTCCACGAGCAGCCGATCGCGAGCGGGATCGGGAAAATGGTCTTGAAGCCGTGAACGACATCGGCCATGAACAGAAGCGGAATGCCAAGACGGCTTTTCTTCATATAATTCTGCTGCACATCGATTACAGCCTGCGCCCCGGACAAGCCAAGCACAGAGCCGCTCGCTGCAACCATCTGCTCGGTTATGCCCATTTCCTCCATCGGCCCCGTGACCTGTCCTTCGCTGTCTGAGCCTTCATGGAAATGTCCCGTAAGCTGCAGCAGTTGAGCAATCTTCTCTTCCAATGTCATCTGTTGTACAAGCGCTTTAAGTTGTTGATTATCCATAGTAGTTCCTCCACGGTTCGAATTTCTCGTATGAAAGATCATTGACTGGTCATCATTCGAAGGGATGTTCATTTTTCATTTCCTTAAATAGTGCTTCTCCTTCCTCAGGGACTTGCGCAATACTTGACTCCGTTGTGCGTGCGCCAAAGAGCAGCAATCATCGATTGTGCAAATTCCTCATTGAGAAGAACAATATTGTGGAAAAGGAACCCGGCAGCAGCAATCCCTGTCCTCAATTGGCATACCGGGTTCATTCAAACAAATCGTACCTATTTCAAATTGTTCAACTCATCCAGAGCCGGCTGTACGAGTGACATTTTGCTCTCCACCCACTTTTTCCAGTTCGATTCCAGATCACCACTCTGCAAAATAAGATTCGTGTACTCCGTCTCGTAAGTGAAAGTTGCCTGGTTCTTCACCTTGGAATCGTGCAATTGAACCGTCCAGTCATAGGCGGCCAGCTTACCGCCCTCTTTGCCCAGCTTCGCCTTGTTCTGATAATGCAGAACGGAGCGGTCGCGATATTCCTTCTTAATCGCCGGGTTAATGATGCTGAAGTCGTCTCCTAATAAATACAGCCCTTCAAAGCGGCTTGGATATTTGTCCTCAAGCGATGTTCCTTCCGGCAGCAGGCTTACAAGCTCCTTGTTGTCGCCGTATTTCCAATCCTTGCCCTCGAAGCCCATGTTCAATATCATTTGCCCTTCTGTGCTAGTCGAATAATCCAATAAGTCCATAACTCGTTCAAACTTCTCTTTACTGATGTTCGGCGAGAAAATGAGTGCCGACCAGAAATTTGCCTGCTCCAGATTTCGATATTTGCCGTCGTCGCCAAGCACGATCGCAGTATGAACAAGATCGTCGCTGCTCACGCCCAGGTTTTTCTGCATATCCTTATCCACGTCTTGTCTAAAGGAAGCCAGACCGCCAAGGCCGGCTACTGCCGCTGCGCCTTTCACGCGGAAGTTGTCGCCTCCCTCGCTGTTTTTCCATGTATAGAACTCAGGATTCAACAGTCCTTCCTTGTACGCCTGCTGCATCAGCTTCAAGCCGACAAGCGTTTCTGGATCCGCTGGCCCCCAGTGATATTTTCCATCCTCTCCTTTATAGAAGG
This sequence comes from Paenibacillus sp. S-12, assembly GCF_030363895.1. Lineage (NCBI taxonomy): Bacteria > Bacillati > Bacillota > Bacilli > Caryophanales > Paenibacillaceae > Paenibacillus > Paenibacillus sp. S-12. The sequence goes on from NZ_JASIUF010000016.1 coordinate 128,566, forward strand.
CAGACTCCACACGGGAATGCTCACTGTTCGGCATAATGATGTTCACCAATGCATCTCCTGCATTGAAGGAAAGAGGGACCAGATTCGCGCCGACCTTGCCCGGATCCTTCTCCTTCACCAGCTTGGCAAACGTCATTAATTCACTTGTCGTATAGGCATCCTTTAATTCAAAGCCGACAGCCTTTGCCCAGTCCTTGCGCAGGACAATAACGCCGTTTTGGTTGACAAGCGGATCAGCAGGCTTGTTCTCGTAGTACACGGGACGCGGCAGCAGATAAGTGCCGCCCTTCAGCTCTTCCAGCTTCTCGCCAAGCCCAGTCAGCTTGTAGGCAGTAGCCACGTTCGGCCAGCGCTCCTTCCAATCGTCCGGGAACTTGTACAGAAGCCCTTGGTCGATATAGTTCACCGCGTCGCCGTGAATATAGTTCCATGTAGCCACGTCAGGAAGATCGCCGGAGCTGACCCACAGCCGCAGCTTTTCCGCCCATGAATCCCATTCAATGAAGTTGTAGTCCCACTCCAGATTGAATTTATCCATCCAGAATTTGTGGAACTCATTGTTCAATTGTCCGTCCTTCAGATTAATGGTGCTTGCCACGGAAATTTTGAGCTTATCCTTGTAATTTCCGTTTTCATCTTTCTCGTTGCCCCCTTGCGCCCCCTCCTTCGAGCATGCTGTAGCCAGCAGCACTACCAGACATAGCGAGAGGAGAAGAATGGATCTTACCGACAGCTTTTTGTCTGCTTTCATGTTTTGTCGCCCCTTTTTAAGATCGAGTTCAATAGGTCACTTTTCAGCACCGAGAAGGTTGCAAGAACTCGAAGCTTATGCTTCCGAAGTGAGCTTTGCTGCGCAAAGCTTGTAAGGAGCAGCGGAATGTAGGCAAGACTACATGAGCAGCTAAAATGTTTCTGAAAGAAACATACTTCGAAAGCATACGCTCTTCGAGAGTGAATGCAAGATTCGACGCCGATTCACTTCCTGTACATTATTTTCTTCGTGATCAAAAGCGACCTATTTAAACTACCCCTTTAGATTTTTGATGCATATTGCCGTCATACCATCATGCAAAATAACAAAAATCTATGTGTATCATCAGGTCTTAATTGCCCCTGTTAACACCCCTTTAGCGAAATGCTTCTGAAGCAGAGGGAAGAAGCACATGATAGGCACCATCGTGACGAACACTGCAGCCATCTTCATCCCCGTTGAAAAAGCTTGCTTGCCGACAGCACTTACGCTTGAAGCATTAGATGCGTTCGTCGTCGATTCCACAATAATGGTGCGAAGCACGTTCTGCAGCGGAAGCTGCTCTGCCTTGCGCAGGAAGATCATCGCATCATACCAACTGTTCCAATATGCGACGCCATAGAACAGCGTAATGGTTGCCATAATGGGAGCGGCCAGCGGAAGCACGACTGAGAACATAATTCTCCATTCGCCCGCTCCGTCCAAGCGCGCGGATTCCATCAGCGATTCTGGAAGACTGTAGAAATAGTTCATCATCAGGATCATATTGAAGGCGCTGAAGCTGCCGGCAAAAATGACAGACCATAATGTCCCGGTCAGATGCAGGGATTTCATGATCAGGTACAGCGGGACGATGCCACCGTTAAAGATCATCGTGAACAGCACGAGAAAGAAGATAATCCTTTTGCCCGGAAACTTGCTTCTGCTAAGTCCATAAGCCATGCTGCTCGTCAGGAACAGGCTTAACGGCAAACCGATAATAAGCAGCTTGAAGGTGTTCCAGTATCCCATAAGAATACTTCCGTCCATGAAAAGCGCCTTGTAGGAGGCCAGCGTCGGATTTTTCGGGAACAGCATGAACGGATTGTCGGCGTACTCCTTCGGTGTCGAGAATGAAATCATAATGACATTCCAGAATGGAATGAGAATCAACAGTGCAATACCAAGTAGAATGAGAAATAAGATGTAGTCGAGGGCAGTCATCTTCTCTCTGCGGAACGCTGACCGCCGTGCAGTTTTCTTGCTCATTATTGCATCCCTCCTTATCGGAATAGCCCGTCTCCGCCCAGCATTTTCGCTACTCGATCGGCAGCAAGCAGCAGGATCATATTCACCAGAGATCGGAACAAGCTGACCGCCGTTGAGAACGAAAAGTCAGTTGAAGATTGGAAGGTGATCCGGTAAATGTACACATCCAGCACCTCGGACACATTTTTCGTAGCTGCATTTGCCAAGTTGAAAATTTGATCAAAGCCCGAGGACATCAGTCCGCCCACGGACAGAATGAACATGACCGTGACGGTAGGCATAATGTTGGGCAATGTAATGCGGAACACCTGCTGCATCCGTGACGCCCCGTCAATCTGGGCAGATTCGAATTGATCCTGATCGATTCCCGAGATAGCAGCCAAATAGATAATGGCTCCCCATCCGGTCGACTTCCAAATGTCCGTAAGCAGCAGCATCGGAACAAACGTGCTCTCTGACCCAAGGAAATTTATCGTTGGCAATCCAAGCAGCGCTAGCGCGCTGTTCACAAGTCCATCATAGGCCAGTACATTAATGACAACCCCTGACACGATTATCCATGACAAGAAATGGGGAAACGTCAGCACGGTTTGAAATACTTTTTTCGCGCGCTTCATTCGGAGCTCGTTAAGCATGAGCGCCAGCAGGATCGGGAATGGGAATTGAATAACCAACTTAATGATGTTGATGTACAACGTTCGCCAGAGCGCATCGAGAAAGGCGGGATCACGGAACACGTACTTGAAATTTTCGAATCCGACCCATGGACTGCCCCAAATGCCCAGGTTCGCCTTATAATCCTTGAAGGCGAGCGATAAGCCGCCCATCGGCAAATACGCAAATAGTAGAAGCCAGATCAGCCCAGGAAGAAGCAGCGTATATACCATTTGATGCTTCCATATATCACTGAATAGCGCTCCCAGCTTCGATCGACTCTTCAGCTTGCCGTCAGGCCCTTGCAAGGCTGCAGATTTCACATTGCATTTCCCCTCTCAATTCGCTTCTTGTTGTCAAAAAGAAAGTCAAAGACTGTCCTCAAATGCTTCTCCCAAAATACCCAGTCATGGGTGCCTGAATCTTCTACATAGCGAAAGTGGAACCCGGATGAGGAAGCGGCATTCATGTGCACAGCAAACGCTCGATTCATTTCAATGAAGGGGTCTTCCGAGCCGCAGCAGCACAAAATGTGCGGCATCAAGCTTCCCGCATCCATCCTCTTGGCAGCCAGCGCATATAGATCCTGCTCGGGCTTCACAAGTAAATCCACGCCAAGCACCGCCTGCATTTCTTTTACCATTCCTTGGGGCATATCGGGATCGCGGAGGCGTCGCTGTAGATCTGTTACCCCAGACAACGATACTGCCTTGGCGTAGCGCTCGGGATAGGTAAGTGCGCATTTCAAAGCGCCATATCCTCCCATCGACAAGCCCGCAACGTATGTATGCTCTGGCTCGACATTCAACTGGAGCAGCTTGCTGCACAAGTCGGGAAGCTCTTCGGTGATAAATGTAAAATAGTCGAGTCCGTACGCCATGTCTGTGTAATAGCTGCGATTCGCCTCTGGCATAATTACCGTACAATTGTGCCGCTGCGCATATTGCTCAATCGTCGTCAGCCGCTGCCATGTGCTCGCATTGTCACCAGCACCATGCAGCAAATAGAGCGTACTGCTTGGCGGAATGTGCGATTCCAAGGGATAAATGACGTGAACGCTCGTGTTCATTCGTAAAATGTTCGACCCAGTTTCTATCGTGACATGCGCCATATGTAATCCCTTTCATTTTAGGATTTTTGAAATTATAGTTCTGTCCTACGTAATGTAAGCGATTTATTCGAATCGTTTCGACACAATCATAGATCTGTGATCTTTAATCTGTCAATCCTTTTTTTGATGAAATTGATCAACAGGGAAATTATGACTACATTTTATTGATAATTACCCAGTTTTTGATACATAAAATAAAAAGAAAGCGATTACTATAGACTCATTGACAACGCACTAGAATCAATGACATACTTGCATTATAGATTTCATCACCATTTACCGAAACGTTTCTATTCAATGATGACGCGTGATTTCACGATTTTCATGAAGTGATTTGGATACGTTTCTACCGAGTCCATCTATGATATATACGGCAATATTTATATTCGAAATAGAATGTACACGAAATGGACTGGGGGAATATAGAACATACCGCTCATCGGGAAAGGAGAAATAGAGATGATGAGACCCTCACGCCTAACCGAATTCGTGAATCGGATTACGGCTGAACAATTGCAGATCGCCTCTGTGCGGGTTCGTCAAGGCGGGGAGTTGATTGGAAAATGGGATCAGAACGGAGACAGCCGGCGCCTGCAGCACTCAATCAGCAAATCGTTCACGTGCATGGCCGTCGGTCTCGCCATCGAGGAAGGCAAGCTGGCCTTGGACACGACGCTGGGAGATTTTTTCCCGCAGTACGCTCATATGCATACGGAGCCCAATCCCCTGCTTCGCCCCGCAGGCATCAAACTGAGCGAGCTGCTCCGCATGTCTTCCGGGCATGACTCTCCCCCGCTCTGGGCAGAGGAACGAGCTTCCCTGCAGGAAAAGGACTGGGTTCGCTACTACATGTCGCTGCCTCTAGATAGGGTGCCAGGTGAGCGATTCACATACAGCAGTGGTGATACCTTCATGATATCGGCAATGGTGCAAGCAGCTGTCGGACTGACGGTGCACGACTACTTGCGCCCAAGGCTGTTCGAGCCACTTGGGATTACGAAAGAGACGTGGGATACCTCGCCGCTCGGCGTAACGCTTGGCTGTGCCGGGCTTGCACTTACGAACGAAGAACTGAGCCGCTTTGGTCAGTTGCTTCTGCAGCAGGGAATGTGGAACGGGTCACAGCTTGTCCCTGCCGATTGGATTCGGCTTGCAACGAGTAAGCAGATCGACAATGAAGGCAGCTTTGACTGGTGCCAGGGCTACGGCTATCAATTCTGGATGTGCTCCCATAATGCCTATCGCGCTGATGGCGCATATGGACAGTTCTGTATTATCATGCCCGATAAGGGTGCCGTGATCGCTATCAACAGTCAGGAAGATCGGCTGCAGGACATTTTGGATGCGGTGTGGGCAAAGATTTGGCCGTTATTATAGCAAAATTGCCTCTCCATAAAAAAGCTCCCACAAACGACTATATTCGTTCGCGGGAGCGTCTTTATACCAACATTTCTTTGATATTGGAAATTGGCATCATGAATGGGATACCGTTGCTTCGCTCACGTTCTCCACTTTCGTTTTGCGTGTGAACAAGCGCTTCATCCAGTTCGAGAAATCATCCATATACGTGTACATGACTGGCACCAGCAGCAGCGTGAAGATGGTTGAGCAGGAAAGTCCGAATATAACGACTACCGCCAAAGGTGCCTGCATTTCCGCCCCTTCCCCGATGCCGAGTGCAAGCGGCAGCAAGCCGAGCACCGTTGTTAACGTCGTCATGAAGATCGGGCGAATCCGGCTCGGCGCACCTTGCATGATTGCCTCATGACGATCTAATCCGCTACGGCGTTGGATGTTAATGTAATCCACCAATATGATCGCGTTGTTTACGACGATTCCGGCGAGCATAATGACACCGATTATCGCTGTTACGCTCAGCGGTGTGCCCGTAATGAACAATCCACCAATAACCCCAATGAACGTCGTAGGCATCGCAAACATAATTATGAACGGATACAGAAGCGATTCGAATTGAACCGCCATGACGACATAGACGAGGAAGATGGAGAATACGAGTGCAATTCCAAGATCCCCGAACGCTTCCACCATATCTTCACTCGCTCCGCTCATGGAGTACGAATACCCTTCTGGGAAGTTCATTTTCTTCAACGATTGTTCAATATCCTTCGATATGCTGCCCAGATCTCTGCCCGCAATATCAGCCATAACATTAATTTGACGCTGTTGATTCTCGCGCTGAATCATGACAGGCCCTTGGAGCTGATTGAATTTCGCAACAGCAGATAGCGGAATTAACTGGCCATTCTGAGATTGAATCGTTAAGGCATTCAATGCAGCGATACTGTTGCGCTCCTCCTCTGGCATAATGACTTTCACATTATACTCATTGCCGTCTTCTCGATATTGCGTAGCCGTCTGCCCATTCATGGCAAGCGAAATCTCGCTCAATATTTGTTGATACGAGATGCCATAGGAAGCCGCCAAGCTGCGATCGACGATAATGTTCAACTCCGCATTACCTTCCGCGGCGGATGACTCTGCATTGTATACCCCTTGCACGTCAGAGATCATCCACACCACTTGATTCGCCACTTCCTCCAATATCTGTTGATCTTGGCCGTTCAACTTGATCTGGATCGGAGCGCCTGCACTAAGGCCTGACTCCTGTGCAGACACGGTAATGTCTGCCCCTGCAATATTGCCTGTCGCATCCGTTAATTTCTGCATCAGTTCCTTGGTCTTCATATCCCGCTCCGAAGCCCGAACCAATTGAATGGTGAACGTAGCGGAATTTGTTCCGCCTCCGCCGAATCCTCCACCGCCGCCAATCGATTGGGAAGCCGTCTCGATGATGCCCTCATAAGGCCTGAGCAGTGCTGCCACTTCGTCAGCGGTCTTCTTCGTCTCCTCCAAACTTGTGCCGCTAGGCGTCTGAACCCTGATCTGAATTTGCCCTTGATCCCCGCCAGGCATAAATTCCATGCCGATGAACGGTACGAGGAAGAAGCTCCCTACTAGTAAAGCAATCGTGGCAAACACCGTCGTTTTGCGATGTCCGAGCGCCCATTTCAATATCTTTTTATATCCTGCAACAAACCCGCCGAAGAAGCGCAAATACCAGCCCTTCTTCTCCTGCTGCATGATCTTCTTCTCGGATACGATTTTCGATGCCAGCATCGGAATGAGTGTAATCGCCACGACGAGCGATGCAATAAGCGAGAAGCACACCGTCAGTGCGAGTGGCCGGAAGATATCGGCAGTCAAGCCTTGAATGAACACGATCGGCAGGAACACGACGAGTGTTGTCATTGTTGAGGCGATAACCGCAGAAGCGAGCTCAGATGCCCCCTTCACGGCAGCCTCCTTCATGGACATGCCCTGCTGCCTGTAGGTAAAGATATTTTCCAATATAACGATAGAGTTATCGACCATCATCCCGATGCCGAGCGCAAGCCCGCCCATCGAAATGATATTGAGCGTCTGCCCCGTAAAATACATGAGCGTAAACGTCGAAATAATCGCAATCGGCATGGACAGCGCAATAACGAAGGTCGAGCGTACACTGCGCAAGAAGAGCAACAGGATCACGACGGCCAATGCGCCGCCGCTCAACATATTGCCGATGACGCTATCAATGGATTGACGAATGAAGGTCGATGTATCTGACACTTTTTTCAATTCAATGCTTTGCGGCAATACGTCCTTCATCTTGCTAAGTCCCTTGTCGATGTTATCCGCAACCGCAACGGTATTCGCATCCGATTGCTTCTGCACCGACAGGACAAGAGCAGGGCTGCCATCTACTAGCGTCAGCGAGGTTTGCTTCTTGAACGTATCCTTGACAACAGCTACGTCACTGACCTGTATTTGTCCTCCACGCGGCAAATGAATGATAGTCTGCTTGATTTCATCTACGGAGCTGTATTCGCCCTTCACGCGGATTTGCAGCTCCTGCACGCCTTTCGGCACAGAGCCCGCTGCCTGAGATTTATTCTCTGCATTGATCGCCTGTACGACTTGAGCTGGCGTAATACCGTATCGCGACAAGCTTGCACGATTGAGCTCAACGAGAATTTCTCGCGTTTTGCCCCCAGCAACAGATACAGATGCAACCCCACGTTCTCGTTCCAAGGTTGGAATTATGGTCTTGTCTGCATATTCTTGAAGCTTCTCTGGAGCTGCGCCAGTTAAGCCAAGCGTAATGATCGGCATCTGGTTCGGGTCGAAACGAAGCACGGTCGGATCATTGGCATCGTCGGGAAGCATCCCCTTCACTTGATCGACCTTCTCCCGGACATCGATCAGGGCGTTATCCATATTCGTGCCGGTCTTGAATTGCAACATGACCAGCGAGGAATTCGCCTGTGATTGAGACGACAGCGTGTTAATCCCTTGAATCGTGCTGAGAGAAGACTCCAACGGTCTTGAGATCAGCTTCTCAATTTCTTCTGGAGCAGCCCCTTGATAGGAGGTTGCGACCACTGCAATCGGCACATCGATTTTCGGGAAAAGGTCGATAGCAAGACTCCGCAGACTGAATAAACCCAGTGCCAGAATCGCCAGCACGAGCATCATTACGCCGATAGGACGCTTAACGGAGACATCGATTACTTTCACGTTAGCGTGCCCCCTCGACAATTTTGACTTTATTGCCGTTTGTCAGTGTCAGTTGTCCTTTGACAACAACCTGATCGTTCGGCTGAAGCTTGCCCTTCACGGCCGTCAGTTTGGATTGCGCCTCAAGCACTTCTACCGCTTCCTCGACAGCTTGTCCATCGCGAATGACGAATACGTGCGAAGCGCCATTTTTTTCGACGATTGCTTCTGTCGGCACGAGCAAAGCATCCTTTAGCACTTGCTGATCAACCAAGAATTTGGCCGTCATGCCCGGCTTTATCTCGTCCTTCTTGTTCTCTGCCTGTGTTTCCAGTGCATAAAATCCTGATTCGTTCGCAACAGGCGACAAAAATGTAATGCGCGCATTGATGGTTTTGCCTAGATCCGGCAGCTCCACCTTGACTTCCTTCCGATTTTGCAGAAGCAGCATCTGGTTCGCACTCACATTCGCCGTGAACTTGATCGGATTGGTTGACACGATCGTGAACAACGGCGAAGTGCCTGCCGCAAGCTCCCCTTGCTCCGCCGCTACACGCACCACCTGACCACTGATCGGCGCCTTGATGGATGCGTCTGCTTTACGGTTGTTCGCTTGCTGAATACGGAGCTCTGCCTGTTCGATACTGCGCTTCGCCTGATCCAATTCAAGCTCGGACGCCTGAGCATTGTGCAGCGTTTTATATTGATCCTGCGCTTGTTCCAAGCCTAGCTGCTCCAAGCGGAGCTGAATGTCGAGATCGTCCGCCTTTACGCTTGCCAAAGTGGCGCCTTTGCTGACAGTATCACCCTTCTTCACATGCACACTTTTCAGTTCTCCACTCAGCTTCGGAATCACCTCGACAGACCGGCTTGCACTCGCCGATCCAATCATTTCATTGGTCTGATTCAGTGCCCCCTTCTGCACGGCTGCCACCTGAACAGGCGTCTCCTTCTCCTGTGCCCCCTGCATTGGCTGTTCTTCCTCTAGGCTTCCACATCCCGTCGCGGCTCCGAGCATAAGCAAAATACTGCCCGTAATCAGCCAACGTCTTCTCACTGCCATTACTGTCCCACTCCCCTTTTGTCTATATTTATGAAATAATCCCTTTAGCATTTCAACGCAGCCTTTTTACTAAAGTTCTGCTTAATATGGTTTAGACGTAAAATATCAGCTGCTCCCCTTAATGATAACACGAAAATGAATAACGGGTCATTCAGTAGAATGGATAAACATGTGAAGATTACGTGATGTTGATTTGTCATACGATATCTCTATGACTCCATTATCAGAATCGTTTTCTCGATAACATAGGAAACTTTCACTAGCTCCCTTACCATGAGCCGTAAACAAGAAATTGAATAGATCACACAAAAACCTCGCCTCCGGCAAGGAAGCGAGGCCTGACCTTCCTATTTCTGCTGAAGCTGCGAGGCGAGCGTCTTTATCGGATCAATTGGTCGGTTCGCATCATATGGATAGCGATTCAATACTTGCAGCATCAGTTGGCGCAGCTTCTCATTGCCGTTTACCTTCGGCAGAAGGTTTTCCACCATTTCAATTAAACGCTTGTACTCCGGAATTTGCCCTGGCGAGTATACCTCGAACTCGAAGAACGAGTTGCCGAAGACGGTTGCCCGCTTTACACCTTGGAACTTCACATATCTAGCTTGCGTTGTATCAAATTCAAGAATGTCTAATGTACCCTTGGAATCAAGGACTCCGCCTTCTCCGGAAATGTTGCGCCAGTTTGCTTTGTCATTCGAAACCAAAATTTGATATTTTTCTGCATATGCACCTTGCCACTTAATCACAATCTTATTGATGTCCTTGTCCTCTCCCAAATCAACGAGGAACCAGGCATCATCCACATACTTGCTTGACCAGCGTGTGGACTCATTTCCATCCACGGCCTTATCAGAAGAATAATACGGGAACTCTGGCTCAGAAGATTCTGTAGCCTTATTTAGCGCCAAATTTTCCGTGCTGAGCAGTTCGATCGCTTTGTTGTAGATGACCACATTATCCAAGGTGCCCTTGAATGCGTTGGTCTCGCTGCCGATGCGAAGCGACGGCAAGACGAGCGTGTGCATTTTCGGATACTGCATTTCCAGACGTTCGACATACTCATCAATATTGACGAACAGCGATACACCCTTGTCATCGCCCTTCAACAAAATATGTGTCCACTTGTCCTCTGGAACGACATAATTGAACGTACTGTTATAATGTTCTTTACTAAACCCAAGCTTGCCTGTCTTGCCTTGCTTCAATTTCAGCGCACCAACAGGCGATTCCATCAACACAGCATCTTCTGGATTGTCCTTGTCAGGCTTGATCCACATCGATGCAGTCCAACCGAACCCAATCGCATCGACCGGTGTCTCGATGTAGCTCTTTCCTCCGTTGAAGCGCGCCCCCTGCTCATACTTGCCTTCCGCAATATCCACATTAACTGCCTTGCCATCAAAGCCATTGCCAGAACTATCTTTGAATTCTTGCTCAAACAGGTATTCCATAACAAGATTATCTGGATTCCCCACGGTAATTTTGTGAGAACGATCGGCATTCGGCGCATCGCCGATCACCTTCGTACGATTGTTAAATTGCGCGAAAGACTTATCATCACGCGTTCCCGTCCACATCTTCTCTACCACTACCTGTATGCCTGGCAGCAATCGAATATGCGCATCGTCCATCGACAAGCCATTCGCTTCCGATACGTCATTCCACATGGAGAACATGCCGCCCTTTACACGCGGATGTCCAAGCGGCAGCATCGTATTCTCCCATTTGTTCGGCTCCCATTCATCATACAGAAATTGTGAATTCAAATAGTTGCCGTAAAGGGTAGGCACGATGTACATGTATACATTCTGAGAGTTGATGACATCATAGCCGAGATCCACCGCCTGCTGCGGCGCGCCGTATGGCTCATACCAGATGCCCATCGTTGCCTCGTTGCTGATTGGCGTCGTTCCGTTATATTGCGTCAATCCACCCCACATGTGCGGATGCTTCCCCTTGCTGTTAATATGCTTCACGAGCGTATCCATGTACCATCGGAACCGCTCAATATCCGATCCCCAATATTCGTCCGTACCGATATGCACTTCCGGCCCAACGAAGGTCGGATCACTTCCATCCAAGTACTCATTGAATAAGTTCTTGATGAATTCAACTGTTTCCGGCTTAGAGATATCCAAGTGGGAGTCATCTCCAAGCGCCGAATTGTAGGTCGTGAATGCGCGAGAATGTCCTGGCGTGTCGATTTCCGGTACAATATTGATGCCGTAGTCCATGCCCAGGAGCTGCAAATCCTTGAATTCCTGCTTCGTATAATGGCCGCTGCCGCTTGCAAGCCCCGGATACGTCGCGCTTTCCAAGCGATAGGCTGCACGCGTGCCATCTGCGAACGGTTCACCAACATCATCATTCAAATGAATTTGGAACATATTCATCTTGTACCAGGACAACAGCTTCACATAATCCTGAAGGAAATCAATCGTGAAAAATTTGCGTGCTACGTCAATCATGAGTCCGCGCTTCTCATACTTTGGATAATCCCTTGCTTCCCCGCGCGGAATCGTATGATCCTCATGCTGCTTCATAATTTGCAGCGCCGTTCGTGTGCCGTAAAATGCCCCTGTTGCCGATGAAGAGGTAATCGATACGTACTCGGCTACCTTGAACACATTGCCCTCATTTCCGAGCAAAGACAAGGATGGGTCAATAGCCAAATAAATGTCGCCTGCTTGCGGCTGTCCTACTGCCACTTCTAGCGTATAGCCTGTCAAATCCAGCAGGTCATCGCGAGTAATCTCCGCCGCTTTGCGCAACTGTGATTCATCCTTCGGATTAACGACAATCCGCGAAGATGCAGTTAATGTATAATTTCCTGAATCCCCATACCATTCGCGCAGAGAAGGAATCACTTCCGGCTCAGCATTGCGATCCGGCGTCTGCTTATGCAAGCCCGGAACGATTACAGGTACACTACCTGACAGCAGCTTCCGATCTGGATTGTTCTGCTCCTCCACTTGGATAATCAAATTCACCTTGGCATCTACAAGCGGTGTATGGATGTTGCCATCGCGATCAATGACCGGAAGTCTGTCGCTGCCAAATACGCTCACATTGTATCCTTCGGGCACTCCTGCAGCGGTCCAGTCAAGCTTCGTCTGTCCGGCCCGTACGGTTAGCGCAGCCGTCACCTTATCAATGACCGATTGCAGATCAGACAATTGATACACCTCAAATTCATAGAAAGAATAGCCGTACAGTGTACCTTCAACAGGCGCGCGCTTGACGCCCTGGAACTTCACATAACGTGCTTCGCGGACAGGAAAATCAACGATTTCCACACCGCCCTTGCATGGAATAATGCCGTCATTTTCTTTCACATTCGTCCATGTCTTGGCATCATCCGATACAAAAATCTTGTATGTATCAGCCGGAGTTTGCCAACGGATAACCACTCGATCGAACGATTTCTTCTCACCTAAATCTACATAAAACCATTGTTCATCTTCTTTTGCTGAAGACCATCTTGTATTCCCTTTACCGTCTACAGCCAGCTCAGATCCTAAATAATCCACTTCATTGCCAGAGGAAAACGCCGGCTTATGCAGCGCTAGATTCGTTCCGCTAAATGTAGCAGTTGCGAGAAGGCGGGCGGCTTCCTCATTTGTATCCCCATTTGGATCTGGAATGATATTGCCATCCTTATCATAAACGACATCAGTTACACTGGGTGGAGTACCATCCGCCTTATCTGGTACGGATATAACAGGGCCATCCGTTTTATATTCCACTTTCACGCCATCCTGCTCATTTGATTGAGCAAGCGCCTTGGCAGGCTGAACTACTGTAAGTGCAGAAGTCAAGACAACCATCAAACTGAGCAGCATAGAAATCGCTTTCAAATAAATGGATCGTTTCATTATTTCCCTCCATCTCTTCTCGTTATCAAAAATGTATGTTCGCTTTTTCCTCATCCCTCCACTCAACTGCGCTCTGCTTCGTAAACGCTTACTTTAATCTTGCCTCTCCATCATATTACAAAAAAATGCAATCAGAAAGGGGAAACTTTCCAACTGCATCTCTTTTTTTGAATTTTTTCTCCAACATGTATCATTTCATACGCTGCCGGGATGCTTTTAACGCTTGGGCAAATCGCGCTATCCCTAAGTCAATTTCATCCTCATGCGGTCTTGCATACGTAAACCGGACATACCCGGCTTTTGAGCCGTAAACCGTTCCGGGATAATATAATACCCCTTGCTTTACGCTTTCTTCTAGCAATAATGTATCATGGAATGGGGGGTTCACTTTACACCATAAGTGCAGCCCTCCTTGCGGAAGCGAATACGCCACCTCCCCCGGAAGTTCGCGCTGCAAAGCATCGATAAGCAAATTCCGCTTCTTGAGAAGCTCCTGCCGCAGCCGCACCAAGTGCTGGTCAAAATAAGCTTCTGACAGCAAGCGTGCAGCGATTCGCTGTGGCAGCACACTCATCCCGAAGTCGATTTGCTGACGTTCAGCAGCAAGCCGAGTGATGACTGACTGCGGGGCAACCATCCAACCAATCCGCAGGCCAGAGGCTACAATTTTGGATAATGAACCAATGTAAATGACGGTATTATTCGTATCTAGCGATTTAAGTGTCGGCGGCGGATTGCCTGTAAAGGAGGTCAGGCTGAACGGATCATCCTCCACTATCGGAATGCCTAAGCTGCCGCAAATCTCAAGCAACTGTTCCCGTCTAGAAGGATCAAGCACACGGCCCGTTGGATTATGATAATTCGGATTCACAAATATCATCCGTATGTTGTGCTCCCGATACAAGGACAATATCCCATCCGGACATATCCCCTTCTCATCTACAGGCAGCCGAAACAAGCGCAAGCCAGCCGCGTGGAACATAGGCAGAGAATTATAGTAGGAAGGATCCTCAATCGCAATCGCATCCCCTGGCTGAAGCAAACGGTGGGTGATTAAATACAGCGATTGATGAGATCCTGACGTAACCAAAATCGATGATTCCGTCGTTCGAATGCCGCGGTAATGATGCAAAAAGGAGGACAAAACCTCCCGCAGCGGCATATAGCCCTGCGAATGGTCATAGCTCATATCCTCGTGCAGCGGATGCTCGCTCAAAAGCATCCGCATTTCTTCATTTGGCGACAAATCGGGGGACAGTTCCCCGCTGGCAAAGTCAATGCAGCTGATGCCCGAATCCAATGCGGAACGAATAATTTGTGAGTACAGCGGATCAGGCTGGACCACCTTGCATCCATCTAAATACTGATGCCAATCTGGCGTTTGCTGAGAACCCGTTCCCCACATCGACTTACTTACTCGGGTACCGCTGCCGACCATGCTTTCGATAATGCCTGCAGCACGCAGCTCCTCATAGGCTTGAACGACAGTGCTTCGGTTCACATGTATTTGCTCGGCAAATTTACGTTCCGATGGTAGGATGCTTCCCGGAGAAAATTCACCGTTATAAATGCTGCGCTCGATATATGCGGCAATCTGCTGATAAAGCGGTTGTTTGCTGGAGCGATCCGGTTTCCACATGGAAAATACACCTCTCGCTTTCGTAGTCTGTGATTTTTATCACATTTAACTAAGTATATCATTACCCTCACCGCTCCCCCATGGCTTGATTTCATCGAAACGTTGTCAACTCTGTGTCAGTCTCTTGAACATGGATGATCTCCCCCTGCTGAAATGGATGGCGACATCCCATCCACTCTGCTCTATGATAAGGCTGAACATGTGAATGTATCTAAATCAGCCCACTCATACCGCATAACAGCGCTATGAGTCAGAAAATCGCGATGCACCTTATTGCGATGCACCTACAGCACCTACATCATATTTAGATGAATTGCCAAACACATTCAAACCGATGACAACCATTGTAAGCACACAGAGCATCCCATAACGTGAAGTTATTCACATTGTTTATTTCAAGCACGCAACCCATCCTACACGAACGAACATCGCTTTTTGCCAATAGGAGGCCTCTATGGATCAAGTCATTCTCGCGCGAATTCAATTCGCTTCAACAACGCTATTCCACTACATCTTCGTCCCGATGACGATCGGACTGGCGTTTTTAATCGCTGTATTGGAGACGCTCTATGTCCTCAAGGGTAAGGAGATTTACAAGCAAGCTGCCTTATTCTGGAGCAAATTATTTCTGATTAACTTCGCAGTCGGCGTCGTCACCGGCATTTTGCAGGAGTTCCAGTTCGGGATGAACTGGTCCAATTATTCCCGTTTCGTCGGAGACGTGTTCGGGCCATCGCTTGCCATTGAAGGGCTGCTCGCCTTCTTTATGGAATCCACCTTCATTGGCTTGTGGGTGTTCGGCTGGGAGCGCTTATCGAAGCGCGTTCATCTCGCTTGCATTTGGATCGTCTCGATCGGCACCGTATTGTCCGCGTTCTGGATCTTGACGGCCAACTCATTCATGCATGCGCCAGTCGGATATGAATTCAAAAACGGCCGGGCAGAGATGAGCGACTTCTTTGCGCTTATTACGAATCCGCAATTATGGCTGCAATTTCCGCATACGCTATTCGCTGCATTCGCAACCGGCGCCTTCTTTATGACAGGCGTCAGTGCATGGAAGCTGCTGCGTGGACACAATCCAGACATGTTCCGCCGTTCGTTCCGTGTCTCGATTACCGTTGCCTTGATTTCATCCGTCCTCGTTGCCTACATTGGGCATGCACAGGCGCAGCATCTGCTCGCTTCTCAGCCGATGAAGATGGCAGCAGCCGAGGCGCTCTGGGATACAAGCGAGGATCCAGCACCGTTCACTCTATTTGCCAACATAGATACGGAAAAGAAAGAGAATTCGTTCGATATCCAAGTACCCTATATGCTCAGTCTGCTATCGTATAACAAGCTTAGCGGCAGCGTGGAAGGGATGAATCAAATTCAAGCGCGCTATGAACAGAAGTACGGACCAGGAAATTATATTCCATCGGTCAAAATGACGTTCTGGAGCTTCCGCATGATGGTCGTAGCAGGAGGGCTCATGTGCCTTGTCGGCATCCTCGGACTCCTATTTTCCCGCAAAAAGATGCTAGAGCAGCGCCCCTGGTTCTTGAAGCTGATGGTCGGCATGATCGCCTTTCCGTTCCTCGCCAATTCGGCGGGATGGCTTATGGCCGAGATGGGTCGTCAGCCGTGGGTTGTGTTCGGAGTCATGCGCACAGAGGACGCCATATCGCCGACCGTTACGGCGGAAGAGCTGCTCTTCTCACTCATTGCTTTTACGACCATTTATGCGGTACTGGCCATTATCGACGCTGTTCTATTCGTCAAGGTAATTCGTAAAGATGAGCAGATGGAAAAACCGGAGGAAGAAGATATGAAGAATTACGATCCATTTGATAAGGAGGAAGCACATGCTATCGCTAAATGAGTTATGGTTCATACTCGTTACCATCTTATTCGTCGGATTTTTCTTCCTTGAAGGATTTGACTTCGGGGTAGGCATGGTCGCTAGGTTCCTCGGGAAGACGGATCATGAGCGGCGCATCATCATCAACACAATCGGCCCGTATTGGGACGCAAACGAGGTATGGTTAATTACGGCTGGAGGAGCTATGTTCGCTGCCTTTCCAGAATGGTATGCCACGTTGTTCAGCGGCTTCTATATTCCATTCGTCGTGCTGCTGTTGGCGCTTATCGCGCGCGGAGTAGCATTCGAATTTCGAGGTAAGATGGATTATGGCGCTTGGAAAAAAGCGTGGGATGCCGCGATATTCATCGGGAGTCTGCTGCCTCCGTTCCTGTTCGGCGTCGTATTTGCCAATATGATTCGCGGTGTGCCGATTGACGGCAGCAAGGAAATGGTCGGGAGTGTGCTTGATCTGCTGAACGGATATTCCCTCGCTGGCGGTGTGGCCGTAGTCATGGTGTGCATCCTGCACGGGCTCGTCTTCATTACACTGCGAACCACTGGCGAGCTGCGGGAGCGGGCACGGAAGGCAGCACGCGATGTCAGCCCGGCAGTTGTCGTCCTCCTGCTGCTGTTCGCCATGATGACGTATGTCAGCACCGATATTTATACGGTGCATGGCAGCGTATGGATTATCCTGCCTCTGTTAGCTGGTTGCGCGTTGATTCTAGCCATGTTGCTCATTAGACGGGAACGGGATGGCTTGGCGTTCGCCATGACGGGTGCCGTTATCATTCTATCAGCCGTGAGCATGTTCATCGGATTGTTCCCGCGGGTTATGGTCAGCTCGATCAGCCCTCAGTTCCATCTGACGATTATGAACGCCGCTTCCGGCGCTTACTCGCTAAAGGTGATGACGTATATCTCGTTGACAATTCTGCCGTTTGTGCTTGGATATCAAATTTGGAGCTACTACGTCTTCCGCAAGCGGATCGATGATAAGGAACATCTGGAATATTAATAGGATTTTCGAATCAATACGCAAAATAATGAGTATTTCACCAATTAATATAGGCTTGCTATACTCGAACCGTTACCTGAAAAGGAGGGGTTAGAATGAATTCGCGAAAGCTTGGTACAAGCGGATTATCCGTAAGCGAGATTGCTTTGGGAAATTGGATTACTCACGGCGCGCAAGTGGACGATCAGACAGCGCATGCTTGTGTACATTAGCAAATCGACCTTATACTTGACGGGCTTATTGAACGCGATTCGGGTAAAACCGGCTAATCACGGATTATTCATTTGTAGCTGCTGGACTTATGTCTTCCATAGTCTCAAGAAAGGCGGACAAGGCCCCCTTATCCGTATCGGTTCTCCAAGCGGCAATAAGGGGAACCGACGGTACACTTTCTTCAAATGGCCGGAATCCAACACCACTGCGCTGGAATACGGCAACCGAAGAAGGTGCGATGGAAACGCCGAAATTCGCAGCCACCAAATTTACAATGGTATACATTTGAATCGCTTCCTGTACAACATTCGGATAAACGCCGTGTTGTGCGCAAAAGCCCATGATGAGATCGTGAAAAGGAACGCCAAGATGACGCGGAGGCAAGATGAACGGCTCCAATTTTAACGAGCTGACGGACAAAATCTGCTGACTAGCCAAGGGATGCTGTTCGGGAAGTATGGCAATAAGAGATTCACTGGTGAAGGTTCGATAATCAATAGGCTTTGCACACTCGATGGAGCGAAGAAATCCGATGTGAATAGTTCCATCGAGCAAAGCCTGCCCTTGCTGGGCAGAGGTCATCTCACGCAAAGTAAGCTGTATTTGTGGGAAATTCCCCCGAAATGCTTGTATAAGATCAATCATTAGTCCGCCCGCAGGCGTAAGACGAACTTGCCTGGTATTGCGTTCCAATCGTTTTACGCCAATTTCTTTTTCAAGAGCTTGAATTTGTTGGCTGAGGGGAGGCTGTGACATATTCAATTTTTCCGCTGCACGGTTAAAATGAAAGCTCTTCCGCTACAGCAATAAAGTAATGCAATTTGCGTATGTCCATTCCTGCGCCCCTTTTCCAAATGGTCTCCTTAGATGTGGAGGATTCCACTCTTACCTATTTACGCTCAAGCTTTGATTCCGTAACGTTCACGCAATGTATGGATGACGTTATGCACTTGCTCTGACTCTGGGAGCCACAATCCTGAAGCCGCTTGTTCGAGACAACGCTCTGACTGGCGTTCCTGCACTACTTTCTTCACAGCATCTATAAAGACTTGCGCCGCCCCTATCCCAACATTGCTGCCGAGCGAAGCCAGCTCTTCGAGACTGCCTGTCTTATCTTCCGTCACAACAGGATGATCCGCTTGCAACACGCCCAACGCAGCACGCTCATAGAAGGAGCGGACGAGCTCAGCGCTCACTTTGCCCGAACCTTCGCATATGACGAATGCCTGCACGACAAAGGCATGAGCTTGACGCCGCTGCGCAATGCCGCAAAATTTGATGCCGCCTATGCTGAGATCATAATCGCCAGGGCAGTATGCGCCATCGATTTCACCCTTGTCGACCGTATAGCCCGTGTTCCGCAGAGCAAGCTTAATCAACTGATACATGCGCTCATAGTCCGAGCGGAAGCATTTGTCGCCCAGCCCTTCCTTTGGCAGGATCAATGAAATGTTCACAACGCCCAAATCGAGCGGTACGGCAGCCCCGCCCGTGCTGCGGACAGCCGTCGAGTAGCCAAGCGACTCCAGCCATTGCTGCGCTTCTGCGGCATGCGGCAGTCTGCTGTCGCGCAGCCCCATCACAAAGCCTCGCGGATGACGCCACAGATGACATACAGCGGGTCCTCCCTTGCCCGTATGTCTGCACAGCAGCTCGTCCAATGCAAAAGGATACAAAATGTCGGGCTCCTCCAGATGCTGCGTGCGATCCAGCAATAAAATATTGTCCAGTCCTTCTCCCTTCGTTAATGAAGTCGTACAATCCGCCATTTCTGCATCCCCCTTTAAATCATCAAAACCTGCCAAACCTTTATTATAATCGGATTCCGCCAAACTATATGTAGCTTAACACGGAATGAGTCCGTATGGAAAAATAAGAAGTCTCGCCGCTGATAACGTTCGTATCTGTTACATCAGCTAGCAACCTTCCGTCCTATATGTTTTTTTCACCAATTCTACCATGTTTTGATATTTGATATTGCCTCTGCTATGATAGAGACAGCCACCACGAATCTGGCATAAATAACCAGTCAAGGGGAGGGCATCATAATGATTGATTTCAAGCATCAATTTTTATTGATGAAACGTCGAAGGAATCAGTTCACTCCTGTTTAGGCCGTTGGTCTCGGAGTTACCGTTGCCGCCGGATCTAAATACTGCGCCTGTTGTGAGGTGTTCCCATTTTCGTTTTTCCACGAAAGCAAATCAGTTCATCTGAAATGAAGGGAGACGTTTACAATGGAACAGCTGAAAAATAAGATTCCACAACCAATTAGAGGCGATCAAGGAGCAACTGATGAAGGCCCAAGAAATATTGAACGCGATCTTCAAAATCCGGATTTGCTTGTTCCACCGGTAACCGATTCAGGCACAATTCCGAATTTGAAATTCTCTTTTTCTGATACCCATGTTCGTATTGAACGCGGCGGCTGGTCCCGTGAAGTGACAGTACGCGAATTGCCGGTCTCGACGACGCTTGCCGCTGTGAATATGCGATTGACTCCAGGGGGTGTCCGTGAACTTCATTGGCATAAAGAAGCCGAGTGGGCCTACATGTTAGGCGGAAGAGCACGCATTACAGCTGTTGATGAGAATGGGCGAGAATTCATTGACGATGTAAGTGAAGGTGATTTGTGGTATTTCCCATCAGGCATCCCCCATTCCATTACCGGCCTTAAGGAAGGCTGTGAATTCCTCCTGGTTTTCGATGACGGTTCATTCTCTGAAAATAGTACCTTTGCTATTTCAGATTGGTTCTCCCATACACCCAAAGATGTATTAAGCGCCAATTTCGGTGTACCGGAAGAAGCTCTCAAGAATATTCCTCCAGAAGAAAGATATATGTTTCAAGGAACGGTGCCGGGCCCCATTGCAAAGGAACGCCCACATCAAACAAATGGCGGGGTTGCACATTCTTTCAGTTACCATTTACTCAACCAAGAACCTATAATTACAAATGGAGGCAAAGTCCGCATTGCTGATTCCACCAACTTCACTGCTGCAAAAACCATTGCATCGGCCCTTGTTGAAATCGAACCGGGCGGTATGCGCGAACTGCATTGGCATCCTAATGCGGCGGAATGGCAGTATTACATTCAGGGCAAAGGCCGAATGACTGTATTTGCCTCGGAAGGACATGCCCGCACTTTTGACTATCAAGCCGGGGACGTTGGATATGTGCCTTTTGCTTATGGACACTATGTCCAAAATACGGGGGAAGAGCCGCTGATCTTCCTTGAGATGTTCAAAAGCGACCGCTTTGCAGATGTCTCGCTGAACCAATGGATGTCACAGACGCCTCCTAATTTGCTCAAAGAGACACTCAACATTGATGATAAGTTCATCAAGACTTTGCATAATGATAAACGACCTGTGATTAAAAATTAAAGCTTTAGCTGCGTCTCTCAATCCTTATCGAAATGCTTTTTGCTCGGTACGGGGTGTATAGCGAGGAACAGGAACGCAGCGGCTTTAGTCGTGGCAATCTAACACGACTTAGGTCATCTAGTTATTGGCCTAAGAAATCCTGCAGGGGCGGTACCAAGTCTATGGCCCCGCTTGTTCTTACAAACTTGGAGCTGGCAGCATAAGCCCGAAGCTTTTATGGATGAAGCTAGGCAATGCTAAACATGTGCAGAAAAAGGCTGCCCGTAGGTGGGATATAATATGCTCCCCAAACGATAGACAGGTGAAACCTGTTAACCGTAAGGGGAGCATTTTTCATGTCCAAATAAAGAACAACGTTTATCTTATTTCCATCAATGAAATTAGTAGGCCTTGTAGATCTGTCATTGTTCTTGATTTTCTACATCTGAATCGATTCAATCATTTCATGAACGGCATTCTGCCATTCCCCTTGCTCAATAGCTGGAGCGCTAAATTGAATTTCAAGATGTGCCCCATTTAGTTCCGCCCAGCCGACGAGACGATAAGTGTCTCCCTTCTGAGAAGGCATAATAACTTCATTGACTGCAATGTGCTTCCCATGAACGAGCAGCGTTTCATTTTTCAACCACTCTAGCTTTTCTCCTCCACTGTCTTGTTCCAAAATTCCCTTCATCTTTATTCGACCCTCATCGATTCCAGCATCGGTCACGAGCTGTTCTGGATCATGCTGTATCTCAAGCTTAACTTTCTTGCTGCTATCCGTGTAAACAAGCTTCGAGTTCGATGTCTCATTCGTTTGCGCCTCTAATCCCTGCGGGAGCTTCAGTGACATCAAATTCGAGAACACGTGAATTCTTCCTTGCTCAGGAGCCTCCCTTTCCGCAGTCTTATTCTCTTGTTCTGCTCTCCCTTGCTCACTCTCCTCCTGCTGCGGAGTCAAAGAGACGTTCTTGGTCTCATCAGCATTCTTCTCCTCGCTGCCTGAGAAGCTGCAAGCAGAAATGCTGACCGCTGCCGAAAGTGCCAATAGAACCATCCACTTTTTCAACCTGCTTCCATCCCTATCACTTCGCATTTGTGCCTCCCCCCTTCCGTGTCTATTCATTTAAATAGGTCGTCACACGGTTTGCGATCAAATCCGAAACCGCTTGTGCCGATTTTTGACCGTTATAGTAAGCCTTCGCTTCCTCCTCGATAATCGATTGAACTTTCGAATTATCCATTATTGCGGTGTTCGCATCGGCCAGCATCTGCTTGACCATGTCAATGTCTGCCTTCTGAATCTGGATTGCGGATCCCGTTGGCGATTCGACAGTGCCTTTGTCCTCAAGCGCCTTGAGCGTCTGCTCGTTTACCTTTTTATTGACAGAGAACCCTCGCAGTCCAGGCATGGTCTGTATTTCCTCAGACAATAAGAACTTCATGAAATCCCATGCTTCGGCCTGCACCTTCGAATTCCGATTCATCCCTAATTTGTTAGATGTCACGAAGGTGCCTCCGGCCTGCTGCCCAGCCGCGAGCGGCTTGCGATAAATCTTCCCTTGCTCATAGAACATTGCTGGCGTACTGAAGTAATCTTCCGGCGAAGTAATCAAATTAGGTGCAAAAAAGTAATCTCCTGCGCTCACTGTCGCATCCGTCGCTACCTTATCTACATACATCGTCTTCACTTGCTCCATCAATCCGACAAATGCATTGGCATCGAAGCTGGCGGGGCGCTGCTCCTCATTGACAACGCGAGCATAGTTATCAGCGAACAGAATGTTCAACATCCGCTCTGGCGGCGTATTCCCCAGCGAATACGTGTGCCCGCCGGACGCTGCCAAACGTTTGCCTACTTCCGTAAACTCTCCCCATGTCCATGCGTTGTCATCGAATGTGACGCCGGATTGCTGAATTGCCTTCGCATCGCCCATAAGACTGTCCAAGGAAAACCGCAGAGGCAGCGCATAGAGACCTCCTCTCATCTTGGCCCCGTCCAGAATGTTCATCTCGTACGAATTAGAATCAAAGGCAGGATCCTGCTTCATCAGCTCGCTCAAGTTCACCAGCGCTTGCTTGTCTACGTATTTCCCTATTGGCAACCCGCTCACATTCAAGTCGATCAAATCGGCCCCTTTACCGGACAATAGCTCTGTAGTAGTGGTATTCACATACTTCTCGGCACTTCCTTCTTGATTGGAGCCTCCCCCTAGGCTGTATTCTTTGATTTGAATATCCACATTGGGATGCTTCGCTTCATACATTTTCTCAGCCTGAGCATACACAGGATCCGCTCCCAATACGGACAAGACAACGACTTTCTTCCCGTCCTGTCCCTGCTGCTCTTCTTGCTTCGCCTCACCAGCCTGTTTGCCGGCACATGCTGCCAATGTCATCGCTATCGTTAATGCAACGACCAGACTGCGTACACTCCTTTTTTTCACCCTGAATCGCTCCTCTCCATTCTTCATGGGATCGTTGCGCGTTCAAACGCATTAGATCCTTACACGTTGACCATCTGTTACTGGCTCACTGCTCTCGACAATAATCTGGGCTTTCGCGTATACCCCTTGCACCAGCGTTTCTTGGCCATTCGTCCCCCCTAATCGAACGGAAACCTTGCTAGCAATAAAAATATTGCCCAATGGGCCGGAACGCTCTTCGATAATAAGCACATAGCTGTCCTTCCCTGCCTGACGAATCGCTTGGTTTGATACGAGCATGCCGCCATCGCTCTTCTTCGTTTGTGTCAATTCCACGCTTACGAGCTCATTCGCTTGAATATTCGGATGTTGAACCTTCACAATGACCCGTTGACTCGAATTTGTCTGCGATGCACTCCATTCTGCTTCCTCTTGGAGGGAAGCCCCTCCATCAACGCCTGCCATCGGTCGAATGTCGATAATGCTCCCTTCAACCGGAACATTTGCCTCCTCATGCTCGATATGCACGCGTATCTTTTCCCCGGTACGCAATTCCCGGCCGAAGGCATCCGGGATGACAATTTCGAATTGATACCCTTGCTGCCTATTCGCTACACTAACATCTGGGCCGCCGCTTCCTGAAGGAAGCTGCGGCGTCGCACGTACTTGTGTCACAACACCGTCAAAGGGCGCGATGATTCGTCTACGATCATTCGCCTCCGACTGCATTGTGGTCACTTTTCGCTCCTGAACTCCTATAGCTATTCGCACACGTTCTATCTCCCGCTTTGTGCTGCGCGCTCGCATACCGTCGTTATTTTGTACGGCTTCAATATAATCATCCTGCAAGTCAACTAATGTTAGCCGCTGCCCTGCAAGGCCCGCCTGTACATCCAATATTTCCTGAACAGCAGCAGGATTCTCATAGGTGATTAACGTCTGCCCCTTAACTACACGATCTCCCTCTTTTACATAAACCTTTTTGATTGACCACTCCGCCCTGTTCGATAAATCGATATGCTGCCGAGGTATTAATCGGGCCGTACCACGCCACGTGGTTACTAGCGCTCCTTCCCTCCCTTGTTCGGTGCGCACCTTCGGCAAATGTAACGTCAGCAATGTATTGCTCGCCAGGGTAAGGAAAAGGAGCAAGCTGAAGAACAGGCCGGAGAGCCATACTATTTTTCGTTTTTTTCTTGCATCCAGCGCTGCTGTGAACCCTATAGCCATCCTATCCCTCCTCTCATGAGCTACCCTTTGATCCCCGACATTTGAATGCCTTCGATAAAATAAGACTCCGCATACAAAAACAGGAGAACCATGGGCGTCATATAGATTATCGACGCGGCAAAGCCGATGCCTTGGGCTTCCCTATGAATTCTGGATAAATAGAGCGATAATGGCTGCTTGAATGCATCCTCGAGGAAAATCAGCGGCTGCTCGACCATATTCCAATAATCGACGAACAGCAAGACGATCAGCGCCGCAATCCCCGGCTTCATCAGAGGCAGCATAATCTGATAGAAAATGCGGTAATGACCCGCGCCATCCATCTGAGCCGCTTCAACCAGCGCATAGGGAATCGAGAGCATAAATTGCCTCAGCATGAACACACCGAATGCCGCGAATATCCCTGGCAAAATAATCGCGCTTGCTGTATTCATCAGTCCCAACTTGTCAGCAATAATATAATTCGGAACCAAGGTCACTTGGAAAGGCATCAGCATCGTCAGCAAGTACACCCGAAACCAGCCTTCTCTCCCTCTGAACCGGAGCTTGGCAAATGCGTACGCAGCCAGTGCACTGACAACGGTCTGTCCCGCAATAATCGCCACGACCATCGCGATGGAATTCCATAGCATGAACAAATACGTGGGCGTTTCTAGCAAAACGCACCCATACTGCTCGAAGGACAGCCAATCCGGAATAAGCTTCAGATTCACGAATACAGCAGGCTCCCCTTGCGTAACGACTGGCATTTGACCCACTAGACCGTAATTCCCGCGAATTTCATGCTCCGTCATCAGTGAATTTGT
Organism: Paenibacillus sp. S-12; assembly: GCF_030363895.1. Lineage (NCBI taxonomy): Bacteria > Bacillati > Bacillota > Bacilli > Caryophanales > Paenibacillaceae > Paenibacillus > Paenibacillus sp. S-12. Next base: position 154,371 of record NZ_JASIUF010000016.1, read on the forward strand.
GAAAGTAATCACAATAGGGAATAACATGATGAGCCCGATGCATGCCATCACCAGCGTGAACGACAGGTTCCGAATGGCCCCCCTGTTCTTCATTCTCCCTCCCGTATCATTCCATAAATTGTGTAAATCGTTTTTCTATCCGAAGCAGAATCGTCACAATGATAAAGATAACTATCACCATAAGCGTCGCAGCCGCAGACAGCTTCTGTACATCCATCCCGAGGAACATGTTGTTCATGTAGTGCTGAAGTGTATAGATGCTGTCATGCGGGTAATCTCCTGCGATCAGGTACGTTTCGCGGAATATCTTGAACGTATTCATAATCGACATCAGAACGACGAAGACCATCGTTGGGGTCAAGTAGACAAGTGTAATTTCATAACATTGAAACCACTTGCCCGCCCCCTCCAATTCAGCCGTCTCATAGTAATCTCGCGGGATGCTCTGCAGTCCTGCAAGGAATAAGATGATGTTGTAGCCGATATGCTTCCATAGGTAGAATACGGAAATAACGCCTCTCGCCCAGTCCGATTTCATCCAATCTATTTGTTCAAGCCCGGCAGCATGCATCCAGGCGTTAAGTGATCCATTCCAATCAAACAGCACTTGCCACACCATTACGACGGAGGCAACGGGCACGACCAGCGGCAGGACATAAGCCATTCGAAGAAATTGACGCAGATAGAGATTTCGGTTCAGCACGAGCGCGATTCCAAGTGACAGCACTAACATTAGCGGGACATTCATTGCCGTGAACCAGAAGGAATTCAAGGCGGCTTTGCGAAAGGAATCGCTGCTGAGCAGTTCCTGATAATTCGAGAGTCCAACAAATGAACCGCCAACCGTTCGATCCAATACCGAGTAGACAAGCCCCATCCCAAACGGAATGAGATAGAACAAGGCAAAGCCAATGGCGCTCGGCAACAAGAACGTTAGAGCCACCATGCTCTCTCTTCTGCTGATACGATTTCGCCTCATGACTTATCTGAAGGGGAGAATGCTACACTTATGCCTCCATCTTGGAGGTTCACTTGGAACAGCTTCTTGCCATCCTCTGCACGCTTGTAGATAACGATGAATTGACCGATTCCTTGTGCTTTACCTGGCTGGGTTCCTGACACTTCAGGCTCATATCCATCAATAGGCACATCCAATTGCTTCAAGAATGCATTGGCGATAGCAATCGCTTCCGATTCCTGCAATTTCGCAACATGCGGAGCGTATGGCTCTAAGCCAGTCGTTTGCACAAAATGAATCTGCCCTGTATCCACATCAGCATTGACTACAATCTCTTGATGCGGCTCCGCAAATGTCTTTCCTTTTTCCATTAACATGATATTAAAGATATGGATCTTTTCACCGGCCCTGATTCCCTTGGTAATTTGCGCGTTTGCGATGTCGAAGTTCTTCGTCTCAGGGAACCCACGGTAAATGCGCGCAAGCACTTCTTGCGCCGTCTTATTGCCGCTAATCTCATCCGCATATAAGTTCGTAATGACATAATCTGAATCCGCATCCTTCGTGACGAAGTTGCGCGCATCTTCTGTCCCAGATAGATTGAGCAAGGTGCGAATCTGTGCCGCTACGGTAGGACCGGTATAAATGATAATTGGCGCGAGGAGTACAACCGCAAGCACACAGGCTACCATGCGAATGTTCAGATTTGATTTTGATGTTTCATTATTTTTTTCATTGCGATATCGCTCGTAAGAAGCTTCTTGAATGCGCTTCTGCATGTCAGATGGATTTTCCATTGCTTCCGCACAATCCTGAAGCTTATCGCGCAGTTGTTGTTCAATGGACATAAAGTTCCTGCTCCTTTGCTGATTCTAGATACGGGCTGAGCTCGCGAAGCTTCCCTAGTGCAGCATGATGCCTGGATTTGACCGTGCCCACGGGAATGTCCAGCAATTCAGCGATTTCATCGAAGGTATATTCGTGATAATAGCGCAGAATAATCACCGCCCGAAGCTTGTAGGATAGCTGATGAACCATGGTCAACATCTCCCGATGGGTTTCGGCCTCCAAGATCTGGCGATCCGTGAACAGATGCTCTTCCCTCTCTAAGAGCCTCTTCTTCTCGAAGATTCGGAACCTTCTCCAGCTTTTTGTTCTCCACTTTTGTATTTGCTTCAGCACAATGCCATGCATCCAAAATCGGAAGGGACGATTCGCATCGTAATTGCCGATGGATCGCCACAGCTGAAAATAAATCTCGTTCATGACATCCTCTATCTCATTTTTTTCCGTCATCAAAAAGACAGCGGAGCGGTAGATTTCGGGGAATGACCAATCATAGATCACTTGGAACGCAGACGAATCCCCTTCCTTCATCCGTTCAATCCAGTGCTCGATATTGATATCTTTCATGAAAAAAGGGCCCTCCTTGGTAAGCTTACAACCTATATTGCCTCGTTCACCCGAAAAGGTTCGGTTCTTTTTAACTTTTTTAAAATATCAGATCATTCAAAACAAACGAAAGGATCGGCTATAAGGAGAGATGAGACGAATTGAAAAACATCTTTGTATTCGATTATATCTCTAATGAAGCCCTGCGTCGTCATCGGCATTCACACGGTTCAAAAGCAGCAGAGCGTAAGAAAATAACACATTGGGATGTTTTCATCGTGCTTAGTGTGTACACGGACACATAAGCAAAAAGGCGTGAATGAGAAATCTCTTCTCACACACGCCTTGTTCACTTCAGCATCAGTCACCGCACCGATTATAGGGTACGGAACTTCAGCTTCGTGCAATCAATAAGGAACGAATACGCTCTTGTCTCTTTCGCTCCTTTTACGGATAGGGCGAACTTCAAATTGATAATATCGCGATCCTTCAAGCCTTGATTACGAATCCAGCCATGCAACTCCTTCTTCGGACGAATTGTTTTGTTCGCAAAGTCTGGATTATCCGATGCAATCTCGACCGCTTCTGCAGTTCTCCCTTTAACACCGATGTTCGCTTTGGTTATTACTTTTTGCATATCAAGTGTAACCTTGTCTTTATCCGAATTGTTTGTAATCGTCACTTCGAAGTCCGTAGCCTTTTCCGTAACCCGAATCGAATGAACCGTAACCTCTACATCATTCACGGTATGGGTTACAGGCAGCTTGCCTATCTTCTTGTCACTGCTGCTAGAATTCACTCCCGGCTTCGTATGATTGCGATTCTCGTCCTTCGTCATGTCGCCATGATCGATAACGTCTGCACTTGCATTCTTAGAGATATCTTTATCCATCGGCGTCACCATGATCGTTCGACCGCCTATTTCTCCGGACAGCTCTCGCACTGGAAGATGATCAACTATCGATACAGGCTTGTTGGTCGACAGTTTCTTTCCTTCCTCATCAAGACCGTGCTTCTCAGCATTGGCTATTATCGCCGAAGTACCGAATGCGATTCCCGTGAACAAGATAGCGCCGCATAGGAAGCCTGTTTTCCATTTCTTCATGCTGTATCGTTCCTCTCGTCTCTTTCTTCTTCCGATCCCAATTCGTGTATCACTCATTATTACGTTCATTCACATCATGCTTCCATCCGATGATCCTTATTGCCCGCTCCATCTCTCAACATGTATCTCTAAGGTTTTGTCCTGCTCTGCCTTATAGCTACGTTCGACGCGAGCCCCCGCTCCATCAACTTCGACGATTCCGTCTTCTCGACTCACTTGGAACAGCCAATCTGTATGCAACGGGATGCGCAGGCGTGTTGCATATAAATCCTTGTTCGGATCGTACGTCAACGGGAACCAAGCGTACAGCTTGAGATCCTGCGGCGTATTAGGCGGAACATAAACAATGATCTCCAAATTAACATGCGTACGGAGCTCCTCCACGATTCGGAGAGGAATCGAGGCTTCCCATCCCTCGAATTGCACCGTTACTTCCGTAACGCCCGGGTGACGAGGAAAGACCGTGCCATCGTCCTGAACCTGCGCGATATGCTCATCCTCTACGCGGTACGCAGCACGAAGCGCTGACATCTTGAAGCCGGAATCGAACTCGATAATCGGATTCAGCCGGCACGGTGGCCCTGTGATCCCAACCTCCTGATCGCCATGCAGCGTAAGAGAGCAAGCCTTGCCGCGCTTGCCGAAGAAGTGAAGAAGCGGCGCAGACACTCTGGCTGCCCAGTCCTTCTCCACATGCGCCGCTCCGGGCTCATAGAGGTAGACAAGCTCATCATCGGCTTTGTAGCCTATGCTAAGCAATTGTTCTGCTGCCTCGCGCACATGCTTTTCCATGACCAGCAGCCCTTCACGGCTGCCGAGATCGATCCATATTTTCTTAATGGACTGCTTCGTGGTAAAGGTATGGTACAAGGGCACTTCTTCCAAGGTGTCGGGATAAACGCAATACAAGTAAGGAGAGATAATCCCCAGCATGCTGAACACGTCGGGACGCCGCAGCCCAATATGGTACGTCACCTGCCCGCCCCTTGACGAGCCCATCAAGGCCGTATGCTCTGGCTCCGATTGCGTGCGGAACAAGGCATCTATATAAGGCTTAACCTCATCAATAAGGAATTGCTCATACTGGTGGCCTCTTGGTTCGACCGCAAACTTGTCGTCTTGATAACGAACGCCCTCCAAGTCATGCGTGAACTCATTTGCCCGCTCCATCCCCATATTCGGAATGCCGACAATGATGATTTCTTTCATACGCTGTTCGGCAATCAGCTTATCGGCGGCAGCGTGCACGTTCCATGAATAGCCGTTGAAGGCCGGATGGAAAATATTTTGACCGTCATGCATGTATAAGACCGGATAGCGCTTGTTCAGGTCTTGTTGGTAGCTTGGAGGAAGATAAATGAACAGCTCTCTATCGTTATTCAGATATTCCGAGTGAAATGTTTCAATGCGCAGGATGCTTGATCCGTACTTCGTGCTCATCGCTTCTCCACCCTTTCCGCCATTATATCGATCCAATTCTCGACTTCGTAATGCAGCTCCAAACCATCGATAACCGTAAATTTGCGATACGGCACTTCTTGACCGTAACGATCCGTTTCATGTTTGCCCAAGCCACGGGAAATCCGGAACTCGAACGCCATATCCCGTGGCACCTCGAACGTGCCTCCATATTGCCCTTCATCGATCATCGGCAGTTCGATCCCTGCATACAGCCTTTCGGTAGGCGGCGTATTTTCGGGTACCTTTACGACCAACGTAACTGTAGCTGTCTCCGAAAGATGCGGAATAACTGTAATCTCTGCATGCGCTGTGAGCTCATCATGATGATAGATGACGCGCGTCTTGCCCGACCGCTTCGGAGTGAGTGTTCCATCCACGGTTACCTCTAGGATGCAAGGATCGGACACTTCGTACCGAGCGTTCAAATCCGTCATGACAAAGCCGCTATCGTAATGAACGACCGCATTGAACCTCTGCGTCGGCCCCTGAATCCCTACTACGCGGGAACCATGCAGTTCAACATGTACAGGCATGCCGATATCTCCGAAGAAATAAAGGAGCGGTGCATGAACCCTTGCGGCCCAATCCTTCTGCGCGTGTCCGGAACCGACGGCATAGTAGTACATCAGATCATTCCCCGGCTCATACCCGATGCGAACGAGCGTGTCTACGACCTGCCGCACATGCTTCTCCATAACGGTGAAGCCCTCTGCATCACCGACATCCATCCAGATCTTGAGATCCTTCTTTTCCGTATAGATATGACTTAGCCAGCGATCCTCCATCGTATCTGGATTTACGCTGACGACGAACGGACATAATGCCCCAATCATGCCGAATGTATCGGATTGGCGAAATCCGATATTGTAGGACACCAAGCCACCAGCGGATGACCCCATCAAGGCCGTATGCTCCTTGCCTGGAAGTGTCCGGTATTCTCGATCGATATAAGGCTTCACTTCCTCTACGAGAAACTGCTCATACCGCTCACCTTGATTCGCTGTGTTGAATAGGTTATGCCCATCCGGATTGGCATGCATGTACTCCGCAATCCGTGCATCTTCGATATGGGAAATGGCAACCACGATGATTTCCTTCATCCTGCCTTCGGCGACAAGACGATCAACCGTAAGATGGACGTCCCAGGAGTCTCCCTTCTGATCCGCAAAAAATGCATGCTGCCCATCATGCAAATAGAGCACGGGATACCGCTTCTGTTCGTTCACTCGATAGCTCGGAGGCAAGTAAATAAATACTTTTCTTCGATTAGATAAGATCCTCGAATAAAACTCGTCGATCTGAATAAGACGTGATGAATCCACTACGCATTTCTCCTTATAGAGGTTGTTCAAAAAACCCGCTTTTGATCACGAAGCAACATAAGAAGCCATTCGGCATCGAATCTTGCTTTCACTCTCGAAGTCCAGTACTCATGTAGTCCTGCCTACACTCCGTTCTTCCTTCTTCGAGTTCTTGCAACCTTCTCGGTGCTGAAAAGCGGCCCTTTTGGACTCGCACATATATTGATCTACGAGGAGACTGGCAATTTCAAGAACTTCTCCTCGTGCACATACTCCACATCATCAATAAAGCTGTTCATAACGCCTACAAATAAATCGTATCTACTCAAGTCGAAGGTGACTCTCTCCGTATCTTGGCCGAGAATTTCGGGACAATGGCAGGTGCACCATGCAATCAAGTTGGGATGGACTTTGGAAGCTTCGTTGGCAATAAATTCGTTCAATACGATGCCCGGTTGACCATCGAACTTGGCTAAAAAAGACTCCATCCCCTGGCAGTGTTCATATATATGAATCCGTTCTTCCGGCAAACCCGATGCCCGCTTGATGACATCCGACCATTGGTTATTGTTATAGCGATCCATGATCAGAAATTGCGGAGCTTCATTCAGCAAATCACGGGATCGTTGAAAGCCCGCTTCCACATCAGGCATAATTTTATGAAAAAGCGAGTCTTCAATATAACTGTCCACGACAAACACGGGAATACCGAAGCCAAAGTAGGGCGTAATCGTCGCAAATCGCTCCTGATCCACATTGATTAAAAATACGCCGTCCAAATTCCGTTCCATAATAACCTTGTATGACGGCTCCGTATCGTCGATTTGCATATAAATAACATGATAGCCGAGCGCACTGCACTGCTGTTCGATTTTGCTTATCGTTTTGGCGTACTTCAAATTTGACCCAAAGCTTTGTTGATCGTCCTTGAATACCAGAATTCCAATCAAGCCCGACTTCTTTACTTTTAAAGACCGGGCAGTACGGTTCGGCACGTATTTGAGCTGCTGCGCGATTTTTAACACCTTGACGCGCGTCTCATTCGAAATGGATTGATTCTTAACGTCATTCAATATATAGGACACAGTAGCAATGGATACACCCGCTGCTTGGGCGATATCTTTTATCGTTGTTTTCTTCATCTTATCCGACCTCACTTGGTTTAGACTTAAACGTTTAAGCCAATTAAAGCATACCTCCCAAATGGTGTCAATTTAGCCCTAATCTCCCGTAATCCATATCTAGCAGCAGCTTCTCTTTAACTTGATTCAGCCATCAATACCATCCAGCCATACGCAGGCAAGCTAATCGTAACGTTGTCATTCTCTAATACAAATGTTCCGGATCCGATCATAGAAGGTGATAATGGCAGCGTATCTTTCTGTTCAAACGCAAAGGTGAAGGCTCCTGCCTGCTCACTATTATTGAAGCAAATATACATCTGCTCGCCAGCGCGCTGTCTTCGGATGACCAAGTGATCTCCGGATGCATAAACGAATCGGAATGAACCTTGTCGCAACGCAGGATGGGCGGTACGCAAAGCGATCAGTTTCCGATAAAAATGCAGCAATCCGCTATTCTGCTTCTCCTCTTCCCATACCATTGGTTTCCGGCAATCCGGATCCGGCCCGCCCGTCATGCCCACTTCGTCTCCATAATATATGCATGGTGCGCCAAGAAAGGCGAACTGGAACAGCGCCGCAAGCTTCATCTTGCGTTCATCTTGAGCCATTGTTAACAAACGCGGCGTATCATGGCTGCCCAATATCGTGAAGGTAGCTTCACCCACTTGCTGGGGATAGTCAGCCAACAACCTGTTCACTTGATAAGAGAACTGTTTTGCATCGATTACCCCTTTTGCAAAGAAATCAAGAATGGCCTCCGTAGCCGGATAATTCATAACCGCGTCAAACTGATCACCGCGCAGCCAAGGCATCGCATCATGCCATATCTCACCCAAAATATAAAAGTCCGGCTTCAATCCTTTGCATGTTTTGCGAAACTCCCGCCAGAAATCATGGTCGATCTCATTCGCAACATCCAATCTCCAGCCATCGATATCACATTCCCGAATCCAATATTGAGCGACTTCAAGCAAGTAGGCTTTAACTTCAGGATTGACTGTATTCAGCTTCGGCATATGGGATTCAAAGGCGAAGCAGCGGTAAGAGGCTCTCGGCTCGCGCACGAACGGAAATCGCTCAATATGGAACCAGTCTCGAAATCGTGATGCTTCCCCATGCTTCACGACGTCTTGGAACGGAGCGAACCAATAGCCGCAATGATTGAATACCGCATCCAAGATAACCCGAATCCCGCGGTCGTGACAGGCCTTCACCAGCTTCTTCAACAGAACCACATCGCCAAACTGCGGATCCACCTTCAAATAATCCGTCGTGTCGTATTTATGATTCGTCTTTGCCTCGAACAACGGGGTAAAGTAAATGGCATTAACGCCAAGCTCGCTAATGTAATCCAGACGATCCAACACCCCTTGGAGGTCGCCGCCGTAGAAATCATCCTGCCCCGGATCGTCGGCTGTCCAAGGCCGCACCTGTTCAGGATCATTGTCAGGGTTCCCGTTGGCAAACCGATCAGGGAAAATCTGATAGAATACGGCATCCTTCACCCACGACGGCGGCTGCAACACCTCGCTTGACCATAAGAAAGGATAGTCGAAAAACGTCAGTGGATCCGCTGGCTTTTCGGCAACGAATCCCTTTTCCGTATACCATAACGTCTGCTCGCCCGCAGCTAATTCGAAGGCATAACGGAGCCGCTTGTGCGGAGGAGCTACCTCCACATGCCAATAATCGAACATCTCGTCGCTGCCCATGATGAACATGGCAGCTTCCTTTACGGTCTTGTCCCAATCGTATTTATCGCCATACAACGCAGTGACTGATCGAAGATCGCCTTTCTTCGCGCGCAGCCGGATATGGATCGTGTCGTTATCGTATGAATAGCAATATGAATTTCCAGGTCTGTGGTAGATCGCTTCCAGTAACATAACAAACTCCTTTTTGTCGCTTTTGATCACGAAGAGTATTCAGGATGTATCCTTATTAGTCGTTAGCCTTTGTCCGCACCTGCCGTCATGCCGTGAATGAGATACTTCTGGAAATACATATACAGGAGCGTAATCGGCAGCGCTACAAGAACGGCGCCGGCAGCAAAGGTCGTAAAGCTTGAATTGGTCTCGTTCGCTACCATGTTGTACAAGCCTTGCGCCAGCGTCATCTTCTCAGATGATCGAAGCACGATTTGCGGCAGGATAAAATCCATGAATGGCGTAATGAAGCTGTTCAATGCAACAAACGTAATTGCGGGCAAAGACAGTGGTAATATGATTTTGAACATTGTCTCCAAAGGGCCTGCGCCATCGATATAGGCCGCTTCCTCCAGGCTTTTGGGAATGGTATCGAAATGCCCCTTCATTACCCATGTCCCCATCGAGATAGAACCGCCCGCATAGATGAGAATGAGACCCAAATGCGTATCGAGCAGCTTCGTCTGCATCAGCAGCACGAAGATCGCCATGATGGACAGAAAGCCCGGAAACATTTGAAGAATGAGCAATGTCATTAGCCCTTGCTTTCTGCCTTTGAATCGAAAACGGGAAAATGCGTAGGCTGTCGCTGCCACCAATGTCGTTGACAATGTCGCATTCGCAAGAGCGATCGTGACGGTGTTCGAAAACCATAGCACGAAATCCGTATTCCGAATCAGTTCTGTATAATGTGCGAGCGTGGGCTGATCAGGAAACATTCGGCTTACCATTAAGGAATTTCCTGGGTTAAGCGATGTTCCGATCACCCAAATCAACGGATATACCGTCGTTAGGAGCAGCACGGCAAACACCGCGTAAATGCCCGCCACGACCAAGTTGTTCAGCAATTTAGACATTTAGACCATATCCTCTTCTTGAGTTATCTTCATCCGCCGATAGTTCCATAAGGAGAATACGGTGATAAAGACGAACATAATGATCGAGACGGCAGAGGCCATATTGAACTGGCTTTGATTCAACGTCATCTTGAATATCCAAGAGATTAAAATATCCGTGCTGCCCGCGTAATAATAATCAGGCTGGTTCGGATTGCCGTCCGTTAGCATATAGATTAAATTGAAGTTATTGAAGTTAAAAGCAAATTGCATGATTAAAATTGGTGCCGTCGCCGCCAGCACCAACGGAAGCGTCAGCTTGACGAATCTCTGCGTTCCCGTTGCTCCATCAACAGCAGCAGCTTCGTACAAATCCCGCGGCATGGTCGTTAATACCCCTGACATCAATGCCATCAGGAACGGAGTGGAGAACCACAAGTTCACAAGCAGAATCGTAAACTTGGCCATCGTCGGATCAGACAACCAAGGTACTGGCGCGAAGCCGAGCTTGGTGATCATATCGTTCACGGGCCCGAACGAACCGTTTAGCAGCACCCTGAATACCAGAATCGATATGAATTGCGGAACCGCCCACGGCAAAATGAACATCGTACGCCAAAATTTTTTGAATTTCACTTTTGGATGGTTCACCATCAATGCTAGCAACAGCCCGCTAAAAAAGACGGACACCGTAGAGGCCGCAGCCCAGATGACGTTCCACACCGAAATGCCGAAGAAGGTGTTGCGCCACGCCTCTTGTGCAAATAAGTCATAAAACGAGCTGAGCCCCGTCCAATCTACTAAGTTCCGGTCGGGAATATGGTTCGGAGCCGAATAGTTCGTGAAGGCAATCAGCATATTGAAGATGAGCGGCACTACCGTTACGAACAGCACAAAGCAGATGGAAGGCAACAGAAGCAAATATGGGAAGCGCCGAAGCTTCGTCTGCTTGATGGATTCGATGAACCCCGGAGCAGGCCGACCTTCATCCCGCAGCGCCCCGTTTTTCTTTGCATCATAAATATTCAGGACATAGCACCCGGCGAACAAGAGAATGAGCACCAATGTAATAAGTCCTTCAATCATCATGAAAATAGAATGATCGCCTTTGGTCACTTGCCCGGCAACCACCTTCGTAGGCGCGTCGCCTAACGTTATCAAGCCTCTTATTCCTCGATAAGCAATCGGATAGTAGTTCCAAAAGAATAACTGTGCCGCGATCATCCACAGCAAGCCCTTCATATACTGCTTGTTGTACAGCTGGCCTAACCCGATACATACAGCGGAGAATACAGCCGCTTTCGTCCGATGCCGACGGGCATCTGTTGTCAGTTCCATTCGGAAGACCGCCTTCGTCGATTTTTTAGATATAGCTCAAAAAGTCCGATTTTGATCACGATGTGATTCAACGATGAAGCTATTTTTTTGTCTGGATCGCTGTTTTGATCTGCTCGACTGCCTTCTTTAAGACATCTCCCGGTTGTTGATTGTCATTCCATATTGCAGCAAGAGCAGCACCTGCCGGTACCCAAACGTTGCCCATTTCCGGGATGGACGGCATTGGAGCAGAATGCTTCGTTTGTTCTAGAAATGCAAGTGCATTCGCGTTCCCCTTGATGATCGGCTCCTCCATCATGTCTTGTCTCGGCGGCAGTTGTGTTGTCTTTTCATATCGCTTGACGAGATTTTTGCGAGAGGTCGCATAACGCGCGAACAGCTTCGCTGCAACCGGATATTCGGTATAGGAACTGACATACAGCGCCCGGATGCCGGACATGCTTTGCGGATGTTCTCCGTTAGGCAGCAGGGGAAGCGGAGCCACTCCGAAATCGATTCCCGCGCTCTTCACGTCCGTCATAAGCCAAGGCCCGCCTATAATAGCAGCTGTTTTCCCTTCCATGAAAAATCCGGTAATGATATTGTCGTTCATATCGTTGCTATTGACAGGCAGTATTTTGTTCAGCGATCGAAAGAACTCGGCTCCGGCGATCGATTCCGCATTGCTCAAGCCAATATCGCCAGCATCCTTCCCTCCGTTGCCAAATATGTATCCCCCGTAGCCTGCCAGAAACGAGTAAGACTGATATAACTGACCTACATTCCACATAAAGGCGTACTGTTTGTTTTTTGGATCGTTATACGTTTCAGCGAACCGAATGAGCTCTTGATAAGTGGCAGGAGCTTTATTCAGCAGTTTTTTATTGTAGTACAGCGCATACGTATCAATCGCGGTTGGAAAACCGTAGAACACCCCATCATAGCTGACACCCTCTAGGGCGGAATCCATAATTTGATGTTTCATTTGCTCGTCGTATACATCATTTTGCAGCACGAGTCCCGCCATGACTGCATTCCCCAAATGATCATGCGGCGCGGAGAACACATCAGCCCCGATTCCAGCAGGTCCATCCGTCGTCAGCTTCGTGACAGCGTCGATTGACGGAACCGCCACTACTTTTACACCAATCCCATATTCCTGTTCGAAATCTTCTGCGACCGCTTTCAAAAAATCCAGTTCAGGCCCCTTCGATTCCCATACGAGCAAATGAGCCCCCTTCTCCGGCTGCAATCCAGCTTGTCCTTCTCCCTGATGTGCATTCTTCCCTCCAGCTTCCGAAGATGTTGAGATCGCATGCTGTACGCCGCAAGCCGAGAGCAGCATCATGATGCACAATGAGAGCATCAACATTGAAATGAAGAAGCGTTTAGACACTTTCTCCCCCCCCATCTATTGGTTGTTAACTTAAACGTTTAAGTAATTTCAGTAACATGATACCTTCAAGTGCCCCGTGCCGTCAAATAAAAATTGCAGAGTCAGGGACAACATAAAGAAAATAAGCAGATGTTTCTAGATGATTCCAAAACGAAACCCCCGTATCCACTAGGGACACGAGGGTGATGAAGATGAATATAGGAATATGAATATTAGCAATCAAAATAGAGGCTGTATTCTTGCGGATGGATACGGATCGCTACAGACTTGGCTTCCTTGCGTTTGATATGCAAATAATTTTCGATAAATGCCTTTGTAAATACGCCGCCTTCAAGCAAGAATTCATAGTCAGCTTCAAGCGCATCAAGCGATTCTTCCATCGTCGCTGGAACGCTGCGAATCTCACGTTTCTCCGCATCCGACAGTTCGTAAATATTGCGGTCATACGGCCCATAACCAAGCTCTGTAGGATCCAGCTTGCGCTTGATTCCATCGAGCCCCGCCATCAGCATCGCAGCGAAGGCAAGGTATGGATTCGCCGTAGAATCCGGCGTACGGAACTCAATCCGACAGCCCTTCGGTGTAACCGCCGCTACCGGAATGCGTACAGCCGCAGAACGATTGCCTTTCGAGAATACGAGATTTACAGGCGCTTCATATCCCGGCACGAGTCGCTTAAAGGAGTTTGTGCTCGGATTCGTCAATGCGATAAGTGCTGGCGCATGGTGCAAAATTCCGCCGATATAATGCAGCGCCATTTCACTCAAGTTCGCATAGCCGCCCTTTTCATAGAATAGCGGTGTATCGCCGTTAAAGATCGATTGATGCACATGCATCCCGCTTCCGTTATCCCCGAACAGCGGCTTCGGCATGAAGGTCGCTACTTTGCCGAAGCGGCGTGCCGTGTTGTGTACGATATATTTATACTTCATCAGGTTATCTGCAGTACGTGTCAGTGAATCAAAGCGGAAGTTGATTTCCCCTTGCCCTGCCGTCGCAACTTCATGGTGGTGACGTTCAATGCGAAGTCCTGCCTCTTGCAACAGGCTGCACATTTCACTGCGCAAGTCTTGTTGTGTATCGATTGGCGCTACAGGCACATATCCACCTTTTGTATGAATCTTGAAGCCAAGGTTTCCGCCCTCTTCCTTGCGGTTCGTGTTCCAAGAAGCCTCTTCGGAATCGACGAAGAAGGAAGAACTATTCATTGTATTCTCATAACGAACATCATCGAAGATGAAAAATTCAGATTCTGGCGCAAAGTATGCATCCGTGCCTACTCCTGTCGTTGCCAGATACTCTTCCGCCTTCTGTGCAATGCTTCGTGGATCACGCTCATAACGCTCGCCGTCAGGCGTGAAGATGTTGCACATGATAATGAGCGTCGGACGTGCTGTAAATGGATCGACATAGCTGCTCTCCGTATCCGGCATCATGACCATATCAGATTCTTCAATTCCACGGAAACCAGTAATCGAGGAGCCGTCAAACGCAACGCCGTTCTCGAACGTGCTCTCATCCACTTCGGATGCAGGCAAGCTGATATGATGCGCACGACCTAACAGATCAATAAAGCGAAAATCCACATACTCAATTTGCTTCTCTTTCATTAACTCCAATACGGTATTGACTGACATCTCGATTCCTCCCCAATCCGAACATTTCATATTTATTCTCATCTTAATGTTCAATTTGTATTATTTGTTGAAATCATTATATGTAGGAGGATACTCCTTCGTCAATACTGATGTAAGGTATTTTTTTATTTCATGTTAGGTATGTTTACATTAAATCAGGTTTTCCAGTTCCGTTTTTGTCGTTATCATTCATTCCTACTTATTTCAGTCCTTCATTTTCTTGAATCACACTGTTGGCATGGCCATATTTATATCGATAGTGATCAGAATGGTACATAACATATCCAATATATATTTTGCACTATTAAACATACAAATAGCTCAAACTGTAGATTCCACACCTTTTCCAATCCTAATATTCATGTACAAAATTTCATCTTTTTTCCGTTTTTCCGTACAATCTACATCAAACTACCCGCTCACCCTTGCTACCTTGCTTTAACGGAAGGACTGAGCCAAGGGGAGAGTGGAGCAAAGAAGCAGCGAAGCTGCATTTGCACAATCAAAGGTATCAGGAAACAAAAAAAGAACTGGTCTCCCGCTAAGGAAACCAGTTCTATATTAATGAGATCAGTTCAGCACATCACACTGCACTTATTTTTCCCATGTATGAAAAAAGGATTGCTCCATTTTCTTCGTATCAAACGACTTGCCGCACAATGGAGCAAGCTGCTCCAATTCACGCAGCAGGCCAGCGAATTGATCCGGGAAGAGAGACTGCACCCCATCGCCTGTCATCGAATTGTCTGGATCGGTATGCATTTCAATAATAAGACCATCCGCACCGGCAGCCACAGACGCCTTCGACATCGTCTCTACCAGCTCGCGTCGTCCTGTCGCATGGCTCGGATCCGCAATGACCGGCAAATGACTAAGCTGCTTCATAACCGGAATAGCTGTTAAATCAAACGTGTTCCGTGTATACGTCTCAAATGTGCGGATACCGCGCTCACACAGCATGACATTCGGATTGCCGCCAGCCAATATATATTCCGCGGCATTAAGCCACTCGTCATAGGTTGCGCTGAAGCCCCGCTTAAGCAGCACCGGCTTGCCGCACTCTCCAAGCTTGCGCAGCAGATCAAAGTTCTGCATATTCCGTGTGCCTACCTGCAAAATATCCGCATGCTCCGCACAAATATCCACATACTCTGGCGTCATCACTTCTGTAATGGTAAGAAGGCCGTGCTTCTCGCCCGCTTCCTTCATCATCTCAAGCCCTTCTACGCCAATGCCTTGGAAGCTGTATGGCCCAGTACGCGGCTTGAACGCTCCCCCACGCAGAATTTGCCCGCCTGCCGCCTTCACTAATCGCGCAATCTCATTAATTTGAGCAGGCGATTCAACCGCACACGGCCCTCCCATAACTACCAAATTGCCGCCGCCGATTTTCACGCCGCGTATTTCAATTACCGTATCCTCCGGGTGGAAGTCACGGCTTGCCAACTTGTATGATTTCGTAATTTTAACCACGTTCTCTACGCCCTTCATTTGTCTAAGATGTTCTGCCAGCTTCGGCTCCGCATGTCCAATAATCCCAATCACAGTATGAGCAGTGCCGCGGGATATATGAACCTGATTGCCTTGCCCTTCAATGATGCTGGCTATATTTGCAATCTGTTCTTCAGATGCTTCATTATTTACAATAACAATCATGATTGTACACCCTTTCTATGCGCAGTGCCAGTTAACCCCTTAAAGCAGAAATGCGTTTACCTACGACACTTTTCATTTCACTTTAATATTTTAATGCTTTAACACATATAAGCTTTTATGCTTTTAACTATTAAAGAAACTATACAGAACAAACCACTGATCGTCAACCCTTTGTTACAATAATTTTCAGAAAAATAACAAAAGAAGCCCTGCATAACGCACGACTTCTTTTCATCCCTAAATTATTATTTCACGTCTTATGAGGTAACCGGAATCTTCATTTCTAGCGCTTTATGGTAATCCTTTATCATGTTTCGTTTTTTATCCTCCAAAGGCATCCCGTTCTTATTGACAAAAAGAGTATATGGCTTCACAATAATAAATTTTGTCGCAGAAGCCGATGGAGCATACAATATTTTTTCGTTATATTCCTTCTCTGGTTTTTTTGCGTAAATGCCCAGCATGGATTGCTCCAATACTTTACCTTTATCGTCTACGATTTCATAATACATTTTGGATTGATGATACCCATTCGGTCGCTTCGTGCTGCTGCTTGGAATTTCTCCCTTGCTGTGAATTTGCAGCAATGTTGTTGCGTCAGTCATTCGCAAACTTGTTACCTCGTAATTGAATTTCTGCGTACTTTTCTTTGTATTCGGCTGTATGTTTATATCCCGTTTGGAGATGTTTTTCACTGGAATGACAAGAGACACCTCCGCTGCCTCAAATTTCGCATTAATCGTCAACTCAAATTCATTCGGAAGAATAGGCTCTCCCGTTTTCGGATCGATGGCATTTGTAAACTCAATCATGCACATATTATTCTCTTTTCCTTTTTCCACAGGAACCGAACTAGCCATCATCGATAGCTTGTCCACCTGAAGCGGCTGTCCGTTTACCAGATAGCTCTTACTAGCAAATAGTGGGTTCTCTCCGCCTTCGGACTTCAACACCATGACCAAGCGAAGACCGTCGAACATAAGCTCAGGCACGCTTAACGTAACTCCGTCTTTTGTTGCCTTAGCATCTTTCATTGTCGTCAAGCCTTTTTTACTGGCTGCCTTTAACCCAGAGTCTCCCCACTCCTGAAACATACTTGATCCGGATGCCGCCGCACTTGCGGCAGGCAAATCAATGCTAGCCACTCCTGCTCCTGTGCCCAATACAGCCGCCAAACACGTTACCGCTATCATCTTCTTCAATAATGATTGTTTATATGTACTCATTTCCACATTTCCTCCTTCATTCTTGATTATTTTCTGACAATCATCGATTCCGCAAGTGTAATTAAGTCTTCCTTCGTCATCGGGTTATCAGCGTTCGTATAAATATTGCAGCTCAACGCTTTGTCGACCCAAATTAGTTGGTTCTCTCCCGCTTTATTGCCACTGCCTTTTTTCGCAGGGTAATAAGTGTATTCTTTCTTGTTCGTCGCATGCTTCGTTCCCATATCATAAAAGTTCAACTTCACATAATTTTTATCATTTGCAAATTTGAGTGTCATCGATTCTGATTTATTCCAATTATATTTTTTCGAAAGCACCACTTTTCCTGATTTTTGCGCCTCTTCCCTCAAATTCGCCTTAAAATTCTGATCCAAATAAGGCAGAAATCCTGCCTCAACAAAGGCGTACTCTTCCGGCAGGTCTGTCGGTCGCTGCAATGCTGCTCCCTTTAATCCAGCGACTTTCTTCATATAGTCGTCATAATTTTGAAATTGTTGCTTTACATTCCCATACCAGAACACCTCCGGCCCTTTGGACTTCGTCTTTTTGTTATCTACGAATACGCAATAAGTACCGCCGTTTTTTTGTACCTCTTTATCCAATCTTGCCAGCTCTTCCTCCAAGACCTTTGATTCTCCCGAAGCGCCTTTCATTGTATAATCAATTGCGCTTTTTTTAGCCGCTGCCTCCACTGTAAAGTTCACGGAGCTGAATAGCAGCATACCGCACACCGCTGCAATTGCTAGTTTGGATGTCATTTTCATAAATATATTCTCCTCTCTTTCAGCCTCATCTATTAATTCTGACCATCGTTTCCGCAAGTTTGATCAAGTCTGCCTTCGTCAAAGTATTTCCTTCGTTGGTTATAATCCGAAATTGCCTGCCTTGTTCCGTCCATAGAAGTGTGTTTTGCTGCGGGCTATTCCGAAATTCTGGTTTTAACTTTTGCCTTTTCTCATCAGCAGTTTGATAATGATACCCTTTCTGGGCAGAGGATGCTTTCGAATCCCGTGCAATATATTCCAAAAGCAACTTATCTTCACCATTCTTATATTCCAAAACAAGTTGACCAGCTTCTGTCCACTCATATTTCTTCGACAACACAGCTGCACCTTTCTGCTTGGCCTCTGCTCGCAAATCGTTCTTGAATTGCGGACTGAATGGACATAAAAGTTCTGCTTTTGCAAAGGAATATCCTTCTGGCAGATTTGTAGGCTCTACTAATATGACTCCTTTTAAATCAGCAGCCTTCTTCAAATAATCCTCATAGGTTTCATAGGAAGGTGCGACATGCCCGGTGAAGATAACATCCGAACCCTGGCTTTTTGTCTTTTCATTGTCAATAAATATGCCATAAGACTCGCCTGGATTTTTCTCAATCAATTTATTTAGTCTTGCCAACTCATCTTCAAGAACCTTTGGCTCTCCCGAAGGGTCTCTCACGGTATAGTCTATTTCGCTTTTGGCTGGCGCAGCCTCCGCGGCATTGTTCATACAACTGAACATTAGCATTCCGCATATTGCTGCAATTGCTAGTTTCGACGTCATTTTCATAAAGACTATTTACCTCACTTTGTACTTTTTTTCTTATGGAAGTTTTATTTTCATCTATATGAACAACTGAAAAACGAGATTTGTGACACGGATCGACTTTTTTATGTTATAAATCTAAAAAAAATCCCTCGAAATAAGACTGGCGTTATTGCCGTCTTCTCCGAGGGATGTAGACCATTATAGGTTACACGTGTTATTCTTTTTTTGCTTTATCGTCATCACGGTTCTCATCAAATAACGATTTTAGATCTTCAATTTCCTGCGCATTTAGCTTTTTATCCTGTAAAAAGTTGGCCAGCATCGGCTTTAAAGCTCCGCCATACAGCTTTTTCATAAAGGATTTGGTTTCGGATTGCAGATACTCCTGCTCGCTGATGAGCGGGTAATACAGATAGTTTCGTTTCGACCCCTTCTCCAGCTTTGCTCCGGCCGCTTCTTTCTGAACCAATCGGCTCAGGAGCGTCCGAGTCGTATTCGGGCTCCACTCCATCAAATCCGTCATTTGATTTACAACCTCACTGGAAGGACAATCCGGACGCGCCCACAATACGCGCATAATCTCCAGCTCAGCATCCGTAATAGGCGGTATTTTATTCATTCAAGAAACCTCCAAACTCAATCACTCAAGAACCACGTATGTAGTTATACTCATGCTATAATTGTACTTTTATAATGTCAACCTCTTTTGTACAGAACGGGTTAGTTGCTGTTGCTGCAGGAATGATAATCAATAAAAAGAACCCATGCAATCCCGTTCCAAGGACTGCGTGGGCCTAATTTACAAAACCTAAGCTAATTGTTCAACCTATTATTTTTTTACCGCTGCTTTCAAAATTTCGATTCTCTTTTTTTAGACATATTTGATGAAGTGGAAATACTGTATTTGTAATCAACAGAAAATGTATTTATTTCTTAACCATCGTCTTTGCAAGCTTGATCAGGTCTTCCTTTGTCAGCGGATTGTCAGGATTGGTTGAAATCGAGAACCCTTTACCCTGTTCATACCAACTTAATGTGTTACTAATAAATTTTGAATCAAGTTTTGGATTTTCCTTTTTCACATCCGCAGCAATTTTGTAGACAAATCCTTTTTCTTTCTTATCCATTTCTTCAATCCGATAACTCGAGAACTGTATATAATCCTTTCCGTTTACGAAACGTAACTGGATCATATTCGTATCCTTCCACTCAAGCTTCTTTGAATACACCTTTTTACCGAGCTTTTTAGCCTCAGACATTACGGCTGCCGCATACTCATTTGTATACGGCCCTACAACAATAACCCCGTCGTACGTATAGCTCTTCGACAGGTCAGCAGGCTTCTGTGGAGCCGGCTCTTTCATAACACGCAATAACTTCTCATAGTCCTCGTATCTCTCATATCGTGGATTAAAGTTGCCATAACCAAAAACCTCAAATCCCTTTGGCTGAAAACTGCTGTATATTAGATACATATCACACGGATTTTTTTCCAACAGTTTGTCAAGTTTAGCCTTCTCTGCTTGCTCCAACTTCTCGCCTTCACTTGCAGCCATTGGTTTCGTTGCTGCTGACTTCAAGTTGATGCCGCTTATAGCATGATCTGACGCTGTGCCTGACATGAGGTGCATGGATCCGAACAATAGAATGCTGCATAGTGAAGCAATTGCTATTTTCATCTTCGTATTCATATAAAATCGCACCTTTCCTGTATTAGTATGTAATATCTACCATTTATATAACAATTTCAACCATTTGATTTGTGACATGACTTTCAATCGAAGAAACGCAAATACCCCCAGGTTAGACATGCTGATCCACGTCTTCCCTGAGGGTGTTCAATATCGGACTATCTTACGTTTCGTATCAATAACAGGAGGCTTCTTACTTTTTGACCATCGTTTTTGCCAACTTGATCATATCTTCCTTCGTCATTGGATTCTTTGGATTCGTATGAACGGAAAGCAACTTGCCGTGTTGGATCCAAACCAACGAATTTACTAGATATTTCTCGTCTACATATGGATTATCTTTTTTCATTTTTTCCGCGCTTGTATAGGTATACTCTTGACTAAAATTTTTCTTATCCACCGCATCAGGCTTCCTACTGCTTATTTTGATAAAATTGTCTCCATTTTTGAATTCTAATTTGGTTTCATTTGTGATTGTCCAGTTAAGCTTTTTAGAGTAAATCTGTTTTTTTAATTTTTTCGCTTCTGCTTTCAATTGCGCAGAATAATCTGTGCTGTATGGTCCTATCATCTCTGCCTCGGAGAAGACATATCCCTTAGGCAAGTTAGCAGGTTGTTGCAGCGTTGCCTCCTTCAAACTGGCTGCTTTCTTCAGATAGTCTTCATATTTATTAAATTTCGGCCTGGTGTTGCCCATCATGTAGACTTCCACACTGCCTTTGACTTTTGTCAATTCTTTACTTACATACACAATATAGGTATCATCCGGATTTTTTTCAAGCAATTTGGTAATTCTATCCTGTTCTGCTTTCTCCAGCTTTTCACCTTCAGTCATGGTCTTTGGTTTAGCTGCTGCCGTCTTCAGCGTAATATCGCTTATCGAACGAGAAGATGCTGCCTCTGCTGCGAGATTCATCGAACCGATTAATAAAATCCCGCTTATTGTTGCGATTGCTATTTTCATCGTCATTTTCATTTCAAATTACTCCCTTCTTGTTTTAACGTGGAATAGTATCTATTTATATAACAATTTTCAGTATGCCATTTGTGACATCATTTTCAGTAGTCCATGAAACAAAAACAACCCTCAGATTAAGACATTCTCTCTACGTCTTCCCTGAGGGTCGTTTATATCAAAGTAACTACTGTTATTCACCGTAAAATGAAATCTTTTTTATTTTTTGACCATTGTCTTTGCAAGCTTGATCAGGTCTTCTTTTGTTAAGGGGTTTCCCGGATCCGTTTCAATCTTGAATTGTTTTCCTTTTTCAAACCAAATGAGCATATTTTTGGGGTCTTTCTCATACACTTTATTTTTCTTACTTAACTCCTCAGCAGTCTGATAGACGTAGCCTTTTTGATTTACAACCTCATTAGGATCCAGACGCATATAGCCTAATATTAGTTTATGCTCCCCATTCGCATACTCTAGTTCGATTCCTCTCGCGTGCACCCAGTTAATCTTTTTGGAGTAAACCTGCTTTCCAAGCTTTTTAGCTTCAGCCTTCATTTCAGCAAAATACTCCCCGCTATTTGGTCCCTTCATTGCTGCCTTTACAAATTCATATCCTTCCGGCAGATCTGCCGGTTGCTGCAGCACGCCGTCTTTTAAAGTAGACGCCTTCTTAAGATAATCCTTATAACTGTCATATTTTGGCCAAACATTGCCCTTGAAGAACACCTCTATTCCTTTTGTTTTCGTTAATTCATTACTGACATATACCGCATACAGATCCTCTGGATTTTTAGCCAGCAACTTGTCAATTTTAGCAGTTTCTTCTTTTTCTAGCTTCTCCGCCTTACTTTCATTCTTCTTATTAGCAGCCGCTATCTTCATCATCATTTCGCTTGGAGCAAGAGACGGCGCAGCCAAAGCCGTAAAATGCACGGAACTTATAAATAAAATTCCACTAAGCGTCGCAATCGTCATTTTCATTGTCGTCTTCATATTGATAGTTCTCCTCTCTGTTTTTCATATCGCAGAGCTAATTTCCACTTTACCTACTTAACAACATAAAACTTTTGTTTGTGACATAAACTAAAAATTACTTTGTACAAAAAATAACCCCCAGAAAAACTGCTAACCTTTCACGGCTTCTCCGGGGATTGCTCGATATATTTCGTCAGATTGCGAAACCTTTCTTCGTGCGAATATGGGCACGTCCCCCTATGCATAACAATCTCCACAACCCATTTTTCGACAGACTTCCAGCAATTCCAGACACAAAAAACTCCCTACAAAGGAATACTTAGCATGTAAGTTCCTTTGAGGGAGCCGTGCTCATTTGCCTTTACATGTTACACATGCAGACTTTATGATATGAAGTTACATTACTTTGGATCGAAGCCCGCTTCTGCAACGGGATTCACTGAGCCCCTGTTCTTCTATATTTCTACGTACCAGCTAGTCCCTTTGTTTCATCTTTACGATTTTGACTTCGTTCGAACAGGAGGAAGCAGCTTCTTCATATTCACGGTACGCTTCTTCTCCCATGTTTCCGGGTTCGCCTCGTCGAACTGCTCCAAATACGCAATGACTTCCTTCGTAATTGGCGTCGGCGTCGAAGCGCCGGAGGTTACACCGATCTTCTTAACGCCACGCAGCCATTCCACATCCAGCTCGGACAGATCGCCAATGCGGTATGCCTTCGTTCCGCCAATCTCCTCCGACACCTGAGCAAGACGATTCGAGTTATTGCTGCGAGGGTCGCCGACGACGATAACGAGATCGCATTCTCCCGCTTGTTCAGCAACTGCAGCTTGCCGAACCTGTGTCGCCATACAAATTTCGTTATGGATTTCGGCCGTCGGGAATTTCTCAACCAGCCGATTCATAATATGCTTAATATCCCACTGGCTCATCGTCGTCTGATTCGTAATAATAATTTTGTCTGTCGCCAATTGAAGCGTCGGAACTTCTTCTTCTCGTTCGATCAAGTGTACCTTGTCCGGTGCGACACCTATCGCCCCTTCAGGCTCCGGATGCCCTTTCTTCCCGATGTAAATAACCTCGTAGCCGTCGGCCGTCTTCTCTCGAATTAAATCATGAGTACGCGTTACATCCGGACAAGTAGCGTCGACCGTAGTAAGCCCCTTCTCGCGAGCCTTGCGTCGAACTTCTGGCGACACGCCATGTGCCGTGAAGATAATTGTCCCAGATTCCACCTGATCCAGTATTTCCATCCGGTTCGGGCCATCAAGCGTAATAATTCCTTCATCCTCAAATGCGTTTGTCACATGACTGTTATGCACAATCATGCCCAATATATAAATAGGCCGCGGCAAATCCAAATTGCGTGCTGTTTGCTGCGCAATGACCATTGCATCAACAACGCCATAGCAATAACCGCGCGGTGTTATTTTCTTTACTTCCACAAGTACACCTGCTTCCCTTCCAATCGCTTCGTTTGCTGGCAGAGCTGTGTCTACACCCGCTGCGAGCATCCGGCATCTCCATTATACCGGAATTTCCTCACTCGCGTCGACCGAGGTAAGCGGCAGCCAAATGATGAACGTCGTTCCTTCTCCAGGCTTCGTAACCACTTCTACAGAACCGCGATGCTCATCAATAATCCACTTTGCAATCGACAGACCGAGCCCTGTACCCGAAGTCACGCCGCGAGATACGTCTGCACGATAGAATCGTTCAAAAATATACGGAACTTCCTTCTGATTCATGCCCATGCCTGTATCCTGCACCTTCAAGCCAATCTGATCATCTTGTAAAATAGCATCAAGACGAACAAATCCGCTATCCGTGTACTTAAAGGCATTTTCGATAAATATAAACAGCATCTGCTGCAAATAATCTTTGTTTCCCCACACCACTCGATCCTCGATTGCCGAAATATCTCCAAGTATCCACTCTGCCTTGCGCGGCAGGAACTGCGCCCTGCGCACCACCTCTTCCACAAGCGGCTTCAATTCGAGTATGGACTTCTCCATCACATAGCCCGCATCCGCACGAGCCAAGGACAGCATATCATTGACGAGCCTGCTCATCCGGCGCGATTCATCAGAAATATCACTCAGCGCCTCCATGGACATCTGCTGCTTGTCAGCTTCCGTAAGGGCAAGAGAGCCTCCCTCCTGGAGCCACATCTTTGCAAGCAGATCCACATTTCCGCGTATCGTCGTCAGCGGTGTACGCAGCTCATGCGAGGCATCAGATACGAATCTGCGCTGAGCCCGATAGGCTTCGTCAAGCTCATTGTAAAAAGCCTCCATGCGCCCAAGCATACTGTTAATCCTGTCGGTCAATTGGCCAATCTCATCATCCGGCGGCCCTACACGCGGAATTCTCACGCTTAGATCCGCGCCTTTCTGAATCCGATCGGTCGCTCTAATGATGTTCCCAATCGGGCGAAGTGATTTCTGCGCCAGGAACAGCCCTAGCGAGAATGCCAGCACCACCGTAACCATGGAGGCCACAATCAGAATGCTCCGCAATTCACGCATAAATCTAGATTCATGTCCGGTATATGCAGCAACTTGCACCGCCCCGATAATTGAATCGTTATTCTCTAATCTAATCGGCTGTTCATATACGAGAAATTGAAGCGACTGCACCTCAACCTTGCGAATGCCTGCTTGAATCTGATTGACATTCGTCGGAACCGGCAGCTTCAAACCTAACGACTTCAAATTATCAGAACGAATAAGCTTGCCTGAACTGAAATTAATCGTTTGGAAGAACACTTCTTCATTGTTTAACCGATTGGATTTCTGAACATCCCAATTTAGCTGTGAACGTTCCCAGTCGATAGTCGGGTAGATGTACAATTGATCCATTTGATTCGTAATACGCGCCTTAACATCCCGATAAAGGTTGTAATCGACAAATGTATAAATCGCGATGCCGAACAAAAACAAGGTAAAGGCAAGCAACGCTGAATACCAAACTGTAAGCCGCAATCGAATCGACATTGATTTAGCTGTCCCCTCTCAATACATAGCCCGTCCCGCGAATCGTTAGTATGATGCGTTTGCCTCCATGCTCTTCCGTCTTCTGGCGAAGCATTGCAATGTATACTTCCAGTACATTGGATTCACCGCTGTAGTCGTATCCCCATATTTTCTCCATAATCATATCACGCGGCAGCACCCGCTTCGGATTTTGCATGAACAGATGGAGCAATTCGAATTCCTTCGCTGTCAGCTCGATTGCCTTGCCGTCCCGCTGCACCTCGCGTGTATGCAAGTCGAGCACAACATCCTCGAACGTCAATCGATGCGATCCACCCTCATTGTCACTGCGACGCCTCAGCAAGGCACGTACACGCGCAAGAAGCTCTTCAAGCGCAAAGGGCTTCACCAAGTAATCATCCGCCCCATTATCCAATCCCTTCACGCGATCCTGCACTTCATCCTTAGCCGTCAACATAAGTACAGGCACTGAGCTGCCGCCTTCACGCATACGACGGCATACTTCCCAACCATCGACTTCCGGCATCATAACATCCAAAATAACCATATCCGGTTCATGCAGCATCATATCCCGAAGTCCTTCTGCTCCATTCGAAGCCGTTCGCACCTCGAAGCCTTCAAATACTAACCCTCTTCGAAGCATCGAGGTAATTTTCTCATCATCATCAATGACCAATATCGTCGATCGCATCATTCTCAACTCCTAATTCCTATTTTCATCAAATATTGCAAATCATTTTCCATTCTTCCAATTAAAGCGAAAAGGAAGCCAGTAATCGCCGTAGCCATTCTGTGCTTCCTATCCTTATACTTTAAGGGGATGCGCCCTTCATGTGTCATTGTTCATGTCGAGACGCACTCCCTTCCCCTTATTGCTGTAATTGTTTTGCAAATTTATTCTTATCGCCAATCTTCACACTTACATCAATGGACTTGCCATTGCGTACAACTTGAAGCTTAGCCGTATCTCCAACCTTTTTCTTACTAATTTGCTCAATTAGCTCTTCCTTGGTTGTAAATTTAGCGCCATCCATGCCAGTAATGATATCGTAAGCACGCAGGTCTGCCTCATATGCAGGCGAGCCGAACAACACTTCACTTACGAGAGAACCTTTAATCAAATTCATACCCAATCGATCTGCAATATCATCTGTCATCGTAATCAATGTTGCGCCGATAAATGGAAGAGGCTCCTTTGGAATCTCGCGCTTGTTCTTCAAGTCTTCCACAACTTTGCTGATTACATTGGATGGAATGGCAAAGCCAATTCCTTGCGCTTGACGGCTTACCGCCACATTCATGCCGATAACTTCACCTTGCATATTCAACAGCGGTCCTCCAGAGTTACCTGGATTAATGGATGCATCCGTCTGAAGCAAGTGCTGGTATTCACGCGCGCTGCCGTTATCGTCAACATTGATTTTGCGTTCACGCGCACTCAGAACACCAACGGTTACCGTATGATCAAATCCGGACGGGTTGCCAATCGCAACGAGCCAGTCTCCAATTTGCGTTGCATCGGAATTGCCAAGGCTAACGGTCGGAAGATCGCCATTGCTTTTAATTTTCAATACAGCCAAGTCCAAATCCTTGCTCTGCCCCAGCAATTCCGCCTTAAGCGGCTCCTTGCTCCCTTCAACCTGTACTTGAATGGTCTCCGCACCTTCAATAACGTGCTGATTCGTCAAAATATATCCCTCTTTATCGAAAATGAATCCTGTACCGATTCCAAGAGGCTGAAGCTTCGGCTTCACATCTTGACGGGAATTGTCATTGCCGTAGCTGTCTCCAAAGAATTGGCGGAAGAACGGATCGTTCATCCATGGGTTGTTGCCCCCGCTCTGGCCGCTTGTAGTAGCAAATGTTTCAATCTTCACTACAGCTGGACTCGCCTTCTTAAATACGTCGGCCACACTGTTCGAGCCGTTAGGCAGCGTAGTTCCCGGACCATTCGTTTGGACTGCATTCGCCGCGCTGCTTCCCGCTCCTTCACCAGCAAGCGCGGTGCCGCCCGTGAACAGATTCGCCTTGTCAGCTGTAACCATAAGTGCCGTTATAACTAAGGCCCCTGCCATGAAGGAGGCGAACATAGCCTTAAACGATGTTCCACCCTTGCGCTTTGACTCCTTGAAGTTCCAACCACCTTGCGGCGGAGCGGATTGTCCTCCGCCATCTCCACGATTCGGAGCGGCAACACCGTTAGCTTGAGCCGATCCTTGTTGTGTAACACTGGAGAACGGCAGGGGCTTCACCGGATTTGGCGGTGTAACCTGCACATCATTCATGCGGCCAGCCGGATCTATTGATGTTGTAGTTCGCGAAGGCTCTTCTTGCTTTACCGATTGATAAGGGCCGTAGGCGTAATAATAACGTTCATTGTGCTCACCATGCTCCTGAGCTTCGTCCAGACGTCCCTCGCGCTCTTGTCGAGCGTTGTCGTCTAATTCAGATGTATGAGAATCCTTGTCGGATGCACGAAATAAATTGCGTTTTTGTTCGTCCATTTTGCCTACCTCCTAAGTTAACTCGTATCGATGAAGTTTCATAATGATATGTTTATATAATGGATGATAAACCTTAATCCTAGCTTAAAATCATTATAAAACACCATAAAAGATAATACGACTAAAGTTCGACAAAAAAACAGGCCATTCGGCCTGTTTTGCAACTCCTGCTGCTCTATAGAATAAAAACTGGAAATTGGACGAGCAGACGCACACATTTGACATATCCATTAACTAGAAGCTGTTCATTCGTACCATTGCATCTATGAATAGGATAGACGAATTTATCCACTTTTAACCCACCCTTTGCGGTGCGCGAACACAGCAAGCTGAGTACGATCCTGAAGCTCGCATTTCATGAGGAGATTCGATACATGCGTCTTAACGGTCTTAATGCTGATATGGAGCTCATCTGCGATATCCTTGTTCGTCTTGCCGTCAGCAATAAGCAGAAGCACTTCTTTTTCCCGTTCAGTCAGTCCCTCGTCATCCGGCTGAGCTGCGCGCTTGCGCAAGCCTCGAGTTAATGCCTGAGATACTTCACCGCTCATAACGGGTCTGCCCTGCAGCGCGCCACGGATCGCATATACCAGTTCTTCAGCTGACACGGTTTTGAGCACGTAGCTCACCGCCCCTGCTTGAATCGCCTCTACAACCTGATCATCCTCCATGAAGCTGGTAAGCATCACAATTCTCAAGTCCGGATATTGTGCAATAAGCTCTCTCGTTGTGTCCACACCATTCATATCCGGCATCATCAAATCCATTAGCAGCAAGTCTGGGAGCGGCTCATTGTTATTGCCCATCGCCTGAATCGCAGCTATTGCCTCTCTCCCTCCACTTGCTTCACCAACGACCTCAATTTCCGGATCGAGCATTAAGTAGGTTTGCAATCCTAGCCGTACCATTTCATGGTCATCTACGAGAAATACCGTTGTCCGATCACTCATCCGAATCCTCTCCCGTTCTTTCGCCGCTGTTCGTACGCCCTTCATCTGAAGTGCTGCTATCAGCTAACCGTTCTTTCGTCTCCTCAAATCTAGGGATGTGCACACGAATCGTCGTCCCTGCACCGGGGCGGCTAATCAGATCCATATGACCTCCCAGCTTATCCACACGCTCGCGCATTGTCGTCAATCCATAACTTCCAGCCTTAAATGATGCCCCCTGCAGATCGAATCCTTGACCATCATCCGCGACAGCAAGAATGATTTGATTCGGCGTTTCCTGCAGCGTCAAGGTCACCTTCCTCGCCTTGGCATGCTTGACGACATTCGCCATTGCCTCTTGTATCATAAGGAAGCATTGATGTTCCTTTGCCTCCGACAGTCCGCTATTCAGCTCAATATCAATTTTACCCTGCAATCCATTCTGTCTGCAATAATCTGGGAACCAGCGTTCCAACGCTTCCTGCAGCGTCTTTCCGTCGAGCTCCAGAGGCCGCAGCTGTGCGATTAATCCGCGCATTTGACGCTGTGCGGTATGGGACATTTCGACAAGATGACCGACCACCTTC
The DNA here is from genome assembly GCF_030363895.1 of Paenibacillus sp. S-12. NCBI lineage: Bacteria > Bacillati > Bacillota > Bacilli > Caryophanales > Paenibacillaceae > Paenibacillus > Paenibacillus sp. S-12. The sequence continues at coordinate 183,875 of NZ_JASIUF010000016.1, forward strand.
TTCGCTCGCTCCATATCCATGTCCATCACCTTCGTCAAGGACGAGGAGGCCATATGAAGCGCGAACAGCTGCTGGCTGACTGTATCATGCAAATCCCTAGCGAGCCGTCTCCGCTCTTCCAGCACGACAGCCTCACATTCCCGCTCCCGATCCATCACTTGCTGCTCGGACATTTTTTGCAACAGCCGAAGCTTCTGCTCCATCCCGCTTACCATCGTATTAAAATCCTCATATAAGCGCGCGAATGACTCCTCATCACCGAGCGGAATCCGCTCCGACCAATTCCCCTTCATTACCTGCATCATGCTCTCATGCAGCACATCGAGGCGGCGCTGAAGGCGCACGCCTGCGACATAGCCCATAATAACCGATACTATAATGACGGTAATGATGCCGAACAGCCACCAGTTCATACCCGTGTACCAGGATCCGCCATAGACAAACCCAATCCAGAACACGCTCATGATAATGCAGCCAGAAATCACAAAGGTGAGAAGCAGTTCCCACTTTACACTTTTCGTGCGGCGAAACCACCGTGACACCATGATTGCATTACCCCACTTTCATGACTTTGACATCTCCAATGAAGGTACTGACGGTAATCCGCACCTTCTTGCCCGCTTCATAAAAGTAGGGCGTCTCCACTTGCAGGTTGTTCATGAATCCTTCCTTCTCTTGATTGAACACTCTTACATCACCAAGGAAGGAGCTTGAATTCACGATCACGCCAAGATCCATATCATTCGGTACATACACCTTCACATCTCCGATAAAGGAGGAGATATTGATCTTTGTATCGCCATATGGAACCTGCGCCTTCGTCAAGTCGATGACGGTATCTCCAATAAAATGCGAGATGTTCATCGGCTTCAATTCCCAATAGTCACTGCCAAGATGAATATCACCGATAAATCCCGCCTTGTTCATCGTACCGCCCCTCGATCCATCTCCCATCGGAGGTGGTGGCGGAGGTGGAGGTGGAGGTGGAACCGAGCCTGCATACTTGAAGGGATCATAATCCGACGACCGATCTTGACTTTGGCTGAAGTCGTCTTGTTGACGCTTGCCCCCATCCCATTTCTGTCCTGAGCCATCTTCATTATATCCGGGAGGCATGCCCGACACCCCGTCTTGCTTGAAGTGCTTGTTAAAAGTTTGATCAAAATCATCATCAAGCGGGCGAGGCTCGCGATACGATCTGTCAGTTTGCGAGCCCTGTTCATGCCAATGCCCTTCATCCCAGTGATTGCGGTCTCGACGATCCCGGTATTTATCTCTATGCCGATCCTTCCGTGGACGGATCAACATGCCTACACCAATCATAATGAGGATGAACGGAACGAGCAGTCTCATATCTGATCCTACAGACGTCGTCAAGATACCTAAGGTTGATAACTGGAAGTATCCACCGATTCCCAATAGAATAAGCCCCCATAATGCTCCGTGAATTAGGGCATTAAATCCTATTAATATGAGAATAACTGGCCAGAAGGTTCGTATTAGCTCACTCAAATCCATATCAATATATCCAAGCTGGTTAAGCATAAAAAAAGCACCGATAGCAATCAGAAACAATCCGCCCGACCATCTACCACGCTGATTATTCATTAGGTTCCCTCCATTTCCATACACATGTCATTAATTATGTACTCATTGTAAGGGATACCATGTCCAACTACCAGCGCCGGAGGAAGGAAGTTCGCCTCAGTCTCGAGACCGAGGGACTGGAAGTGAATTACTATTTTGTCCTCTTGATTCCCAGGTCAAATGAAAATGGCTGCCTCAAGGGCAGCCATTCAATCCAATGCCAGGCCGAGTCTGTCACTTGCCAATGCATCTTGGTGTATTATTTTTGGTCAGCTTCCTGCACCTTTTGCACGATGCCTTTTTGTGCTCCTGTTACACCAGCAGCGCCTACAGCGCCAGCTGTACCTGCAGCACCAACTGTACCTGCAGCCTCTTGACCGAATTCTGTATCAGCAGCAGTATTTTCTGCTGCGAATTCAGTAGAAGTATACTTTGAGTTCGCTGGGTGCATACGGTTCGCTTTGTTGTTCTTCACCATCACTATTCACCTCCTGCATCCCCGCTAATGGCGGGTCATGTTCAGAAACATTGCGTTTCTACAGGAGATATTATGCTTAGTGCGGCATTCGATTATTCGGGTTCAACAGCTCGCATTCCAGCAACGAATAAGCCTCAATTACAGCATCGAGCCCGGAATTCCTTTATTTTTAAACACCGCAGCGTTCAATTCATCGAGCATCTGCTCCGATACTTTTCCATTTCCGCGTTTAATTAGCTTGATTTCCACTTCTTTTTTCCCCCATTGCCCGTATACCTGCTTCGTTGTATGGAAGAATAAATCAAGCTTCTTACCTTTAATTTTAGAGCCAATATCCGATACAACACCGTACCCATATCCCGGAATATACAGGATGCTTCCTAACGGAAAAACAGACAAATCAGCCGCAATCGTGGAGACATAATCACGACGCACCTTAACACCCGAATAGGTAACCCCATACTCCGGATGCCCCGGCTCCTTGCCGGTTGATTCTGCTCCTGCTGTATAGCCAGTAGCCACTACCTTCATTGACCGAATCACATGCTCCTTCTGGGGAGCGAGCTCAGCAGCCGTAAATGTAAGCTTGGCCGCCGCAACCGCAACATTAGGGCTTTCCTGTCCTTCTTTTGCCTTTTGCCCTTTAGCCGCTGGCAAAGGCTGCACATACACGAGTGGCAGCGCTTCATTTACAGCACTCGAGGTCCAGGTCAATTTCTTCGATTGCACCTGTAAGGAAGCATGCTTGATCCACGATGCTTGTGTCAAAGCTCCATGTTGATACATACCTGTTTCCGTCAACCATGCATGGGCAGAGACTGGAGATAGGAGCAAACCTGCTGCTGCACACAACACTGCTCCAGCAATTCCTAACGACAACCTTGCGAATACGATAGCGCGCTTATCCGATCTTGATGTCATGTTTCCCTTCCGTTCCGAACTTATAGTCGATATTGTAAACATATGGTTACCCCTCCCTTAGTGGGAAGGATGTCCTGCTCAGTTCCCTTTTATTCATATTCAACAAAAAAAGAACATCCCCGACAGATCGAGATATTCTTTCGACAGCTTTCCTCTAATGCAGCTTCTGGACGGGCAAAGCTTCTCCCACGCTGCCCAATTGGCCAGCCTGCGCATCTTCGTACAGGCTTTTCAACCAATTCAGTTCCGTTACTGTATATTTATAGCCTCCGTACAGCATATAAAGAACAGAACGAGGAGCGTATGAGATATGCTCTTCATACAAGGCCCACATTCGTTCCGCTTCCTGCTCATAGTAAGAAATGCGATTCTCAATAATCTCCATAACTATTGCCTGATCCGCATACTTCACAAAGGACAGCGCCGCATAAAAAGGATGATTCAAATGAGGCAGCTTTTTCATTTCTTCGATGAGCAGTCCTTTAAGCTCTCGCTTTCCCTTTTCCGTAATGCGATAAATCGTCTTATCCGGGCGAGAACCGCCGCTCACGAACTCGGCTTTTTCTATAAACTCGCCTTTGTTTAACTGGTCAATCGCGTAATACAATGACCCGTATTGAATTTTCATATAATTATGCATTTCGCGTTCTTTCATAGCCTGACTCATCTCATAAGGATGGCGATCTTGCTCCATAAGCAAACCAAGTATGGCCAGCTTCATCGACATGCGTTCCACCTCTTCCTTCATGAAACGACAGCCCTTTCGCAATCATGCAGGTTCTCCTCCCTGCTCAGCGGCTGCCGCACGCCCATGAGAGTGTTTAGTCATCATTGTAACACGTCCCATTAGCAAAATGAACAACAGCGAAAGCACCGCAAATGGAATAGACCAGACAAACACTTGGGCAATGGAATCAGACAGCCCACTAGTCAGTTGCTTCAAAATCGGCTCTGGAATGGATGACCGCACTTGTTCCTGCAATAGAATCTGAGGATTGCCAAGCTGTTCCACAAGCTTCGGATCAGTCAACACATCGCTGAATCGATCCCGTAAATAGGAGGTCTGAATACTTCCTAAAATACTAATCCCCAGTGTGTTGCCAAGCGTTTGAAAGAACCGCACTAGCGAATTAACCGTGCCCCGCTGCTGATAATCCACCTTATATTGTGCCGCGAGCGAAGTGACAGGGAAGGAAGCACCTATCCCAAAGCCCATCATGATCATATAGACAACCATTGTAGACATGGAGGTGTCAGGCGTTACCTGTGATAACAGCACAACAGACAGCAGCAGCAATATTCCCGATATTAGCATAATGTTGCGGAAAGACATTCTTCTTAACAGAAATCCTGCTGTAACTGTACTGCATACGAGTGCTAGCATCATCGGCGTGAGTACCGTACTGGCATTCGTTGCGGAGCCGCCCGCAACTCCCTGAATGAATAAAGGAATGAAAGTTGCTCCTGCCATCAACAGCATTCCAATGAGCATTCCTGCCCCCATGCTTGCGGTAAACAACTTATTCTTGAACAAGCCAAGCGGGACGACTGGCTCTGCCACCTTCATCTCGACAATGATAAACAGAACAAGCATGATGAGCGCCCCTGCAAATAACGCTATGATCGTTGGAGAAAACCATGCATAATCCTTGCCGCCCATTTCCAACCCGAACATGAAACACAATATCGCAACAACCAGCGTAAATGTGCCCATCCAATCAATCCGCTGCTTCTGGAAGCAAAGTGTCTCCCGATAGCCGACCATAACAAGAAGAAGGGCAATCAGTCCTAACGGAAGATTCACGTAGAAAATCCAGCGCCAGTGCAAGTGGTCGGAAAAAAATGCTCCTGCCATGGGCCCAAACACACTGGACAGGCCGAACACTGCCCCAAACATCCCTGTCATCTTTGCTCGTTTCCCCTCTGGAAATATATCGAACAGAATCGTAAATACAACCGGCATAAGCGCTCCGCCGCCAACGCCTTGAATTGCGCGAAACCAAATCAATTCGTTCATCGAACCTGCCAATCCACATAATGCCGAACCTAACATAAATAAGGCGATCCCCATTAGAAAAAAACGCTTGCGCCCGAACATATCGGATAATTTGCCGAACAGCGGCATACTCGCCACGCTCGCAATCAGATAAGCCGAGAACAACCACACGTATTGTTCGAAGCCGCCAAGCTTTGCAACAATCGTCGGCACGGCTGTCGATAATATCGTCTGATCCAACGATACGATCAATAGCCCAAGCAGAAGACCAATAACCGTTATGCGAGCACGAGTAGAAGCGCTCATTTTAACCACCCCTATATTCTAATTTGAATATTGTGAACACAAGTTCATTATATTCAAATTAGAATATAAAGCAATCTTTTTCTCGCTATTTTGGAAATTTGTAATCGAGTTCGTCCATCTATGCATAACAAAAGCCGTCGAGGAGCTTTACTCCCCGACGGCCGATTCGTTAGCGATCTGCTGCCGCTTTTTTTCGCAATCCCCACATGATGACAGCGGCGATGCACAAGAACATACCGATGATCGGTTCAATTGGCGCTTGCTCTCCAGTCTGAGGCAAGACGCCCGGACGATTCGGCTGCTGATCAACGTCGTGCTTCCCGCCCAATTCAGTACCGTCCGCTTCCTCCTCATTCGTTCCTTCATCCGGCTTTTCATCAGTACCTTGACCCTTATCCGGCTTTGTATCGTCATCCGGCTCTGTCGCTTCGCCTGGGTTAGGATTCGTCTCGCCATCTGGATTCCCAGGTCTAGGTTCCACGATTGTGCCCGGAATCGTCGTCGGTTCCTGAATACCCGGTTTACCTGGCTCTATAGGCGACCCGGGATTGGTAGATCCGCCGGGATTAGTTGACCCGCCCGTTCCTGGTTCCGGATCTGGATTTGGATTGACCGTTCTTACAATAAGCCCCGCATCAATCGTAAGATCCCGTGGACGTTCCGCCGTAAGTACGATGTTGTCTGACCAACCATTTGAATCCGCATCAGAATCGAGCACGCGATTGTCTCCCTGATGTCGTTTTGTGAACGAATACCCCTCTGGCGCAATGAATCGAACCTTATAAGTGCTTACATCCAGATCATTAAATAAGTAATAGCCAGGCTGATACACGTAATCGGTCACACCAGGATCATAGACCGATCCCGTGACAGTCGGATCATAGACCGAATTTGTCACCGAGCTGTAATACACGGAATGAGTGACCGTCGTAGCCAGCTTTGCATTGTTGTAGTTATATAATTCGACCACAACTCCATTCAAACCAGTTCCATTCTCGTCCTGAATTCCATTGCCATTCGTGTCGATCCATACATATTTGCCGATGGCTCCCTTGCCCGGAATAGACGGGATATCCTTCTTAATCAGACCTGCGTCAATGTCATGATTTTTACCGCCTTGTCCTAGCGTAATGACGTCCGTTCTGCCTTCCACGTTAGCCTTGGAGTTCCGCCCTGGATTCGTTATCGCATCCTTCACCGTAAATGCATCATAGCCTTCCGGCAAGTAGAACGTAACGTAGTATTTGCCCGCATCCAATCCAGTAAACAGATAGTATCCAGGTTGCCCTTCGTGATTATTGCCGGTTACAGTGCTTTGTATCACCTTGCCGTCACTCTCGCGATGCAAGTCGACGCGAACGCCGTTAACGCCATGATCCTGACCTTCATCTTGAATCCCGTTTCCATTTTCATCGTACCAGACGTAGTCCCCAATCTCTCCCTTTGGATCGCCCTTAATCTTAATACCGACCTTGAGCGGTTCAGCCGGGAGCATAGCTATGTCGCTAATGACTGAAGTCGCGGTATATCCGAAGGAATTCCATGCAATCTGATCGCCGCCTGCAGGCGCGTCAACTGGCGCACGCATTGTCCATGTCAATTCCTTGGATTGTCCGGGAGCCAGTATAACATCACTGGCGAATTCGAACTTTAAGGCTCGTACCTTCGAAATATCTTGCGGGGGCTCCTTATCCCAGTTGCCGCCTGACATCGATACCGCTTCATCGATGCTGTAATATACCGTTACACCGTTCGAAGGCAATATCGGCTCCTTCAGAATCGGGGTCCACTTACTGCCTCGCGGCGTTTTATCGATGACTCCGTGATCACCGATATGCGGAAGCGCATCTACGATCAAAAGGTTTTTGACACCAATAGATCCCCGGTTCGTTATGGAGATTTTATACTTAATTTCTCCACCCGGCGCAGCATTTCCGATATTTGGATATTTTGACCATTGCCCGTTATCTAAATCCCCTAGAACCCATTTTTCCGAGACCAAGCTATCGATGCCGTTCACATCAATTTTATCTCCGTTATATACATACCACTTGCCGTCATCTTGCTTGTATCGCTGGTTCTTAAAGTTGGTCAGCCCGTTAATATAGTTGTGCCGTTCTGAAGTGACCTCGACTTCATTGTAAACTTCGCCTGTCGGGGTATCCGGCTTCACTCTCGCTTCGAAGGTAAAGGTGAGCGCTTCGCCCTTCTGCAGCGTCAAGGAATTGTTGCCGTTCATGCCCCATGCCCATGTAATCGGCGTGCGCCCTTGCTGATCCTCCTTCGCTTCTGAGAACGCAGGAGCAGGCACCTGCTTGCCGTTAATTGGCTCCAGCTTTAAACTATCCGGCACATATTCCAATTCTTTCGGCAGCAGGTCGGTAACAACCGGATCGTGAAACGGAACATCTATTGGGCTGGCATTGGTTGCAACAATCTTATAGGTAACCGTACCTCCTGGAGAAGTACTTTTTCCACGTACAACCGTTTTATCCACTTCCAGCAGCGGACGCTTATCTACCGCTAATACCTTAACCCCCGTTAAATACTCGGTCTTCTCGCCGTTGAAGCTGTATTCCATGCTTGCATAGTTAATCGTTTGTTTCCACTGCTTCGGGTGCTGCTTGGCTTCTTCGTTTGTAGGAAGTCCGTTATTTTTATCCAGATAGGTAAAGTCGTCTTTTGGATACTTTTCTGTCAGGCGGGGAAAATCGCCATACTTATAATCATCATGTTTGACGCTATCATAAGACGTTAATTGATAACGAAGTTCTAAAACGTCTTGCGGACGGAACGCAACAGGGACGTCGCCCAAAACAAGGCGGATGCCTTGAATGTCAGCGTTAAGTTCTGCTGCCAACAGCTCGTGTTTTGTCTTGAAACTTAGTCCCTTCCAAGTCTTCCAATCTCTTTCCTCAGGTGTGCGTTTCGACGTGTACTGAATCTCGTACTCATCTTTATCTGCACCATCGAAGGCCGGAATGCGGATATATTGCAATTTCATGCCCTTCGGCGTCATATCTGTCATGACGGCCTGATTCAGAGAGACATTGGCAGCATTCCCTACTCCGCCAATAAAAAAGCTGACTTCCTGGCCTTCCGATAATTCCTTCTCCTGGCCGCTCCATATTTGCTTGTAAATCCATATTCCTCCGCCAGGTTGCTTAATAAAGTCGTGTTCAGTCTTCGCTGTCAGCTGCTTGGCCGTATCTCCCAAAGGTTGATAGGTTGCTTTGGCCGTATTCACCACCGTTTTCGTATCGCCAGTGCTCGGATCAATCACCTTATCTTTAGGATACAAAACCGTCACGAGTATACTTTTGGAACGCTCCGTTATTTTCTCCTTATTGAGCTCCTTCGCATCAATTTTCCATGTTAAGGTCTGGCCCTGTATGGAATCAGGCGCGGGGGCTGCCTTAGAGAATTCGGCTTCAGGCGGCAGAACGTCGGTAATCACTACATGGTCAATGTTGAGATTGCCGTCTTTGTCTGCCGGATTCTTGTTGTCCTTCAGCATAATTTCATAGACGACTTCATTTCCTGGCTGCGGCTTCACGCCTTCAACGGGTACGATTCGCTCCTTAGTAAGTGCCCAGTCCGCGGATGCCTTCCCTGTAACGGTTACAGGGTTCGATTCGACCTGTAAGCTTCCGGAACGTTGGTTAAATGTCGCAGTTGTCGTTCCAGCAGTCCCGTTAGGCGTTGTGTGATTAGGGAAATAAGCCTTTACCTGCAGTTTTCCCGTCGCGCCAGATGAAGTAGGATTCTTGAATGTAAACGTCACTTTATCCATGCCGTCCATATTCTCATGCTTACTTACAACATGTTCAGAACCCTGCACTTCCTCGAACACGATGCCTTTAGGCAAGGGAAGCACAATTTCCGCATTGGAATAGTCCTCTGTCGTACTGGATAGGCTGTACTCAATTGTGTAGGTAAATGTCGCTCCTGTGAGCACTGTGTCCATACTGCTGCTTAATCGCAATTGAATTCCTCGTGAGTCGTTACCTGTTGCGTTCGCATGCGCCGTGACAGGCAGGAGCACTGTGTTCAAGATGAGCAACAGCGCCCATATGGACGCCTGCGCCCTTCTTAGTGTCCTCCTCAAATCGATCTCTTCTCCTTTCTGTAAATAAATTTGAGCCGTCCGTTTAGGAATCTATCCACACGTACGACTTCCTTCCTATCCTAATCAATGGCACTGAACAAATTCTGAATGAAGGAGGAGGAATCTTAAGCGATATGCAAAGATAGGGGAAAAATGCGAAGACAAAAAATAAGGCAGGCGATTGCCTGCCATTGCCATACATGAAAGTAACGCTGAACTTCATCCCATGGCATATAAACCAAGCATGCGTTCAGGGGATTTTGGCGTTTGCGCTATTGGCTCAACACACGCTTTTCCAGCTTGCGGCCGGTCGGCGTGTTGGCCAGACCGCCTCCAGCAGTTTCACGGTAGGCGCTTGGCATGGAACGTCCAACTTCATACATGGCCATAATCACCTCATCGGCCGGTATTCTGCTCTTGATGCCGGCTAAAGCCATATCCGCGGCTACGACCGCCGATGAGGCACCGACTCCGTTCCGCTTCACGCAAGGGACTTCTACAAGGCCTGCTACCGGGTCACATACTAATCCCAACATATTCTTGAGTGCAATCGCCATCGCTTCTGCCGATTGCTTTGGCGTTCCGCCTGCCATTTCTACGACAGCCGCAGCAGCCATTCCCGTTGCGGATCCAACCTCTGCTTGGCAGCCGCCAGCCGCGCCCGCGATGCAGGCGTTATTCGCGATTACGAATCCAAAGGCGCCTGCTGTAAATAGAAATTCAAGCATTTGCTCCCGCGTAGGGTTCAGCTTCTCCTTGACGGCGAACAAAACCCCTGGAACGACGCCTGCCGAACCTGCGGTCGGATTGGCGCAGATGATGCCCATGGCCGCATTTACTTCGTTGGTAGCAACAGCCTTGCTAACTGCATCAAGTACGAGGGATCCAGCTAATGCATTGCCACTGGCTATATATTGTTGAAGGAGGAGTGCATCCCCTCCGGTCAAGCCGGAGAGAGACCGGACTCCTTTTAATCCTTTCTCGATGGCCTGCTCCATCACGGTCAGATTGGCATCCATCGCCTTCATGATTTCTTCTTCCGTCTGCTGCCGAAGCGATACTTCTCTCTCCAGCATCACGCGGGATATTTTACACTGCCTCTCTTCGGCCAACCGGACAAGCTCTGCTACGCTATGGAACATGATTGCCCTCCTTCCGCGCCCGTGCGCTGGTAGGTTTGCACTTGCCATATTTCTTTTATATGGGGGAGCGCATACATGCGATTGATCACTGTCACATCAACCGCTTGGTCAAGCTCGATGGCCATCAAGGCGCTCTCGCCTTTACCTGAACGGGACACTTCCATATATCCGATATTTATATGATGCTGTGCAAGCAGCGAGGTTACATTTGCAACGGCACCCTGCTTGTCCTCATGCAGGACGAGCATGGCTGGAGCTCTGCCGGCTGGATTCGGATCCAATTGTACGACTTCGCGGATTTCCATGCTTCCTCCGCCGATTGACACGCCGACGACCTCGATCGCGCCGCGCTTGTCCCGCAACGTGAGGCGTGCCGTATTCGGATGCTCGCTCTCCTCCTCCGATGTCACGAAAGTAATGCGGACGCCCTGCTCTTCTGCGATGCTGAGGGCATTCGGAATTCGTTCGTCTGACGTATCAAAGTCCAAGATTCCGCTTACGATTGCCATATCGGTCCCATGGCCTTTGTACGTTTTCGCAAATGAACCGTATAAGGTAACCGTGACGGATTCTGGCAGTCGTCCGAACAGATTGCGGGCTGCGCGTCCAATTCGGTTGGCTCCTGCCGTATGCGAGCTGGATGGGCCGATCATGATAGGGCCAATAATATCAAATACAGATGTGAACGGCATAATAATTCCCCCCTTACAAAGGAATTGATGGATGACTGAGACTATTTTTGTTATATCTTCTGGTTTACGCCACTTCAGTGCCGGCTGCGGCTGCAGGCTTAGGAGAAAGCGCGGTTCCGCGAATCTCAGCGACCGTGCGGATCTTACATTTTTTGAAGATCAGCGAGCCGATGTAACCTGCCGTGATGCCGCATAGTGCGCAAAGGGCTGCCGCAATCGTTACCGTCAGCGGATCGTTGAAGCCGTACATCACCATGAGTCCCGCAATTGGGGTTGCAGTACCTGTCGCATTATTCGTCAGATTGAACAAAGCTACGACGACCCCAGCCATCGCTCCTCCCAAGAAGTTGGTTACATATACCGGAATCGGATTGGCTGATATGATGTCTGCTTGCGTTAATGGTTCAATCGCTACCGCAATCGTGTCTCTCCGGTCACCAAACTTCATACGATGGAAAAAGACGAAGTTCATGAAGGATGATCCCATGACGGACAAAGCTCCGATGGCCATCGGCAAGCCCGTAAGTCCCAGCATGGCAGTCAGCGCCATCGAGCTGAGCGGTGCGGTTGCGACGACGGTTATAACTCCACCGAGCACGATACCCATAACGATTGGGTTATCATTTGCTGCCGTTGTAATGATGCCGCCAATATTAAGCAGTGTTGCATTGACTACTGGCGTTGCTATGTTTGCTACAAATCTAACAAGCGGTGCGGCAACGATGATGCATACGATGAGATCTAGTCCGTCCGGAACTTTCTTCTCGATTAGTTTGACAAGGAACGATACGAGATAACCGGCAATGAAGCCTGGCAGCAATCCTGTTCCCGCACACGCTGCCCCCAGCAGCAGAGCATAGACGGGGGAAACGCCCATTGCGAGCGCTACCAATGCGGCTGCGACCACACCGCCCATACTGCCGGAAGCGAGCCCAACCTCTTTGGCAAGACTGAAGCCAAACAAATCGCCACCTACATAACTTTGAAATGCTTCTACCAAAAAACTGGCAACTGCCGCACTTGCCAAGGCCCCCATTGCCTTCATGCCGTTAGGCGCTTTAAAGCTGAAAAGGGAGAAAAGGGACAATACGAGCAATAGTAGGGCTGTACCGATTACGATGTCCATACGTGAAGCTCCTCCTTCATGGGTACATATTAGTGGTAACCGCTTACAAAACATTTAAGGCGCATTTTTACTGCTACATGATTGATTAAATAAAATTTTTAATTAATGATTAATTAACTCAAAAATAATTGAGTTTATCAACTACAACTTGATTGTATCAACTTTTTTTCAATTACACAATTCTTTTATACGTATTTTCGGAAATTGACGCAATTTACCATAACTAAGCAATTTGCCATGGATAATGATTCAAGGGATAAAGGAGCAAAACAAAAAGGGAAACGCTTTAATCCCTTTAAATGAGCGTGTCTTCCTATTAATATAGGGACTTCAGTACAACTAATATCGGTGGATGGTTTTGGTAGTAAAAAAGAAACGGGGATTGATTGAGGCTGGAGTTAGCGTTATGATAATAGTAATTCATCATTACTGTATGTTGATTCAATCAACTTTAGTTTATATGATCAACTATTTTTGATTACGAGATTGTCCAGAGCGCCATTATTATTTTGTATCAAGCAATATAATATTTCTCGAATGACAAAGAGATCTTCTGGTCAAATTCGGGTTGTCTAAGGAAGGACTTGATGCAATGAATACAAAATTTACAGTGCAAGATCATTTAATTTTACAATCCTACGATGCAGTAGTAGAGGGGTTGGCCAAATATTTGGGGCCTGCTTCGGAAATTGTTCTTCATAGCTTAGAAGATTATCAGCATTCGGTTGTTAAAATCGCCAACGGGCATCATACAGGCAGAGAACTGGGAGCGCCTATCACCAATATAGCTTTGCAAATGCTGCAAGAAATTGAACAAACCAATGGGAAGCAATCGCTCAGCTATTTTACGAGAAGCAAGAATAATCGCCTGATGAAGTCCAGCACAATCGCGATTCGGGGTGATAGCGACAAGATTATCGGCCTGCTTTGCATCAACATGAATATTGACGAATCTTTTGCCGATGTGCTGCAAACCTTCCTGCCGCAACCAGAAATGGATTCAAAGGGGCAGTCCGAGCATTTTGCTTCCTCCGTGGAGGATATGATTCAAGAAACGATTGAACGAACGATTGAAGAGGTCGATGCTTCTCCAGACATCTCTTATGCGAACCGGAACAAGCATATTATCGGCCTGCTGCATGAACGGGGCGTATTCAACCTGAGGGATGCGGTCACCATCGTGGCAAACGCGCTGAAAATCACAAAGCATACGGTTTATCTGCATTTGCGCAATATCACTTCCAAAAGCGAAAAAGCAACGAAATAGAGATAGAATGAACGAAGATCATAGCAGGATTAGCGACCGGTTTTTCAATTAAGCCAGGTCGCTGTTTTTTTGCGGGCAACATCTGTTATAAGGCCAGCCTCCCCTTCAGGGAAAGATGCATGTAAACTTTCCCAATCAACTTTCAACAGATTCCATTCGTGTTTAGTCCCCTTGGATCAAGAGATTCCTTTCATTTAAGCTCCGGAACACTGCGGGTATCGGCTCGCGAGATTGTACGCAGTCATGCTCATCGCAAAAAAGACCGTGTAAGGCTGTTTGCGATAAGCATGATTCTTCCAAAATCATAACTGTCAATCTGTATGGATCTATCTTAAATGGAAAGTCCGGGGCAAGTAGGACACTCGCTTCACGTTTTCCTCATCTAATTCAGTTCTGAATGGTTCTGGCATGTCTGAATCAGCACGTTCAAAATGCTCAGGATAGCCATACTCGCCATGCTCACTTATATCCAAGCCGATACATTCTTGCTCCGCTTGAACGCGCAAGCCGACCAACCGTTTCCCTGCATACAGCAGAACATAAGAACTGACAAATGCGAATCCGCCCGCAGCCAGAATTCCATAGGCTTGCACCCATAGCTGATGCAGACTGCCAGTATCCAGCCAACCTCCTTGGCCTACACCAACCTTCTCCGCCAATGCCGAAGTGGCGAATATCCCATTAGATAGTGTCCCCCATATCCCTGCCACCCCATGTACCGACAAGGCTGAGACTGGGTCATCAATTCGAAGCCGCTCGAACCAGAGCGCACTGTAATACACTAGAATACCAGCCACCAAACCAATTACGATTGCCGCCCAAGGCTCCACGAATGCACACGAAGCTGTGATCGCAACCAAGCCAGCCAGCATTCCATTCAATATGGTAGGCACATCTGCTCTGCCGCTGCGCAGCCAACTGATCGCAAGCGCCGCTACAGCTCCTGCCGAAGCTCCAAGCTGTGTGTTCATGGCAACATATCCGAAAAAGCCATCTCCAACCGACAACGTACTACCTGCATTGAAACCAAACCATCCCACCCACAATAAAAGCACACCGAGCGTTATATATACTTGGTTGTGTCCTTTAATTTTCCTAGATGAACCGTCTGGATGGTATTTGTTCATGCGCGGCTTCAGCAGCAATGTCGCTGCCATCGCTGCCATAGCCCCCGTCAGATGAACTACCGTAGAACCGGCAAAATCCTGCTTGCCGTGCATCGCAAGCCAGCCGCCTCCCCATATCCAGTGAGCAATAACTGGGTAAATAAATGCTGTGAACAGAATCGTAAACCAAATGTAGGCGGACAATCGCGCACGCTCAGCAAATCCGCCCCACACGATAGAGAGTGATACAGCAGCAAAGGCTAATTGGAAGGTAAAAAATACGGAAGGCGGCAAACCTGCAGAGGCTGCTGGAGCAAAAAAGAAATCACCCCAACCTATAAACGCATTGCCATTGATGCCAAAAATCAAACCATAGCCGACTGCCCAAAATATAAGGGAGCCAAGCCCAACCGTAACAACCGTCTTTGCGGCAATATGACCCGCATTTTTCATACGCGCGGATCCCGCTTCCAGCAGGATGAATCCAGCTTGCATAAGCAGCACCAAAATTGCCGACAGCATGATCCACAACGCGTTCAATCCAGATTCTAATGATTGCACAGAAGCCTCTCCGGCAGCGTTGACAGCTCCCGGAATGAGGTTAAAACATGCAAATCCAATACCAAGTAAACCTGCCCCCATACGGAGACGCCTGCCAGCACTCCGATTGAGGTTCTTGTCTCTGTACTCCCACATTTCCTCCACACTCCTCATTCATTAATGTTATTTTATATAACATTAAAACTTATTATTAGAGGAATTATATAAAGGTAAATTGTGCAAATCAATGGGTTCTGTTATAAAATCCATGAATTGCGTCAAGTTATACAAATCTGATGTAATATAATCTCACATATAGTATTCATAAAAATGGTGATAAATAAAAAAGACTGCAGAATATATTCTGCAGTCTAAGTCTTACATTCTCGCTTCATTTGGCTTGGATTGTTTAATCTAATGTAGCACTATTTCTTAGTTTACTCGGCTTGTTCAAAAAACTTGGCAATCGGATTTTCAACATGCTTTTCTTTATAAATAGAACCATCAACCTTTTTCACAATATGCTGCTGAAAATTGCTTGTAACCGACAAGCTCTGAAAACCAATTCCCGTCAGCAACTGTTCTGCCGACTCCTGCTTCATATGATCATCTGTCCAGAAATAATGCACCACAAGACGATCCTTATTGTACGGATGCTTAATTCCGTATCCACCCAGCAGTCCTTGTTTGTTCATGACTTCTTTCCAAGGGAAGCCCGCTTGTTCAGCCTTCGCAATTATAGCCGGCTTTAATGCTTGAATAAATGAATTGGACTTCGGATTACCAATTACAATGACATTGCTCTTGGCCAGAGAAGTCTCCAACTGTTTTTTCACAGCCTGCTTCTCGCTCAAGAACACAGGTTTAACGCCGCCCATGTTCAACACATTGGAAATATTCTCGAAAAATTGCTCTTGCTGCTTTTTCGCTTCTGCGCTTACAGGACTGCTGTATATGATCGCCAGCGGTTCTCCATGCATCGCCTTGCTAAGCACTTTGTACATTGTCTCTTTCGGCAAACTAGGATAGGATCGATCAATTCCATCATACATTTCTAAAATCGACAACCGCATATACTCCGCCATTTCAGCTTCTGTCATCTGGAATTCCGGCTTAAGTTCAAAATTTGGCTTATTGAGATTATCATCCATTCGGTCACGCACAGCCTTGCCAAGCTGATCCTCGATCGTTTGAAGCAAACCCGCTACTGTTGCGTTGCGATACGCATAGCGATTAAAATATTCCTTCATAAAGGCATCGAACTTTTCTTGCCCAACCGTACGGTACAATTCATAAATCGCAAGGCGACCTTTTTTATAGTACAGCGCATCTGGGGAATCTCCAGCCTTGCCATTCGGGGAATTAATTGCCCGATCCAATGAGAACGTCACAATGCGGGCACTATCAAATCCATTCATCTTGTCGCCCTGGGCATCATAGTAATACACCTTGGAAAAATCAGCAAACCCTTCATCCAAGAACGACTCGGTTTCAGAATCGTTGCCGATAATGGAATGGAACCATTGATGCGCAATCTCATGAACAAAGACAGAATCCTTTTCAGGAACAGCATTTGGACTTACCCGCCCCATTTGGATAAGGCGTGCAAACTCAACCGCAACCCCTTCTACATGGGATTCTACGATCCGAAAATCCGGATACTCATATTTGCCGAATTTATCCCCAAAAAACGCGATAACTTTAAACGCCTCGTCAATATACTTATTGATTACCGCAGTCTTTGCTGGGTCATTGTTATCATTGTAATATACATATTCAATGGTTAAGCCGTTTTTTGTTTTGCTTGCTTTATGGAATTTCTCACTGGAGAAGAACACGAGCTCGCGTGTCTTGTCCGACTTCGTGGTTACAATTTTGCGGCCAGCCTCAGCAGGCTTCTCCGACATCTGTCCGGGCATGGCTACTTGCAGCTTTTCCGGAACATTCAACGCAACTTGATAGTCGGCCACCTCATAGTAATCCGTTTCAAATGTCGTGCTGTATGGCGTCTTGTTCCATTTGTGCGATGCTTCATCATACACAGACATTACCGGGAACCAATGTGCCCCATTAATGATGTCTTTATAATACGAGAGCCGCTGCGAGCCGAATGGGATCTTTGTCTTGTATTCAAGCTCCAATGTTACTTCCTCATTCTTGCCTAATGCCTTAGTCAATTGAACGGTCAGTGCCTGCTTTTCATTTTTGGTAGCGAGAGTTGTCCCGGACGAAGCGTCCTTTACGCTGATGATGTCAATGCCGCCAAGGAAATCCTCAGGCTTCTTATCTGGGTATTCTTTTGCAATTTCCTTGTTTTTACTAACGAACATGCCTGATTGTGTATCCTTCGAGCGGTTGGCATCCGCGAACAGCCGGAATACAACATCATTCAACTTGTCCTTGGACATATTGCGATATTTCACTGTCTGCTTGCCTGTAATCGTCATATCGTCCGTATTCAGCTTCGCTTGTATATCATATTGAATATGTGGAATCTCGCTTTGTTGAGATCGTGTTCCTGCCGTGGAAAGCGTCTTGCCTTGATCTTCCGCAGCCACCTGCGCATAGACTGTACCACCAGATGTCAACGGAGCAGCAAGCAGTGTAAATGCCATCGCACATGCTACCGTTGTATGTAGCAATTGTCTCCCTGTAAGCTTCATTCGTCCAATCACTTCTTTCTCCCTTTTGTTTCATCACATGATGATACATTCAATTATAGTGCACGTTGACCATTGAATCGTTCGATTTTCCTTATCATTGCCTTACATTATTGTCATGTTGGTTAATGATAAGATAGATAGTCTTGCAGAAAAAAGAAGGCACCCGTCTATGACGAGTGCCCTCTCTATATGAAGGATGCCTCTAACAAGCCCCTTATTTTTGCGAATCTTCTTGTGGAGCAGCTTGTGCAATAGAGCGAGTACGAATCTCTTCCTGCAGCAATGCAACTACTTCTGCTACCGGCTTCATGCCAAGGTCGCCTTCTCCGCGCTTACGAACGGATACTGCGCCGTTGTTCTTCTCATTCTCCCCTACGACGAGCATGTAAGGGATTTTCTCTAACTGTGCCTCACGAATCTTGTAGCCAAGCTTCTCATTGCGCACATCTGCTTCAGCGCGGATACCTGCATCACGCAGGGATTCCGTTACTTCCTTGGCGTACTCTTCGTAGTTTGGCGATACCGGAATGACCTTCGCTTGAACTGGAGAGAGCCAAAGCGGCAACGCTCCTGCGAAGTTCTCCAGCAAGAATGCAGTCATGCGCTCCATCGTACTGATGATGCCGCGGTGGATAACGACAGGACGGTGCTTTTGACCGTCATCGCCGACATATTCCAGCTCGAAGCGTTCAGGAAGCAAGAAGTCCAACTGTGCAGTAGACAATGTCTCTTCCTTGCCAAGCGCTGTTTTAATTTGTACGTCTAGCTTCGGTCCGTAGAATGCTGCTTCACCTTCAGCCTCGTAGAATGGAAGACCCAATTCTTCAACAACCTCACGTAGCATGCGTTGAGACATTTCCCACATATGGTCGTCTGGGAAGTACTTCTCTGTGTCCTGCGGATCGCGATAAGACAAGCGGAAGCGGTAATCCTTAATTCCGAAATCATCATATACGCGACGGATCAAATTAATAACTCGCGCGAATTCTTCCTTGATTTGATCCGGACGGCAGAAGATATGCGCATCGTTCAATGTCATGGCACGAACACGGTGCAAACCAGTCAGCGCCCCTGACATTTCATAGCGATGCATCGTGCCCAGTTCTGCAATACGAATTGGCAATTCGCGATAACTGCGCATGTCAGACTTGTATACCATCATATGGTGCGGACAGTTCATTGGACGAAGAACAAGCTCTTCGTTATCCATTACCATTGTCGGGAACATATCCTCCTGGTAATGCTCCCAATGACCGGATGTTTTGTACAATTCCACGTTTGCAAGCACCGGTGTATATACGTGGCTGTATCCCAAGCGCTCTTCTATATCCACGATATAACGCTCCATTGTACGACGCAGCGTTGCACCATTCGGCAGCCAGAGCGGCAAGCCTTGTCCAACTTTTTGCGAGAAGGAGAAGATTTTCAGCTCTTTACCCAATTTGCGGTGATCGCGCTTTTTCGCTTCTTCCAGGAAGTGCAAGTATTCATCAAGCTGTGACTTCTTCGCGAAGGCTGTACCATAAATGCGCTGCAGCATCTTGTTGTCCGAGTTGCCGCGCCAGTAAGCACCCGCCAAATTCAGAAGCTTGAATACCTTCAGCTTGCCTGTGGATGGTACGTGAGGTCCGCGGCACAAATCGAAAAATTCACCTTGGTCATAAATTGTGATCACGGAATCTTCCGGCAAATCACGAATAAGTTCAAGCTTCAATTCATCGCCAATCTCTGTGTAGATGCGAAGCGCCTCTTCACGAGATACTTCACGGCGTTGAATTGGCAAGTTCTCATTCACGATACGCTGCATTTCCTTCTCGATCTTCGGCAGATCTTCTGGAGTCAACGAGATATCAAGGTCGATATCGTAGTAGTATCCATCCTCAATAACTGGCCCGATACCGAGCTTCACATTCGCGTCCTTATATAGGCGCTTGATCGCTTGTGCTGTTAAGTGCGCCGTACTGTGACGAAGCACTTCAAGCCCCTCTTCTGAATCAGCAGTTACAATTTCTATCTTGGCATCTTCCTGAATTGGCGTGTACAGGTCAACAACCTTGCCATTCAGTTTTCCTGCGAGTGCAGCCTTTTTCAAGCCGCTGCTAATCGAACCCGCTACATCTTCGATTGTAGTGCCTTGTTCGTATTCACGAACAGCACCGTCTGGAAATGTTACTTTTACGTTAGACATTTGCGATTCCTCCCAGTAAATATAAGCCTTATAAAAATAAAAAACACCCGCCCTGGAAAGGGACGAGTGTTATTGTTGACGTTAATTAACCCGTGGTTCCACCCTCATTCAACTGCTGACCAACCAATTACGAATGCATTATCGTATGCTGAAATATCGCCTCTGCGATACATCCTCACTCTTTCTTGCACCACAGCAGTCCTTGAGCATTCGGTAACGGGAATGATTCGTTGGATGATACTACCGAGTAGCCTCGTATTCCCATCCAAAGCTCGAAAGTGGTAAATAAACAGCGTATGCCGAAGGGACTTGCAGCCTTGATCCCTCTCTCTGAACGGTTCCGTCCGTTATTCATGTCTTTGTCATCGCATAGTGTATGCTATTGATTACTCAATACCGCATATTATATGCGATCTTCGCAAGGTGGTCAAGTTATTCCGATTGCCTTCAGACGAGAATGCCGCAGAGATAAGCTTGGACTGTCCCTCCTGCACATCTTATGTACAAGAGTCTCGCGAATGCCAACCGTCCCCGCCTAGCGCAGCATGACAGGAATTGCACAGTACACATACATGCACCCTTGACTCGAATATTTGCTGAATCGTTTTAATGACCTGCGAATCCGGCTCCCTCGTGTGAATGATAATGTTTTGTGGGGATACATTGATGAGCGTGCTCACAATCATATCCTCCATCTCCATATCATAATCGATCATTTCCACGACCATGCCATTCATCACATGCTTGGGCTCAAGCGGCTGAAGATCTTCGTCTAGGAGTGTAAACTCATGTCCGCCCTTGTGCATCAAGTGGGCGAGCGGGATTTTCGTCTCCTGAATGAATACGAAGTATTTCAATAGTCCAATGAACTCTTGATACTGCCGCTCAAGCACATATTCATCAATGGCATAATCGACCACTTCACGCAGCTCAGACAAATAATGACGCAAGCGGAACTGAATGAACCCTTCAACGTTAAGATCTGTATGATCCTCCAAATAACGACGCAATGCCCGAGTTAACTTGCCCTTGCGTCTCCGCCTGGACTCACTTGACCCCGATTCATCCCCGCCATTGAGCAACTGCTGGCAGTACTCCTCAATTTTTCGACGTTCCACCTCATTGTATTTCGAATCCTTTTCAATTAATGAAGCAAGAAGCAGCCTCTCTTTATGAGACAAAATAAATTCCGCTACCGCCTTAGCAGCCTTATTCCATACATCTTGTCCTTGTGTAGAAAGTTGAAAACCAGGCAAGATGCCCCGGCAAGTAATCCAAGCCGTCTGCCCTTCAGACCATTGTTGGAATTCCACGCCATTCGGCTGTTTATGTAAATCGCTCAGCTCCTGCTGCAGCAAGTCGGTCAACGTTACTGCGTCATATTCGGATCGCAGCGGCAACGAGATCGTGAATAACTCCATGAGCCCACTCCTTTCTGTTCCTTCTTAAGTATATGGGGTCATGAATGGAGATATACGAAGACGAATCTGGAAAACAGAGGACGATCGCAATCCTTATGAAAACACGATCAAAAATAAAAAAGCACCTGCTGCCTTCCAAGTGGAAGGCCTAACAGGTGCTCCGTTCTATTTTATAGTTGACGCCTAATTTTGCATGACAAAATCTTTGGTTACCGTTGCATGCTCATCATCAAACACGCGCAAAATATTGTATTTCGTATCACGCTGCGCAGGAATCTTCCCCGCCTCGCGAATAAGCTGCAGTGTGCTTCCAATATTGACCTTATGCGTTGCACCGGCAGCTGATACGACATTCTCCTCAATCATCGTGCTGCCGAAGTCATTGCAGCCGAAGCTGAGTGTCTTCTTGCCAATTTCCGGCCCCATCGTTACCCACGATGCTTGGAAATTCGGAATATTATCCAAGAACAGGCGGCTGATTGCAAGGGTCTTCAAATATTCCTCAGGCGATACACGCTCTGCCTTCATATTCGTATTATCCGGTTGGAATGTCCACGGAATGAACGCAAGGAAACCCTTGGAAGGATAGCCGTTCTGCATGCATTCATCTTGGGCCGTGCGAATACGCTCCAAGTGAAGCGCACGCTCTTCAAGCAACTCTCCGAAGCCAATAACCATTGTGCCTGTTGTGTTCATGCCGACCTTATGAGCCGTTTGCATTACATCCATCCAATCACGCCAAGAGCCTTTCAGGCGGCTGATCTTCCGGCGAGTGCGGTCATCCAATATTTCAGCGCCGCCGCCTGGCAGCGAATCGAGACCTGCTTCATGGATTTGACGGATCACTTCTTCCAAAGACAATCCGCCTGACACTTCCTTCATCTTCATAATTTCTGCAGGAGAGAAGGAATGCATCGTAATATTCGGGAACCGCTTCTTAATTTCTCGAAGCAGATTCGTATAGTAGCTGAACGGAAGCTCTGGATTTGTGCCGCCTTGCATCAAAATTTCCGTACCTTCTACATCTATCGTTTCCTGAATTTTTTGAAATATAACCTCATCTGGGAGCACATATCCTTCTTTCGAGCCAGGGGCACGATAAAAGGCGCAAAATCTGCAATACGTATCACAGATGTTCGTATAGTTGACATTACGCCCAATTACAAATGTAGCAATCGGATCCGGATGCCATTTCTTCATGATTTGGTCGGCTGCTGCCCCCATTTTCTCGATCTGATCAGATTCGAACAAGGTCACGCATTCGTCTGTATTGATTCGTTCGCCACGAAGCGCTTTGTCCAAAATGCGGTCTATCGGTGACATCGTCACAGTCACTTCCCCTCTCAAAATGCCTTAATGCTCGTATATAAAGCGAAGTAGCCCTGCGCATGGCAGGGTTGAATTGTACGGATTATTGCATACGCCGCTTCAGCATCAATGCTGTCCATTGTATCGGTCCAAAGAAGCAGCTTCACTAAATAATCGTAACATAACTTGCCCATAAAAAACAGCACCCTCCCAAGAGAAGGGTGCTGGTAGATTGGATCATGATAACAACGCCTGCTCCAGATCGGCAATCAGATCCTCGACATGTTCAAGGCCTATAGAGAAGCGAAGCAACCCGTCCGTAATCCCGCGCTGCAGGCGGACGTCACGCGGCATAGCTGCGTGAGACATCATTGCAGGGTAAGACAGGATGCTTTCAACTGCACCAAGACTAACTGCAACAAGCGGGATTGACACTTTATTCAACACTTTCATCGCCCGCTCATCTGAACCAACATCGAACGACACCACTGCTCCGTATCCTTGAGACTGCTTCTCATGCACTTCACGGCGAGGGTGATTCGCCAAGCCTGGGTAATAAACGGCAGCAATATCCGATCGTTCGCTTAGCCACTGAGCAAGACGACGGGCACTTTGCTCACTATGATTCATGCGCGCTTCCAATGTCTTCATTCCACGCATCAGCAGCCAGCTGTCCTGTACGCCAAGCACGGTGCCCAGTCCATTTTGCAGTTGCTTCACACGGCGACCCAAGCTCTCATTCGCTGTAACGGCCAGACCTGCGAGCACATCGCTGTGCCCGCCCAAGAACTTGGTGGCACTATGTAGAACCAGATCAACCCCCAGCTCGATCGGGCGCTGGTGATATGGAGTCATAAAGGTATTATCAAGCATCGTAAGCAGTCCATGCTCCTTCGCCCACGCTGTAATCTCTGCAATATCCGTAATTTTAAGCGTAGGATTGGACGGCGTCTCTAAATAGACAGCTTTCGTATTCGGACGAAGTGCTGCCTTCACCTGCTCCATATCGGTCATATCCACGAAGGTAGATTCAATGTTCAAACGATTTAAAATTGCAGTCAACAGTCGATAAGTCCCGCCATATACGTCTTCCGTTACGATGACATGTTCGCCTGCTGACAGTAAAAGAAACGTTGAAGAGATAGCCGCCATTCCTGATGCGAAGGCGAAGCCATTTGTCCCACCTTCCAGCAGAGTGATATATTGCTCCAATGCCTCACGTGTCGGATTTCCTGAACGGGAGTAGTCAAATTGAGGAGGGTTGTAGATATCCTCATGATGGAACGTCGTTGCTTGATAGATCGGCACACTTGAAGCTCCCGTTCCAGCGTCGATTTCGCCGCCAAAATGGATCAACTTCGTCGCAAAACGTCGCGATTGCTTGCCAGCATGGTCATCCGATGATTGAATCGAATTGTGTTCACTCATGTCCCTTATCCTCCACTTCTACTCTAGCCGCTTGAATCGCTTGCTCCAAATCGGCAATCAGATCCTCAACATGCTCAATTCCAACCGAGAATCGGAGCAGTCGATCATCAACGCCAATCTGATCCCGAATTTCCTGCGGAATGTCCGCATGAGTCTGTACCGCCGGATACGTCATGAGCGACTCTACTCCACCCAAGCTTTCCGCGAAGGCGATTAACTTCAGGTGGCGCAAAATCGGTTCTACATAGGCAGCATTCTTCAAACGGAAGGAGAAAATCCCTGTATTTCCTGTTGATTGACGCCGCTGTATTTCGTATCCTGGATGCTGTTCAAGCGCAGGATAATATACAGTATCTATAGCAGGGTGTTCCAAAAGCCAATTTGCAATCCTAATCGCATTATATTGATGCCGTTCCATGCGCAAAGCGAGTGTCTTCATGCCGCGCATCAATTGATAGGAGTCTGACGGGCTCAGCACAGCGCCAATCGAATTGTGCAGGAAGGCGATTTCCTCCGATAACTGCTTGCCTTTTGTCACGATGAGACCAGCGAGAACATCATTGTGCCCTCCTAAATACTTCGTTGCGCTATGAACAACAATATCTGCACCGAGCTCAATCGGGCGCTGGAAAAATGGTGTTAGCAGTGTATTATCAACGATAGTAAGAATACCATGCACTTTTGCCCATGACGCTACCTTCTCAATATCTGTAATCATCATCAGCGGGTTGGTAGGCGTCTCTATGAAAACAGCCTTGGTCCGCGGTGTACGAACAGACTCAAGCGCATCGAAGTCATTCGTATCTACATAGGAAGCCGTAACGCCAAAGCGAGACATAATCCGCTCCAGCAGACGATATGTTCCGCCATACAAATCCAAGGAGACGATCAGATGATCACCTTGACCGAACATCGCAAACAATGTCTGCAAGGCAGCCATCCCCGAGCTGCAAGCAAATCCTGCATCCCCTTGCTCCAATCCTGCAGCCGCTTCCTCAAGCACGCTCCGCGTAGGGCTCTTCGTTCGAATATAATCAAACCCTGTGCTTTGGCCAAGTCTCGGATGCCTAAATGCGGTCGCTTGATAAATAGGGAAATTAATAGCTCCAGTCTTCGGTTCATGAACCGATCCAATTTGAGCTAGCTGACTTTCGATGCGGTAGTTCTCTTCATTACGTTCGATCATAATTCATGAGCTCCTTCCTTGCGCGGTACGGCTTTGCCCAATTCGTAAGGTGTTTCTTGGTATACGTAGTAGTTCAGCCAATTGGAGAAAAGAAGGCTAGCATGTGCACGCCAAGTGGAGTACGGCTTGCGGGACGGATCGTTGTTCGGAAAATAGTTTTTCGGAATGTCCATCTCCATCCCTTTGGCGATATCGCGGTCATACTCCCATTTCAGGGTACAGGGATCATATTCGGAATGGCCGGTCACAAAAATTTGCTTTCCATCATGTGTCGCAACCAAATACACACCTGCTTCTTCCGATTCCGCTAATATTTCTAACTCGGAAGCCTTCTCGACATCCTCTTTCCGCACCTCTGTATGGCGGGATTGCGGGACAAGGAACATCTCATCAAAACCTCGTGTCAGATTCACATTTTCCTTGGTCAGCACGTGCTCATAGACACCGAATATTTTCTGATCAAGCCCATATTTCGGGATGCCATAGTGATGGTAGAGACCCGCTTGGGATGCCCAGCAAATATGGAACGTAGAAGTAACGTTTTCCTTGGACCAATCCATGATGCGGCACAGCTCTTCCCAATAGTTTACCTCTTCGAACTTCATCTGTTCGACAGGCGCTCCCGTAATAATCATGCCGTCAAACTGCTCTCCCTCGATATCTTCAAACGTTTTGTAGAAGGAAGATAAATGCTGAGCAGATGTATTTTTGGATGTATGGCTCGCTGGATGAAGAAGCGTCACCTCGACTTGCAATGGCGTATTGCCCACCAATCGGAGCAATTGGGTTTCCGTCGTTTCTTTCGTCGGCATCAAGTTGAGAATGATGATTCGCAGCGGACGAATGTCCTGATGATAGGCTCTCGTTTCGTCCATGACGAAAATATTCTCCTGGGTCAATATTTCTTTGGCCGGCAAATGATCCGGAATTTTAATCGGCATGACGCTCTCCCCCTCGAAATTGGATAATGTACTCGGTGATGGCTAACATAATGCATAGAGCCATTCCGCAACTCGGCCTGCCTTGCATTAGCTGACTAATTGGAGGACGCAAAAAAGACCTTCCTCGACTTGAGAAAGGTCATGCTGTACGTTCCCATGAGCCTCTCTCATCTGTCAGTAACGACTTCCATCGTCCTGCAAGAATTAGCACCGTGCGTCACACGTAATATACGTGTGCATTGCCGGTTGCCGGGCTTCATCGGGCTTGTCCCTCCACCTACTCTTGATAAGATTGCTTATATGAATATTCATTTGATTTGGCCTTGGTAATAATGTACGGCAAAGAGAAGCTGTTCGTCAAGAGGGTGAACACAACAAAAAAAATCACCATTCAAACACCATCGCATAGGCTAATTACTGACGAATTCCGCCAATGGATTTAGTCTTGAAAGGATCAAGTACGAGCGTTATACTTAACAAGGTGCGTCAAAGCCTTAACCATCTATGATTAGCTGGGAGCTCATGGTTCCCTAACGAGACGCATGGTGCATAATGCCACGTACAATTATTCAAGTTGAGGTGAGTTCGGATGGATGGCGACCCGAGGTCGTTCCGTAGTACGTACGTACAACCGAATATAACGATTCGACAGGCAGCGGCAAGTTCGCAGTCCTCTGTCGGGACTCGTGCCTCCGAAGAGAACCTAGCTCAGCATTGTGCCTAGGCTTATATCACGTGCGCGAACGACGGACTGCGCATGCTGCACCAGCCTTGTTCGAATCGTCTGCTAACATTAGACGATGCGCATGTCGCAATGGCGACAGCGCCAAGGAGTGAGTGCAATGAAAATCCGTCTGGTCAATGAGGGCGTCTTCACGACTGAGGAAGATATCAATGTCACCTTAACACCGCCAGAGAACGGCTTCTACTGGATCGATGCTGACGTTGAGGATCTAGCTATTCTACAACCGTTGTTCCACATGCATGATTTGGCTGTAGAGGACTGTATGAGTGAAGAAGAACAGCGCCCCAAAATTGAGATTTATGAAGGTCACTACTTCATCGTGTTCAACAGCATCCGTTTTGACGATGAAGAGATCTTTTTACGCTCATTGAACATTTTCCTCGGCAAGCATTTCATTATTACTGTAACGAAGCAGAAGATTAATGAGCTCCGCATGGTGAAGCCCGTATTGTGGGAACAGCAAGCAAGCACACCAGACCTTATGCTTTACCTGCTCATTGACTTGGTCGTAGACAACTACTTCACGGTAGCGGATCGTATTGAAGCGAAGATCGACAAGCTTGAGGAAGAGCTCATTATGAGCACAAAGAAAGAACATCTGAATGAAATCATAAGTTTGCGCAGTGAAATTCTATGGCTGAAGAAGGGGCTTGGCCCTCAAAAAGAGGTACTTCTTGTCCTGTACCGCAAGGAATTGCGCTTGATCGGCGACGACCTGCAGAAGTACTTCCAGGATATTTATGAAAATGCCGTCAAGGTATCAGAGACATTCGAAACATTCCGCGACCTTATGGGAAACTTGCGGGAATCGTATCAGCTTAGCATAGCCAATCGCGCGAACGATATTATGAGAGTCTTCACAGCCATTACAACCATATTCATGCCGCTAACACTCATTACAGGTATTTACGGCATGAACTTCGGATATATTCCGATTATGGACTGGGAGTATGGCTCCCTGTATATGATCGGATTCATGCTTGCATTAGGTATTTTTATGTTCTACTTATTCCGCAAAAAAGATTGGATCTAACAACTGGCGAGGGTGATTCCAAAGTCATGAACGATGGCTTTGGAATCACCCCTTATTTGTTCTATGCATCGATATTCTCATTTTCCTAGCAAAGCAGTTAACTATACTTAGTGTTCATGCAGCCTATCTCATTATCAATGGACTGTTGCGCTGCCAAGATGGTAAGGCAAACCGGAAAGCTCTACGAAATGATTTGCTTTCCCTTCGATAACGACTTTTACAGGAGCCACAACAGGCATTCTGCCGTCAGGAAACCAAGGACGAGTCATATCAATCAGGATGAACAATCCTTCTTCGTCACCCACTCCAGCAAAT
Organism: Paenibacillus sp. S-12; assembly: GCF_030363895.1. Lineage (NCBI taxonomy): Bacteria > Bacillati > Bacillota > Bacilli > Caryophanales > Paenibacillaceae > Paenibacillus > Paenibacillus sp. S-12. Next base: position 212,372 of record NZ_JASIUF010000016.1, read on the forward strand.
TGCTTGCCATCACCTCGCCATACCTGTAAGGAAAAATCTTCACAAATGCGCGCAAGTCCTTTCTCAAATTGGTAGAGTGGTAGACCTATTTCGCTAATTCTAATCATGCTGTGCGCTCCAAAAGGAGACTGTGCCGCATTTTGCAGTGCGTGATGCGCTATAAATTCAACTAAGTTGCCTTGAGGATCATAAAAGTAAGAGGCCGTTGCGTTCCAATCTTCAAAAAAATACTGGTTTTTATTATCTTTCGTGTACAAGGAAATACCTTTACGCTGAACCCATTGTCCTGCCTCTTCGAGTTGGTTCGCTGGAATCGTAAATGCAAAATGATAAAATCCCTTACTGGAAAAGGATTGCTGAAAGATTAGCCGCGATTGTCCAGCTTGCACAGTGAACGACTCTGTTGTTTCTTCCTCAATCGGGAATTCCAACACCACACTATAAAACTGCTTCATTTCATGGAGACGATCCGTCTGCAATGTGATTTCCGCAATCCGCATGCATTCACCCTCCCTCTCATGTTTCCTATCACAATCGATCTATGTTCCAGTTGTTATAAAAAAAGCATATCACTACATTTGAGTACGTGTACCAGTCGATCCATCATGGTTCTGTTGCAAGCGAGACAAGTGATTCATTCCCCAATCCTGGAGCGATTGCAGGATCGGAATAATACTTTGTCCATATTCCGTAAGCGAGTATTCTACTCGCGGCGGTACTTCAGGGTATATTTCCCGACTAACAACCCCATCCTCTTCAAGCTCTCGCAAGTGAGCTGTCAACATTTTCTGAGTTATTTCCGGTATGAATCGTCGTAGTTCATTAAAGCGCACGGAATCAGACTGCGACAATCGATATAAGATTCTCGGTTTCCATTTCCCCGTAATAACATCTATAGCGGAATTGGCTCCGGGACACTCCCCTTTTGTTTCCAAAATCACAATTCCTTCCCATCAATGGTATCCTCAACAATACTATACCACTTTATAGTGCCTACTTTTCAATTTCCTCAAGAGACATCATAATTCGAATTGCAACGAACAGAATCCAGTGCATAGTTTCAACTAAATCATATGAGGTGAAATGGGATTGAAGAAGAACATCTCGCGAAATAGCAAGAGCCATTCCGGTATCGAGATCGGGGTGTATACATTTGGGGACGTCATTCAAGATCCGCTGACCGGACGAGTCATCAGCCCGCGACAACGTCTTGAGGAGATTGTAGCCGCGGCCAAGTTAGCTGACGAGGTGGGCCTCGATGTGTTCGGCGTCGGCGAACACCATAGGCTGGATTTTGCTGTATCCGCTACACCGGTGGTCTTGGGGGCAATTGCCTCCGTCACCGAGCAAATTCGGTTGACGAGCGCAACCATGGTGCTCGGCAGTTCAGATCCTGTGCTCGTGTTCGAAGATAACGCCACGCTTGATTTACTTTCGAACGGACGGGCCGAAATTATCGCCGGTTGAGGAGCGCTCGTCGAATCGTTTCCTTTGTTCGGCTACGATCAGGCAGACTACGAAAAATTGTTCGCAGAGAAAATTGAACTGCTGCTTCAACTTAACGACAAAGAACGCATTACTTGGAACGGCAGACTTCACAAGCCTCTTAACGATGCCGAAATAGCACCGCGTCCAGTGCAGCAGGCACTGCCCATTTGGGTCGGCGTTGGCGGTTCGCCAGAAAGTGCCGAACGTGCCGGAACATTGGGAGCGAATATGGCACTTGCGATATTAGGGGGCGAATACGCCAAATTCAAGCCGCTGGTGGAAATATATCGAGAAGCAGGGGTAAAGGCTGGCCACAACCCGCAAACTCTCCAAATCGCCGTAACAGATCACAGTTACGTCGCCAAGACCTCACAGCAGGCAAGAGATGAATTCTATCCTTATTTCGCGAATTACTGCAAGCACTTCATGCGACGCAGCGGCCGCGAGTCCATCATAACCCTTGGCGACTTCGAGCAACTTGCCGCTCCAAATCATGGCCTCTTTGTAGGAAGCCCACAAGAAATCACCGAGAAGATACTCCATCAGCATGAATTGTTCGGCCATAACCGTTTTATTGCCCAGATAGATATCGGCGGCCTCCCTTTCTCACAAGTCGCTGCAGCCATCGAACTGTTGGCCGCTGAGGTGGCACCCGCCATTCGCCGAGCAACCACGCATATCCACCAATGAATCGGAACTATATAAAATACATCCACCCCGTTCCATGTTAAATTGTGGAACGGGGTGTTGCAAGTCATAACGGTAATTCCATTCAACACATATCCAGCATCAAACGATTGCCGCCTGAAACACGCGATATTCGCTCTCTCAGCTCGCTGCCTGCGTGGTACTGTTCCTCACTCTACTGCGATAGAGAAGCCGAAGGAGGCGAATACGCTCATAGTTCGCCTGCACCTCAGTATAGGAACCATCCAGCGCTTCCTCGCCAAATGCCCGCACATAAATTGGCTTCAAGTACTCTTCACCCAGTTCAGCAAAAGCCTGCTCAATGACTGCTCTCTGTTCTTCCGGCATCGAACAGAGCTCTGATTCAGCCAGATTGTTCACATTGTAGCCATCACGCTCTACCGTCTCAATGCGCATGATCAATTCACGCCGATCCACCTGTAGACGCTCCATTAATTGCTCAATAGAAAGCTGCTGCTGCAGTCCTTCTAGCAATACGCGCCGATCTGTAAGCTTGGAAAGCTCTTGGTTCTGCTTCGACTCCCATTCCGAATATACCCACTTCGCGAACTCCTCTTGTGACACAACTGTGGATATCCAATCCGGCGGAAAGGTCGTCGTCCGTTCGAATTGCTTGGCAATCGCAATAATATCTTCACCATAGGCGTTCAGCTTCGCCTCACCAAATCCAGGGAGCTGTTTCAGTTCTTCTAAGGTCTGCGGTAGCAGAGCGCTAACCATACGGAGCATGCGATTAGTCGCAATCCAGTATGGAGCTCGCCGCAGCTTGCTCGCAACATCCCTGCGCCATTTCGCAAGCTGTTCATACACCTCGGAACGAGCATACAAATCCGCGTAACAAGCGATCCACTCATTGCGCTCCTTCATTCTTCGCTCATGTATATCAGCTTCCGGTACAAATCCTATCGACAGTCGATACCCGGAATGGAGCAGACGCGCCAATCCGCATCGCATCGCCGCACGCATTTCCGCCCATACTGTTCCCTCAAACCATACTTCAGACGGCTGCCCATCCGGTTCCCAGAGGACAATCCATTTCCCTTCATCCTCTCCTGCAGTCACTAATCCATATGTACTATACTGACGAGACTCATCTCCCGAATCTCTCTTATCCAGAACCTTATCAACTCCTTCCAGCTTCATTCGCTCCAGCCTAGCCATCCATACAATCTGCATTAACTACGCCTCCTTAGTCAATAGGATCGATAATGAGTTAACATCCTCTACTGCTGTGTTCTTCTATTCATTTCTCGGACAAAAAAAGAAAGCACCCCATCACAATACGTACATACGTATCGCAATGAGGTGCTTCCTCGTCCTAGTTATGAATTTATTACCATTATAGCATGCTTCTCACAAGTGTCAATTCCTGTATTTCTATTTCTAAATGTTGGACGCTACTATATAATAAAGTCATTCTTATTGGAACAGCAGTTAAGGGAGGCTAACAAATGAGCAAGCACGATCTTGATTTTTTGTCAGACACCACAGAGACGACAACGACTCGCTTCGTCACCTTCGTTGGGCACAGCTATCGCCGCTTTGACCTCGCGATTACATCAACAGGCCGTTTTTACGGCAAGAAGCTCGTTACCGATTTACAAAGCGGGCTAACCGCAATACTTGGTCAGGACGATCTCAAGGAAGAAGGATACTTGGAATCTTTTTATCGTTTGTCTGAGGAAGAGGGAGAAGAGCTGCGCGGCTTCCTGTACATGGTGATTGGCGAGGCACAATTTACAGATTAAGACTTGCGCAATTATTTTCGGTATCTTGCACTTTATACGGATCAAATATGCCAAAAGGGAGGAGCAGTTGCCCCTCCCTTTCATTTAGTCGCTGCACACCATTGACTACAAGCCAACATACGAAATCATACTCTTCATTTCAAGCCGTTCAAATATTTCGCTGACAGATTCGCGTTCTGGTGCAAATACACATACATCTACCTTGCATTCCACCGGCACATCGCATTGAATGCGTGCAAGCTGACGCGACAAGTGAAGCATATCAAGGTCTGCTTCAATCTTCGTTCGCACACCCTTCGCCAGCTCCGATAAATTTTCCAAGATCCCTTCAATGCTGCTGTACTGTTGAATCAGCTTATGTGCAGTTTTTTCACCGATACCTCGAACGCCAGGATAATTATCCGCTGTATCCCCCATAAGCCCCTTCACATCAATAACCTGTTCTGGAGTCAACTGTCTCTCTTCCAGCAGTGACAACGGGGAGTATACTGCGTAATTACCGTGCCCTTTCTTCATGATGACAACCGTAGTCTTGTCATGTACCAGTTGCAGCATATCATGATCGCCTGTCAATACATACACATGCATATCTTCACGGAATAGGCGCGCCAAGGTTCCGATACAATCGTCTGCCTCATAGCCTTCAGCCGATATATTAGGAATGCCGAATCCATCCATCACATCCCGAATCAGTTGAAATTGAGGCACTAAATCTTCTGGACAATCGGGACGATTTGCTTTATAGTCTGTGAATTGCTCTGAACGAAATGTTTTACTTCCGAGATCCCAGCAGCAAGCAATATGCGTCGGCTCGAACCGCTCAACTGCATCCCAAAAATATCTCATGAAACCATACACCGCATTTGTTGGTGTTCCATCCTTCATTCGGCGAATCGAACCGCCGTATGCTGTAGCGAAATAGGCGCGAAATAAGAGCGCCATTCCATCAACGAGCAGTAAGCGCTGCTCTTTATTCCCATTCAATTGTACTTCCATTGGTATGGATAACCCCTTTCGCTTCAATGCCTAAAGACAAGTATATCATAATTCCTCCATGACCTAGATAACGGTTTCTGCCAAGCCCGGAATCCATACCATTTGATTGCCCATCTAAATTGATAGTTTTTAATTTAATCACGGTCTTCCTCTCCTTTCATACAGCCGTTAGCTATCCTTAGAGCTAAAGCTGCTCAATCTCCACACTGATTACGTGCTCGATGTTCTTAATGTAATAATAAATTTCCGTCAGATACTGCTGACTCGGCACAGAAAGAACCAGGTCGATTCGCTGACGATCCGAATCCAAATCCTTCAGCTTAAAGTGGCGGATATGAAACTCTTCGGCAGCTGGCCGATCCTTGCGCTGAATTTTCTTAATTAGATCGGTCATTTGGTGGTTGGACTCTACGACGATCTTCAACGACACATCATGCCGATTCAGTCTTGCAGGCCCAATCATCTTAATTGCATTCGGAATAAGATTGACAGCTGCAATCAACAGTGCTGCCCCACAGGTTGCCTCCAAATAGAAACCGGCCCCAATCGCCACACCGAGTGCCGATGCAGACCAGATGAGCGCTGCAGAGGTAAGTCCAGATATTACCTCATTGCTTCTGCGCAAAATAACGCCCGCCCCAATAAAACCAACCCCGCTAATAATTTGTGCAGCCAAGCGCATCGGATCCATATTCGGATGATTGGTTCCGCCAAATTTCCCGAATGCCTCAATAGAAACAATCGTAACCAAGCAGCTGGCTATGCATATAACCATACTTGGTCTTAGGCCAAGCTGTTTTTGCTTTATTTGTCTGTCGAGTCCAATTAACAAGCCAAATAATAGTGCCAAGCACAGCTTCATCAACATTTCCAAAGTCAAAAATATCATGCCCGTTCACCCTCTTCCTCAAATTCACATCTACTGCCGTAGAAAAATGCACGCAAAAAAGCCCCCTCGCAAAAAGGGAGCTTACCGCATCCAACACCTACATTACTCGCATGTCAAAATAAGCCTACTGTATCCTCACGCTAATACCAAGCAAGATGAATCAAGGCATAACAAAACATGGGAGGGCCGTTAGTGTTGGACGGGTCCTCTTTACGATTCCATAACCATTGTTTAGAATAGCTCGGACTTCCTTCCAACAATTCCCCTCCCCTTTCTTTGCAAGTTAAATGCTCCATGTGGAATCTTACTTGTTCATGAGGCTTAACATGACCGAAGCATTTCACTTAATGCATGGAAGCTGTTCCCCACGCTTCTGCAAACATGTCCTCCTTGAAGCCAACCGTAGCCCGCTTCCCATCTGTGACAATCGGACGCTTGATCAGCTTGCCATTCGAAGCCAGCAGATCCAACTGCTCCTGCTCACTCATCGCAGGGAGCTTGTCTTTAAGCTGCATCTCCTTGTATACCTCGCCAGACGTATTAAAGAACTTCTTCAAGTCCAAGCCGCTTTTAGCTACAAGCTTGCGTAATTCCTCACTGCTAGGCGGCTCCTCAACGATTGGGATCAATGTAACCTCATAGCCCTTTCCCTTCAGCCACTGCACTGCTTTTCGGCAAGTGCTGCACTTTGCATATTGATACACCGTAACGTTCATCATTCATTTTCTCCTTTCTTATCCTCAATTGTGAATGACCGTCCTATCCTAGAAGCCGTTCATGCAGCTCCACTAATTCTGGAGGAAGCTCAGCCGTGAAATGAAGCTCCGACCCATTCATCGGGTGCTTGAATCGCAGCTCAGAGGCATGCAGCGCATGCCGTGTTAATGGCTCGACTACCGCATGAAGCAGGGGAGTATTTACCAAGCTCGGATCCGCGTAGAACTTATCGCCGAGCAGTGGACATCCGATATGCTTCATATGTACCCGGATCTGATGTGTGCGTCCCGTTTCCAGACGGCAGCTTACACGTGAAGCTTGCCCTTGATAGGTTTCCAGCACATGGTAATGTGTAATGGAGTCGTAACCGTCTGGCGTTACGACACGAAGGTGCGGCTGCTCCTTATCTCGATCGATTGGCGCGCGCACGGTTCCTTCTTTCTCCTTAGGCACGCCAAACACAAATGCTTCATACTGCTTCCATACCTCATTATTCTGCATCTGATCTGCTAGCTGATGATGCGCATGTCCATGCTTGGCAACAATAAGCAGACCAGAGGTATCTTGATCGAGCCGATTCGCCGGACGAAACCGGGTACGCTCCCCCCGCATGCGCCAATGATGAACGACCCCATTCGCCAGTGTTCCATTTGGATATCCCTTAGTCGGATGTACAACCAATCCTGCCTGCTTATTGAGCACGAGAATATCCTCGTCCTCATACACAATGTGAATCGGGATCGGTTCGGGTTCTATCGTCTCGACATAGTCTTCTGCAATCTCCACACGAATCACATCACCTGCACGGAGCTTATCGCGCACAGTTAGCACTCTGCCATTATATTCGGTACCGCCATTTACCGTTATCGCTTGCTCTAATGTCTTAAGCCGCTTTAACAAGCGTCTGGATAAGTTCATCCTTGAGCGAAGAACAGTGCGGAGCTGAATCCCTTCCTCCCCTTCAGGAACTACATACGACAGCTCAGCTGCTACTTCCCCTGCCAAGGTGTCCGATTGCTGCTCTCGTTCTTCAATCATGCTGTTCCTTCTTCCCGAACACGTCAGCACTTCGCACATATTCCTGATCCTGAACACCAATAAGCATATTGGCACGGCGTGCTGCTGCGAAGAAATAATCTGACAATCGATTCACATACTTCATCACGTCCACGTGAACTGTCTCTTGATGTGAGAGTGTAACAAGCTGCCGTTCAGCTCGGCGGCATACCGTTCGACAAACATGCAGGGCCGCCGCCGTTTCCGATCCCCCTGGCAAAATAAACTTCGTTATCGGCGCATTCGCAGCCTCGTGCTCATCCACCCATTTTTCCAGTTGCTCCACTTGTTCGGATCGTATTTTATAGATAAACTTGCCTTGCTTCTTCTCTGCATAAGCAATATCTGCACCACAATCAAATAGCTCATGCTGGATCGTGGACAATTGCTCGCGCAACATCTCCATCTCACTTCTCCGACAGCATGTGATCGCCCATCCAACGAAGGAATTCAACTCATCGAGTTCACCATATGCCGTTACCCGCAGATGATCCTTCGGTACACGTCCTCCAATCAATGAGGTCGTTCCTTCATCTCCCGTCCGCGTATATAATTTCATTTGCAAATGCCCCCCTCACTACCGATCTATCTTGGGCTTCAAGTCTCCTGCACGCGTCACAAGGTTTACTTTCGCTTCCGTTTTGCGCTAATGTCCTCTGGTATGCCTGATGTCATGCGGAACCATTGCGAGCTTCGCTTCACCAGCTCACGATTCAATGCAGCGTGCTGCACAATGTATTCCACTTCCAATTGATTGGTAAACGGTGTATATCCCGGCGGCTCATTCGTAATAATGAACAGCTTACCTTGAAATATGAACAACGCCTCTTGCAGCTCCATTCGCGCAGCTGTCAGCCGTGCAGTATATGCTGCATGATCCTGTTTATTGCCCAGTTCATCCATAATTTTCTTATGCGCACCGTATAAATAAGCAGTAACGCTGTCAATAACCAGCACGCGCCGATCTGCTCGAAACATATTCGATTGCTCATTAATCCGATGAAGAACCTCTGGCAATGCATATTCCGTATCTATGGTCTGCCATGTGAAATGGGGTGGCGCAGGCAATTCATCCGGAGGCGGTGTATGTTGGGTTTTCATATAAAATCCTTCATGCCCGAAAGTTGCTGCATAGTGCAGTGCAAATGATGTTTTTCCGCTCCCGGTGCTTCCTGTTACACCAATGATCACGAGCGCTCCCCCCTTTCACCTATTCTGTCTTAACTTGATGCTCTACGATTGCTTGGATTTCGCTATCCGCAATGTTCTTCCATTCACCGCTTTCTAACTTACTTCTTTGCGGCAAGTGCCTTAATAATCTCTACGGATCTGGCTTCATCTGGAGTCCGTGAAGGGATCGTAACAGACAACCCCTTCTCCTTAATGCCGTGCTTGTTCAGACCTGGCAGCTGCTCAGCCGGCAGCGAGAATAAGAAAGTTCCCTTACGTTCATTCTTCCCTTCATATACGGAACCTTCATACACGCCTTCGCGATATGTTTTGGCATCGAAATATTTATCCATCGGCACATGTCCTCCCTGAGGAGCCATTCTCTTCGCATCCTCTTCCGGAATGATCATGACACTATTTTCCCCTGCCGCATATTCCACGAACAGCTTCTCAATGCTATACAGCGGCGAAGCTACCACTTGGACTGTAAATTTATTTTCAAACGTCTTATTGAGATCATCCTGCAACGCTTGGGTCATTTCAGGAGGTACTGACGAGGATGTCATAATGAAAATCGTTGCATCCGCCTTAGGCCCCCCACAACCACTCACAAGCACAAGCATTACCGCTAGAACACCGAACCATCCCCAATTACGCATAATAGCCTGTCCCCTCTCTACGCAGCCCACATCACTGATATCTATTAAGTTAATCCCAACCTTCACTATATCATAAACAACATAGGCAAAAAAAGAAGACTCCACATAGGAGCCTTCTACTTGCTTCATCTATTTCATCAATTGTGATTTCATGTATTCATTAATTTTCAGATCCAACATGCTGCTAATCTCAATCACTGTCTCCGCAGTAAAGGATTGCTCCTCTTGAAACATTTGCTCCATCTGCTTGCGAAGGACAAGGATTTCATACTCAAGCGCCAGAAGCTTGGACGAAACGTTTCTTGTTCTGCCCGACCATCTCAAATGAGATCTTTCTTCTCTCACTGAACTATGCGGATACGACGTCAATGTATAGTTCGAACAAAACAATCGACCTTTCCTCCCTTCATGGCTTGACTAGAGTATCCTAGATATCTCCAACTGTTCCATAACATGGGACAATTGAGCGAGACATGTTATATTATACCAGAGGAAAAGAAAGAAAACTAGTTCATTTTCGTTGATTATGAATAAAAATCACATTTCCTGCTTCATCTTGTCGAGAAAACGCCCCATACGGTCGAGAGCTTCATTCAACTGCGTAACAGATGTCGCATAAGAGCAGCGAATATGGCCCTCACCTCCCAGACCGAATACATCGCCGGGAACGGCTGCAACCTTAGCTTCGAACAGCAGCCGATGTGCAAATTGTTCCGAAGTAAGACCTGTAGACTTAATGGATGGGAATGCATAGAAAGCCCCTTGCGGCTCATGGCATTCCAGCCCAATCTCGCGGAAGCCGTTCACAACGAGACGTCTGCGCTGATTGTAAGACTCCATCATATGATCCTTCTCACTCATACCATTGCGCAGTGCCTCAAGTGCCGCAATTTGTCCCATAATCGGTGCACACATGACGGTATATTGATGAATTTTCATCATCGCAGCAATGATTTCCGGATGACCGCATGCATACCCCATACGCCAGCCAGTCATCGCAAATGCCTTGGAAAAGCCGCTGACAAGCACGGTTCTGTCCTTCATCCCCGGAATGGAAGCGAAGCTGACATGCTTCTGATCATACGTTAACTCCGCGTAAATTTCATCTGAAATCACGATCAGATCATGCTCTTCAACAATCTTGGCTATTGGCAGCCAGTCTTCATATGTCATGATGCCGCCCGTAGGATTGCTCGGATAGCACAGAATCAGCACCTTGGACTTAGGTGTAATTTTGGCTTTTAACGCCTCCGCTGTCAGCTTGAATTGATTTTCAGCGTGCGTTTCAATTCCTACCGCTACACCACCGCCAATTGATACGATTGGTGAGTACGAGATATAGCACGGTTCTGGTATTAAAATTTCGTCGCCAGGCGCAACCAACGTCCGCAGCGCCAAGTCGATGGCCTCCGATCCGCCAACCGTTACCAGCACTTCCTCTGACGGTTCATACTTCACATGGAATGAATGGTTTAAGTATTCTGCGATCGCTTCGCGAAGCTCCAGCATCCCTGCATTAGAGGTATACTTCGTACGACCGCGCTCCAATGAATATACGCAAGCTTCACGAACATGCCAAGGCGTGCAAAAATCCGGTTCCCCAACACCTAAAGTGATGATATCCTTGCTGGCATTAGCCAAATCGAAGAACTTGCGAATACCGGATGGGGCAATATCGCGCACGAGTGGATTAATGTAGCCGCTCATAGAGCGTACGCCAGCTTGCTTCTCTTCTTCTTTAATCATGGTACATCACCTTTCACGGGGTAATTACGAGACGATGATCATCCTCGCGCTCTTCATATATGATGCCATCCTGCTTATACTTCTTCAGGATGAAGTGAGTTTTGGTCGATAGAACTGATTCAATCGGAGACAGCTTGTCGGATACAAAGGAAGCCACTTCACGCAGGTTCTTCCCTTCCACCTCAACAAGCAAATCATATGCACCGGACATTAAGTAGACGGATTTCACTTGCGGGAACAAATAAATCCGCTCAGCAATGCCCTCAAATCCGCGGCCGCGCTCAGGCGTAATTTGAACCTCAATGAGAGCCGTAACCGTCTCGTCGTCAACCTTGCTCCAATTCACTACTGTTGCATATTTAACAATGACGTGCTCCTCTTCCATCTCGGCAATCGCAGTGCGTACCTTCTCTTCGTCCACGCCTAGCATCGTAGCGATGAGCGCCGGGGAACGACGCGCGTCCTCTTTTAACAATTTCAGTATGCTAATATTAAAATCGCTCAATTCCTTCATATTCGTTCCTCCCTCGGCCTGCAGCGGCAAGCCGATTTTAGTGTAAATATGCTACATATGATACACCTTTTCACAGCCTCGTGCCAATAATCAGTGGTCTTCGCAATAAATCCGCTTTATCTCCTACAACTATGATACCTGTTGCCGTAATGGAATTGAAGGTCCACGGCCACGCGAAATTGCGGCTGTACTGGTTGGTCTTTGCATTGTTTGCCTCAGCAAGAGAAAAGGCTGCCGATGTGCTCAGCAGCCCTCTATCCTTTTTACATGTAATTGTTATTGTTCCCTTGGTGATGCTCTTGGGAAGGATAAGCATGCTGCTGATAGTGACCATATCCCGCTCCCGCTTGGCCAAGCTTCTGTTGTACGAACTGATTGCACTTCATTTGCAGCTGTTGATTGTCATTCAATAGCTTGTTTATCTCTTGACGCAAAGCAGGTGACGCTACGGAATACATATTATTTTGTTCCATAATCGTGAACAGCTGACCTTGCAGCGTTAACGTGCTATGCGTTAACTCAGTGAACATCTGCCGTACCACCGGACAGGCAGCCTCCGTAACACCTGTTGTATATTCGCGAGAGGTTCGCTTCAAATCTGCCAAGATCGAAGACAGCAAGTCCTTTTCTTGCATGAATTGATTATTTTGAGCTCCGTTCATACTGCGGCTCCTCCTTCATTCCTTCTATTATTGAGATTGCTGCGGGCTGGTTGGCGCCAAATGTGCGTGCTGCTGTAGAGTATGCAGCAATGCATTCATGTGCTGCTGATGAACATTGATCATTTGTGTCAGCGCCTGTTGAACGCCGGGAGTTGTCGCTATCGAAGCGGTTGCCGCACATTGCTTGATAAGCAAATCTTCATTGGAAATGGAGTCAACGATATACTCTAATTCTTTCGCTGATAATGGCTTCATAGAGCCTTGATGTGACTGTTGGTTATGCTGAGCATATTGCATCTGAGCATACTCCTTTCATCATGTCTGTAGGTTGTTGTTCTCTATGTATTATGAACCCAATATCAGGGAAATATGTAACCGGAAATACAGAATAAGGGGGAAAACCCGTGGATTTACTATATGGATCGCGTTCTTGGGAACCTATATTGCCTAAAAGGATTGCACATTCTCCCCTGACAACACACATTGGGGATCTGCATAAGATACGGCAAGAACGCTTTTTTGATTTGGGAAACGAAGCGGCATTTTATACTTGCGAACCTCAACTGATAAGCGAATTGTTGCAGGTGGGTGTTACGATTGAATGTGGTTCCCATCCAGACGCTGGACTATTTCGGTATTCGAGGAGATAAGTTGTGAATCGAGATTGACGTCATATCCTTATTTGAGAATGTAATGCATGAAAGCCCCACTGCTTCTATGAAGCATGCAGGGCTTTTACTTATTTCCCCGTAGGATGATTTTTCACTAATGTTCGGACACATATTGCACTGATAATCGGAAACGCTCCAATGACAGTCAAAAAAGCAACGACTACCGCATCTGTCGTTTTCCATTGAACAACAACTAAATAGGCTGCAACTCCCACCATTCGCCCAATCAGCAGGCCAAATTCACGCAATACCGTCAGTTCGACGCGCTGTGATGCGGACTGCTCATTTACTCCCATAATGTCGAAAGTAACCGACGTCATTGGGATAACGAATAATGGTGAGAACAAAGAAGTAATGACACCGAATAGCAACAGACTTCCATATCCAACATGGAAAAACAGTGGAATGACCGCAAGTGCCATAGCAATTGTTCCGAGAAACAAACCCGGTGCACGGAAGGCTGGGCGCATAATCTTACCGATTACATAGAAGCTGCCTAATGCAGCAGCTGAAGTAATTAGCGTGTAATTCCCCAGCTTCATTTCGTTTGTCGTCGCAATATACACCACCAGTCCAATTAAGAAAGCGAAGACACCATCCCTGACACCTTGTGCAGCCAGCGCCGGCAGCGCGAGCCTCCAAGGACTATCGGTGGATTTCCACTCTGTAAAGGGCAGCGTCCAGTTATAATGCCCCTCAGGAGGACGCTTGCGCAGCCAAAAGCTGAAAATAATTGCCCCAATAAACACCCCGAACGAAACGGTAAAGATAATGCGATAACCTATCCCATCGCCAAGCTTGGAGATCAGATAACCGGAAGCCCACGGTGCAGCCATACCGCAGCATGATCCAATTAGGCCGGCCCAGCCATTATATAGGTCACGATTGTCAGGGTCTGTTACCTCAAAATACACCACGTTATAAGCAAGCCAAAAGGCCCCGAATGCTGCACCTAGCAGGAATCCCAGCAGCCATATGTAATCAACAGCACCTTTGCCGAGCCAAAGTACAGCTGCATAGAAGGCTCCCGCTAATCCGATTCCAAGCCGCAAGCAATTCATTTTGTTGCCTTCCTTTACCCACTTGCCGGCAAAATAGAAGACCAATCCACTGGATATTTGCTGACTGAACGCAAACCAGCCGATTAAGCTGTAATCGGAGGCTGCCTTCCATAGAAAAACATTGACGAATGCCCCGGATAGAGCATTCGCCAACGAAAAGAGGCCAAAAACGATCAACAGCAAAAGCGATTGAGCGTCAAGACGCGCTGTCACGAAGGGAACCCCTCCCTTGCTTAATCGGGCATATAGCCCTCTTCGTTACAGCTTTTAAGTTGCCCTAAAGCAGGCGTCTTATGATATTTTATTCTGACTGCGCGCGGCGAACGACTTCCATCAACGGCTCACGATGCGGTTCGGCCAATACTTTTGATACTTGGAAGCATGATGTGCACACATATACATTCATTCGGAAAGGCGCCGTTACAATTGGCTCCTTCAACGATTCTGATACATTCGGCTCAAAATGATTGGAGCTAATGGTTTCTGTGCCGGCCAGCAACATATATTCTCTGCATTGTGGACATTCTGGTACTTCAGCTTGTCCATGCAGTGCCTTGTCCACTCCCTCTTGATAGCGCAAGGAATCTGAATCGCCGAACATGGCAGCATCCTCTGCCCATCCGAAGTTGGACCAGCCTTTTTCTTCTGCTTCTTCCTGATCATGCTCGTGCTCATCATGATCGCCATGCTGCTTATCGGGGTCATGCTCAATATCTACATTCAATGTTCGATAAGCATTCAGTTCATTGTGGCAATGTGGGCACTCCTCTTCAGGACCAAGCACCTCATCCCACACAATTTCCGTATCACACCAAGGACAAATTTGACTCATGTCCTATCAACCTGCCTTTCGTAAATGAGAAGGCTCCTTCAATTGCTTGCAGAGCACATCCCTCAGTTATCTTAGATGTCTTCACTCAATATCGTTATACTCGTCCGTGCCTGGCTGCAACTACTGATAACAGCTTCTACAGGTTCACCCAATACACGATTCCGATAATAATAAATATCGCTGCCAATGCAAACAGTGTTCCCCATAAGTACTTCATGCAAGACCTCCGCTGCGATAGTAACGAACCTCAAACCTACTGATCTATTTAATGCTAGCTCCAATAATGTAGGACATGGATACCGAGATCACCATAGACAATAAGCCTACTGCACGATTATCCTTTTGAATCTCATCGTCCAACTTGAAGTACGGCATCAAAAATCCAAACAAAAAGTAAGCCAATAACAGCAGTACATACCCAAGGGCCGCCCATGTCAATGATGCATACAGTGTATCCCGCGCTACCATTCCGAAGCGAAAGATATTGCAAATCCCGAAGATTTTACCGGATGTGGCCATCGCAACACTAATATTTCCTTTGCGAATTTCTTCCCAGCATCTGTATCGCGTCACTAATTCAAATATGGACAAGAACAACACAAGCGCCAGCACGGTTACAGAAAAATAGGCACACATGGATACGTATGGGTTACTAAGCCATTGCTCAATAAATCGTTCCACATTCATCCTCCCCGGTTCACTGTTACTTCAGTTCTGCAACTGTAATTCCTGTACCACCCTCACCATAGTTGCCGAGACGGAACGTCTTCACATGTTTATGCTTGCGCAGGAACTCCTGGATTCCCGTTCTCAGAATTCCCGTCCCCTTGCCATGAATGATGTACACTTGTCCCAAATTAGCGAGCAGCGCCTCATCCAGGAACCGATCCACCTCAATGATGGCCTCTTCCAAGTTGGCTCCACGCAAGTCAAGCTCAGAACGTACATTATCTGCTCGTGTACGCTTCACATTTGTGCCTGCTTTGACAGACTTGCTGCTCTGCTTCGAAGCCGAGGAAGTGACAAGTTCCAGATCGTCCATTGGAACCTTCATTTTCATAATGCCAAGCTGCACGACTGCTTCGTTGCCCGCCAGTTCGACTACGCTGCCCTTCTGATTCAAGCTGTACACCATAACGTCATCCCCAGCTTCAATCTTGCGAGCCTGCTTCTTCGCTGGCTTCGCCTTGGAGGCAAGCTTGCTTGCTGGAGCAGCTTCATCCAGCCGCTTGCGCGCCTCGGTTAGCAGATGCTCCTTCACATTTACGCCTTCCTGAGCGAGCAGCTTCAGTTCAGTAATGATGTCATCCGCTTCATGGCGCGCTTTACGAACGATTTCGCGCGCTTCCTCGGAAGCACGCTCGATTCGCTTGTCGCGCTCTGCGTGAAGCTTCGCTTCCTCAGAGGCAAGCACTGCTCGAAGATGCTCTGTTTCCTTCCGTATCCTCTCCGCTTCCTCGCGTTCCGCTTCTGCACGAAGACGGTTCTCCTCTAGTGAAGCGATCATCGTCTCGATACGCATATCCTCTTCTGTCACTTCTCCACGAGCATGTTCAATAATGGAGGATGGCAGGCCAAGGCGTTCTGCAATTGCAAATGCATTGCTTCGGCCTGGAACACCAACAAGAAGTCTATACGTTGGACGCAGTGTTTGCACATCAAATTCCATGCTGGCATTAATAACGCCCTTGCGCTCATATGCATATGCCTTCAGCTCACTATAGTGAGTGGTTGCAACGATTCTGCAGCCCAGGCGATGAATATGTTCGAGAATCGCAATCGCCAAAGCAGAACCTTCCGCAGGATCTGTTCCCGCTCCAAGCTCGTCTAGCAGCACAAGACTTTTCGGTGTCATTTCACCTAAAATGCGAATAATGTTCGTCAAATGACTGGAGAACGTACTCAAGCTTTGCTCAATACTTTGCTCATCACCGATGTCGGCGTAAATGGCATCAAATACACACATTTGGCTGCCGTCCTGCGCCGGTATAAATAAACCAGACATGGACATAAGGCTCAGCAGCCCCATCGTTTTCAACGATACTGTCTTACCACCTGTGTTCGGTCCAGTAACAATGATTGAGGTATAGTCATTGCCAAGCTCCACGTCAATTGGCACAACTTTTTCCCTATCGATAAGCGGGTGGCGGCCTTTAATCAGCTTCATATAACCGCGGTCATTCATGCGTGGCAGCGTAGCTTTCATCTCATGCGCTAAGCGAGCCTTGGCAAAGATAAAATCCAACTGCTCCATGATATCTGTATCATTCAATAATAGATCCACCTGCAAACCTACATGTTCGGTCAATTGAGACAGAATCCGTTCAATTTCACGCTCTTCTTTGAGCTTCGTTTCCCGCAGCTTGTTATTCAGCGTAACAATCGCTTCTGGCTCGATGAAGAGCGTAGCACCAGAGCTTGATTGGTCATGTACAATTCCGCCATAATGACCGCGGTATTCTGACTTAACCGGGATTACATACCGGTCATTTCGGATAGTGATGAGTTGCTCCTGCAGCATCTTGGATGCATTGGATGATCGAATCATTGATTCCAGTTTTTCCCGAATACGGGCTTCTCCGATGCGCAGCTCGCGACGTGCAGCTGCCAGCTCCGAACTGGCTTGATCCAGCACTTCACCCTGCTCGTCGATACAGCGTCTAATCTCATCTTCCAATTCTTTTTGCCAGCTTAAAGAATCCGCCAGCTCCATCATCAGCGGCACCGGGTTGTCCTCATGCACACTCTCAATATGGCGTCTCACGCGACGACCTGCGAAGATCAGCACGGAAATCTCCCACAATTCATTTGCGCTTAGCATTGCATTAATGCGTGCGCGCTTTACGGCAGGGCGTATATCGGCAACACCAGAGAAGGGAGCTCCGCCCTTCAACCGATCTATCGTCATCGCCTCATCCGTCGCCTGCAGGCGACGCTTCACTTCCTCCAAATCCGTGCTCGGCAGCAGGGACAAGGAAGCATGTTCCCCTAACGGGGTAGCCGCATGTCGGGCAAGCGATTGCAGTATTTTATGGTAATCCATTGTTTTTAAAATTTTCGAGTCCAAAACAAGTCACGGCTCCTCTCGCTGTTCATTATAGCGGTATACCGAAATAATGGCTATCCAATGTCTGAACATGCCACTCATGAATATCGCGGATAAGGTTACAATAATTGTTGCACAAACCTATACCCTTCAAACGAGTAAGGAGGAAAAGTCCATGAGTTTTCTCGGTCATGTCGTTCGATTCATTGTGGCAGCCATCGTATTGATGGTTACGGGCTGGATTGTGCCGATGTTTACCGTAGGCGGTTTCTGGAGTGCCTTAATCCTTGCCTTAGTCATAGCCTTATTCGGCTGGATTGTCGAAGGCATTTTTGGAAAAAGAGTCACGCCGTTCGGACGCGGGATCGTTGGCTTCATCGCCAGCGCCGTCGTCATTTACATCGCTCAATTCTTTGTTGGCGGTGTATCCGTCTCGGTACTTGGCGCTATTATTGCAGCGCTTGTCATTGGATTGATCGACCTGTTCATTCCAGTTGCGACACCATTCGAAGCTGGCCGCGAGTCCAAATAACGGCCTAATGTCTCGAGGGCTGCTTCCTTCGTTCTGAATGAGCGAGTCCATGTATAACCCCCTTCTCTTCGCTCCATACATGCAATGGAAAAAGTTGATACTTTCCGTTACACTATATGGACGAGGAGAGGAGGAATTATACAAATGCTGGCAAGAAGCAGCCTAAGGTCGCTCATCACATGCCTATCGCTCACAGCGTTTATGGTCTCTGGATGCGGCGGACAATCCAATCAGGCTCAAGAAGACAACGTAAAAACAGACAAAGAGCTCGTGATTAAAGCAACTAATTTCAAGTTCGATAAGTCTGAATATCGCGTTAAGTCAGGTGAACCAATCCGTATCGTATTAGATGCTGTTGGCAATCACGGGGTTGCCATCAAGGAGTTGCATTTGTCCCTTGATCCAACTCATCCCCAGCAAGTCATAACTCCGGAACAACCCGGTACATACGACTTGTCATGCACGATTTTGTGCGGCCCGGGACACAATGAGATGACAGCCAAATTTATTGTCGAAAAATGAGCGGCCGCCGTGATCCCTGTCTAGTACCTGGGGGACGGCGGTCTGTTCATTCGTTCATGTATGTGATTGAAGTTACGTACACGCACGATTCAGCAAGAGATACTATAGCCACTGAGCCCACTTTACAGCCTCAACCATAACATCTGGCATCCACTTTCCGGTTCTGTCAACCCATAATGAAGAATCAACCCAGCTACGGAATGCTCCAGCAGGCCAAGCTCGCAGCAGAATATATATCATACACCACAAAAAGATAAACTGCACCAAGCCGAGCACAGCTCCTGTTACCCGATCCACGGTTCGTACCGGTTTTACATCTGTGAACTTCTTCAGAGCAAAACGTATAAGCCATAGACCGACCAATACAAACGTAAACAACAGCAAAAAGGCGACGACAGCGTGTACAGTATCCATCAATGAAGCCGTCAAAGACGCGTCCCCGCCTGTATTCGCTCCTGTCCCGCTGCTAGTTGAGGTGAACACTCTCTTCCTCACCCATGGTACAAAATCCACATAAAATCGGGCTGCAACGATAAATGCTGCAATATAGCCGAAGAGGGAGAGCGCGATAGATTTGAATCCTCGCACAGCTCCCAATACCATACATGCAACAGCCGCTCCCACTATGATGTAATCCAGGACGTTCCATGAAGCAAATACCGCTGCAACTTCCCTCCATACCTTGTCAAAAAACAATCCTATTTCATGCATCATTTATTTGGCAGTTCCTTATGTTTGATTCGTTTGTCCCTCATTGATGCTACTCAATCATCTCCAGCCACTCATTAAATTCACTCTGAAGCTTGGCATATTCATCCTTGAGCTTCGTGTATTCATCGCTAAGCTTCGTGTAAGCTTCCTGTGTCTCATCCACTTGTCTGCGCTCTTTTTCCCGCTCCAGCTGCGATAATCGGAATTGATGGGAGAGAATCTCGAATTGCTCCTGAATAACTTCCATCTCAGAATGAGAACGAGCCTGCTCTTCAGCATGCTTCTTCGCTTCCTCGACCTCAGATCGCAACTGTTCGACCAGCCGTTGCAGATGCTCACGGTCTTCACTCCATGCTGCAGTTGTGTCCGACCATTGCTGCTCTTGCTGTGCCCATTCCTGTTCACGCTGCTGCGCCCGTGCCTTAGCTTCTTCATATTGTTCAAGCTCTGCAATATAGAGCTGTTGTTCTTCTTCTAACTGCACATAGCGGGATTGCACTTCCTCCACCTGCTGCTTCGCTTCTGCCACGGAAGCAGCGGCTTCATGCTGCGCCTGCTGAATGCTTGCGTAGGAAGCTTGCAGTTCTTCCTTCTCCAATTCCATCTTGCGGCACTTATCTTCGAACTCGGCAAGTTGATCGTATAGAGCATCTTGTTCTTTTTCAATGTTCGCCTGCCATGCGCTCCGTTCTGCTTCGAATTGCTCCTGCAACGCAGCTCGCGCCTGATCCGCTTCACGCATCCATGCTGCTCGTTCTTGTTCGAGACGTTCATTCAGCTGCCGGTCATACTGATTCCGAAGTGCTTCAAGCTCTTCTTCCATACTTTGCTTCATCGCGTCAATCTGTTGCTGCAAATCAGCCGCTTCAGCCTGTACATTATCTCTAACGCGAATGAGGCGTTCCATTTCCACTTGACGCGCACGATCCAGCTCTTCCGCGCGTCCTAAGTGGCCTTCAAGCTGATGGATGCGGGCGTCCTTCTTTTGCATCGCCAGTTCAGCTTCCGCTCGCAAGGATTGCTCTAATTCCTCCAACTCCTTGGCGTGTGCCGCTAAAGCTTCATCCTGTAGTACAGTCCAGGCATCTATATCGCCTTCATATTGAGCACGCAGTTCCTGGATTTTCTGCTCGTACTGAGCTTGCTGTTCTTCCTGGCGCTTCTCCGATTGAACGCGCACTTCTTTCAGTTGCTCTTCATGTTGAGCACGCTCTTCTGCCAACTGCTCCTCATAGTGAGCAAGCTCCTCCTGCAACTGATCCTCGTATTGAGCACGCTCTTCCTGCTGCTGCTTCTCATGCTGGGCACGCTCTTCTGCCAGTTGCTTCTCATACTGAGCACGCGCTTCTAGCAGCTTCTCCTCATGTTGAGCCCACTGCACCTGCTTCTGCTGTTCATATTGAGTACGCAGTTCTTCATTCTGCCGCTCATACCGAGCGATCAGTTCTTGCTCCTGCTGCTCAAGCTGCGCAAGCAAATCAAGCTGCTGCTCTTCATGTTGTTCAGTTGCTTCCTTCAATGCACGTACACGCTCTTGCTCAGAATGCTGCAGCTTCTCTTGATATACAGCCTCAACCTGCTGAACAGCCTTGCTGCGTTCAGATTCTGCCCGAGCAAGCTCTTGCTTCCACTTATCCTCAAGCTCCATCATTGACGTTCTTTTATCCGTTTCAGCTTGTTCCAACTGCTCCAGATGCTCAGTGATCAATTGATCCAGCTCCAGTTCATGCCTTGACTTGGCTTCCGCCAACTCGGCGTGCAATTGAGCAGTTTCCTTTTCGTATTTTGCCTTAGCTTCGTCCAACGCCTGCTGATTCAGCGCCTGCGCTTCTCCCATCGCTTCCTGTTGATTAGCAAGCAGTTGAATGATTTCTTCCTCGTATTTTGCTTTCGCTTCCTTCAAAGCCTCTTGATGAAGTGACTGCATTTCGTCCATTGCTTGCTTCTGATCAGCCTGCAGCTGTGCAATATCCTTCTCGCACTGTGCCTTTACTTCATTCAGCGCCTTCTGATGCAGTGCCTGCGCCTCATCCAAGGCCTGCTTCTGTTCCGCTTGCGCCTTCGCCAAATTGGAATGCTGCTCAGCCTTCACCTGCTCGATTTCTTTAGCATGTTGCTCGGACAATTCTTTTACTTTGGCAGCATGGCGCTCTTCTGCTTGCTTGCGCTGGTTATCTTGGGCAAACTTCAACTGCTGAGCGTACTGTTCATGCTTTTGCTGCAACTGCTTCACATTCGTTTCATGCTGCTGCTTAAGCATTGTGAGCTGCTTATCTCGATCTTGAACCAGTTCCGCTTCTCTCTTCGCTAAGCGCGACTCCCAATCTGTTGTCTGGGCTGCCAATTGTCCTTCCCATGCGGCGGTCTGCTCCGCAAGCTGTTCTTCCCAATCCGCTGAGATCTGCTCGGCATTACGCTTTTCAGATTCAAGCTGCTCGCGCCATTGCTGTTCCTTGACGTTCAGCTTATCTGTCCATTCCTGCTCCCGCAAATTTCGCTCTTCCTGCCAGCTTTGTTCCTTATTCGAAAGCTTACGACTCCAGCTCTGTTTGGCTTCATCGAACTGCTTCTGCCATCCTTGCTCTGTGTCGGTAAGCTTGTTCTGCCATTGCTGCTCGGTCTCCGTATACTTGGCTTGCCAATCTTGCTCAGTTTGTGACAACTTCTCCTGCCAGCTCTGCTCGGACTCTGTCATTCTCTGCTGCCAGCTCTGCTCCGAGTCTTGAAGCTGTGATTCCCAAGTTTGATTTTGCTCATTCAGCTTCGTACTCCATAGACGCTCTGTCTCCTCCAGCTTTTCCTTGAGTGTACGCGCATGGAGCTGCTCCGCCTTCTGCTTTTCTTCCAGAACAGCCTTCAGCCGTTCTTCAACTTGCTGCAGCTTCTTCTTCTGTTCATTTTCACGCGCCGTCAACGATTGAATCCGACGCTCCGTCTCCTTCACCTGCTCGGTCAGCTTATGCACACGCTCTTCCGAAGCCTTATGCTTCTCGGCCAATTGCTGATTTGTTTCCTTCAGCTTTGCCGTTTCTGCACGAAGCTCTGCCGTCTGCTTTTCAGCCTTCGCTTTCTCATTGTTCAGCTCGGTTTGCAGCTTCTCCAGCTTCTGTGCAGACTCCTGACGCAGCTTCTCCAGCGCTTGCTCCGATTCCGTCTGAACCTGTGTCAGTTGCTTCGACAAATTATGATTCGCTGCTTCAACTTCCTTCAAAGACGAGCTAAGCTGTACTTGCTCATCCTTCACTTTCTGTACTTGCTCAGCAATATGTACCGCAGACAATACTGCAATGCGCGTTGTATCAAGACGCGAGTTGGCATTCGCGATGCTTCGCATATGCTCATCCACCATCGCCGCTACATTGCGCATGTAATCCTTGCTAGTTGTGCCTACCAATTTATATTGTGTTCCATATATTTCAACCGCTACTCGATGCTTATTATCCGGACTAGTCATTCATTGGTCCTCCTTACCTTCACGTGCCATGCTGGAGCTTGCAGCCCGCATGCAGCAACAATTTATTCCCTGTTTGCACCTCATATGCAAACTCTACTAGATAATTCGATATATCACCGCTCTTTTCCTCCTACGTATAGAGGAAAGTCAAGTTTCATTTCATAGATTTTTAGAGCAAAAAAACATCTCATATACCCTGCTATTTCAGGGTTTCCCTATTATAGGGGCAGCAGCAGCGGAATTGCAAATACAGGCCTTTTAGGAACTCTCTATGTATATTTCTTTATTTCTCTATTCTAGGAATGATATAGAATTATCACTCTTTGTTTGCCCATAAAAAAAGTTGGGAGCGGAATATCCGTCCCAACTTCTTGATCTTCTATTTATAGATGCTGCCTTACTTTCTCAACTCTGCCTTGAAGTTCGATTCGATTGCTGCCACGACCTTGCCGTGAAGCTCTGTAATCTCTTCGTCTGTGAAGGTATGCTCTGGATGACGATACACGAGTGAAATCGCAACGCTCTTCTTGTCTTCCGCAACATGCTCACCTGTGTAGACGTCGAACACATTTACAGATTCAAGCAGCTCGCCTGCAGTCTCCTTAGCAAGCGCAACGACTTGTCCTACCTCGGCTCCACGATCCAACACGATCGCAATATCTCGATCTACAGCCGGATAACGCGGAAGGCTGCGGTATTCAATATCGAAGTCTGCCGCATCGATCAACGGCTGCATCAAAATCTCGGCAACATACGTGTCTGCTACATCCTTGGCATGTTGTACCTCTGGGTGCAATTGACCAATGAAGCCGATATGCTGTTCCCCGTGTTCTCCCGTCAAATATAGCGACGCGGAACGTCCTGGATGCAAACCTTGCGGGCGATCTGCCGCATAACGCACACGTCCTTCCAAACCAAAGTACGATACGAGGCTGTCAAGCACACCTTTCATATCATAGAAATCAACCGGTTCTGCCTTCACATTCCACTGTGCAGCATTGCGCTTGCCTGTCATCAGTAAAGAAGCAACCAGCACTTCCTTCGGTTGAGCAGTCAACTGCTCTTCCTTCGTCAGATGCAGTGTGCCCAGTTCGAAGATGCTTATATCCTCGTGCTTGCGGTTGCGGTTGTACACCGCTACATCAATAAGCCCTGGCGTCAGGTTCGTGCGCAGCACACTGCGCTCTTCGCTCATCGGCATTGCCAAGCGAACAGGCACTGCATCTTCCAAGAAGGATGGGAACAATGCTGTATCCGCAGGGTTTGTAAAGGAATACGTCACGACCTCATTCAAGCCATTGTCTGTCAACACACGGCGGATCGCGCGGCGGATGCTTTGTCCCTTCGTCAGATGGCCTGGCGTTGTCGAACCTTCTATAGCCGTTACCGGAATATTGTCATAGCCGTAAATACGCGCAACTTCCTCGATCAAGTCTACATCGCGCGTAATATCGCCACGGCGAGTTGGCACTGTGATGGCGAAGCTGCCTTCGGATTTTTCAACGAATTCGAAGCCAAGACGCTCCATAATTTTGCGAACCTCTTCGGATGTTAACGATGTACCAAGCAAACGGTTTGTTCTATCCAATGTCAGCTCGATTACTTTGCGTTCCAAAGATGCTGTTTTCTGCTCTACGATCCCCGCATACACTTCACCGTCAGCAAGTGTACGGATCAGTTCAGCCGCACGGTTCAATGCAGGTATGACCGCCTCTGGATTCACTTCTTTCTCGAAGCGCAGAGAAGCTTCGGAGCGCAATCCCAATTGACGGGACGTTTTGCGTACCACGCTGCCCGTGAAGTGAGCGGACTCAAGCAAAATGTTCACTGTATCCGAAGATACTTCGGAGTTCTCACCGCCCATAACTCCTGCAAGCGCAACTGGCTTCACGCCGTCTGTAATGAGCAGCATATGCGGTTCCAGCTTGCGTTCTTGGCCGTCAAGCGTAACCAGTCCCTCACCTTCATTCGCAAAGCGAACGTCGATCGTTCCTCCACCATTCAGCTTATCTGCGTCAAACGCATGCAGCGGCTGTCCATATTCCAGCATGACGAAGTTCGTTACATCAACGATATTGTTGATTGGACGAACGCCTGCTGCAAGCAAGCGATTTTGCAGCCACAATGGAGATGGCTTAATCGTTACGCCTGCAATATAGCGTGCTGCGTAGTGCGTGCAGCCTTCCGCAGCGCTAATACTAATCTTCACTTTGCTTGAGGCAGCTTCAGCGCTTTCCTTCACATCCTGCTCTGGCAAACGCGCAGGACGCTCCAGCAACGCGCTTACTTCATGTGCAACACCGAGCATGCTTAGGCAGTCTGAGCGGTTTGGTGTAAGGTCAAGCTCCAGCACATGATCGTTCAAACCGAGCACGTCAGCGATTGGTGTTCCGAGATCTGTATCTGCTGGCAGTACGAGAATGCCTTCCTGCATTTCCTTCGGAAGCAGCTTGTCATTCATGCCAAGCTCCTTCGCTGAGCAGATCATGCCTTGGGATTCAACGCCGCGCAGCTTAGCGCGCTTGATTTTCATGCCGCCTGGCATAACTGCGCCAATCGTAGCAACTGGAACCTTTTGTCCTGCATCTACGTTTTTCGCGCCGCACACGATTTGCAGTTTTTCTTCTGCGCCTACGTCTACTTGGCACACGTTCAGCTTATCCGCATCTGGATGCTTCTCCTTGGATACGACATAGCCCACGACGATGTGGTCGAGTCCTTGATTACGGTTCTCCACCGAGTCGATCTCGATACCGGCACGCGTCATGCGTTCCGCGATTTCTTCAGCAGAAACGCCGGTCAAGTCGATATATTGCGATAGCCATTGGTAGGATACGTTCATTTCTCGCTCTCTTCCTTTCTTCTGTTAAGAGGTGGTTCAAAAAGTCCGCTTTTGATCACGAAGCAACACAGGAAGTAACTCGACATCGAATCTCGCACTCACTCTCGAAGAGCGAATGCTTTCGATGTAGGTTTCCTTTGGAAACATTTCAAGTGCTCATGTAGTTTGCCTGCACTCCGCGCTTCCTTACAAGTTTTGCAAAGCAAACTCGCTACGAAAGCATCCGCTTCAAGTTCCCGCAACCTTCTTGGTGCTGAAAACCGAACTTTTTGAACTTTTATTTTGACTACATCCGCGCGAACTGCTGCACGAATTTCATATCGTTCGTATAGAAATGGCGAATATCGTCCACGCCGTATTTCAACATGGCAATACGCTCTACACCCATACCGAATGCGAAGCCGGAATACTCCTTCGGATCATAGCCGCCCATTTCAAGCACGCGCGGATGAACCATGCCTGCTCCCAGAATCTCGATCCAGCCTGTTTGTTTGCAGATTCGGCAGCCGCTGCCGCCGCATTTCATACAAGTCAAGTCGACCTCAACGCTTGGCTCCGTGAACGGGAAGAAGCTTGGACGCAAGCGAATTTGTGTTTTGGAACCGAACATTTCTTGCGCGAATTGAAGCAGCGTTCCCTTCAAGTCACTCATGCGGATGTTCTTATCGATCACGAGTCCTTCAATCTGATGGAACATGAAGGAATGCGTTGCGTCATCGTCATCGCGGCGATATACGCGGCCTGGGCAGATAATTTTAACTGGCCCTTTCCCCTTCATTGCTTCCATAGTACGCACTTGTACCGGCGATGTTTGCGTACGCATCAGGATGTCTTCGGTGATGTAGAACGAATCCTGCATATCGCGTGCAGGGTGATCCTTCGGCAGGTTCAGCGCTTCAAAGTTATAGTAGTCCTGCTCCACTTCCGGACCTTCTGCTACCGTGTATCCCATACCGATGAAAATGTCTTCAATTTGTTGAATAACCTTGTTCAGCGGGTGAACCGCACCAACCGTCATTGGGCGGCCCGGCAGTGTCACGTCAATTGTTTCTTCCTGAAGACGACGCTCTGTCTCTTCACGGAGAAAAGCCGCTTGCTTCTCCTCGATGAATGTCTCAATGGCTCCGCGCACTTCGTTCGCCACTTGACCGATGAGCGGACGCTCTTCTGCCGACAAGCTGCCCATGCCGCGCAGTACTTCTGTCAGCTCACCTTTTTTACCGAGGAATTTAACACGCAAATCATTTAAATGACCTGCATCCTTTACTTGCTGCAGCTTTTCCAGCGCTTCGGCGCGCAGTGCCTGTAAACGCTCCTTCATTGTGTAAGCCCCCTTCATTTCCACTCGAAATAAAAAAAGGCCTTCTCGTCACAAGGGACGAGAAGACCGTGGTACCACCCTAATTAGATCCGATTGGCATGCACTCCGAATACGGAGGTTATGATCCAATCCAAAATCTCACTTGTAGCAGCAATAACGTGCCGCGAGTCCGGGAACCTCTACTGCAGCAGCTTCACCGTACGTGACGTGCCAGTTCAAGGCGCCTGCTCCGGAGTGAATTTCGACAGTCCATTCTTCAGCAGCGCTCTCAATCTGCGGCGCTGCCTCCCTGGCAAGCGGTACTGTGTACTTATCTCCATCTTCGCATGTGTTGACCATAGTTTTGAACAATCAATTAGTTATTTATTATATGTAATTTCACGGGTTGATGCAAGGTGGATCATTGTACAAATTGCAGGAAAGTCAAACATCACTTGATTATTTGAAGTGGTCATGTGATACAATAAGAGCAACTTATGCGCGAATTTGTATTCGGGCATAGTTTTTTATGAGTGCATATTCAAAAAGGCCGGTTTTCAGCACAAACTACTTTCTGTCGTTCTTCGTGATCACAAGTAGACTTTTTGAATTTCCTCTATTTCATGCTAAGGGTTGGGTGAGGGGCTACGATGGAAAGCAGGTTTACGATTGGTCCGCCAAAAGGAACATATACAATCGAAGACAGAAGCATCCTTGAATGACGCTTCTGAAGCTGCGCGAATCAACTGGCGGCAGGAACTGCTGGCCGGTGTCGTGTCCTTCTTCGCTATCGTCTATATTGTCATTGTAAATTCATCAATATTGGCAGATGCAGGCATACCGCAGGAAGCGGGAATTATCGCAACCGTGCTCGCTTCGTCTGTCGGCTGCTTGTTAATGGGCATATGGGGCAAATCCCCCATTATTCTAGTGCCCGGCATGGGCATTAACGCGATGTTCACCTACACGCTCGTGCATGGCATGGGCATGACGTGGCAGCAAGCGCTGGGTGTCGTGGTATTATCCGGTGTTTGCTTTACGGCAATTAGCTTCACGTCACTTGCGGGGCAGCTGCGGGCAGCAATCCCAGAATCATTGCAGGAGGCTATTTCTGTAGGGATCGGGCTTATGCTCGTTTTAATCGGTCTGCAAAAGGGCGGCGTTATCGTCCCCAATCAGTCTACGATGATTGCATTGCAGTCCTTTGCTGATCCTGGAGTGCTTGTTACCCTCGCGACATTGGCTCTTACATGCATTCTGTTCATGCGCAACGTTCCGGGCAACTTGCTCATCGCCATTATTGCAGGAACAGCTCTCGCTTATGCAGTTGGTGCAGTGCCTAACGCTAGCGCAGCAACAGGCGGGTCTTTTTCGTGGGCTGCATATGGGGATGTATTCGGCCAGTTCACGTTTCAAGGCATGTCGGCTGTTACACTTGCTGTAGCAACCTTCTCGCTGACGCTCGTCATTGTGTTCGAAAATGTGGGGCTTGTAAATGCGCACCTGCAAATGAGCGGGAATCCGGAACGATTTAAGCGATCCTTGCAGGCCAATGCGATTTCCGTCATTACTTGCGGATTGTTCGGCACAAGCCCGAATGTCTCGACGGTTGAGACTGCTGCTGGCATTTCTGCTGGTGGTCGGACGGGGCTCACGTCTATCGTTACGGGGATCCTGTTTGCAGGTACATTGGTTGCATTACCGGTACTGACATTGGTACCTGATCAAGCCGTAGCTCCGATACTGATCTTTATCGGCGGCCTGATGATGCCAAGCGTGAAAAAGATCGAATTCGATGCAATGCACAAGGGTCTTCCCGCGTTCTTCATTATCGCGTTCATCCCGCTCATGCACAGCATCGTCGACGGGATTGCAGTCGGGTTCATCAGCTACGCGTTGTTCCATCTTGCCGTGGGCAAGGGACGCGAAGTGAAGCCATTGTTCTATGGGATATCACTGTTGTTCGTGCTGCACTTTGTGCTGCAGACGTTGTAGGATTACAATTAGAAAAGGGATAGGGCCGGCGAAAGTCGGCCCTTTTCGTTGTGAAAGGAATCGAGAGGGTAAGTTTTAATAGGGGCTATATTGCAGAGTATGTCTCACCGGTAATTTCTTTAAATTGTTCTGGCGTAATCTTGCCAAACTCGCAGAACTTCCCGACATATAACGAATCTTTCGGATCGTTTTTGTAGATCCCCATATCATAGTACCGTTTAATCGTTGTGAACCAGTCCATATTAGATCACTCCTTTTTCAGCTAGCTGTAATAGTAGTGTTGCATGATCTTGCGTAAGCTGCTGACCTGACGCATCCAGACCAGCTACCTGTAACAACAATGCGGCGTTCTCTTTTTTCAGATTCTCGTTTTCGGTCTGCAATTCAGCAACTCTGGATTCTAGTGTATCCGGCCGTCCATAGTCATAGTAAAGCCGCTCCATTTCGACGTCTACCTTTAGCACTGGAACCATTCCAGGAATGGCGTCCGGCGTTGGGAATTTGCCGTTGATTTCGATCCCTGACTTTTCCATTTGTTCAGGTGTCGGATTCATATATACTGTTGTGACTAACGTTCCTTGCGATGTTTCTTTGTATACTACGTACATGGTACTCCTCCTTTATGCATACGTTAACAGGCCAGCAACCTTTGCCGTTACAGCATAACCTGTACCGTAAATATAAGTTCCAAAAGACAGTCCACCAGCAGGATTTAAATTTGCCGCTTTATTTATAACTGAAACCTGCTTGTTATTATCGCCATCAAAATACGTGTATCTAGCGTTATTGGCTGCCGTATCTATCATAAAGCTATATAGGTACATGGTTTGTCCTCTGTAACTACTGCCAACATAGCACTCATTTCCAAACGCGTCTCGAACCACAAACGCCATATCCGTACCGTTATAATAATTACTAGATTCATATATTGACGTTGTCCCTTCCGGATCAGAAGTGAAATTCACTTTTGTAGTTCCTGCTGGCATATCGAAAAAATTAAATCGATCCGTTGTACTAGTTGTAACTTTATGTTCATTACTGACATACGCCGATTTAAAAATAGCAGCTTGCCCTACTTTAGCAATTAACCCCCCCCAATCTTCGTTAATTGACGCGGCTATCCCCTTGGCGTTAAGCGCGTCGACAAGCGCCTGCTTGTTATTAACGCCAGACGTTTTTAGCTGGTCTATCTCGTATAGGATGTTTCGACCTTGCACAAACACGCCACCATCACCTGCATTAAGCCACAGGTTTCCGTTGTCAGCTGAAAGGGTTAAATTACCCGGTGCGTTTGGATCGCCTATTCCCACGTATCCTCTACGTACGCCGCCTTGGTTGAATGTGATATAGCCATGTGTTGTTCCATACAGGTGTAGTAGGCCAGCGTCACCACGGATATCTAACCAGTTAGATAAACGTAAAATTCCGTCATAATCTGCCTTTATAGAAACTATCCAAGGCGTCCAATCTCTACCGGATGCATTCTCCGCTTTGGAACGTGTAAAGGTGACATTATTTAAAACGCATGTGTACGACTGAACCACATAGGCGGTTGTCCCTAACGTCTCTACACGCAGGATCCCCCAACTGAACCCCAAATCAGGTGACGGACTGTTAGTGTATTCGTTCAGGCTGCCGATGAAGAAAAGCCCCGGCTCACGGTAAGCGTTAAGGTCTTTGCTTGTGCCATTTTTTATACACACACTATTTTTCGTAAGTCCATCCAAGTCCGATTTTTTCGCAGCTCCTATGCTCTCCGGCGATAGATTATCTTGCTCCCCATTCTCAACCACCGAAAGCCTACGTTCTGCATCACTTGCCCACGATACCATATCCGTTACCGTGCCCCGTAGATTCGTCGCTATGCTGCCGCTGATAGGAGCCGACAGAGTCGGGTCTAGCATCATGTATGTGACGTGGTAGACTGCGGAGGGGTCAAAGTCTGACGGTAAAAATCTAACGTGCTGCTTGCCATATGCGTTAGCATCATTTTCGATCTTTGCGGTATTATCAACCTGTCCATTGCGGTAAACCCTCAGCATGTGAGACACCTTATTCTTTAGTAGGCTTCCACTTACTGCTGTATTGTTGATATAGTAATTTTCATTGGGCGAATAGTACGTAGGCTTCGCCTTCTCCCGAATCATAATGTCGCTACTGACCTCTACCATGTTCCAGCCTTTCGAGAGTGTCAGGCCAGTTTCGTAATTCTTAACGGGCTTAACCGTTGGCTTCGCTTTGAGATATTGGAGGCGATACGGCGTCCAACGGCTGTTGCGCGGCGCTTCTGTCGTTGGCAACGTTCCGGTTCCATCCACAAACTGCCCAGCGTCATTACGCCGTACCCACCCTTTATACTTTCCATCTGTACGATTATATGGTTCTGTTGTTTTTGAAGTTTCGGTGTCGTACATTTTCCAGCCCAAGAAATATGACTTGATTTCGTCAGGTTCCGGTTTGTAGTTATCGCCCCATCCGCTGTCTTTATTAGAGACTGTAATATGCAATTGCCCAGAATTTTGGGATATTGTTCCCATATCTGAACTGGCTGGAATTCCCGTAAAGTTTGGAAGTAGCTTACCGTCATGCTTAACTACAAGTCCTTGATTTCCCGTAATTGGGTATATATTATTTGATTCACCTACCTGTTTAAAACCCGTATATGTTGCGACTAGTACCCATTGTTGCCCTTCTATTAACGGCAGCTTGCCCCACTTTTCCAGTACATACGGCAATCCATCTTCATTCATGTTAAGCATGTCTGCATTGCTGCCGTCTACCGGATTAGCGGCTAGCTTGCATTCGGCTGCCCACACGCTGCGATTCATTGGCGAGAATGACTGCAGTTCAGATGTTAGCGTGAGCATTGGGTTCTTAAATTCGAAATCACCTTCCCCATAAACGAATGTGGATGGGTTATTGATATCTATATAACTTACAAGATTCAAACATTGTACACGAATAGCCTTTGCTGTACTTGACGTTGTAAAGGTAACCTTCCCGCCGTCTACGTCTGCAATATATCTTTTAGTACCGTTAGCATCGTCTACACCGCAATACATTCGTCCTTTGCTCGAACTCAATGTATACGTCTTATTCGGAACAGCAACAAGATCAAAATAATAAGCTTGCTGTCCCTTACTAGGAGAAGTGATCACGATATCATAAGGCTGAGTGTACATTACATTAGCTGTACGTTCCGCGCCTAAAACCCACTCCGTAAACGGAGGCAGTAGGTTGCCTGATATCCCGATAGCATACGGGTTGATGATGTTCGTCATCGAGTCAACATACGAATAATATGCTGAGACTTCTTCTGAAGTCATGCCATTAATTTTTTCTACGTCCGCCTTTGGGATTTCATAAACTCGAATTGAATCAAAGTATCCTGTTACCTCTGTAGCATCAGCTACTACCGTAAGGTTGACGGAAAATCGTTTCGTACGTGAATCAGAAATTGCAAATGCCAAATGCATTGGTTGACGGATAGAAACATTCGTAATTTCATTGGAGTAA
This sequence comes from Paenibacillus sp. S-12, assembly GCF_030363895.1. Lineage (NCBI taxonomy): Bacteria > Bacillati > Bacillota > Bacilli > Caryophanales > Paenibacillaceae > Paenibacillus > Paenibacillus sp. S-12. Next base: position 245,207 of record NZ_JASIUF010000016.1, read on the forward strand.
TAGCTATTTATTACTTTCTCACCATCGAACTCTTGCGTTTCCAAACGAACCCTACCGCCTGTCGTACCATTTTCTAAGTTTCCGACAACAACATAGGCCTGGTCATATTTTACATTATCGATGAAATTATGAGCGTTACCGTATACTTTATCTGGATGCACTTTTACTTGTAATCCAATAAAGCTGCTATGTGTGGCTGTTGATGATTGCCATAAATTCCAAAGTGTTTGATCAGTGCAACTTCCCGCACGTCCTAACAAATTAACCAACGTCCGCCCGCGAATCTCCCCCATGCGGAAGGGAGTATCCTCTGGGACATCCACGATCTGGACACCTGGCTCCAACGTCAGTTCCTTATACTCCGCCACATGGGCGTCCTTCAGGCCTTGCTCAATGCGGTTCAGATCCTTTTCCGTGACGGTGTCGTCGTACTTCCAGTTTGTCTTCGCCTCGTATGGCATTAGGCCACCTCCTTCACTGTAATCGGCTGCTTGATGATCGTATCGGACGTAAGCGGGATGTAGACGTCATTCGACGTCAGCACCGTGCCGTCAGCAGCCCGAAGCTCGATCAGCGATACGCTGTCCACAGATCCAAGCGGAATCATATATTCCAGATTGACGACGCTCTTTGATACTTGCTTCACCGTAAACTCTGTAATCTCATGCGTTTTATTCAGCACGACCTTGGCAATTCGCGTGTTGACATGGGTCGCCAGTTCTTTCAGCAGCGTTGATTCGATCATTTGATCTGCACCTCCGGCCCGCGCTCGGCAAATGGCGAACGTCCCAGCTTCCACGTCGTCGAAAGCCTTGTCGTCCGCTTCAAATCCGAGCGGTATATATTCTCATTCACTCCTACATTGGACAGCAGCGCCGTCTCCTGTTGATAGACCAAGTTGGCAGGCTTCACTGCGTATACCGTGTGCCCAACCTCCTTGAATACGGCGGCATCCGTAATGTTGGCAACGATGCGCAGCAGGAAGGCATCCGCATCCACAACAGCCCGAGCCTTGTCCTTGCCGAGCAAAAAGTCCAGCTTCTCCTGCAAATACCGGATCGTAAACGGCGGCTTCGTCGTGTAGCGGTTGATAATCCGTCTGCGCCGGAAATCGATCGATTCCGCATCGCGATCCGGGAGAATATTCAGCATCCGCTCCCGCCTTGCAATTGCATCCTCGCTTGCAGTCATGACGAACTGATCGTCGAACAGCCTTTGCATGGCGGCCAGCAGCTTCTCCTTTTCCCCATCCTGCGTCTCCATAAGCAGAACCATTTCCTTAACGTCATGGTAAAAGTCAGGCAAACGCTTAAGCAACGGTTCAGCCATTCAAGGTCACCGTCCCCATGACCGGCAGCTCTTCCGTGTCCAGCTCCACATTGGCTCCCTTGTCGTTCAGCTTCGTATCCGCAATATCTGCGATACCCTTTACATTCAAAATACGGGCTTCCAGTTGACTCACACGCACGACGGTTCGGTCTTCCTCTTTCCAACTCATACGCAGCGTCCGCAAGTAATCGGCGATCACTTTTTCAACGTCCGCCTTCACCTGTGACACGGATATTCCCGCTTCAAGCGTAAGTGTGGTCGACACATGAATGCTTACGGATACTGCCCCCTTAATGGTGACGGTATGGCCAATCGGCGCAAAGCCCATTCCCTTGCCTTGATTCACCTCTGGATCGATGATCGTCTGCACATCCTTCACCAGCTCAGCAGACGGAGATTCGAAGCTGCTCGATATGATGGTGCACTTTACCGTGCCCCCGCCTTTCCATACCGGAAATATTTTCACGCCGCCTACACCTGAAAGAGAGGTTACCTTCTTCTTATAGTCGGCTGCATTGCCCCCGAATGGCTGTTCATTCACGGCCTCGAAGAACCGACGTCTCAGCGATTCATCCGATTCCGCATCCGCGCCTGGCGCAATTACCTCCGCTAATTCAGCTCGGGCAAGACCATCCACGTAATCAACCGGCATTAAGGAGCCGTAGTATTCATTTCCTTTTGCGCCCTTGCTTTCACATTCGAGCACGAACGCACCTGCCGATAATCGTTCGATGACTACATAATTAAGCTCAATCGTTGAAAAGCGGGATCTCAAAGGCACATCGAATGGCTTGCCTGCCGCATCATAAAACAATCCCTTGCGTTTGGCTGCTGTGGCCGGCTTGCGCTTCACTCCATATTCAGCCGTGCGCCGCTCCAAATATTCGCCGCTTGATGTATCTGCATACGACAGTTCATTTTGAAAATGCAAGTCCGTATAAGCCTGTACCAACTCCAAAGCAATCGGGGCAAGCGCATCGTAAATGATACTGCCTTCCCGCTTGTCCACGTCATTCGGAACGCGTTCCAGCATTCGCTCCATCATGTCCTCCAATCGAGGCACGTTCCAAGCACCTTGTTCCCATTCAGCCATCCATCTTCACCTCCTTCTTCATTTCCAACTGTCCTAAAACCGTCTCAACCGTAAAATGAACATGCAGAGCGTCTCCCGTTTGCTCGAAGGCAAACTCGCCTACGCGCAAAATGCGGTCATCCTGCAGCAAAGCTTCCGATATCGTGCGCTCCAGCTCCGACTTCACGAATCCCAAGCTATAACCAAGCTGTGCGCGAAGCTCAGATCCATAATCCGGGCTGTAAATCAAATACTCGAAACGTTCCGTCAACAGAATTTTAAGCACGGCCTGCCGTATCGCTTCCAAGCCATCTGTCATTCCTAAAATGCGCCCAGCCTCTATATCCAGCCGATAGGTGCGCGTAGGCTGCTCCGTATACTCCATCATCGTGGGAGCATCTTCAATCTCCGGCTCGAACCTTGACTTCGGGATCATGTACCCACCACCCTATCGAGTGCAACGTAGCTTTGTCCTCCCTGCATACGGGCGAGCAGCAGCCGATCCCCAGCATACAGCCCTTCACGGATCGTAACCTCTTCTCCGCCGATGCGCACCTTGTACTCGGTAAGCTGTTCCGTTATGACAAGAGCGGATTCCGGCAGAGTGAAGCGCTGCTCCACCTGCACCTGCAAAGGCGATACGCTGAGCACCACACCATACAGCAGGGCAACCGGGCTCGATGCCTCCACCGCTCCTACACCCGCTTTTTTAATAATGTCCAGCATCGTCCTCATCTCTAAATCTCCTTCAACGTTAATGACATCGTATGTCCTGACCCGCTCCACTCCTGGGAGCATTCCTCAATGAGCCTGAACTGCTCTTTCTCCTGTCCCGGCACAAAAATAGGGATGTACATTCCGGCCCGAATGCGCACATCCCCTACAGCGTTAACTTTTAAGGTTTTTTTCTCACGGTTATGGAGCTCCAGCAAATTTTCCCCAAGCTGCTTGATTTGAGCCCGATTCAGCTTGTCGTCTACCTTTTTATAAAGCTGCAAATGACCCCATTTCGCCAAATTATCACTATGTTTTGTCACATAAATCTCGCGCACGCCTTTTTCCTGATTGTCCCGATACAGCTTAATAAAGTTATACGTATCATCATCAATACTTACCTTATAGGAAATGCTCGTCATCTGACTCCCTTCGCCGATGAAGTATTCTGTCTTCCAGCTCTTCGCCTCCCGCAGCGTGAGCTTCCCGAAATCATCATACAGCACGTAAATGTTTTTGGTGGCGATTAACGTCAGATCAAGCGCACGGAACATCATATCCAAGAGCTTCTTGTTGTCCTCCATAAAAGTCGGGATTTTATGCTTCGTATCTGCCAAATCGCCAACCTGGATGTTGAAATTTTTGGCAATATGCCGGATTACCTCAGTAGCCGTCACATTTTTGAGCATGCACCAGTCATTCATCATCAAATAGCGCATCTGATCATAAGCAGTCAGCTTCACAGTACTGCTCTCATCCGTTTCAATGCTGAACACATAGCCGTAAAATACAGGAACTCCATCTTCTTGCACGCGCACGATATCACCATTATGGATGGTAAAGCTGCGATCTTGAAATATTGCTCCCTTCATAAAGGAAATCGATATGCTGGCAGGCTTGCCAATGCGAGCGGTCGACCATGTCATGCTCGAGATCAGGTGTGACATGTCCCACGCGTTGCCATCGCGATTATCGACCAACACTTCCAACCTGTTCATTTCACAAATTCACCTCCTACGTCGCTGTGCCTCACTGCTTTCTAGGAAGTCGCAGAACACGATTCGGTTCCAATTCATGCAGGGCCTCATCTGCTGAAATGCCGTTCAGTCTTTGAATGTCGATTGCTTTTCTAGTGTCGTTGAAAAACTTTTGGGCAATCAAACACAGCTTATCCCCTGGCTGCGTCATGTACTCGGTTGTTCCTTTACGCTCATCTGGACGCGGCTGTGACGGATTTGGCACATTGGTCGCACTTGTCAGCTTCCCGTTCAGCTTTACCTTTTTGGCCGCATAAAATTTATACAGCTTCAAGGAAATGTCGTACTCCAAATCGCCAACACTGCCGGCAACTTCACGCCAAGTAAACTTATCAATCGCCATAGCGAGATTCATATGGTAAGTTGGCGTCGTAAGCACGAAGCGAATCGGACGCTTGGTCTCCATCCATTCACGCAATTGAATGATATAATCACTAGGCGGCAGCAATTTCTCTGGCGGGATATGCACATATGGCCCGTAATGGAGCGGAAATAAACTGCTGAATTGAATATCGGCCAGCTTTGGCGTATGGATGCTTACGACTTCCCCGATACCGACGATATCGAAGGACTGCAAATTTCCCGCTTCGCTGATCTCCAGCTGAGCTGGGTTTACAGGCAACTCGATGACCTTCTCTTGGTTGTTGAAGCTCAAATAGATATGGTATCCACTCATCCGTACACCCCTTCCGCTGTTGACACGAATTCTTCCTCCAGCTTCTTCTCGATGCGATTGATTAACGTATCCATATCGAAGCCTTGATGGATATCACCTGTGTTTACCTGAACAGTCGGCGTTAAGGATACGAAGTTCTGGATGCTATCCATTTCTGCCAAATCGCGCATCATCTCTATGCTTTCATCCGTAATTTCAACTTTATTGTCGATGGCCCCGACTTTACCTACCTCGCCTACTTTCGGGATGTTCATAGTACCGCCAGTATTTAACCCAGGCATAACTCCCCCAGCAGTGCTAGGCAATGTTTCAGGCGTTTTTGGAGTTTTAGGCATTTTTTCAGGTTTATATGAGTTATTGGATTCTGTTAGTTTGGTTAAGTTATCAATTCCGAATTTCTTTTTGAAATTATCGACAGAGAAATTTTCAGCACCATCAGCAGCAGCATTAAAGCCTCCTTCAATCGTAGCACTAACGTCTGATTGAAACTTATCAGTTTTAATGTGCTCCAGCTTTATATCCACCTTTTCTTTAATTCCAAGTATGCTACCGATGGCATTAGCAACCCTGTTAACGCCTTCTAAGAGAAAATTAATCATGTCAAAAGCCTTATTTACAAGCCAAGTAAAAGCTTGTATTGCTCCAGTAACAAAGCCGGCTACCATTTGCCCCATGGATCGAAGTGCATTCGCAAAACCTTCGCGTACTGGCTCCATAACAGCAATTAATGCTAGAAAAGCTCCTATCAATGCAACTAAAGCCAAAATAACAATTGTAACCGGATTCAGTGCCATTATGGCATTCCACAGAGTCTGCACTGCTGCAGATATTTGTGTCACCACTACAATAATTGTCATTATCGTATAGTACATCATTAATGCGCCGACAATAGCACCTAGTATAGGCAAGATTAGCGGTAAATTATTATTAAATATATCCACCAGCCATAAGAATCCCTCCACTACCCAAGTGGCCAATTGTGCAATAATAGCTAGTCCTCCACTTAATACGGTAAAGAAGTTATCAAATTGCCCCGTCTGGAATGCTTGATTCAACATGTCCAGCATCGGACTAAACATCTGTATGGCAGTCTCTCCAGCAGCTCCCAACATTCCATTAAATCGTGTTACAGTCTCTTCCCACTTACGAGAAGGACTGTCCATCAACATTTCAAGGGAAGTTTTGCTCATGTTAGCTTTTTCCATCAACGTGTCAAAGGCCTTCATGAAGCCATTTAAATCACCGGTTTTAGAGAAGGATTCTAATTTTGCCTGTTCTGCGGCACTTACCGGCATTTTCAGTTGCGCTAATAAACCTTCACTCTTACCGAAATATGCGTCTTTCATTAAGTCGGCAGTTTTAGTTGGATCTCCACCGTTCGCTTGAAATGATGATAAACGCTGTACCATTTCATTCATGTGAATTAAATCTTGGGTGTTTTTAGAGACGGAGGTTAATGTAAGGCCAGATTCCAAAGATTTCGTTACATCCTCTCCACTAAGTAATGCTTGAGCTCGGAGAGCCTCGTATACTTGCGTCCCTTCTTGGCGATTTCCGTATTTAGCATTATATTGGGATCTGATATCTTCTGATTTAGCTGCCCCCTTAATCGCATCCAAGCCCATATTCTGAACGAAGCCCAGCATTTTGGAACCTATGCCACCAAACCACTTCCCGATATTCTCACGGACAGCAGCGTGAACGGCCGCTCCCTTTTTAATTCTGTCAGCCTTTGCACTCTCTTTTGTGGGTTTATTATCCTCACGAGAATCTTCAGTAGATGATTCAGTTGGAGATGCTCCATTAGAAGATCCTTGCCTAGTTTTCTGCTGCTGAATTCGATTGTACCCGGAGGTAGCCCGATTCCATCCTTTATGAATGCCATTGTTAGCCTGTTGCCACGCTCTATTGATGTTGTTCCCCGCCTGCTTCCAGCCGCGGTTTATTCCAGAGTTCGCACGCTGCCATATCTGATTCATGCTGGAACCAGTTTTCTGCCATGATTTATTAATGCCGTTGCTGGTTCGCTGCCATGATTGTGAGATTTGATTTACCGTCTTTTGCCATGCTTGAGATATCCCATTGGCTGCTTTTTGCCATGCTTGGACAATTGTATTTGACGCCTTTTTTAAAGACTGATTGATGGCGTTTATCGTTTTTTGCCAAGATTGATTAATTGCAGTTGCAGTTTTCTGCCAAGTCTTCGTGATCGCTTCCACCGACTTCTTCATAACTTGATTCATCGTTGTGCTTACCTTGGCAAAAGCATTAGCAAACGTCTGAACTGACTTTGCCGCGATCTTTAAAGCCTGTAATGACTGCTCATCCATCTTCTTCCCTCCCCCTGTCCGCAAGATGAAGAGAGCGATCCCCCATCTGCACCCAAGCTGCCCCAAGGGAGCTGCCATTGCCATGCCGACTGTGAAATCGCTGCTCTAATGTCCGCGGTTGTTCCAAAGCCTACTACCGCTTTTTGCGCATACTGCGCTGTGCCTTGCGCTCTTCATCCACACGGATGTCGATCATCGCGTAGACGGCGGCGCGTTCGCGAACCGGGAGCGCAAGCAGCTCATGCGGCAGGATGCGGAGCTTATGGAGGGCGTAATAGGCATAGTTCGCTTCGCCATCGCCCTCGCGAATTAGTTTTTTACTTCATTAACAAGCTCGTTCATGTCCTGATTGAAGCCGTTTAGCGTCTGCACCTGCTGCAGCAGGCCCGTATATTCGCCAGGCAGGAGCATCTTGCGCAGGAGCGCCTCCGCACCCATGACGCCATAGGACTGTTGAAGCTCTGCATTTTTCAAGTCTGGATACACAACGCTTGCCACAATCAGCTTTGCGGTATATTCATTGAAGTCGATTTCCGGCGTAACAACCCCGCCTTTGCCCTTTACCTGCTTTGTGGCCGACTTGCGGCACTGCTCATTTTCCACTTCACTCATACTGCGTAGCGTCCAGGCAACCGGCTCACCCTTTTCATCTTTGAAACGCGGGGACACAACGAATGGCATCTCCGTATTGGGTTCCGCATTTTGGGCAAAGAAATAGCTTAATGTAGTCATCTTCAATCGCTCTCCTCATCTTGAATGGTAGTTATGTTATTTAAAATTACACTGTAGGTGCATTAAAGTTGCTTAAAATGTCAACATCATCAAATGTAAACTCCAATTCTTCCTCCAAAACGTCGCTCTCTGTATCCAGCTTCGCCATAACGACACTGTTCAGGTTCACGTTCTTCAACATGATTGTCTGCGTGCCCACCGAAGAAGTAGGATCTGCGTTTGTCACATTAATCGTAAAGTTTGTATCCTTGCCAGTCTTAATATAATCAAGCATCATTTTACGGAACAAAGCTGTCATATAGTAAATCGTCATGCTGCCTGTTCCCGACCAGCCGGAGGTTTTATGCTGTGTGGCGCGGCTGCCGAGTGTTTTAATTTCTGCTTTTTGTTTTTCTATTTTTGCTTCCAACGTTTTAATATAGAACATTTCTTCATTTTTTCCATTAATTTGCGCAAAAGCCGTGCCTTCACGACCCGAAATCGTATCCTTTGCTTGTAAGAAACCCATCTTACTTCACCTTCACTTTCATGTAAATTTTCTCTACTGCATCGACCGGCTGCACATTCAATTGAATGACGATACTGTCCGAAGCCTCACCCTTAGCAACAAGCACATCCGTCTGTGCGTCGAACGGCTGAATTGCATTCAAGCGCTCAAGCTGATCCAAATATGCAATACACGCTGCACGGAACAATTGACGTCCTTCTTCATTATTGTTTGTTTTCCCGACATACGCCGTTTCGAAAATTCGCTTCATATCGTTGGCGATGCCGTCCAGCACGCGAATAACGCGGTTTTTGGAGAATGGCTGGCCCTTTTCCGGCGTATATGCCGTCAATGTATTAATATCTTGCTCTACCACAGCATGGCCAAGATGGTGTACAAACACGAATTCACCCTTGCGCAGAGCTTCTTCCACCTGGGTATTTGTCATGCGAACATCAACGTCGACCGCATCTTCGTAAGCGGAATACGTCAACGACTCATTCATCGCTGCCGCTGCTGTTGCCGCAGCTACCCATACTGTTGCTTGAGCAGCATTCAATATTGTGCCGTCTGCCAGCTTTACGCCATTTTTGACGCTAATGATGCCTTCGTTATTCGCGGTTGGATATTGGGCCATAACCGCCTGAATCTTCTTCCCTTCATCTTCACGCATACGCTTCACAAATGCCGCATAGACAGAGCATAGCGCGGCATCAGTGGAAGGAAGCGCAACCGTATGGAAATCATGAACGGCAATCGCTTCGTGGAAAGATACATGATCCGCATTCACCACATTGCCGTCATCACCGCCTGTAAGCGGCAGACCTGCATTTGGTTCAATTGCACCTGTGCCTTCGAACTCAACCCAAGCGTTTGCAATCAGCTTTTCAGCTTGCTGTACAGTCTGGCTATCCACAATGCGTCCGCTAACTTTTGTAATGACATCCACCTTCGTATTGTCGTTCACATTCGTCTGCACGACGAGTTGAATATCGTTGCCGCGAACACCGCCAAAGCGTGCTTTCACTTTCAATTGATTGTGAGCTGCAGCCGCCTTGGCACCTTCATTCAATCGATACAACAGCACCTTCTTCGCACGTTTGAAAGCCTCGCGCACCAGCAGAAGTGCGTCATCCGTCAGCTCGTAACCTAGCTGCTCGAATACAGGTTCCCCTGCATGCAATTCCAGCACTTCTTTCACTGGCCCCCAGCTAAGCGTTAACGGCAGTGCCACAATCCCCCGCTCGCCAACTGCTCCCGATGGAGCAGCCTCTCCTTGAAAGCGTACATATACGCCTGGTCTTACTTTATTTTGCGTCGTCCATGTTCCTCCAGCCATTACTTTACCTCCTGAATTTGAAATTGGTACAGCAGCGCATCGATCTGCGCCTTCGTGTACTGCTCATTACTGGTTAGAAGCGCATGCAGCATGTCTCGCTCGCCTGCACTCCAGCATTTTGCCTCCAGCCATTGCTCCTTCGCAAAGGCGAATTCGCCCGCAGCCTCGGCATGTTCCACATTACGCTTGTCCTGCTTGTTTGCATCAGACATCTCGAATGCGTCCCTCCTGCTTCATAGCATTCATCTTGCTTGCTTCCTCTCGGGAACGCGCCAGCATGTACTCGTACTGCACTTGAAACCGCAGCTTGCGTTCAACGATTTCATGCTTCAAGCCTGTCCCCCTGCATAAGCCGCCGCCTGCTTCAATCAGCTCCAGCGCGTCGTAGAGCCCATCGGCAACATCATGAACAGAAGCCTTTCCGTCGGGATAATAATCGACCTCAAATGCTGCTCTCGCCTGAAAGCGGCGTTCGCCAACGCGAGTCCGTTCCCCTCGCACGAGCTTGACGACCAAGCACGGCGCTTGCTCGTCCGTTCGTTCTTCTGCTTCGAGCACGGGGATATCAGGGAAATATTCGCGCACCCGTCTCATCACCCCTTGCCGAATCTCGCAGCTTCGCAAGCCTTCACCTCCTATCCTGTGGTACAAAAAAAACCGTTATACAGCTTCGCCGCAAACGGTTCTCCCTATATTCCGCAAGGCTGTCCTGCCCCATGCCCACAACCTCACACTATCATCTTAGCACCTTGAGCCGTCCAACCGAGTGCCATCATCCGGCCACCCGGAGGTCACTACTAAGTTACTTTTTTCGACTCGCCTCAAGCTCTGCGCACCTTAATCCTCAAACACTTCTATACCTAACATGAATGCTAGCTCCATAATCGCGCGTGCTTTAATTCTCCGAAATGTACGCTCACTCACGTTCAGATCATAGCATAGTAAGTAATCCGGCTTCGCTGTCTCTGGAGAGAGATAACAGCTTACAATAAGCTCTCTCTCAATATCGCCAAGGTGGGCAATCGCCTTCATTACATTATCGTATACGGTTCTCATATAGGCTTCCTTCTCCACATTATGCAGTGCAATCTCTTCTACTGGCTTTCCTACTTGATTCGTAGACCCATGCAATCTAGGCTCATATGAAGTGGTCATCTTCATCTCTCTCCGTACGATACCCGTTCGCTTGTACAAAGAAGCTATAGACAAATACTTTTCCACCATTTTACGAGTCGCTGTTCGATTAATCGTTGCTAACATCTTCATCGCCCCTTAATGAAAGGATATTATGGATAACGCAATATAGAATAAGTTATTTAAAACAACACTCCGTGAAAAATAAAAAAACTGCAAAACTTGGCCTTGTGTTACGGAAAATTACACTATAGAATGATCTTTGTTCATTTAAATAACCATACATTGCGAACGTTTGTTCCTATGTGTTATACTGAAAGAATACCACGCTCTTTAAATGAACGTCAATCCTGAATTTATGAACATATGTAAAATAAGGGTGATAACGATGTCCATAACGAACAAAGAATTAGTAGGCACTCGCATTAAAGAGCTGCGGCTCAAGCAAGGCTTGTCGCAAGACGACGTCGCCCAGGCGCTTGACATGAAGCGCGCGAACGTCGCCAATTATGAGGCGGGACGAACGACACCGCCAAGTGACATCATCGGCAGGCTTGCCGATCTTTTGTATACGTCAAGCGATTATTTGCTTGGCCGTATCGATAATCCAATGCCGCTGGCCTTAACATCATCTGACTCCATTCCCGAGTGGGCCACTTGGAAGGATAAGAAGGATTTCCGCCAGCTGCTTGAGGAAGATTCGGAAATCATGTTCGATGGCGTCCCTATCGACGAAGAAGACCGTGAGCGAGTTCTCCATGTATTGGAGGCACTGTTCTGGGATGCAAAGAAGCGCAACAAGCGCAAGCCGCCACGGAGCTGAATACGACACATTGACTAACTTATCCGCGAGGTGCATCTCATGGATGTAGAGAAGATTGTACGATCCTTGATTCGAAAATATAAAACAAACTGTCCCTTTCAGCTTGCTCAGCATTTAAATATTCAAGTTAGGACTGCTGATCTGGGGAAATCTACGCGCGGCCTGTATTTCCACAAGCTTCGCCGCCGTTATATTGTCATCAATTCGGAATTGCCGTTCGAATGGCAGCGCTTCGTGTGTGCCCATGAGCTTGCTCATGATCGCCTGCACAAAGGGATTGGCCACTTTTTTACCGAGCAGCATACGTTGTTCCATGTAGGCAAGTTCGAGCGCCAAGCCAATCAATTTGCCCTGCATCTGCTGCTGCACGGTCAAGAATGCCTGTTGGGCGAAACGCGGGAAATGTACTGTGCACGCAACGATATTCCTGCTGAGCTGGCCAGATTTCTGCCTACGGATTCAGAACAAGAATAATTCGTACGAATGCCGTCACCTTTTCAAGCCTACTCCACATAGTATAGGGTAATGTTGAACTATGGGTGTATGTTATCAACCTGAGAGGTGAGATCAGTTACATGAAGGCACTTGTCACCGGGATCTCCGGATTCGTAGGCAGTCATATGGCGGAGTTTTTGTTGGATAAAAATGTAGAGGTAATCGGCACCATTCGCAACCGCAGCCGCCTTGAGCACATTAATCACATTCTGTCTGACATTCATCTTGTGGAATGCGAGCTTCGCGATGCTTTTTCCGTTGAAACACTCATTACCAAAGAGAAGCCGAATCTTATTTTTCATTTGGCCGCGCAGAGCTTTGTACCTACATCGTGGAACTCTCCTGCAGATACAATCTACAACAATGTTGCCGGCCAATTGAATATTTTTGAAGCCGTCAGACGCCTCAATTTGGATTGTAAAATTCAAATTGCTTGCTCCAGTGAGGAATATGGTCATGTTGAGCCTCATGAAACTCCGATTCGTGAAGAAAATCCACTCCGGCCTTTAAGTCCATATGCAGTTAGTAAAGCCGCTCAAGACTATCTTGGATATCAGTATCATAAGAGCTACGGCCTCCATGTCATTCGGACGAGAACGTTCAACCATACGGGCCCTCGTCGCGGCGAACAATTCGTAACTTCCAACTTTGCAAAGCAAATTGCCGAAATCGAGAAAGGCGTTCGTCCGCCTACTGTCCATGTTGGCAATTTGGAGGCGAAGCGCGATTTTACCGATGTACGGGATATCGTTCGCGCCTATTGGCTGGCGCTGGAACGAGCAGAAGCTGGCGATTGCTACAACATTGCATCCGGATCCTGCGTAACAATTCGCGAGATGCTCGATATGCTGCTGGCTAAATCCAACATTACGATCGACATTGTTCCAGATCCAAGCCGCATGCGTCCTTCCGACGTTGAAATTTTGCTCGGCGACCATTCGAAGTTTACAGAGCATACAGGCTGGAGACCTGAAATTCCACTTGATCAAACTCTCGAAGACCTGCTAAACTACTGGCGCGAACGCGTATAAACTGCGATACGAGTATCGTAGCGTAAACCGATGCGACCGCTTCTTCCGTCCGATGGAGTCGGTCGCATATTCTTTCTTATTTGATGCATATGGAAATGGGTATGGTAGAATAGATGATAAGAATCATCTATGCGTAGAGGAGGACAAGCATCATGAAGAAGGTTTGGAAAAAGTTGATGAAGAAAGGCTTTTCGGTTGAACTCGATCAACTTCCGCAAAACAAGCAGCAATTTTTAGATGAAATTGAACGTTATTGTGTACAAGAGAAAGTTAACTATAAGTTCATTGAATATGATCGCCCTGCCGTGATTTCGATTGATGATGTCGTTTATCAATGCCAAGTCGAAAATGCCGGAAGACCCGGTTTCGTCCTTCATTTTAAAGAAGTATGATAGCTTGGTACTACATAGTAGAGCCACATAATGCCGTCCTCGATGACGACTAGAAAGTCATCCGCGACAAGGTATCCTTTCAGCTAAACATTTTCGTATCCGAGGTCGAGTACGATTTTGATCACCGGCTGTTTCATGCCGCACTCACCTGCTCTATAATGAAGCCCAGCTTCACCATCTGATAATATGTAATCAAAACTACTCTGATGAACTCGGCTTTCATTGTCTGCGATACAATGCTATGATGCGTGACAACATCAAAGCAACCCGCAAACTTTGGCGTTTAGCGGGTTGTTTTTGTTTGGTTTATGTGTACAGCAGTGCGGGAAAGGACAATTACAGATCAAGCTTTTTATAATCGCGTTGTTCAAGGTTGCGAGCAGTTTGGCTTAGCTTGACATTTTTGTGGTCCTGAAAGGTTCCCAATGCGAGATCAAAAACCGGATTTGTAACGCCGTACCAGTAATTTTCATTTTTATAGTGATGCCATAAATGGACTTTCTTCATCCAACGGCCCCATGGGGAGATGGGGGTAATCGGACGATGGGCAGCATAATGCTTCCACTCATAAAACAATAGGAATAGGATCATTCCAGCGATAAAAGCATTTGCCATCACGAGGCTTGATGTTATAAAGTAGGCAATTGTTCCCGCAATAGCGAAGTTCGGCAGGGAGTACCACAAAGGCAAAAACAATAAATGCAGGTCATCCGGATTTACGTGATGATCATAATGTAAACGTTTAATTATTTTTAACAGGAATGGGTTCTTCGGAGTTCTTATGTGAAAAAGAAAGCGGTGCGTGAAATACTCGGCAGCGGCATAAGTTGCCATGCCTATGGCGAAAGCAATCCATGTGCCGATAGTTGCTAGGCTCGGAATCAGAAAGCTAATACTGACCAGAAAGATTCCGCACATTATGCATATATCGGGGAAAAAGAAAAACTCTTTTACATATTTGGTCTTCATTCAAACCCCCTCCTGATTGCTAATATAGGGCCAAAACGTTTTTGTGTTTCATGAAACGGCCTTTTTGCTGCGCTGATCTATGAATATGCAGAAAATATGAAGTTGTTGCCGATTCATTATTGAAATTGAGATACTTCTTGACAGTTATTTGATGATGATGAAGCAGATACTTGCATCTGGCTTTAGTTATCGAATGATTGAAGCCGCGGAATAATGGTAACGGGGGCGAACGTACCATTGCGCCTGTGAAAGAGAGTACGCATGTAATCGCGTTGCGGATGATTTATGATGCCGAGCTAAGTTAGGTGTTGACGCGCCTCCTACTCTTGCATTTCCTCGTTGTCTTTACGGACGGTCGAACCCCGAGGGTTCGCTTCCCATCCTTTCTGCGCTCCATAAAACAAAAAAAGCGCCCTTCGGCGCATTTCATTTGTTATGGAGCGGGTGATGGGAATCGAACCCACGCCGGCGGCTTGGGAAGCCGCTGTTCTACCATTGAACTACACCCGCATATGCAAAAAACACTCGATTGCAGTATACCTGACATGAATGTAATAAGATGGTCGGGACGACACGATTTGAACATGCGACCCCCTGGTCCCAAACCAGGTGCTCTACCAAGCTGAGCTACGTCCCGACATGTATTGCACGCCACATCAAGTGACAAGAAATAATATAGCACAGCCCCTTCTATTCTGCAATACGTTTTCATTTGAACATTTATAATTATTTTCGATCGATGAAGATGGTATCCATCTAAACTAGTTATCCACTAAACCATGCTTTAATGCGTATCGGGTAAGCTGAACACGATTCTCCAAATGCAGCTTCTGCATAATATTTTTCAGGTGATTTTTCACCGTGTGCTCGGACAGCGAGAGCTGGGCCGCAATCGCCCGGTTCGATTCTCCCTTTGCCACACGTTCCAAAATTTCCCGCTCACGCCCTGTCAGTGGTGTTGACGCGGGGGCCTTGCTTTCTCCTTTGGCTGAAAACTCCTGCAATATACGAAACGCCAGCTCCTTCGACATCGGTGCCTCATCAATGGCGATAGCACGCAAATACTCATGCCACGCTGAAGGCTGTAGGTTCTTGAGCAAATAGCCTTGCGCACCCTTTTTCAATGCATCAAACAAATGCGTTATATCGTCCGATACGGTAACCATTACAATTTTCACGTATGGAAACTGCTCCTTGATCCGCTTGGTAGCTTCCAATCCGTCCATAACGGGCATGGAAATGTCCATCAGGATTAAGTCAGGCATCACTTGATCCGTCATACGGAGCGCATCTTCTCCGTTCACCGCCTCGCCCACAACGACGAACGCGGGATCAATCGCTAAAATATCCCTCATTCCCTCACGCGCATGTGCATTGTCATCGGCTATCAATACACGAAAACAATGCTGCTTTTCTGAACCGTGTTCCGCATTCATCTATATCCCTCTCCTTTTGCATCTTCTGTCATGATGAGCTCGAAATGCGTACAATCGTCAAATTTCCATCTCGTTCCACAGACAAGCCCCAGCCCATATTGATCGTACGGTCTCGCACCATCTTCAGCCCATACTTTCCTTTCTGTTCAAATGGTTCCCTTACAAATCCTTTGCCATCGTCTCGAATTTCACAGGTAAACCCTCCAGCGACAGGCTTGGCAATAACCCATACATGCTCCGCCTCCGCATGTTTGCGCACATTAAGCAGCGCCTCGCGAACCGAGGACAGAAGCGCTATTTTTTCTTTCAATGACAGTAAATCTTCGGACAGCTCCCACTTCACTTCCAGCGACCAATCCGTATCCTTGCGGATATCCTCAATCATGGTAACCAGTTGATTCGACCAAGACTCATTGATCTCCTCAGGCACCGTTTGCAAGTTCGCGATCGAAAGGCGCACATCCTCATACACATGCCGAACGGTCTGCCGCAGCTTATCCAGCTGTTCAGGCTGCTGCTCGATAGAGGCGGTCTCCAGTCGATCAATTTTGACTGCCAACATGAACAAGGATTGGGATATCCCGTCATGGAGCTCTTCTGCCAATCTGCCTCGCTCCTCTAAGGCCGCCTTCGTCTGCTGCTCACGCTGAAGCTTCCTCTGCGTCTCATCCAGCAGCTTGAACAATCGCGTCAGCAGCGTTGCGGATACAATGAAGACAATAGCAGGCGCGAGCCAGTTTCCAACCTCCATGGACACATAGGGAAGCAGGAACGAGTGGCGCACATATTCCCACAAGCCAATCGTAATCGTGGGAATCCATAGAATAAGATGTTTGATCGTACGATCCTTCAACTTGTCTCGCCCCATTCTGTAACGATCACTTTTCATTAATTCCTATTGTAATGAAAAAAGCATACGGTCACCAGTTCATAACCGCATGCCTTTTCTTCTTAATCGGACTGATATTACAGCTATAATTGCCTCGGTGCGCTTGTAGATTCTCGAATCACGATTTCCGAATCCAAACGCGTAGTCACACTGCGCTTATTCAACCCATTAATTTGCTTGATCAGCTGATCAACCGCCACTCTTCCAATTTGATGAGCAGGCTGGCGCATCGTTGTCAGCTGCGGCCGCAATTGGGAAGCAATCACTTGATCATCATAGCCGATTACAGACATATCATCTGGCACTTTATACCCTGCCTGCCAAAGTGCATTAATGGCGCCAATCGCTGTAAAATCATCGGCAGCGAACAGCGCCGTCGGCATACTTCCTTTTTTCAGCCAGCGCTGGACAGCATCATAACCGGATTGAATGCTGAATGCGCCATCCTCTATGGCATATGGCTCGAGGCCCGCGTCCTCCATTGCCCCCCTGAAACCCCTTTCACGTTCAAGCGCGCTCAAAAAGAACTGGGGTCCCCGAATGTGAGCGATCGAGCGATGCCCCAAATCAATCAAATGCTTCGTCGCTTCATATCCGCCTTTATAATTATCCACATTCACGTTTGTCACGGATGGTTGTATCGTTTGATTGTCAATAAGTACGAATGGAATTTTACGTTTTTTCAGTTCTACAACATAAGGCTCCTCGTGTACAGCTGAAAGAATTAACATTCCATCCACACGATCCTCCTGGATCAGGTCAGTGCCGACCCCTTGCTCCATCGGCTCTGCTGCAACCGATAGGGCTAAGTAATATCCATGATCTTTTAGCTGTGAGTACACCGTTTGTACGATACTATCCAGGAATGAATCTTGAAGCGTAGTAACAATCATCCCAATGACACCCGTTTTCCCCTTAGCGAGACTGCGAGCTGCCGCATTAGGATGATAGTCCAGTTCTTTCATCGCCTGCAGCACTTTAATCCGATTTTTCTCTCGAACCGTCTTTGCGTTGTTTAAAACGCGTGATACCGTTACGACGGATAAACCTGATTTCTTAGCCACATCAAAAATACTGACCCTCATATCCTTCTCCCCTCATGATCGATCATTAGATATGGAAAGGCATAATCTCTATGTTACCATCATAACCAACTTTAAAGCGTTATTCCATTAAAACATGATTTTATCTCTGCTATTTTTCGCCTTTTTAATAAATCTTTAGCAATGAACATTCCTTCCGTCTATAGCTCTGATTCTCATATGAAACGAAAATAGAAATACCCCGTATGAATAATACTACAAGGGATAGAGTTTAACTCGAGATAGGTGTTCAAAAGGAGCTGACCATTCATGATCGTAGTAACGACTGAACGTATTGCAAATTATGAAGTATCCGAAGTGCTGGGCACAGCATTTGGCGTAGTTGTTCGAGCTCGCGGCATCGGCGGCGACATTATGGCTTCCTTGAAGGGTCTCGTTGGCGGGGAAGTTAAGCAGTATACTCAAATGATCGAGGATGCTCGCCGACAAGCGATGGATCGTATGATTGAAAATGCTCACGCGATGGGTGGAGACGGTATCATCATGATGCGCTTCGACAGCGGCGACGTTGGCCAGAATATGAGTGAAATCGTAGCTTACGGAACCGTTGTTAAGCTGAGAGCGGTGCAATCCTAATGGACGATGTCGTACACTTCTTCCAACTCGCTTTACTCGTATACGGTCTGCCCCTTATCGGCCTTGTCATTCTTATTTTGATCGGCAAGAAATACTTCGACAAGCGCTATAAGCAATACGATAACCCTTTGGACGCCATTGGCGTAAACGGTGATTTCATTCCTACGAAGGAAATTTTTATTGACCCGAAGGATGGACTGAAATATCAAGTGTATTACAACTCCAAAACAGGCGAGCGCAAATACGTTCGCATGCAATCGTAATCGATTCCTACCGATATCCGGGTACACAAAAAAGACCGCTCAGCGTTCAGGCTGAAGCGGTCTTTCTATCGTACAGGACAGTTGCCGTCCTTTACGAATTCTTTTTAGGAATGGAAACCTCTGGCGTCGTCATCTGATCATAGAAGTCCAGAAATTTATCCCGATTATCAGAAGCAAGAATCGCCATAGCTGAACGAGGATGCTCATCCAGCGTGCCGGTAATCAAGTAAGGAATCAAGTAACCCCACTCCCATTTTTCACGCATCGGAATCATATGCTCTTCAAGGAACCCGAGCACGGCCCGAAGCTGATATTTGCTGTTTTTCAAATGAGTCAATAGAGCTTCTGTCGGACAGTTGCCTGCTCCGCGCCCCATTCCATATACGGAAGCATCCAGCATTTCAACACCGAGCTCTGCCGCCACAAGTGTGTTCGAGAAAGCCAGCTGCATATTATTATGCGTATGAACACCAAGCCGCTTATTCGGCAGATGCTCCTTAAACTTATTAACAAGGAAATGAAAATCATTATGATCAAGACTGCCGTATGAATCTACGATATATACCACATCTACGACACTTTCTTTAATCATTGCAAATGCTTCTATGAGATCATTTTCCATCACATTTGACAGCGCCATAATATTTAGCGTTGTTTCATAACCGCGATCATGGAACGTACGTACCAAATCCAGTGCCTTGTCCACATCCTTGATATAACAAGCAACTCGGATTAAATCCAACATACTTTCGCTGCGAGGCAAAATGTCGTTCTCATCCACACGGCCGATATCCACTAGCGCGGATAGCTTCGTAGTTCCCTTCTGCGGAATGACAGTACGTAAAAAATCGTCGTCCAAAAATCGCCAAGGGCCTGCTTCGTCAGCGCCTTTGAGCAGTTTAGGCGAATTTTTGTAGCCGATTTCCATATAGTCGACGCCAGCTTCATTTAATGAAGCGTACAAGCTTTGCACGAACTCGACGCTGAAGTCCCAATTGTTCACTAGACCACCGTCGCGGATTGTGCAGTCGACAATTTTGCAGTGATTCGTTTTCATCCCGCTATCTCCTTTGCCAAATGTTTTCTCTCCATTCTAATGGAAAAAAACTCATAAAGCAAAGCAAAAAAGCTTCATTTTTGTGGCGATTTGATACAAATTGATAGATTATCTCTATTTTTAAGCTTTTTCTATGAAAAAAATCACATGTACTTTTTCTTCGCTTGTGCTACATTCAATGTAAATTCAATTGATACCGATTATCATTATAAATAAGAAATTGGCACTTTACACCTAAAGATGAACCGATATAGATGAAGAAAGAAGGATTATAAATGCGCTCGACTCATTCAACGATGCTCTGTGAGAGCATGTCCCTATGTCAACTGAAGCCTGGTCAACGTGCATGCATTTGCGATTTGTCCAAGGTTCATGCATCGGTATGCCACCGACTGCGCGATTTGGGCATAACAGAGGGAACCCACGTAGAGCTGAAACGTACCAGCTTGTTCGGCGGCCCGCTCACCCTTGAGGCAAATGGACAATTGTTCGGCATTCGCCAAAGCGAGGCTCGGTTTATCGGGGTGAACGGCGCATGAACACTTGTACGACCGCACTTGTAGGCAATCCGAATACGGGAAAAACCTCCTTATTCAACGCCCTCACCCGCTCCTATGAATATGTAGGCAACTGGACAGGCGTTACCGTAGAAAAGAAGGTAGGCCAACTCCATCGCAATTCGGGCACCCTAATTGACCTGCCAGGCATCTACTCCTTGCAGCCGATGTCCCGGGACGAAAGCGTAGCGGTAAGCTACCTGCTTCACGAAAGACCTGACACCATACTGAACGTTGTCGATGCGTCACAGCTAGAACGCAATTTATATTTGACCGTACAATTACTGGAATATGGCCTGCCTGTTCATATCGCTCTGAACATGAATGATGTCGCCCAAGGTCGCGGTATTCATATCAATACGCAGAAGCTGTCCAAGGCGCTTTATGTTCCCTTGCTTCCCGTCAATGCAAGACGCAAACAGGGCATTGATGCTATTCTGCAACATATCGATAAAATTCCTTCCCAACAATCCGGAAGTCGGGCAGCAACGAACGATGGAGATCACTCATTCCAACTGGATTACGGAGAGATCACGGAGCTGGCTATTCAGCGTATGTCAGAGTGGCTGCCCTGCCAAGAAGGAGTGCCTGCAAGATGGATTGCGCTGCAATATTTGGAACAAAACAATACGGTTCGTGAATGGGTTCAGGGCCATCTGAGTCAAGACATAAATGAACAGATAAAACACTTGTGTGAAGCAACGGAACAGCAGCTTCAGGAGCAAGGCATTGCGCTTCATATGGCACAGCATATACGTACGGTTCGTACAGCCTTCATCCAAGGTGTGTGTGCAGAGGCGATTGATAGCACGAAGGAGAGAGCCGAAACTTTAACGGAACGCATCGATGCCATCGTGACAAATCGCTGGCTCGGGATTCCGATTTTTCTCGGCATTATGTTCCTCATGTTCAAGGCAACATTCGAATGGATTGGAACACCGACGTCGGACGCATTGGATGCCTTCTTCTCTGGCCCATTAACAGAGGGCGCAGCATCCGTGTTGAATGCCATGGGCGTATCGCCCTTCACCCATGCGCTAATCGAAGAAGGTATTATCGCGGGCGTTGGCGGCGTGCTCGTATTCGTACCGCAAATTTTTATTTTGTTTTTATTCATATCCTTTATTGAGGATTCGGGATATATGGCTCGCGTCACCATTGTCATGGATCGACTTATGGAGGCTGTTGGCTTAAACGGCAAGGCATTTATCCCCTTTGTTATCGGCTTCGGGTGCAACGTGCCCGGCATTATGGCCGCGCGCACAATTGAGCAGCCGCGAGAACGGCTCGTCACCACTTTGCTCGTACCGCTAATGTCGTGTTCAGCTCGATTGTCCGTGTACGCCTTGTTTGCAGGTGTATTTTTCAAGAGTCACCAAGCACTCGTTGTACTGTCTCTATACGTCATGGGCATTGTGCTCTCCCTGCTGCTGGCCAAGCTGTTCACCAAGCGGATGATGAAGGAGGAACAGAGCATATTCGTCGTCGAGCTTCCGCCTTATCGGATGCCGCAATGGCAAACCTTGTTCCGCAGTACATGGGAAAAAGGCAAGGGATTCGTCCGCAAAGCCGGTACCTTCATTCTTGGAGGCTCCGTGCTGATCTGGCTGATGACATATGCTGGGCCAGGCGGTTTTGGAGTTGAAATGGATGACTCCTTCCTAGCGATGATTGGCGGCGTGCTGGCACCATTGTTCGCTCCGCTTGGATTTGCGACATGGCAAGCGGGTGCATCCTTAATTACCGGTTTTCTGGCAAAGGAAGTTGTCGTATCCACGATGAATATCATCTATCACGCACCGGATACGGCCATGCTCGAATCCCAAATTGCCGGCGCATTTACACCGTTGTCTGCGTATGCATTCTGTGCATTTGTGCTATTGTATGTCCCTTGTCTCGCGACGGTAGGCATTATCAAAAAAGAAACCGCATCCTGGCGCTGGACGTGGTTCTCCATAGGCTATTCCTTGATCATTGCCTATGTTGTCGCGCTTATCATTACGGGAATCGGCAAATTGCTCGGTTATTCCTGAAACGAAGAGGTGAATCGCATGTCGTGGCCGGAAATCGGAATCGTAATGATCATATTTGCTTATGCACTGTGGATGGTTGTTCGCCATGTACGCAAGACAAAGCAAGGAGCTTGTGCTGCATGCGCATTAAACCGCTCATGCTCGTCCGGGTGCGCTGCTCATCCACATGCGGCTCCTGCTTCTCAGCATGGAGATCAGCTCAAGAGGTAACAAGCAGTTGTACAATCGAAATCGCATATCGCGTTGCATTCGTGAGCCGCTATCGGCTTCACTAAAATGGCGATTCATTTCATGACACAATAAAAAGAACAGTAGGCGGGATAACGAATCTCGTTCTACTGTTCTTTTGCTTTTACACTTTCCCATCAAGCGATCTTACATTCCAGAACCATGCTTCCCCGTTATAGGCGTCTTGATCATATCAGCATCGTACAGCATGGCGAGCTGCCTTGTTTCTACCCGCTCATTGCTCATACAAACGAACAAGCTCATCCACAAGCTCGCCTACATAAGACACAGCTTCCCGAATTGTATTCGTATCGGACATATCCACGCCCGCCAGCTTCATCAGCTCCAATGGCGGCAAGGAGCCTCCTGCCTTCAGCGCCGTTAACCAGCGCTCCACGGCAGGCTGGCCTTCTTCGCGGATTCGCTTTGCGGCTGCTGTCGAGGCCGTTAGTCCTGCAGAGTATGTATATGGATATAAGGACATGTAATAATGCGGCTGACGCATCCAAGTCAGTTCTGAACCTGGATCCATCACAACGGCGTCTCCCCAGAAATCGCTCTGAACCTGCCCCTTCAATTGCGACAAAAGATCGGCCGTAATAGGCTCTCCCTGTGAAGCAAGCTCATACACCCGGCGCTGCATTTCGCCTTCCAGCAGATGCGTTACAAAATTATGATAGTACGTACTCAACAGTTGTGTAATAATCCAGCGTCTCATTCGAGGATCGTTCGACTGACGGAATAAGTGGTCAGCCAGCAGCATCTCGTTCATCGTGGATGGTGCCTCAATAAAATAAAGCGATGGACGCGTGTTCGTTATTCGCTGATGTTTATGAGCCAGCATAAAATGTCCAGCATGGCCAAGCTCATGAGCCAAGGTGAATGCCCCTCGCATGCTTCCGGTCCATGTCATCAAAATGTAGGAATGGGCGTCATAGATCGATGAACAGAATGCCCCTGTCGATTTGCCTACATTGTCCGCATAGTCAATCCAACGATTCTGAATGGCTTCCCCGATAATTGCTGCGTATTCTGGCCCCATCACCTGCAGCGCCTCTTCCACCTGCCTCGCTGCGGCCTCGAACGAAATTTCCGGATTATATTCAGGATCGAACGGCGCATGCAAATCACTAAAGCGAAGCTCATCCAGCTCAAGAACACGCTTCTTAAGATTTGCCCATCTTCGCATATGCGGAGCAAGCTCGGTTTGTATCGTATCTAATATGGCGTTGTACATTTGCTTCGTCACTTGTTGATTATGCAGCAGCATATCTGTTACATGATCATATCCGCGAAGCTTTGCCAGCACGACCTGCTTCTTCACTTCTGTCGCATACGCAGCCGCAATCCCGTTGCGGTGGGCATACAGGGTTTCGGAAAATGATCGGAATGCTTCTCTGCGCAAGTATGTATTTGGGGAGCCCACATATCGACTCTCAAATAAGGCAAAAGATAGCGGGTATGTCGTACCCTCCTGATCGGTAACAGATTCGAACGACATGTCCGAAAGCTTGATTTGATTATAAATTTTGTACGGTGCTCGTAAGACACTGCCAAGTGCTGCAAGCGTCGATTCGGTCTCACTGCTCAGCCGATACGGCTTCTTGCTTGCAATTTGATCCAAATAAGGCTTGAATTCCAGCAGCTTAGGCTCTTCTTCATAAAAAGCGGACAATACCTCGTCCCCCATGTCACTAACTTCAGACTCGAAGAAGGATAGAGCAACTGACACTTCAGCCAGCATATCCTGCGCACGGCTGTTATTCCCTTGATTCACTGGATTCGTGCTGTCTTCCGTCCATCGTAAATGCGCATAACTGCCGCATAACTGCTCACGTTTCCAAATGACCTCCATTGCTTCCAGACAAGCCAGCAGAGTTCCGGCATCTTCATGCAATTTGCCTGTGAATCGAGTAACCGAGCCCAAATCAGATGTAATCGCTTGCAATTCCTCAAGCCATTTCGCTTCCGATTCGAACAAATCCTCCAATCTCCATGTTGCTTCCAGTGGGACTTCTGATCGTTTCATTCGCACTGCTTGCGCTGCCATTCTTCCATCTCCTCTCTTCTGAGTACTCGGTTATCATAACATATGAATAGACAAAGAACCTGCATATTGAAGCATTCTTTTTCAAACGAAATACAAAGCGTCTAATATTGATCAAACCATTCGATTTACCCTATTTCAAAAGCCGCTTATGTCCAATATTGCAGCAAAGTATTAAACTAATTGGATAATTAATAGGCTTGAAATGGGGTTGTTTTATTGAATAAATATGTTCTGAGACTAGCCACTGGCGAGGTCAAGTCCATAATTGTGTGTAAATTCCCTCAAGCGAAATCAGTTGCTCTACCCTAAACGCACGACCTTATAAGAAGTCTTTGCATGCGTTTTACGCCATTCCAAATAATCCGTCATATCCAAATATATGCAACCGTTGCTCCACTTCTCATCAATCTCCATCAACAAAGCTCCAAGTAACCGGTATGCCACAGTTAGGAAAGATACGAATGATACGCTCACGGCGTCGTACTTCCTCGTTTAAACGCTCTTTGGCTGTTCGTTTCACAACATTGCTGTTGCCATCGTAATAGTATGTTTTCGCTTGCTGTTGTGGGTCACTTTGCTTCGTAAGCCAGCCTATTATAAAAAAAGAAAACCGCATGGAGTTGTGATATGCTCCCTTGCGGTAGACAGTTGAAATAAATTTCGGACTATATTTGAGGGCAAGTTGGCTAGCCTAAAACGTTCCTTACCTGCTTCTATGTAAACTGGAACGTTACCAGATTAATCTTTGACCCTTACACAATTAGTAATCGAGATTACACTTCATTTTGTTGTGGTGGATATTTTTTGACCGTCCAACACCCTATATATCGTTTTATGTACATACATTGTCGCAATTATTTTTACAAAACCGCAAGTAAACAAAGATAACAAAAACCAGGTCAATCATGGTGGTATCTGACCATAATCAATCTGAACATTGTAACGGCATAACGTTATTTAGGGTATAATTGTTAACCTCTTTCGTTCGTACCGCCATTTAAGGAAAATATTATACGGGACTGGTGAGGGTTAGGTTCTTTTGGGACATGCCGCCCGATTCATTCGGCACTGGGTGGGGGTAAAAAGAAGACCTTGAGGAATACCCCAAGGTCAAGAATTGTTATTTTCTAAAACAATCGAATCTTTTACATAGGATGTCAAGCTCTAGCGGAGGCATGGTGATTGTACACTTTAAATACTTCACTCCCTTGTTAATATAATCTTCAAGTTCAACATTCTGTAAAAAGTACGGAAGTTCCGCTCTTGTAAATTCACTAATTGGTTTCTCTTTGTCATAATCTAATGCATGTTTGTAGTTAATCTGATAGCAATTCGAAAACCTATAAACTACATCACCATCAGAATCCTCATATACTAAGACAAGCTCGTCACCAAAAAAATTAGTAGACAAACTAATAACCCTAGCATCCCAATAATGCATTTCTTCAATCTTTTTCAGAAGCAATTTAGATTCCATTTCAACCTCACTTTTTATATCGGATATGAGCATCAGGACTCTTCCGATCAACAATTTTACCATTGATATCTAATGGATTTCCTTTTTCATCATAAAGATGAACATGGTCAAATTTCGTAACCTTATCGGGAGGATCAATTCTCATTCGGATTAATCCATTAGCATCCTTAACATGAACAAACCCATTATTATCTGTATACTTCCATCCATCAGGAAGATTACTCAAAAGCTGTGATTTGTTCATATTAGGTACGTCAGCCAATTTAAATCCAAAGATAGAGCAATTATGTACCCAAATCCCAAGGTTAGATACAAAATAAGAATTATAGTCCTTAACCTCAAAATTATAAACCCTTGCTTTCAGTGGCTCTTTCCTAATCTTATCTATAGCCAGTTTAGAGCCATCACTCGTAACAAGCAAGTCTCCAATTTTCAGGTCTTTCACTTCTGTCCATCCCTTACCATCCAGCCAGAAAGGATGTTCTGCCGTAGCCTCAATGACTTCATCATCAATGTAAACCTTATAGATTTCATTAGCCTGTTTTTGGAACAACCCCACGACCTCTTTATACGCCACTTCTCCTGTTTCGTCAGACTTGGCAAGAACCGTATCTCCGACCTCAATGTCTTCGATATTTCTCTCCCCTTCGTCTGTTAATACCTTTGTCCCTGCTGTAAAACAATTACACTTTGCAAGTGATTTCGCTGCTTTACTAACCTTAGATCCAACTTTACCTGCTTTTATTACTTTTCCCCAAGGCAGAAAAGAAGCTACCGTCAGGGCTTTTTCA
The DNA here is from genome assembly GCF_030363895.1 of Paenibacillus sp. S-12. Taxonomy (NCBI): domain Bacteria; kingdom Bacillati; phylum Bacillota; class Bacilli; order Caryophanales; family Paenibacillaceae; genus Paenibacillus; species Paenibacillus sp. S-12. The sequence continues at coordinate 272,227 of NZ_JASIUF010000016.1, forward strand.
TTCAGAGAGCCATCAGGATTTAAAAGGGTGTTTACATCATCAAGTATTAAGAAATTTGCTCCTTCAACTGCTATCTCCTTACCTGCCTTAACTTGTGCTTCCAAATTAGATTTACAATTTCCCATATCGACCGCACATGTTAAAGACGGAGAAATTGGGTAAACAAAATTACCCGTAGGGTCTAAATGAATTAATGGGTTATTGTAAACATACGTATACAAGTTCAAGCTCAGCGGATTCTTGATTTCCCCTTCATACGTATCCTCATTGATAAACCGTCCTACACTTGGATCATACCATCTTGCGCGCAAATATTGCAGATTCGTTGCTTCATCCCAGTATTCGCCCGAGTAGCGGAAAATGTTTGGAACCTGCTCCTCTTGCACCAATGGATTGCCCCAGATATCATACGTATAGCGGTTCAGCACATTTCCTTGCGCATCCCGGACTTCCGTAATGTCGCCGTGTCCGTTGGATATGTAGAATTAATTGAGTCACATTTTTGATGTTAGCTCCTTAATTACTTCTTTCACAGGAATACCAGCTAATCTCATTTCGATTGCTTTCAATTTCACTTCCACTGGGTATCTCACTCTAGTTGTCAACGTAAAAAACACCTCCAAGATTGTCTCCCTTATCTTACGATGTAAGGATGTTCCTCTTGAAGGTGTTTTGATTTGTCTCACGTTATGGGGTCAGTCCCAAAAATCCCAACAAGGTCTTTATTTCATCATGCACCTTACTTGTTCAACTTAATTCATTACCAAGTCAGCTATAATTATTAGTATACCTATTGGTAATGTTATAAATCCTCCAACTCTAACTGCTTCTCGTGTCTTAACACCGAATGGTTTCATACTCAAAATTATATCCGGAATAGCAATTTGAAGCAGTGAATAAATCACAGCTACAACCCCAATTAATAATAATGGACTCATTGAGCACCCCTTTCTTCTACCACCCTTTTCCTCCAATCATATCTAACCACTCTTGGGCATTAGGCGCACCCACATATGATGGTAATATAGCAGCTTTTTTACCGAGATTGAATGGTAAGTCCCAAGTTATTGAATATTCTTTTTCTCCTGATATTGGTAGGAGATAAATTTCAGCGGCCGCTCCAATTCCACCTCCAATGGAAAATTCCATATACTTCGAATCCGATTTAATGCTTGCCTCACCAAGATAAAAGACCCCATATGAAGCACCACCATTTGCTGTCCAACTGCTCATTTTCCCCATTAAATCATTAGTTTGGGAAATCCCCCCTGTTAAGGATATATTTGCTCCCCCTTGACCATAAGTTGCGAGATAATATAATTTCATTTTGTCATCTTTGATTTCTGCACCTAGTTTTCCTCCAATAATAAGAGATGCTCCTGCTTCTGCTTTAACAAATGCAGAAATACCGACAAACTGAGTTTTCCTTATTCGTTCTGCCCATGAGTGCATACTGCTCTGATAACTTTTCCATGTATCTACACTGTTACACCCCTTACATAACATTCCCGTTCCTTTTCCTGATTTTATTGAAGAAATCTGTTGTTGAGCATATGCCCAGTTTGTTTTTGCTTGTGAAATTAGCTTTGCTGCTTCCTCTGCATCTCTCGGCATCGGTAATGTCGCCCCAAAACTATCTTTTATATGTCCACTTGGATCAAGCCATCTCAACGGATTATTCTCCACATACATATACAAATTCAAACTCAGCGGATTCTTGATATCCCCTTCATACGTATCCTAGTTAATAAAGCGTACTATATCCAATAAAAAGGACAGTGACCGTTTTCCAATCACCGCCCAATATTAGTATATCAACTTGCTTGTTTAATGGGTACTTCTGGAATCGTGTAAACTGCTTTGGTCTTCATTAAGCAATAGATGACGTTAACCAGTTTACGCATAATGCACACAATGGCTTGCTGCTTAGTCTTTCCTGCCGCCATTTTCTGCTCATAGTAAAAGTAGAAGTAAGGATTACGCGGTTCACGTTTCCCACGTGTGACTGCTATCTGTCGAATAGCAAGAGCTTTAATGATATCATGAAGTTCACGATTGCCTTGCTTGCTCTTATAGTTCCGATGCTTGTCCCCTGATCCAACTGAAATCGGTGCAACCCCCGCGAATCGCGCAAGTTTGTCTGGATTAGAGAAACGATGAATATCACCTATCTCAGCCACCAATTCTGCCGCTGTTACAACATCTATCCCTGTCATTGATTCCAATTGAAAACCCAGTTCCTTCATAACGTCTTCAATTCTTGTTCGATCCGAGTCAACTCTTTCTTATAGAAACGTATATTCCGTACCAGTCGTTTCACAATGAAATCCCGTTTATCTTGAAAATCCCGATATGTATCGCCATCCTCAGCAATAAGATGGAGTATTTGCTCTGCTTTCTTGATCGATAGTCCATTGTTGCTTAACTTTCGAAGGTACTTCGCCAATTCCTCCGCCCCGACACCTGATAAATGCCTTGACGAGGGGTACTTGTACCAGAAAGCTAATGCTGTCTTTCCATCTATCTCAGAAAAGAACTTCTTATAACTTGGGTAATGGTATCCAAGCTGCTGATGAAGACGTTTCACTATTCCTGACAGGTTTTTAGCTTGCCATTTACGCTGAGTAACTAGCTGACTTATTGCCCAATACAAGTCTACGGGCTTGGCATCTGGTAAATTCGGAAGTTCATCTCTTAATACCTTAGCCACACATTCCGCATCCCATGAATCAGACTTCTGAACAGTGACATGGCTCTTACGCCTAGCATTTGCTAGTTTGGCATTGACCTCTTTCACCCAACACCCTTTCTCATTCAGGTAAACAGCTAACGCTCTGCCGTATCCGCCCACATCTTCCAAACCATATACAACGGATAGCCCCTTCTTCGTATATTTTTTCAATTTCTTCTCAAGCTGCGAATATGCGGAAGGCTTGTTATCAAACTTGATTTCATCTAGCTTCTGATTCCAACAATCGATGATAACCGCTGTGTGATGCTGTTTATGCAGGTCTACGCCCACATAAACAAGCTTATCTGGCTGTATCATTACTCTGTTCGCTCCTTATATCAATTGAATTATATTGAATGGTTACAGATAGGTTAGAACTGCATATGACCAAGTAAGCAATACATAGAGAATCGTATGCACAAAGTTCCAACCCATACGTAACCACCCAATTTGGATGGCTTATAGCATGTCTGTAAATCAGGTCGCATCCTCAGTTCGAGCGGACAAGCCGCAAAGATACGCTAGCGAATTCTGATTCCTTCTATGCTTCGGTTAAATAATTGCTTGGTGCAACCCTACAGCTTCAATATCTCCGTAACGGTACAAACCTTGATACAATTCCTTGCGGTCTAATATCCGCTTCACTTGTACTTTCGTAAAACATTTACCTTGTTGCGTGGTGTAGCCTTCTAAATTCAATTGTGATGCTAATTCAGACAGTGACCAAGAGTCATACTGCTCTCGCAAGTCGAAGAGCCTTCTAACAACTTGAGCCTGCTTGTCATGTACTTCTATGCTTTTATGTCCTTTACGGGCTTTGTATCCATATGCCGCCCGTCCTCCTGCATATCCTCCTTGCTGTGCTTTCTTATTACGTCCTCTGCTTAGCTTTAGAGCTATTTCAAGTCGTTGATATTGGTCAAGTAATTCCATTAATCCATTTATCAGAAAATCATTTGGATCTTTCTTATGTATAGAATAAGTCGGCTGCTCAATGCTCTTCACATCTACGCCAAACTTCTTGAACTCCCGATGAACCAACACTTTTACAATGTCAGACCGCCATAAACGGCTTGTATTTAGGACAACCACAGCGTCATAGGTTTGGGAGGCTAAAGCAGATAACATGTTCTGAAAGCCAATTCTGTCCACTTCAAGAGCATCCTCATCCACCTTCGCCCCACTGATACCTTCATCTGTAAATAAGTCCTGCAAGTTCAATCCTTGCTCCTGACAATAAGAGCGGATTTCATCTTGTTGGTACGTTAAACTGTAGCCATCCTTGGCTTGTCCGCTTGTTGAAACCCTGACGTAACCAATGACATTCATGATGTTTCCTCCTCGCCCGTTACGATAATTGAGATTATTGTAACGCTTAGTAGATACAATCACATTATATATCTACTAAGCGATACATTCAATAACTTTCATCATCGTTTATTTCTTCGTATAATAAAAGAAGATTTTCCGAAGAAAGAAGGTTAAACATGCCTGTAGTTGTTAAGCTAAAAAATATCCTTGCAGAAAGGAACATGTCACAGCGTGAACTAGCCAGACTTACAGGGCTAAGACCTAACACGATTAGCCATTTATGTTCAAATGAAGTTGACAGAGTTCATCTAAGCACTTTTGAAGTTATCTGTAAGACACTCGATATACAACTTCATGAATTAATTGTCATGGAGGATTGATCCAATTGGATTACGCTACTGGTACTTTACTCACAACACCAACTAGTATTGCACATGGTATTGCAATCGCATTTTCCCATTGCTCCGCCGCGACGCTATCAAAGTCTAGGACGTGTCCTCATTTCTTTTTCGATTTCCCTACGATAATATCCAGTGACTTGTCGTTGCTCAAGGTCACCGTTCATTATTCCATTAATTCTTTCGAGTAATTTGGGTTTAAGCTTCTCAAGTGAAACCAGATGAGAGCACAAATAGTACTTGTTAAACGAGGGAGGATACTGAACCAACATGTGGAGCGGTATCTTCTCCGTAGGAGCGTAAACAATTTCAAACCTTGTTAATTCTCCCGATATTTTCTTCCCTTGCTTCTCTGCTTTCTCTAATTTCTTATCGTAAACTCTACAATATCCTGCGACTTGCCGTTGATGCCTCTGATTGGAATATCGAGTCCCCTTCCAAATGTGCATATTCCGCCCTGTGAGAGATAATGTAAACAATTCAGTTATAGGTAACGGAATATCGAATCCTACATCGCATCTAACAAACAAAACATCACGGCATACTTTTCTCAAAGGCAACAACCATGACTTGAAATGAACTAAACTTTCAGGATGACATTCAATTCTTAATACGTTTTTTCTTGACTTAGGAACAAAAGCAAGTTGATAAGAAATGTGTAAGTAATGACTTCCATCCTTCACATGTAAATGATATTTAAACCCTTTCTCCTGCAAATAGAACCTAGTATTAAAATGAGTATGTAAAGTTAAGTTAAATTGGTTAAAGAAATCCCAAAATACATCCGTAAAATCTACTACAATTCGATCAATTGAAACTTGTATGTCTTCCATACTCAGCCCCCAACCCGAAATTTTTTAACGAATTTCGGACTATATTAGAGGGCAAGGTGGCTAGCCTTCACATTGCCTTACCTGTTCTATGTTAACTGGCACGTTACCAAATTGTTCTTACAGAATAAACATCGCTACATATGTCCAGATTGATTGTTTGTGAAGCAAAATGATATTTTTTTGTTGTTACTCCACACCCTAGTAGTCGGACTATGTATCTTCAAAGTTGCGATATTCCCTTTCTCGCCCTCTCTATCAGCTTGAAAGGACTGTTCGTTTTGATTTAATTTGCAATCTCAATTTACTTCGGAAAAACCGTGAGAAAGCGAAGGTAAGGTATTTGCATCAAAACACGGTGGTATCTGGTGATTTTAGAGTTATGACAATGAAGGAGGTTTATCATAAAGGGGGATACTATTAATCACATTATATGTACGCACAACCGTATAAGAAAAATATCATACGGGGTTGATGAGGGTTAGGTTCTTTCTAGACATGCCGCCCGATTCATTCGGCACTGGGTGGGGCATCCGCAAAAGGAAAAAAACCACAATACGATGGTTAGTCGCATTGTGGTTTAACAAAATTATTACTACTTGAGTCTAATTGACTTTCCTGCCCTAATGTCGATTTCAAATTTTTCTTCTGGTATACCAAGTTCTTCTGTTGTGTACAGAATATATTCAGATGCAGTGTTCGTCGGTTCAAGCATGACCCAATGATTTACCTTTTTTACCCCAAGTCCTACAATTTTGCTTGTCTGAATATCGACAGGGATAATGGTTTCCTTTCCCAAGCTTAAATCCTTTAAGTAGAGCCTTGCATGGCTGTTTCTTTGAAATAAATTAATTAAATCAATACGATATTCATATTGTCCATCTATCGTAACCTTTATTGAATCACTTTCTATCTTTTCATTCGCCCAACCGTGGGTGTTAACGCTTTGAATCAAAGCGGCAGAGATAAGTGTTGCTAAAACTAGTCCTATACCAATTCCAACATAGTCTATTCCACTCGTGGGAGCCCATCCCTTAATGAGTATTATAGTAAACACAATAGCGAACAATAGAACTGGTATAGCTGCCCCAAAAAAATAGGTAGTTCCTATAATATCCATTCCTCGCTGAAAAAAAGCTGTTGCACCTAAAAGAAACCAAAAAAATGATGTAGCACTAAATAAAATTACTAGTACCAATAGAAACCGTAACCATGCTTGCATAGTCGCCCCCCTTTGGATTAAATTATTTCAACTTTAAGACCGGTTCAATATATTTTTTCCAAATGTCTACATTGCTGTGCATTGCTGAATGAGCCTGAATCTTAGTCCCCTTCTTCTCAGCATCTTTGGCACGTACATTTTCAGCGTTCTTAAATTTGCGTGTTGTTGTAGAACCGGGACCCACATTCCACAATTTCCACCAATCCCATCCAAAGTCGTACCCTCCCAAATCCATTTGTACCATGTCTCTATTATTATACATCTGAATATGTTGTCCTACCTCTGATTCGAGTTGATATTCCCTTACTGGAGTAGCAATAGAAATTAATGTTTCCACTTTCATTCCTTTCTCAGCCAACAGATTTGCCAACAAAATTGCTACATTTCCCCCATGACTATGCCCCACTAATCTAATAGGTTCATTAGGATTATCCTTATGCCATTTATATACATTGTTTGCAAAAGCTTCAGCCGCATCTAAACGAGCACCTTTGGAATTATCGCCCGACCAATTAAGCTTCTCACTTGTTTCATTAAATAAGGCTTCGGCATAGTCAACAAAATCATTTGTCCAAGTCTCCTCACCTGTCTTTTCAGGATTTGCAAATGTGCCATGAATTAGCCAAACCTTATGACCACTTGGATCAGTGTACCTCAACGGATTATTATGCACATACGTATATCCATTCTGACTCAGCGGATTCTTGATGTCCCCTTCATACGTATCCTCATTAACAAACCGCCCGATACTTGGATCATACCATCTTGCGCGCAAATATTGCAGATTCGTTGTCGCATCCCAATATTCGCCCGAGTAGCGGAAAATGTTCGGAACCTGCTCCTCTTGTACCAATGGATTGCCCCAGATGTCGTACGTATAGCGGTTCAGTACATTGCCTTGCGCATCCCGGATTTCGGTAATGTCGCCGTGCCCGTTGGATACGTAGTACTGCATAACCTGTCCTGGAACCTGACGAGCCAATAGCTTGCCGTTCGAATCATGGACATAGGATGCGGTAATGGTGATGCTGCCGTTTCCTTCTACTTTTCCTTCTGCTACGATCTTCGCTCTGTCGTCATAGTAGTAACGGGTCGTTACGCCGCCTTCGGTGCGTTCTACCATCAGGTTATCGCCGTTGTAGCGGTAGCTAACGCCTTTGCCCTCTTCCGTCGTTACTTGGGTCAGACGATTGCGGCTATCGTACGCATAGCTTGCTCCCTTGATGTTCGGTACCTGATCGCTTTGCAGCGTGCTGCGGTTGTCTCGCTGATCGTATGCATATGCTTCATTGAACTGGCTTGAGGTCTTGATCCGGTTCAATGGATCGTAGCTGAATTGATACGCTGCTCCGTTGTCGTTCTTCGCTACAATATTGCGATTGTTATCATAGGTGTAGCTGTAGCCTCCAAGCGGCGCATCTCCTTGCTTCTGCTGAATGCCTGCTAGATTCAAGCCATCATACGCATAGTTCTCCAAGAATCCTTGCGCCGATTTCAACTCCGTCAAGCGATTATACGAGCCGTCGTACTTGTATTCAAATTGCGTGAGCTGCGAGCTGCTGCCATCTAAGACGGCCATACTTGTTGGGTTCGGCAGGATGTTAGTATGGCTTATTCGCTGCGTGATCTTATAGCCCCCGGCCGCAACGGTCTGTTCCGTGCGCAGTCCCCTGACTTCGTAATCGTAATTGATTCTGGTCTGATCCGGATAGATAATCGATGCCAGTTCACCTGTTGGATAGTAGGCATAAGCTGTCGTGCCCGTCTGATCCGTCATTGCCGTCCGCTTGCCCGTTGAGTCGTAGCTATACGAAATTCTCTCGTCTGGAGCAACGACGGCAGTCAGGAAATTGCGGTTATTGTACTCGAACTGTTGGATTTGGCCTTTTCTGTCTATGCTTTTTACGACATTACTATTAGCATCATAGTAGAAGCGTTTACTTTGCTTGTTCGGATCGATCTGCTGCAGCAGTCGGCCGATTTCGTCATACCGTTTCTCAACCGTATTTCCGTCCGCATACTTGATCTCGACCATATCTCCCGATAGGTTATACCGATAGCGCGTCGTCTTTCCTTCGGCATCTGTAACGGCGATCAGGCGGCCTAGTACATCATACTCGTATTTTGTCGCATTGTGATTACCGTCGTAGGCAGTCTGAACATTCCCCGCCAAGTCATATTCGTACCGTGCGGCTACCACGGCTTGACCAGACGGTTTGATTTCTTCTTTGGCAATCAAGCGATCCATTACATCGTACGTCTCGCGTATTCCATTATTGCTGCCATCGTAAGTCGTCTTCGTGTTGGCGGCATCGTCGTATACGATTCTGTTTTGACCATAGATGAAGTTTTCTTTCGTTACGCGTCCCCAAGCATCATATTCATATTCCATCCAATTGCCGTCAAAGGTTCCTTTTCGAATCATATGACCATAGCGATCATAGGTATGATTGGCTACCCCGCCACGGCCATTTGTTTCTTTGATTAAATTTCCCAATGGGTCGAACCATTTTTCGATTTGCTGTCCGTTCGGGTACGTAATCGTTATTTTGTTTGCTGCATCATCGTATGCTACGGCGGTCTGTGTGCCGTCCGCATAGATTTCCGCAATCATCCGTCCCAGCTTATCATGCGTATACGTCGTTTCATTTCCGTTGCCATCGATGTATTTCGTCGGATCTCCTGTCAATGTGTTATACTCCATTCGGGATACGAGGCTGTCCGATGCTCCGTCGACATTTGTAACATTCACCGATTGCTTGTTCAAAAACATTCTTCCATATTCTTGCTGGACAACAGTATCCCGGGAGTCGCCTTTGATCCGTATGGTTATCGGGTTCCCCATCGAATCATATTCATAATTCAACTGCTGCACGATAGTTCCTTGATCACTCTTGGATTGAACTTGCAGCAGTCCGCCAGTACTTCGATCATACTGATATTCCGTATTCAAGTTCATGCTTTGCCCTGTAGGGACAACGCTGCGGATAAGCCCCTTC